>CAWHBI010000020.1:0-61266 GCA_963827545.1 uncultured Alphaproteobacteria bacterium
CGAGGTGCACGGCCGGGAGAAGAAGCCCTTCTCCATCTGGCGCAAGATGCAGAACCGCCAGATTTCGCTGGAGCAGCTGTCCGACATCTACGGTTTCAGGGTGGTTGTTCCCAATGTCGACGCCTGCTATCGCGCGCTGGGCGTGATCCACACCGCCTGGCGGGCGGTGCCGGGAAGGTTCAAGGACTACCTGTCGACGCCCAAGCAGAACAACTACCAATCGATCCACACCACTATCGTCGGCCCGCGCCATCAGCGCGTCGAGCTGCAGATCCGCACCGCGGAGATGCACAACATCGCCGAATACGGCGTGGCGGCACACGCCCTCTACAAAGACGGCGTGGAAGCAGTCAGGGGGGGTGCCAGCCTGAACGGGGGCGGTGTCCCCACGGCTGGCGCGATCGTGAAGGAGAACCCCTACATCTGGCTGCGCCGCCTGGTCGACACGCTGCTCGAAGGCGACAACCCCGAGGAGTTCCTGGAGCACACCAAGCTCGAGCTGTTCCAGGACCAGGTCTTCTGCTTCACTCCCAAAGGGCGGCTGATCGCGCTGCCGCGCGGCGCGACGCCCATCGACTTCGCTTACGCGGTGCACACCGATATCGGCAATTCCTGCACGGGCGCCGTCATCAACGGTCGGCAGATGCCGCTCACCACGCAGCTCAGAAACGGCGATGAGGTGCAGGTGCTGGTCGCCAAGGGGCAGACCCCTCCCGCGGCATGGGAGCGTGTGGCGGTTACCGGCAAGGCAAGATCATCCATTCGCCGCGCGGCGCGCGAGGCGCTCAGGAAGCAGTATTCCGAGCTGGGCCGGCGACTGCTGGCGTCTGCGTTCCGTCGGGTCAAACAGGAATTTGCGGACGACAAGCTCAAGAAAGGGCTGCATCGCCTCACGCAAAAATCGATTGAGGAAGTGTTTGCGGCCGTCGGCCGGGGCGAGCTGCCGGTCAACGACGTCGTGCGCGCGGTGGTACCGGAGGCCGATCTTGCCAAGTATGTTCCCGCTCGCCGCAAGCCCGGCGGGAGCCAGCGCGGCCAGGGCGAGGAAGGCTGGTTCAACATTGCCAAGGGAATTGGCCTGAAGTTTCGCTGGCCGGGTAGCGGAAAGGACAAGCCGGTGCAGCAGGTGCTGCCCATTCGCGGCGTGCGCGGCGACGTGCCGGTGACCTTCGAGGAGAGCGGCGCGGTGCCAGGCGATCGCATCGTCGGCGTGCTGACGGAGGGGGAGGGCATCCGCATCTTCCAGATCGATTCCCCGAAGCTGAAGGACTACGAGCAAGAGCGCTGGATCGACGTGACCTGGGACATCGATCCAGACAATCCGGAGCGGTTTCCGGCCAAGCTGTCCGTTACCGCCCTGAATGAGCCCGGGACGCTCGCGCAGATCGCACAGCTGATCGGCGAGGCTGACGGCAACATCGACAACCTGCGCATGGTGCGCCGCGCGCCCGACTTCACGGAGATGGCGATCGAGGTCGAGGTGTGGGACCTCGACCATCTCAGCCAGATCATTGCGGGCCTCAAGGGCAAGGCCGTCGTCAGCAAGGTGGAGAGGGCGTTTGCTTGAGGCCGACCGATGGTGCCGCAATTGTCCGTAAGATCCCCGTTCCGGGTTTCGGGTAGGATTCCATGGCGTCCAAGACGAAACGAACTGTCGGCCCCGCGCATCTGCGCCTCGGCGTCAACATCGATCACGTTGCCACCATCCGCAATGCGCGCGGCGGCCGTCATCCCGATCCGCTTCGCGCGGCACATCTTGCCGTCGAGGCGGGTGCCGATGGCATCACCGCGCACCTGCGCGAGGATCGCCGCCACATATCGGACGCCGATATCGCCCGGCTGAAGGGGGAATTGACGCGGCCGCTCAACCTGGAAATGGCCGCGACCGACGAGATGCTGGCGATCGCGCTGCGCCACGTGCCGCATGCTTGCTGCCTCGTGCCCGAAAAGCGCGAGGAAAAGACCACGGAGGGTGGCCTCGACGTCGTGCGCGGCGAGAACCACCTGCGCCACTACGTCGAAGCGCTGCGAGGTGCCGGCATCCGCGTGTCGCTCTTCATCGTGCCCGATGCGAGGGCGATCGAGGCCTCCGCTCGCATCGGCGCGCAGGTGGTGGAGCTGCACACGGGTGCCTACTGCGAGCGCGCGCTTGCCGACGACGCCGCCGGCCTTGCGCGCGAGCTGTCCAGGCTGGAGAGCGGCGCCCGCAGCGCAGCGACCGCCGGGCTGGAGGTGCACGCGGGCCACGGTCTCACCTTCAATACGGTTGGCGCAGTGGCCCGCATCGCCGATATCATCGAGGTCAACATCGGCCATTTCCTGATCGGCGAGGCGATCTTCAGCGGCCTCGGGCCGGCGATCGCGCGCATGCGCGTGCTTATGGACGAGGCGCGCGAGGGGAACGCGAGCCGGCCGGGGGGCGCTTCGCCATGATCGTGGGGATCGGTAACGACATCATCGATATCCGCCGCATCGAGAAGACGATCGAGCGCTACGGCGAGCGCTTCTTGAATCGCGTTTTCACGGAAGCTGAGCGCGCCAGGTCCGACGGAAGGGCGGGGCGCTCTGCATCCTACGCCAAGCGGTTTGCGGCAAAGGAGGCCTGTGCAAAGGCCCTGGGGACGGGATTGCGCAACGGTGTCTTCTGGAAGGACATGGGCGTTGTCAATCTGGGGTCCGGTCGTCCAACCATGGTGCTCACGGGGGGCGCCGCAGCGCAGCTCAGGCGCATAACGCCGCAGGGGCTCGAGCCCCGGGTTCATGTCACATTGACGGATGATTTTCCCCTGGCGCAAGCAGTTGTCCTGATCTCGGGCATTGCGGTCGAGGATGCTGAGCCAGATGCCACCTGAGGGGCAATTTTGCGTGAATTGCCGGACGTTCGCTAACCCGCTATACGGGGGCTCGGGTCGGGGCCGGACCCTCAGGCGGGCGGCAAGGAAACAGCGGAAAGAGAGACATGAGCGTGGATTCCGAGGCCCGCAAAGTGGGGGACAGCGGCTGGCGCGAGACCGTCAAGATCATCGTGCACGCGCTGATCCTGGCATTCATTGTGCGCATTTTCTTTTATCAGCCCTTCAATATTCCGTCGGGCTCCATGAAGGAAACCCTTCTGGTCGGTGATTACTTGTTCGTATCGAAGCTGTCCTATGGATACAGCCGCTATTCCTTCCCCTTGGCCCTCATCCCTTTCAATGGGCGGATCTTCGGTGCCGCGCCCAAGCGCGGCGACGTGGTCGTCTTCAAGCTCCCGCGCGACAACGCCACCGATTTCATCAAACGCATCATCGGGTTGCCCGGCGACGAGATCTACGTGCGCAACGGGATCGTCTACATCAACGGCCAGGCGGTGCCCCGGGTGCGCACGGGCGACTATGGGGGCCCGGAGGAAGATGGCCGGCCCATCCCCCGCTACAAGGAGACACTGCCGAACGGAGTTTCGTATTACGTGCTCGACGCCGAGCCAGACGGTCGTTTCGACAACGTCGGCCCCTATGTCGTGCCGCCCGGCCACTACTTCATGATGGGCGACAACCGCGACAATTCCACCGACAGCCGCGAGCAGTCGCAGCGCTACGGCGTGGGTTTTGTGCCCTACGAGAACCTGGTGGGGCGTGCTGAGATCATTTTCTTCTCCGCTGCCGTTGATGATCCGCAGGCCTTCCGGCTCACCAGCCCCTGGACCTGGCCCTTCGACATCCGCTGGCGCCGGATCTTCAGCCTCGTGCGGTGAGACTGCTGTGGCGCCGGCTCGCAAGTTCAAGGAGCTCGAGGCCCGCGTCGGCTACCATTTCAGAAGCCGCGACCTTCTCAAGAAGGCGCTCACCCACGCCAGCGTCCGCCAGGCCTCGGGCAAGCGCCGCGACAACGAGCGGCTCGAGTTTCTGGGCGACCGCGTCCTGGGGCTCGCCATTGCCGAGCTGCTGTGCGAGGTCTACCCGAGCGCCAATGAAGGCGACCTGGCGAAGCTCTACAACAGGCTCGTGCGCGGCGGCACCTGCGCGGCGGTGGCCCGCGAGCTCGACCTCGGGCCGTTCCTGGTTCTGAGCGAGGCGGAGGCCGACAGCGGCGGCCGCGCCAAGGAGACAATTCTCGCCGATGCTTGCGAGGCCCTGCTGGGCGCGATCTTCCAGGAGGACGGTTACGACACGGCTCGGCGGGTCGTGCGGGCGCTCTGGGGCTCGCGGGTCGGTGCCTCGCCGGCGGAAGCCGCCGACGCGAAATCTCTGCTGCAGGAATGGGCGCAGGGCCAGGGCCTCGATCTGCCAGCATACGTGGAGGTGGATCGCCAGGGGCCTGACCATGCCCCGCGCTTCACGGCCGAGGTGCGCATTCGCGGCCGCAAGCCCGCGCGTGGCGAGGGCGCCAGCAAACGCGCCGCCGAGCAGGCCGCCGCAACCGCGCTGCTCGCGCGCGAGGGTGTCTGGAAGCGTGGCGCCGATGCCTGAAGGTGGGCCCGAGACGCGCTGTGGCTTCATCGCGGTGATCGGCGCGCCCAACGCCGGCAAGTCGACGCTCGTCAACACGCTGGTGGGCACCAAGGTCGCCATCGTAAGCCGCAAGGTGCAGACGACACGCGCGACCCTGCGCGGCATCGCCATCGAGGGTGCAAGCCAGCTCGTATTCATTGATACGCCCGGCATTTTCGCGCCACGCCGCCGTCTCGACCGGGCGATGGTGGACGCGGCCTGGGGCGGGGCGGGGGACGCCGACCAGGTGGTGTTGGTGGTCGACGCTGCCAAGGGCATCGACGAGGATGTCGAGCGCATCCTCGGCAAGCTGCAGGGCGGCAAGGCGCCGCTGCTGCTGGTGCTCAACAAGATCGATCGGGTGAAGAAGGAGCGGCTGCTGGAGCTGGCGGCCGAGCTCAACGCCCGCGTTGCCTTTGCCACCACGTTCATGATCTCGGCGCTCAGTGGCGACGGTGTCGCCGACCTGAAGGCCCATCTTGCCCGCTCGGTCGCGCCGGGGCCGTGGCACTATCCGGAGGACGAGGTCTCGGATGCGCCCATGCGGGTGCTGGCCGCCGAGATCATGCGCGAGAAGATCTACGACCGCCTGCATGACGAACTGCCCTATCAGGCCGCAGTGGAGACCACGGCGTGGCTGGAGCAGAAGAACGGCGTGCGCATCGAGCAGACCATCTTCGTCGAGCGCGACAGCCAGAAGCGCATCGTGCTGGGAAAGGGGGGCAGCATGATCAAGCTGCTCTCGACGGAGGCGCGCAAGGAGCTGTCGAGGATCCTGGAGCGGCCGGTGCACCTATTCCTGTTCGTCAAGGTGCGCGAGGCGTGGGGCGACGATCCCGAGCGCTATCGCGACTTGGGCCTTGCGTTTCCGAAGGACTGACGCGGGGCTGGGCCCCTGCGGGCTGATCGAGGTCGAGCTGCCAGGTTTCGCCGACGAGGTCATGGCCGAAGCTCATGTGCGGCTCCGAACCCACCAGACGATAGCCCGCGGCCTCGTAGATGCGGCGTGCGCTCACGAGAATGCTGTTGGTCCAAAGCACGATGCGCTCGTAGCCGGCTGCCCGCGCGAACTGCCGGCACTCCGCGACCAGCCGCGCGCCGATGCCCAGCCCGCGCGCGCTGGGCTCGACATAGAGAAGACGCAGCTTAGCGGTGCGTTCCTCCGGGCCCTTGACCAGAAACACCGAGCCGACAATCTCGCCCTCTCGCTCGGCAATCCAGCAGCGCTCGCGCTTGGCGTCGAAGTTCTTGATGTAGTTGCTGGCGATCTCCGCGACCGCGCCTTCGAAGGTTTCGTCCCAGCCGTACTCGTCTGCATAGAGGGCAGCGTGGCGCGATACCACCCAGCCGATGTCGCCCGGCCTGTTGGGCCGGATGATGTAAGGAACGCGCGGTGCCGCGCCGTCGCCGATCAGGGTTTCGATCGTTGCCATCGCCGACAGCAGCCGATGCTGGTCGGCCGGCGACAGGGGCGCCAGCAGCGCGCACACCGCGTCCTTCGAGCGTGTGTCGACGAATTGGTAGCGCTCGCGGCCCCGTGTCGTGAGCGAGACGATGGCTTGGCGCCCGTCTGCCTCGGAGCGCTTGCGGCTGATCAGTCTGCGTTTCTCGAGGGCGCCGAGAAGCCGGCTCACGTGGCCGGGGTCGAGACCGAGGTCGGCTGAGATGCCGCTTGCCGTCCACTCCCCGCGCCGGCCAAGCTCGAAGACGATGCGGCCCTCGGAGAGGCTGAGGCCGCTGCCGAGCAGGCTTTCTTCCAGAGCCCCGATCCTGTGCGTGTAGAACCGGCTGAAGCGGCGAACTGCCTCGACCACCGACGTGGACGCCTCGTCATGCATGGGCGGGTCCTCCCGATATTTGCAAAAGTCATATATATTGTTGCTCTTGTCAAATAATCTCATTCCCGTTGTCAAGGGGTGCGACGGCGCGTGCCAACTCCAGCTATGGTCGGCGCCATGCAATGGTCCGACGAAGGCGTGATCTTGAGCGTGCGGCCGCACGGCGAGTCGGCGGCCGTGCTGGAGCTGTTCACGCGCGGCCATGGGCGGCATCTGGGGCTGGTGCACGGGGGGCGCTCGCGCAAGCTCCGCCCCGTGCTGCAGATCGGCAACCACGTGGATGCCGCCTGGAAGGCGCGGCTCGCGGAGAACCTCGGTCACTTCACGGTCGAGCTGAGAAAGGGCTTTGCCGCGCTGGTGATGGAGAATGCCGCAGCGCTCACCGCCATGACCTCAATGGCCACCCTTGCGCGCCTGCTGCCCGAGCGCGATCCGCATCCCAACCTGTTCGAGGTCACCCAGTTCGTGCTGGGCTTCCTCGACGATCGCGCCGTCTGGCCGGCGCTGGTGGTGCGCTGGGAGCTCGCGCTGCTGGACGAGCTGGGCTTCGGGCTCGATCTCGCCTCATGTGCCGCGACCGGCACCAGCACCGATCTCGCCTATGTCTCGCCCAAGTCGGGCCGCGCCGTCTCATCCGAGGCTGGCGAGCCGTACAAGGATCGCATGCTGGCGTTGCCGGCGTTTCTGCGCGGGAGTGTGGCGGGAACAGTGCGCGGGGAGGATGTTCTCGCCGGGTTCGCGCTCACCGGGCATTTTCTCGAGTCTCGCGTTCTAAGGCCCCGCGACATGCGGATGCCGGACTCACGCGGCCGCCTGTTGTCGTACCTTCAGCGGCCATAATCCAGCGATAGGCCTGCACGATTGCAAGGTGCGGAGTGTCAGAGCATGGCTACCACGCGTTCCATCGGCGGCTGGCGCGATCGGCCTGACGTCACCATGGCCGGGCTCGGTCTCATTTCTGGCGTCGCCTCTGCCAACTTGGGCTTCAGCAGCTCTTCCCCGTTCCTGACATGGCTTCAGCCCTTGGCGACGCTGTTCGGCTTGTCCTCGGACACGCTGCCGATCGGCTTCTATTTCGCTGTCGTTGTTGCTTTCAGCATTTGGAGGTGGACGGGCAAGCTGTGGTCCGTGCCGGTGCTGTTGATCACGACGATGTATGCCTGGAGCGCGGCCCTTCAGGTTGGCATCAGATTGCAAACGAACTCTGGTGACGACCCGCACCTTATTGCCGCCAGCCTTGCGGCCGGCGCGGTGGGTGCCGGGCTTACCCACTTGGGTTGCGCGCTGTTCT
The DNA here is from genome assembly GCA_963827545.1 of uncultured Alphaproteobacteria bacterium. Taxonomy (GTDB): domain Bacteria; phylum Pseudomonadota; class Alphaproteobacteria; order Rhizobiales; family Hyphomicrobiaceae; genus AWTP1-13. Next base: position 7,599 of record CAWHBI010000020.1, read on the forward strand.
CGCTGGGACTGCGCCGGCCGTTGCGAATTGTCGTCACGTGCCTCGTCGGGGCCCTGGCCGGGATGCTTCTCTACATGAGCGAGCGCAAGATGATCGACATGCAGTGGCTCTTCATCGTCTGGCAGCCGGCTGTGGCGTTCTGCATCGGCATGGGTTTGGCTGGCCGAGCCCCACAGTCTTGACGGGTTGGCGCGCTACTTGCGTTCGACGTCGACCTTGACGGCTTGCCCTTTGCCAGCGCGGATCACGAAGCGATCGCCGAGCCGCGGCTCGAAGCGCGCCGCCGCCCCGCTCGTTGCCTCCAAGCTGAGCGGTCTCGAGTTGCACGACGTGTAAGTGACCGTTGCCCGTGGCGGCAGCGCGCCAGTCTCGCTGCCGACCGCGTAGCGCACGGCCGTGCCCGACAGGTTCTGAATGCTGAACTTGATCTTCAATGCCTCCGGCCGGCCGAGCAGCTGCACGGCCAGGAACTTGGGGTCCCTGTCAGGCACGCGCGCGACGCCAATGCCGGTCTCCGTCGCGCCCTGCAGAAGCAGGTTGGCGCGATGGCCGGCCGATGTCTTCCAACCTTCCACCACCTGGCGTGCGAGCTGGCGCGCCTCGAAGCCGCGACTGTCGCGGTGCCAGGCGAGGTTCTCCGCCACCAGGCAGTAGCGGTAGCCCTGCGCCTGCGCGCGATCCTGCGGCTGGCGGCCGTCGGCCTCGTGCGCGAACTTGCCTGTCCTGGCGAGGTAGTCGGCGAAGGCACGGGCGGCGGCGGTCAGGGCGGCATTGGGCTTTACCTCCTGCAAGGTGTTGGCCTTTCGAAAGGCATTCGTCATTTCGACGATGGCGGCTTCGGTCTGTGGCAGGTCGGGATGCATGGCTGCTACATGGCCCAGGTTTCGCAAGCCAGCAAGGATGGGCGTGCGCCTGACCCGCGCATCTCCTGTGGATGGCCCCACGGACGTACAGGGCAACTGCGGCGAGTGCCGCCGAGGCCATCAGCCGCGGCCACGAACGGCGGATGCAATCACGCCCGCCTACGTCATGCGCTGCGCGATGAACCGTGCCATCGGGGGGCCGACGATGAGCACGATCAGGAAACGCACTGCCTGCATCGCCATCACGAACGATAGATCGACCTTGCTCGACGCCCCGATGATGGCGACCGAATCCATGCCACCCGGACTTGTCGCGAGATAAGCCGTCAGAGGGTCGATGCCGGCCGCACGCACGAGGATGAAGGCGAGGGCGCCGCAAACTCCAATCATGATGAGGATCGCAAGCAGGACCTGGGGAAAGGCCCGGGACGCGTGAACGAGAATCTCCCGCGTGAAGCCCAGGCCGACGCTCCAGCCAAGAAACGCATAGCTCAGCGCGAGTAGCCATGGCGGGAGCGAAATCGTCACAAGGTCCGTTCCTTCGAGCACCGCTCCCACGATCATGGGAAGGAGCAGCGCACCCGCAGGGATCCGCAATGCGACACCGAGGGCGCCGCCCAGGCCCGCGATGATCAGCGTTGCCGTGAAATCCGCCCAGTGCACGGCAGGAAACCACACCGTTTCGGGCGCAACGGAGTCAGAAGGGCCAATCCACAGCCGTGCAACGATCGAGGCTATGGCCGCAACGAGCACCACGCGCAGGTATTGCATGAACGCGACGAGGCGAGCATCGGCGCCGAAGGCGCCAGCCATCACCATCATTGCCGAGGCTGCACCTGGCGTGGTGCCCCACACTGCCGTCGCCCCCGGCAACACCTTGAATCGGCTGATCATCCAGCCGAGCAGACCGCTGGTGGCGATGATGACCAGCGCCACGCCCAGGAACAGCGGCCAGTCCTTGAGGAAGGCCAGGACGATGTCGCCGGTGATGGCACGCGCCACGAGACACCCGACGATGGTCTGCGAGGCGAGCACAAGCACCCGCGGCGCGCGGATCCCGCCGCCATTGGTCGCCACGAGAATGCCGGCGAGCATCGGGCCGAGGAGCAGTGCGGCCGGAAGGCCAGCCATTTCGAGCAGTGCGGCAAAGAGAACAGAGCCCGCAATGAGCGCGCACCATTGCGTTCGGGCGGAACGCTGTTCGAAGAGAGAGGGAGCGCGAGGATCAGTGGGCTGCGTCATGTTCTGGCTGATTCTTGCGCCGTTCACGGGCTGTGTAGCAGGAGGTGGGGCATTGCGCGACCGTTCCTTGCCCAAGGCCGACGCGGCTTGGACACGGCCCAGCGCCAGGATATTGAGGGACATGCAGCATGGGAGGCAGTCATGACCGGGCCAAGCGCAAGCACGGTGCAGAACGTTTTCGAAGTTGCCATCGGGGACGGCATAGCGCACCTGAAGCTCAATCGGCCGGAGAAGCTCAACTCCATGAACCGGGAGTTCTGGGGCGCGCTGCCGACCATCGTCCGCGACATCGACGATAACGCGCGGGCCCGCGTCATCGTGATCTCGTCCACCGGCAAGCATTTCTCCGCCGGCATGGATTTGGAGGTGTTTGCCGAGAACGGTGCGCTCGCGGCCGCGCAGCAGGACGCGCACGTCGCCAACGAAGCCTTCCGTCATCTCGTCTTGGGCCTGCAGAACACGTTTTCCTGCCTCGATGAGGCACGCGTGCCGGTCATCGCCGCTATCCAGGGCGGCTGCATCGGCGGGGCGGTGGACATGACCTCTGCCTGCGACATCCGCTATTGCACCGCGGACGCCTTCTTCTGCATTCAGGAGATCAATCTCGCCATGACGGCGGACGTCGGCACCTTCCCGCGCCTGTGCAAGCTGATCCCGGAAGGCTGGGTGCGCGAGCTGGCCTATACGGGCCGCCGCCTGCCGGCGGAGAAGGCCAAGGCCATCGGCCTCGTCAACGAGGTCTATCCCGATCACGCCGCCATGATGAGCGCGGTGATGGAGACGGCGCGCGAGATCGCGGCCAAGAACCCGATCGCCGTCACAGGATCAAAGGTGATGATCAACTACGCCCGCGACCACGCCACCAAGGACGCGCTCGACTACATCGCGCTGTGGCAGACCGGCATGTTCGCGCGGAGCCATATGCGCGAGGCATTCGCCGCCCAGCAGGAGAAGCGTGCGCCCTGCTATCCCGACCTCGCGCCGCTGCGCAAGAAGCTGTAGCCGTCAGATCAAGAATTCGGCCAGTGGCAAAATCGCCCCCAGGTCCTTGGCCTTGCCGAAGTAGGCCTCGTCCGCCGTCACCAGCGTCGCGCCCTCCTCCAGCGCCACGGCGTGATAGAGCGTGTCGAACAGGTGGTGGTTCAACGCGACAGACAGGTCAGCCGCGCGCTTTACCACCGCGACCGTGTGGATCAGAACTGGCTTCATGTCATCGAGAAGCACCAGTGCATCGTCCACGATGCCGGGATCGAGCCGCGCAATAACTGCGATAACCTCCGCTGTCCAGTGACAGGGGGCTAGCATGCTCCGTTCCACTTCTCTCGATTGCGGCGGCAACCGCCTGAGCTTGGGGCGCATGTGGGTTCGTCCGGCCTCGCACCGATGAACCATTTGATGGCAACGCTGGCGTCGACCACCAGCCTCACGGACGGCCTTCCACGCGCACGCGCCTGATTTCTTCATCGCTCAGAGGCGGATCCTGGGCCCTGGCGCGCAACACCTCCTCGATCAACGCGTCCAGCGTCCAGTCCCGTGCGGCAGCCTTGCGTCGCGCTGGCTTCATTTCCGCAGCTCCTCCCGTGCGCGCCTAATGTCTTCCTCCGTGACAGGTCGGCTACGGGCCCTGATCTGCCGGAGACGCTCCACAAATCCGGCCGAACGGTGAGCGCGCTCCTCCTCCTCGATGGCGCGGACCATGAGCCTGGCGACGACGGCGCTCTTGTTCTGCCCGTCGAAGACCTCGTTGAACTTGTCTTTGACGTCATCCGGAATGGAGAAATTCATGGTGCCCATGGGCGATACCCCGCGTTGTTGAAAGTTTCAACAACCAACATAGGCGACGGGCGGCGGGGGGACAAGAGCGCGCAAGGGGCGTGTTGTTGTGCTGCGGCACTTGAGGTTGGCCCCACCGCCCGTTAACCAGCCCCAATGACCAAGACCACGATTCTCCCCCCGCCTCCGCCGCCCATCGAGCCCATCGACCTCAAGGATGCGCTGGAGGAGCGCTACCTTGCCTACGCGCTCTCCACCATCATGCACCGGGCGCTGCCCGACGTGCGCGACGGTCTCAAGCCCGTGCACCGGCGCATCCTCTATGCCATGCGCGAGCTCAAGCTGGACCCTGCCGGCGCCTATAAGAAATGCGCCAAGATCGTCGGCGAGGTGATGGGCAACTTCCATCCCCACGGCGACCAGGCCATCTACGATGCACTCGTGCGCCTCGCCCAGGACTTCGCGGTGCGCTACCCGCTGGTGGACGGCCAGGGCAATTTCGGCAACGTCGACGGCGATAACCCGGCCGCCATGCGCTACACCGAAAGCCGCATGACGGCCGTGGCCGGGCTGCTGCTCGACGGCATCGACGAGGACACGGTCGACTTCCGCCCGACCTACGACGGCACCAATCAGGAGCCGGTGGTCCTGCCGGCCAATTTCCCGAACCTGCTCGCCAACGGCACCTCGGGCATCGCCGTCGGCATGGCCACCAGCATCCCGCCGCACAACGTGGAAGAGCTGTGCACTGCCGTCCTCCACCTCATCAAGCACCCGAATGCGCACATCGACAAGCTGGTCGAGATGGTGCCGGGGCCGGACTTCCCGACCGGCGGCATCATCGTCGAGCCGCGCGAGGCGATCCTGGAGGCCTACAAGACCGGCCGCGGCGGCTTCCGCCTGCGCGCGCGCTGGGAGCGCGAGGAAACTGGCCGCGGCACCTACCAGATCATCGTTACCGAGATCCCCTACCAGGTGCAGAAGGCCAAGCTGGTCGAGCGCCTGGCCGAGCTGATCGACGAGAAGAAGCTGCCCCTGCTGGGCGACGCGCGCGACGAGTTGGCGGAGACCGTGCGGCTGGTGCTGGAGCCCAAGAGCCGCACCGTCGACCCCGTGCTGCTGATGGAGAGCTTGTTCAGGCTCACCGAGCTGGAGGTGCGCTTCTCCCTCAACATGAACGTGCTCTCGGGCGGGCAGGTGCCGGGCGTGCTGTCGCTGCGCGATGTGCTCAGGCATTGGCTGGAGCACCGCAAGGTGGTGCTGGTGCGGCGCTCGCAGTTCCGGCTGAAGAAGATCGAGCATCGCCTGGAGGTGCTCGACGGCTACCTGATCGCCTATCTGAATATCGACGAGGTCATCAAGATCGTCCGCTTCGACGACGATCCCAAGGCCAAGCTCATCAAACGCTTCAAGCTGACCGAAGTGCAGGCGGACGCCATCCTGAACCTGCGTCTGAAGTCGCTGTCGAAGCTCGAAGAGATCGAGATCAAGGCCGAGCACGACAAGCTTTCCAAGGAGCGGCGGGAGATCAAATCGCTGCTCAAGTCGGACGATCAGCAGTGGGAGCGCATCGCCGACGAGGTGAAGGCGACCCGCGAGGCCTATTCGAAAAAGACGGCGCTGGGCCGGCGCCGCAGCTCCTTTGCCGACGCGCCCGCCATCGAGGTCGACCTCGAGCAGGCCATGATCGAGAAGGAGCCCATCACGGTGATCCTGTCCGAGAAGGGCTGGATCCGCGCCATGAAGGGGCACATGGACGACCTCGCCAAGCTCGAGTTCAAGCAGGGCGATCAGCTGTTGCGCGCCGTGAAGGCGCACACGACCGACAAGCTGTTGCTGCTCGCAACCAACGGCAAGGTGTTCACGCTGACGGGCGACCAGCTCCCAGGCGGACGGGGTCACGGCGAGCCCGTGCGGTTGATGGTCGATCTGGAGGAGAACCACGCGTTCGTTGAGGTCTTCGTGCACGAGCCCGGCCGCAAGCTCCTCATCGCCGCCACGTCCGGTCACGGCTTCCTGGTGCCCGAGGACGAGATGGTGGCGATGACCCGCAAGGGCAAGCAGGTGATGAACCTCACCGAGCCCGAGGAGGCCCGCTTGTGCGTTCCCGCCGATGGCGATCTCGTGGCTGTGATCGGCGAGAACCGCAAGATGCTGGTCTTCCCGCTGGAAGAGGTGAACGAGATGGGGCGCGGCAAGGGCGTGCGCCTGCAGCGCTACAAGGACGGCGGCCTTTCCGACATCCGGGTGTTCAAGAAGGATGAGGGGCTGTCCTGGCTCGATCCGGCGGGGCGCACCTTCACGTTGCCCATGTCGGAACTCAGGGACTGGCTCGGCCAGCGCGCCCAAGCGGGCCGGCTCGCACCCCGCGGCTTCCCGAAGTCCAACAAATTCGGGCGGTCCTTCTAAGCGTTGGCCCAGCCTTGTTTCGTGCGACGCTAGCGGCTTGCGCCTGGCCGCCGTCCAGGCCATGGGTAGGTGCAACTTGGGGCGCGAGGGAGCCTGATTTATGCGTGCGGGCGTTTGGGCGGTGGTGGCGACGCTGCTGGCGCTGTTCGGCGCTGCGGGCGAGGCTTCGGCCCAGGCGCCGGCTTGCGCCAAGACCGACTTCGAAGCCGTCGTCAACGAGGCGGCCGGGGCCCTGCGCGATCTCAACCGGAAGAACACGCCGCCATTCCAGGCCAAATTGATCCAGCTCAAGGACAAGCGCAACTGGAGCCACGACCAGTTCCTGAAGGAGGCGGCGCCCTTCGTGCGCGACGAGGAGATCGCGGGCTACGACCAGAAATCGGAGGAGCTGCTCGCGCGCATCACCGGTGGCGGGCAGGCATCGGGAGCGGGGCCTGATTGCGCCCTGCTCACGGAGCTGCGCGGCGCCCTCAAGGTGCTGGTGGAGACGCAGGTGGCGAAATGGACCTACATGGCTGCCAAGCTCGACAAGGAGCTGGCCAAGTAGCCGCGCGGGAACGACGACATGCGAACGATGATCGACCGGCCGGAATTCCAGGACGCGCTGCGCTACGTCTTTGAAGAAAGGATCCCCTTCTGTCGGGCTCTCGATCTCAGGTTCAGGATCGTGCGGGGCCGTGCCGAGGTGTCGTTCGCCAAGCAGGACTTCATGCTGGGCAACACCAAGCTCAAGGTGTTGCACGGCGGCGTGACGGCAGCCGTGCTCGATTCCATCGCCGGTGTCGCCATCCTGCTCAGGATGGCGGAACAGGATCCGAAGCCCGACCTCGAGACGCAGCTGCGCGAGTTCGGCCGGCTCAGCACCATCGACCTGCGGGTCGACTACCTGGAGCCGGCCGCCGCCGATACCTTCGTAGCGACCGCCACCGTCACGCGGCTCGGCACACGCGTGGCCAACGTGCAGATGGCGTTGCACGACAGCAGCGGCAAGTGCATTGCCACCGGTGCCGCGGCCTTCTCCGTGCGCGCCGCGCGCAATTGAGGGTACCGCCGGGATAGACTGCAGATCGCGCGGTCAGCGAGCGCAGAAGGCCATCCCGCCCGTCCGCACGCACACACCGATGCCAATGCCTCCGCCCGGTGGTGGCGCCGCCTCCCTCTCCCGGTCCGGGGCTCGCTTCTGGCGGCTCTCGGCAGCCCTGCCCTTGTCCGTCTTGGCCTTGGCGACGCATTTGCCGTTGACCTCTGACTCGCCGCGATCGCACTCGAGCGGGCAAATCCGGCCCTTCTGGCCTGCGACAAGCTGAAGCGCCGCTTCCGTGGGTTCGTCTGCCGAAACCGAAAGCTTGCTGAAGCGCTGGAATTTGCGGAGCGCCTCCTTGCTCTTGGCACCCCAGTTGCCCTCGATCGAGCCAGGATCGCAACCTACCCGCTTGAGCTCGCTTTGCAGTGCCCGCGCCAAAGCCGGTGCGTTCGTCGATGGAGCATCGGGCAGCTTCGAGGCGTCGGACGGCAAATTCGCGACTCTCGTCCCCCCAGAGGCTTTCGCGCCCTGGTTCTGCTTCAGCTGATCGACCATCACCCGGGCAAGACCGGAGAACGTGCCGCCGGGAAAGCGGTCGAGATAGGTCTGCAGCACAGCCGGCGACTTGCTCTCCTTAACCGCGTTCCAGAAGGCGATCTCCATCTCCTTGTCATAGTCTGGAACAAAGGGAGCGGTCGTCTTGAAAGCGGGAGGCGGAGCCGTGTTCGTTGTCGTGGCCCCGGGTGCGGAACCTGGCCTGAAGTAGACCTCACCGGTGAGTGACGTGTGCTCCCACGGCACCTGTTTGCCGTCCGTCGCGTGCAGCACGTCGTTGCGGACGGCGACGAGTACCGCACTCACATCCTTGCCCGGCGTCTCCATGTGCTTCACGAGCGCTGCTGCGTAAGGCGAATTGTGCCCGTCTCCGTCGAGGGCGACATTGCCAGGCTGCGTGGAGAAGCCGATCAAAGTTCCGACCCCCGCCTTGACCTCGGCCAACCCCTGTCCGATCTGCACACTGCGCGTGCCCATGCCGCGGGCCAAGTTGCGAGCCAGAGGATTGTCGCGGCAGGCATCGAGCAGAACGATGCTGGTCTTGGCGTCGCGCTCCATCTGTTTGAGGACAAGGGTGAGCGCAAGGCTTTCGAAGTCGACGTCGCCTTCGCCCGAGAGTTTGGCATCGACCGGCAAGAGGTAGTTCTGCCCGCCGACCTGCACACCGTGTCCCGCGAAGAAGAACAACGCAACGTCGGCACGACCGAGCTTCGTAGCGAACAGGCGAATCGTGCGTTCCATCGCACGCTTGTCGAGATCCATGCCCTCGACGACCTCAAAGCCCAGGCGCGTCAGTGTCGATGCCATATCCCGGGCATCGTTCTTGGAGTTCTTGAGCGCGGCGGTGTTCTGGTAGGCGGAGTTGCCGATGACGAGCGCGACGCGCTTTTCTGCTCGCGCTTGGGAAGAAACCAGGATCAGGAACAGGGCAGACAGCAGGGCCAGGAGATGAGGCATGGTGACCTCCACCAAATACAGTTTCTATGTCATACAAGATCCGGTCTGAATGTGCCATGGAGCACAGCACGACCAACGCTCGCCTGCAAAGGGCAAATCGGCAAAATTCCGGCAACTGAGGCGCTCAGCGGAGAAGTAGCGATAAATACTTGCGCGCAGATGGCGCTGCCGCGATCTTCGCCAGGTGCGTTGACGCCTGCCGGACGTTACCCTAGCAGTGCGCGAGCTTGCAAAACCCGAGGCTGCTGATGCACCGGATCACGACGCTGGAACAACTCGACGCGCTTTACGGCACGCCGGTCGAGGCCGCGATCGCCAAGGAGATCGACTACATCTGCGATCACTACAAGGCCTTCATCGATAAGGCGCCGTTCGTGGTGGTGGCGACCGTCGGGCCCGAGGGCCTCGACTGCTCGCCGCGCGGCGATCCGCCCGGCTTCGTGAAGGTGCACGACAACAAGACCGTGCTGATCCCCGATCGCCGCGGCAACAACCGCATCGACTCTTTGCGCAACATCGTACGCGATCCGCGCGTCGCGCTGCTGTTCATGATCCCCGGCATCGGCAATACGCTGCGCATCAACGGGCGGGCCGAGATCACCACCGAGCCGGCGCTGTGTGCGAGCTTCGCCATGCGAGGCAACGCGCCCAAGAGCGTGCTGGTGGTGACGGCCGAGCGCGTCTATTTCCAATGCCCCAAGGCGCTGGTGCGCTCGCGGCTGTGGAGCGCCGACGCGCAGATCGCCCGTTCAGAGCTGCCGAGCACGGGTGAAATCCTGCAAGCGCTGAGCCAGGGCAGCATCGACGGCGCCGCCTACGATCAGGCCTATCCGCAGCGTCTCAGGGAAACGATCTACTAGTGTGGCGGTTCAGAGGTTCCCCATGACTTGCGGCTAGGTGGGGAGGGAACTTCTGAACCAAAGCAACTAGACTGGTGTCCCTTTTGAACCCGAAGGTTTGCCGCGAAGTGTGTGCGAACTTCGGGTTCGGACTAGGCTGCGGTCGGCTCAGCGCGGCTTGTCGCCCGCGAGCGTAATGCGATGCATGACCCGGCGATAGCCGTGGTAGTCGTTGATCGGATTGTGCAGTGCGCAGCGGTTGTCCCAAAAGGCCAGTGAGCCGACCCGCCAGTTGAAGCGGCAGGTGAACTCCGGGCGGATCTGGTGCTGGAAGAGATAGGCCAGGATCGGCTCGCTCTCCTCCACGCTCATGCCCTTGAATTTCAGCGTGTGACCCACGTTGACATAGAGCGCTTTGCGCCCAGTCTCGGGGTGGGTGCGTACGACCGGATGCTCGCCCACGTATTCCTTCTTGGCGTCCTCCCGCATGCTCTGGCGCACGCGATCCTCGCGCGTGCGGCTCACGTCGGCCTTGGCCGACGTGTTGATCGCAATCAGGCCGTCGAGCAGACGCTTCATGCCGTCCGACAGCGTCTCGTAAGCCAGATAGGTATTGGCGAACATGGTGTCGCCGCCCTTGGGCGGCACCTCGCGGGCGACCAGCATGGTGCCCATGGGCGGCGCCTCCAGATAGGAGGTGTCGGAGTGCCAGATGCCGCCGAAGTTGGTCCTCTCATGCTCGAGCTTGATCACGGGAATGATCTCGGGGAACCCCTCGAGCCCCTTGATGAAGGGATACTCGATGACGTTGCCGAACCGCCTGGCGAAGCTCAAGAAGCGGGGTGGCGGCACATCCTGGTCGCGGAAGAAGATGACACAATGGTCGAGCCAGGCCTTGCGGATTTCGGCGATGGTCTCGTCGTCGAGTTCCTTGCCGAGATCGACGCCGGAAATCTCGGCTCCAATGGAGCCGGCGATTGGGCGGACTTCGATTGCGGCCGTGGCCATATCGACTCTCCCCGGGCGGCGGCGAGGCCAAGTGTCTTTCGTCAGCGCGTTTCCGGTCGAGGTCTTGTCTCGGGCGATAAGGGTGAGGGCTCTACCCGCGTCCAGCCGTTCCCGGTGAGTTGCTCCTGCGGCTGGAAGCGCCGCTTGTAGTTCATCTTCGGCGAGCCGTTGATCCAGTAACCCAGGTAGAGATAGGGCACGCCCAGCCGCTTGGCATGGGCGATGTGCTCCAGGATCATGTAGGTGCCGAGACCGCGCTTGGCGACCTCGGGCTCGTAGAAGCTGTACACCATGGAAATGCCGTCCGACAGGCGGTCGCACAGCGCCACCGCCACCAGCGGCTGCTTTTCCGAGGAGGCCTTCGCCATGGGTTCGGGTCGCAGCCTGTACTCCGTCATGAACGTGTCGATGATGCTGTCTTCCACCATCATCGCGTAGTCGAGCACGGTCATGTCTGCCATGCCGCCCTCGGCGTGGCGCGTGTCGATGTAGGCGCGAAACAACGCGTACTGCTCGGACGTCGGCGTCGCCTGCTGGCGGCGCGCAACGAGATCGGTGTTGGCTTCGACGACGCGTCGCATCGATCGGGTCGGAGCGAACTCGTCGACCAGCACCCGCACCGAAACGCAGGCCTGGCAACCCTCGCAGTAGGGCATGTAGGCGATGTTCTGGCTGCGCCGGAAGCCGCCCTTGAGAAGATTGTCGACGAGGGCCGGCGGCTTGTCGTGCGTGAGGTGTGTAAATAGCTTCCGCTCGAGGCGCCCGGGGAGATAGGGGCAAGGCTGTGGTGCCGTGACGTAGAACTCGGGAAAGTGTTTCCGCTGCTCCGTCATCGCTGACCCTTGTACGCCACGCCACCCGCTCGCCGGCGCGATGATAAGTGAGGGCGGAGCGCACAATCAAGTGCCGCTCTTTGCCCAGCCATCACTTCGTCTATGCAACACGGCAATAGGCAGTAGGCATTGGGGGAGCGGGGTCAGACCCCTAACCTCGACGCAGGCTCGTTACAAAACACGATAGCGGTTAGGGGTCTGACCCCGTCACTGCCCACTATGGCTTGAGCAACCGCGCGGCCCGGGGTGCGAAGTAGGTCAGTACCCCGTCGGCACCCGCCCGCTTGAAGGCGGTCAGGCTTTCCATCATCACCTTGTCGCCCTCGAGCCAGCCGTTCTGCGCTGCCGCCATCAGCATCGCGTACTCGCCCGATACCTGATAGGCGAAGGTTGGCATTCCGAAGGCGTCCTTCACGCGCCGGACGATGTCGAGATAGGGCATGCCGGGCTTCACCATCACCATGTCGGCGCCCTCGGCGATGTCGAGCGCCACCTCGCGCAGTGCCTCGTCCGAGTTGGCGGGGTCAATGTAGTAGGTCTTCTTGTCGCCCTTGAGCACGCCGATGGTGCCGATCGCCTCGCGATAGGGCCCGTAAAAGGCCGAGGCGAATTTCGTCGCGTAGGCCATGATGGCCACGTCCTGGAAGCCGTTGGCGTCGAGCGCCTTGCGGATGGCACCGATCCGCCCGTCCATCATGTCCGACGGTGCGATGACATCGGCTCCGGCCGCTGCCTGCAGCACCGCTGCCTCCGCGATCTGCGCTACCGTCTCGTCGTTGACGATGATGCCGTCGCGCAGGATGCCGTCGTGGCCGTGGCTGGTGAAGGGGTCGAGCGCGGCATCGGTAATTATGCCGATCTCAGGCACTGCCGCCTTTATTGCGCGCGTCGCGCGGTTGATCAGGTTGTCCGGATCCAGGATGTTCGATCCCGTCTGGTCACGCAGCGCTATGTCGACGTTGGGAAAGGTGGCGATCGCCGGTATGCCGAGTTTTGCCGCATGCTCCGCCTCGCGCACGGCGAGGTCGACGGAGAAGCGCTCCACGCCTGGCATGGCCCCAATCGGCTCGCGCTTATTCTGGCCGTCTATGATGAAGATAGGCCAGATCAGATCGTCGACGGTGAGCTGGTTCTCCCGCACTAGCCGTCGCGACCAGTCTGCCCTCCGGTTGCGGCGCATGCGCACGGCGGGAAAGCCGCCTGGCTCGACGGCGTTGTCGGGTGCGGGATTGGCGGCACGCTCAGGAGGGACCGCACGGCGCTGGGCGAGAGGCTTCATGGGCTGTCCTTGCGGGTTTCTCAGCCCGGCCGATGGCCGAGCCCGTGGCCCACATTCTCGCGCGTGCGGCCGCAAGGCAAGGGGGAGGAGGTCGCGCTACTCGCAGATGGCGCCGTGCTTGCGCTCGGCCATGTCCACGTGGAAGTGGTTCTTGTGCGCGTGGTTGGCTTCGGGGCCCAGCACGGTACCGAAGATGTTGCAGGCGGCCTTGTGCACGGCGCGCAGGAAAACCGCCTTGCCCGTGAGCGGCTCGGTCGGTGCGGGAGGAGCCTGGCTGGCCTCCTTGGGCCCACCGAGGCGGCTCGGCTGGGTCAGCCCCAGCCCGGTCGACTGCGCCGATCCGGGCAGTTGCATGCCGATCCCGGGAATATCGATGCCGATGCCCGGCCGCAGCGGCTGCGCGGTGTGAGATTGAGGCGCCTGTGGTGTATCGCCGCCCTTCCCCTGCCTGAGCGGCTTCCGTGGCTGCTTCGGCTTGCTTCTTCTCGGCTTCGGCGCGGGCTGCGGCCGCCTGCGCCGCGATCTCCCGGGCGGTTGGACCCCAGTCGGCCACCACCATTGCGGTCTGGCCCTTGGCCGTGACGAAGGCGCCGACATCGAGCGCATTGACCTTGCCGTGCTCGCTCAGGCGGCTCTTGGACCGGCCATAGGCATTGCGGCAGGAATAGGAGCTCATGGTAGCGAGGCGCACGATGGGGGCTCCAAAGTGCTTGCGTGCCAAGGGTTGTACATCGCGCTCCAGCCATCTGTGCAGGGCGGCGATCATGTCGCAGGTCAGCACTGGCGGTGGCGACAGGGCGATCTGCGGGTTGCTGCCGATGCTGACGAGCTGCATGGGAGCCGGTGTGCCGCATTCCGCGCCTTCGCGAATTGGCGGGTCCGGTAGGGCGATGAGGTCGAGGCCCTTGAGCATGGCTGTGCAGCGGGCGCGCGCCAGCTCGATCTCCTGCTTGGACCATTCGGCAGGTGCCTGGGCCTGTGGCGTATTGGCGTCTGGAAGGGTCTTGGGCCAGACGCCTTGGTATTTGGCGGCTGGCGGCGGCAATTTGCCCGCATCTGCGGCGGGCTCATGCTGCTGTGCCTGGGAAATTGGCGTGGTGGCAAGCACGCAGAGCACTGCGGCCGCTGCCCAGCGTATCACATACATCCGGGAAGTTCCCCCTACTGTCAGACCAGAGATCCCGGCGCGACGCCCCTCACGAATCAGGATCTGGAACTGGCTGACTCGACAGTCTTATATAGCGCAAAATTACGGCGCTCGCGAGAGTCCAGAGGTCGGCGGCAGCAGGAACAGGAACAACCTGTGGAAGGCAACGGCGTGAAGGCGCGGGCAACTGACCTTTCTGTGCCGCCGGCATCGGCGGGCAGCGACATAGCGACGGGCATCGAGGGCGCCGCCGGGATCGTGACGCTGAACCGGCCGCGCGCGCTCAACGCGCTGACTACCGCCATGCGCTCCGAGATTGCTGCCGCATTTGCGGCGTGGGCACGCGACCCGCAGATCTATGCCGCTGTGATCGTGTCGGCCACGGAACGCGCCTTCTGTGCGGGCGGCGACGTGCGCGAGATGGTCGAGTGGGGAAAGAGCCACCCCGATGCGGCCCGCCGGTCGCTGGCGGCCGAATACGCGCTCAACTGGCAGCTCGACTGCTTCACCAAGCCCACCGTCGCGCTGATCGACGGCGTGGTGATGGGCTCCGGCGTCGGCGTCACCCTTTATGGTACGCACCGGGTTGCGGGCGAGCGCTACCGCTTTGCCATGCCGGAAACCGGCATAGGACTGTTCCCGGACGACGGCGTGAGCTGGGCCTTCGCACGCATGCCTGGCGAAATCGGCACGTACCTGGCGCTCACCGGCCGTGCCATCGGACGCGCCGACGCCTATCATCTGGGCCTCGCCACGCACTGCATACCGGCCGCGCGCTTTTCCGACATTCGTGCAGCGCTCAGCAGCGCCGAACCCGTAGACCCCCTGCTGGACGACCGGCATGAAGACCCCGGCCCTGCCCAGCTCGAGGTATTGCGGCCGGCAATTGCCCGCTGCTTCAGCGGCGACAGCGTCGAGAGCATTGCTGCAGCTCTCGGTGCAGAGCGAGACGAGAGCGAGTGGGCCAAGGGCGTCTTGAAAGACCTGGCACGCTGCTCGCCCACCTCGCTCAAGGTGGCGCTTCGCCACCTTCGGGCCGTACGCGCGTTCGACCTCAGCGCCACGCTGAAGCAGGATTTCCGGCTCGCGTGCCGCTTCATGCAGGGCGGCGATTTCTACGAGGGCGTCCGTGCCGGCCTGATCGATCGCGACCATGCGCCGAGGTGGCAGCCGGATCGGCTCGAGGACGTGAGCGACGGCATGATCCAAAGCTATTTCGCCCCGCTCGGCCAGGATGAGCTGCAACTCGCCACACGCGCCGAAATGCAGGCGGTCCGCCCCTGAGCTGTCCCAGGCCGGGATGCTCGGATTTGCGCCGTTAACCGATTAATTTAAATGGTATTTAGAAGCTTTCGCTTAGGCTCCCGCTCAACCCGGAACACCGGGACGCGTCAAACAGATCGAGGCAGGGATATGAGTTTTGCGTTGGATGTTGCGCGCCCGCGCGCGCCCGCGACCGAGGACTCGCTCAAAAGCGAGTACTTGCGCGCTCTGCGACTGGTCGAGCGTCTGCACCGTTTGCTGCTCGACGTCATCAAGGACGAGTTCGACCGTCTCGGCGGTGCGGAGCTCAACAGCGTGCAAGCGCTGCTGCTCTACAACATCGGCGAGAGCGAGCTGACGGCCGGCGAGCTGAAAACGCGCGGCTACTACCTCGGCTCCAACGTCTCCTACAACCTCAAGAAGCTCGTCGACATGGGCTACATCCACTACAAGCGGTCCGACAAGGATCGCCGGTCGGTGCGTGTGAGCCTGACCGAGAAGGGCTTGGAGGCCAGGGCTGTCATCCAGAAGCTCTACCAGCGCCAGCTCGGCTCGGTGGAGCAGGTGGGCCAGATCGGGGCCGACGACTTCAAGAGCCTCAACAAGGCGCTGGTTCGCCTGGAGCGCTTCTGGACCGACCAGATCCGCTATCGCCTCTAACAGGAGGTTGCACCGAGCATCAGTCACTGCGGCACACGATTGCGTGCTCGTTCTTGTATGCCCGGCTGAAGAACGGCAGGAGGCGCACCACGATTCGGGCAAGGGCCTTGTTGGCGATGCCGCCGTTCGAGGAAAGCAGGTCGATCAATTCATGCACCAGCGCCCCGGCCTGGCAGGGCGATATGCGAGGGCTGGTGTAGAAGGCATCGCGAAGGGAAACCAACTGCGGATAGCGCGCGCGGTCATCTTCGACGAGACCCAACAGGAAGTCTTCGTGATGCCCGATGCTTTCGTGGTGGTCCCCCGCGAACATATCGAATGCCACTGCTGCTCCGCCTCTTTCCGCGCCTGATCAAAAAGGGGCGGTGTCAAGCCTCCGTCCACGCCATATCGAGCAATCGCAGCGTTTTGTTGGCCATGTTTGGAGTTCAGAGGGACGGCTCGGGAGTACCCGCTGTGCCGGCCTCCCCTGTGCCAGGCCTTGTTCGGGGTTCCGCCCTGCCGCTGCGACGGAAGACGCGGGTTGCACACGTTTCACGCTACAGAGGAGGTATGCCCCAGCCGATATTTGGGGGCCCCCTCTCGCGCGAAGTCCTTGCCGGCCCTAGACTGGCACCATCAGGGCAGCTAGAGGCTCGGGGCCGGACGGCGTACGAGTGGCGGTCGGGAGGCGATGACGATCAAGCGACTAGGGTTGCTTCTTGGCTGCGCGGCCATCGCCGCGGGCGCGGCGTATTTTTTTTGGCTCGAACCCGGCAACAGTCCAGCGTCGTCGGCGACCGGCAGGACCGCCAGCAAGAAGCCTGACGGCAAGGGCAGCGCCGGTGTGGCGCCGGTGACCGCTGCCGCCGTCGTGGAGGCGGACATGCCGGTCATCCTGGCAGCGCCTGGAACGGTCGAGCCGCTCGCAACCGTTGCCGTCAAGACGCGAGTGGACGGGCAGATCATGGAGGTTCTCTTCAACGAAGGGGATCTCGTCACCGAAGGATCGGTGCTCGTCCGTCTCGACGACCGCCTGGTGAAGGCGCAGATCGCGCAGGCCGAAGCCGCCATCGCCAAGGACCAGGCGAGCTTGCGGGACGCGGAGGCGACCTTGGGGCGGCGGCAGGCGCTCATCGACAAGCAGATCGTGACGGAAGCAGCTCTTGACACGGCGCGCTTCGCCGTCGAGGGGCTGAAAGCCAGCATCGCCGCCGGCCATGCACTGCTCGAGTCGCAAAAGACCCAGCTCGACTATCTGACGATCCGCGCCCCGATCACGGGGCGCACCGGCAGCCTCAACGCCAAGATCGGCGCCATGGTGCGCGGCACGGATGCTCTGCCGCTCGTCACCATCAACCAGACGAAGCCGATCCAGGTGAGCTTTGCCGTACCTCAGGGCGAGCTCGGCGCGTTGAAGCGCGCTCTCGCCTCCAAGGCGACGGCGGAGATTGCCGTTCCCGGGGTGCCCCGAACCGTCGTGCCGGGCACGATCGGCTTCATCGACAATCAGGTCGACAAACAGACAGGGACGATCACCGTCAAGGTCATAGCAGGGAATGCGGAGGAGATGCTCTGGCCGGGCCTGGCCGTCGAGGTCGCGCTGACGGTGGAGGTCAAGCCGCGGATGCTGTCCGTGCCTGCCGGCGCCGTGCTGCCGGCACAGCAGGGCATGATAACGTGGGTCATCGGTCCCGACAGCAAAGTTGCGCCGCGTGTTGTGATAGTCGAACGCATCGTCGGCCAGTCTGTTTTCCTCAGCAAGGGCGTGTCGGCGGGTGAGCGCGTGGTCACGGACGGCCAGCTCAGGCTCGCGCCCGGCACGACCGTCAATGTCATCGAGCCGCGCCGCGCGCCCGCCGGACCAGTCGGTGAGGAACGCCGCGCCAATGGTCGGGGTTAGAGGCGAGGACGCGCTATGCGCCTTTCTGAAATGTGCATCCGCCGCCCAGTGATGACGACGCTGGTGATGGCCTCGCTGCTGCTGGCAGGGTTTTTCGGCTACCGCCAGCTTCCCATCGCCGCCATTCCCCGCATCGAGGTTCCGACCATCACGGTGACGACGCAGTATCCTGGCGCCAGCGCCGATACCATGGCGATTTCGGTAGCGGCGCCCCTCGAGCGGCAGTTCTCGACCATTGCGGGCATCACCTCGATCACCTCCTTGAACACCGAGGGCAACACCCAGGTCACGCTGGAGTTCGATCTCAACCGCAGCATCGACGCTGCCTCGCTCGATGTGCAATCGGCGATCTCGGTTGCCGCTGCCCGTTTGCCGGAAGACCTGCCGACGCCGCCCGCCTATCGCAGGGTCAACCCCGCCGATGCGCCCATCATCTTCTTGGCGCTGACCTCCGACACCACCCCGTCGCAGGAGATGAACGAATTCGCCGACAAGGTGATGAGCCCGCGGCTGTCGATGATCTCCGGCGTCGCGCAGGTGAACATCCAAGGCGCGCAGAAGCGGGCCGTGCGCATCAAGTACGACCTCGATGCCTTGGCGGCGCGTGGCATATCGGTCGAGGAGATCAGGCAGGCCGTGGCTGCGCAGGCCTCCGTCGCGCCGGTCGGCAGTATCCGTACGCAGCACCAGCTTTACATCCTGGAGGTAAAAGGCGCCGAGCCGACGGCGGCGTTCTTCAAGCCGCTGGTGGTGGCGTGGCGCAATGGCGCGCCGGTGCGCATCCAGGACATCGCCAAGGTGGAGGATTCCGTCGAGAACGACGAGGCGCGCGCCGAGTTCAACGGCACGCGCTCCATCATCGTCTCGGTGCAGCGCCAGCCCGATGCCAACACGGTGGCCGTGACAGATGCAATCCACAAGGCGTTGCCCGAGTTTCGGCGACTGCTGCCGCCGATGGTCCAGCTCGCCGTCCTGAGCGACCGCTCGGAATCGATCCGCGCGTCGGTGCACGACGTGCAGATCACGCTGATGCTGACGGCAATGCTGGTCATTCTGGTGATTCTCGCGTTCCTGCGCACGTGGCGCGCCACCTTCATTCCGGCGCTGGCCCTTCCTCTCTCCATCATCGGCACGTTCGCCGGCATGGCCATGTTCGGCTTCTCGCTCGACAACGTGAGCCTGCTGGCGCTCACGCTCGCGCTCGGCTTCGTCGTCGATGATGCCATCGTCGTGCTCGAGAACATCGTGCGCTATGTCGAGCAGGGCATGAAGCCGTTCGATGCGGCCATCCGCGGCGCCAGCGAGATCGGCTTCACCGTGATCTCGATCACGGTATCGCTGGTGGCGGTGTTCATCCCCATTCTGTTCATGGGCGGCATCGTCGGGCGCTTCTTCTTCGAATTCGCCATGACGATCTCGATCGCCATTCTGCTCTCGGGGTTCATCTCGCTGACGCTGACGCCGATGCTCGCCTCGCGCATGCTGAAGGCCCATCATGGCGGCGCGGAGCAAAGGCCCGGACTTCTCTCGCGCATCTTCGAAAAGGCCTACGACTTGATGGCGCGGGGTTATCGCGTGACGCTCGATGCCTCGCTACGCGTGCCGTGGCTGATGCTGCTGGTGACGCTCGGCACGATCGTCGCCACGGTATGGGCGTTCGGCGTGGTCAAGAAGGGTTTCCTGCCGACCGAGGACACCAGCATCATCATCGTGCGTACCGAGGCCGCGCCCGATATCGCGTTCCAGGCCATGCTGGATCGCCAGCGCATCGTCTCCGAGCGCATCCGGACCGACCCCGACGTGCTCTACGTCAATTCCAACGTGCAGCAGACCCAGTTCAATCCGACGCTGAACCGTGGCTCCGTCTTCGTGCAGCTCAAGGCGCGCAGCGACCGCCAGGGCTACGCCACCATCAGCGAGGTGCAAAACCGGCTCCGGCGCAGCCTGGCCGGCATTCCGGGCATCCGCGCTTTCCCGGTGCCGCTGCAGAACCTGCGCATCGGCAGCCGCGGCGGCGCGGCGCTCTACCAGTACACGCTGACGAGCGTCGGTCAGGCGGAGCTCTATGACAATGCTCAGCGCCTGATCGAGCGCGTCAAGCAGGCGCCAGGCTTCACCGATGTCACCAGCGACCTGACGCTGGGGGCCCGCCAGCTCAAGCTCAACATCGACCGTGATGCGATGGCGCGCTACGGCCTCACGATGGACGTCGTGCGCTCGACGCTCTACTCCGCCTTCGGTACCCGCAAGATCGCCACGGTGTATACGCCGGCCAACGACTACGCGGTCATTCTCGAGACCGACAAGTCGCGCACGCTCGATCCCAGCGTGCTTTCGAAGGTCAACATTCGCAGCAGCACCGGCCAGCATGTCCGCCTCGATTCGGTGGCCACCGTGACCCTGGCGCCGGGACCGGTCTCGGTGGCGCGCCAGGGCCAGCTGCCGGCCGTGACCATCACCTTCAATCTGGCGCCCGGCTATACGCTCGGCGAGGCGGTCATCGCCATGCGCGAGCTCGAGCGCGAGGTGAACATGCCTGCCACCATCACAGGCCAGTTCGCCGGCACGGCGCAGGTGTTCGAGAACTCGTTCCGCGACCAGCCGCTGCTGATCGCGGCGGCCATCCTCACCATCTACATCGTGCTCGGCATTCTCTACGAGAGCTTCATCCATCCGATCACGATTCTGTCCGGCCTGCCCTCGGCCAGTCTCGGCGCGCTGCTGATGCTTCACCTGTTCGATGTGGAGCTCACCATCATCGCCGTGATCGGCATCATCCTGCTGGTCGGCATCGTCAAGAAGAACGCCATCATGATGGTCGATTTCGCCATCGAGGCGCGATCGCGGGGCGCTTCGCCCCACGATGCCATCCGGGAAGCCTGCCTGCTGCGATTCCGCCCGATCATGATGACGACCATGGCGGCGCTGTTCGGCACGCTGCCCATCGCGGTCGGCTGGGGCGCGGGCGCGGAGCTGCGCCAGCCGCTGGGGCTCACGGTGGTCGGCGGGCTGGCTGTGTCGCAGCTGCTCACGCTTTACATCACGCCCTCGGTCTACCTTTTCATGGAGAAGCTCGGAGCAAAGCTGGGCGCCGGGCGCCGCGAGCACATCCCGGTCGCTTCCGAGGCACCGGTCGAGAAGCCGCGCGTCGCGGCGGAGTAGGTCGTCCATCCCCTCGCGCCGCACCCATTCCCGCACGGCGTGGGGTGCGCGCTCGGGCTAATTGGCCATCGACCGGGGATCGTTGAGGCGGCTCAAGGTGCACGGCACGCCGATCGGGACCCACGAGGTGTTGTTGAGGACCATGTCGCAGCGGGCGAGCTGAATGCCCAGGTGCGTATTCATGCACACCGTGTCGCCGAGGCGGAATTGCGAGCCCCTGGCGCGGCAGCGGCACGGGATCGGCTGCCCGGTGGCCCCGTCGATGATGCCGTGGAAGGGCGAGTTGGGCCAGGCGGGCGGCGCGCCTTGGGCATCCTGGGCCTCCTGCGCCACGACGCGGGGCGGATGCAGCGGCACGAGCAATGCCGCAGCCAGAATTCCAGCCGTGCAGATGCCGAGCTGTCGGTTCGCTACCCCATGCGCGGCAAGATTAACACGCATTGGTCGGCGGAAAAACCTCTGATCCAGACCCCGATCTCAAGTCCGCTGCACGAGCCTGCCGATCGCCGGTCCGAGCTGGATCAGCAGGATGGCGGAGAGGATCAGGGCCGCGCCGATCCAACCGAGGCCGCCGAGGCGCTCGTCGAGCAGCAGGTAAGCCGCAAGCGCGGCGAACACGGTCTCCATGCTCACGATCACGGCTGCTTCCGACGGCGGTGTGTGCTGCAGGGCCAGCGTCAGGATCGTGAAGGTGAGAGCGCTCGAGAGCAGGCCGACGTAGGCGATGTCGATGGCGGCAGCGCTGAGACCTTGCAGCGTGGTGGTCTCCATCAGCACGCTCCCGACGGCTGCCGGCACGCCAACGACGGCGAACTGGATCGCTGTGTAGGCGACGGGTCGGCCGTGGGGAGAGGCGCCCCCGGTGATGACGACGTGGATCGCCCAGAACAGGGCCGACAGTGCCACCAGCAGGTCACCCCGGGAAAAGGCACTGAGCGTGCCGCCGCCGAGCAGCCAGGTGCCGATGGCCGACAGGGCGACCGCAGGCCACACGACTGCGCTCGGCACCTTGCTGCTCCAGCCCCAGGCGATGAACGGGGTGATGACGACATACAGCGCTGTCAGGAAGCCTGTGTTGGTGACAGTGGCGGTAACGATGCCGGCCTGCTGAAGCCACGCGGCGACGAAGAAGACGCACGCCGCCCCACACGGCGATCGCCCAGAAGCCCTTGCCGGCAGGCTTCGGCGCCCTGCGGTGCTCGCGCAGCGCCAGCGGCGCCAGCGCCAGGGCTGCCACCACTCCGCGCGCGGCGATGAACGCGAGCGGTCCGATGTGATCCATCGCCGACTTCTGGAACACGAAGGCGATGCCCCATACGGCGGCCGCAAACAGAAGGGCGATGTCGGCGTGCAGGCGGGACATTGCGGCCATCCTCGCGAGTCGGCGCGCAGCATAGCCCAAGCCGCAGCCCCTCGGATGACAAGCTGTTGGCGAGCCTCCGTTGCTCGCATCGGCCGTGGCTGACCACCCACAAGCTGGTCACGCTGATCGTGTTTGCGGTCTGCGGGCGTGTGAGCTGTACAGGCAGAGGTGGTTTCGGGCGTCGTAGGCTAGAGGCCCCGCACCAGGTTGCCCACCATCAGCACCATGTAGGCCACCATGGCCAGCCAGTATTCCTGGTGCGGCAGATAGCGCGGCACGTTGATGCCGATGGCACCGAACTTGGAGACCAGCGCCAAGGCCGCCAGCACGAGCGAGATCAGGAACACGAAGATCGATGGCGGATTGAGACGCATGGGGCTGCCTCCCGGGGCAAGTAGCAAATGGCGAATAGTAAGGAGCCGATAGCGAGTAGTGAATAGCAAATAGTGGGCCGGCGCGAAGGGAGCCTACTACTCGCTATTCGCTATTCGCCTTCTAGCGCGATCTCGGGCTCGCAGCGGACCGTGAAATTGACGGAGTTGGCGATGTAGCATTTTTCATGCGCGGAATGGTGCAGCTCGCGTGCCTTGGCAGCGTCGCTGCCGTTGGCAATGGTCACGATGGGCCGCAGCGTGGCTCCCGTAAACCAGCCACCCTTCGCGGCGTCCTCCGCCATGGTGGCGACAGGCTCGTCGCGATAGGCCACCACGGTTACCTTTGCTTCGGCGCACAGGTGCAAATACCAGAGCATGTGGCAGGTCGACAGCGATGCGAGCAGCAGCTCCTCGGGGTTGTAGCGCCTGGCGTCGCCGCGAAAAGCAGGATCGGAGGAGCCCGGCAGCTCCGGCTTGCCCGGCCCTGCAATGACATGATCGCGCGAATAGGCCTGATAGCCCGAGGTGCCGGTGCCCGTGTTGCCGGTCCAGGTGACACTGCAGGTGTAGGTGTGTGTCCTGCCGCTCATGCGCAGAATTGGGCTCTACAACGCCTTCGCCGCTGGCCGCGGCAGAGCAGCGGGCTCGCCCCCGACCTCACCCTCGATGATGAAGCGCACCGGCGACTGCCCTTCGCGCTCCGCTGGGCCGACGATGCGGCATGTCACCAGCAGCAGACGTGGTGCAGCCGAGCCTGCGCCCGTCTTGACGACTGCCTCGCCGATCGGCTTGAGGTCGATGACTTCGAGCTTGCGCTCGCGGCCATCCCTGTCCGTGATCGTGATACTGTCACCCACGGTGAGCTGCTTGGCAAAGGGCGCCGGACTCTCGACCTCGGCGCGCGTCAGCCAGAAGCCCTCATCGCCCACCGCCGGGCTCGCATTCCGGCCGCCTGCCACCACCGTGTCGAAGGGGGGCGCGGCCTTCTGGATCCCGAGGGCCCTCCCGAAACCATGGGCGACCATGAGGTCGGCGCGGAGCGCGCCGGCGGCAGCAAGGGCCACGGCGGCACAGCCCGCCAATACGGCCAAGCGGCCTTTTTGGGTGGCGTTTCGCAACAAGGCGGATCTCCTTCGATGGAGTCGGCTACATCCGCTCATATAGTCGACTTTGATGGAAGTGTGGAGGAGGGGAGGGGGGAAACCCGCCCAAAGTGCGTCAAACCCTCCTCCACACACCACGCCGCGGGGAGGCATAGACGCGGCGCAGATGGCGTAAAAAGGCTAGGTTGAAGGTGGCCATACCGGCAATGGTTAGACTTAAGACGAAAAAAGCCTTGCCGGGGCTGGCGGCCGTGACCAGCGCAATGGTCCAGATGAGGGCCAAGGCGAACACAAAATCAGCGGCACCCCGCGCAACCTCGCGCCGCATCCACCGTCGTGAATTCCGCTTCATCCCGCGTCCCCACACTTTGCGTCGACCGCACGCGACTCACCCGTACCGATGCTTAACCAAGCAGCCGACTTGGGCATGCGTAGGCCTACAATGTGGCCGGCTGAGCCAATTCCTGTGACCGAAAAAAGTTGTGAATTCCCTGTCTCTTAGCGACAACGAGCAGCATCTTGTAAATCCGTCGAACGGCGTGGACGGACGGCGCGCCAAAAGGTGGGCCTGGCAAACCGTTGTCCGCTTGGAAGGCTTGGCTTACAACTTTTGTCAAGCAGGCAAGAATTAAGAGGAGGCAACGATGAAGCTCACGCCCAAGCAGCTGAGGGAGTTCGACGAACTCGGCTACCTCGTGCTGCCCAACTGCTTCTCGGAGGAGGAGATCGGCGTCCTGCGCTCCGAGGCCGAGGGCATCTTCGACACCGACCGTCAGGAGGTCTGGCGCGAGAAATCCGGCGCGCCGCGCACCGCTTTTGCCGCCCACACCTACAACAAGGCCTTCGCCCTGCTCGGCCAGCATCCGCGCTTGGTCAAGCTGCTCGAGCAGTTCTTCGGCGAGCCGGTCTACATGCACCAGTTCAAGATCAACGCGAAAGCGCCCTTCGACGGCGAGGTGTGGCAGTGGCACCAGGACTACGGCACCTGGAAGCGCGATGATGGAATGCCGGAGGCGCGGGCCATGAACATCTCCGTTTTCCTGGACGAGGTGATGGCCGTGAACGGCCCGCTGATGTTCATCCCCAAAAGCCACAAGCACGGCACGCTCGAAGCGGGCCACGACAAGGCCACCACCAGCTACCCGCTGTGGACGCTCGACAAGACGATGGTGACCAAGCTGGTCGAGGAGGGCGGCATCGTCGCGCCGACCGGCAGGCCCGGCACCGTGCTGATGTTCCACGGCAACCTGGTGCACGCGTCGCCGCCCAACATCACGCCGTATCCGCGCAAGATCGTGTATCTGACCCTGTGCGCCGTCTCCAACCACATCACCAAGTTCAATCGGCCGGAGTTCATCGCCCATCGCGATTTCACGCCGATCGAAGCCTGCGAGGACGATGCGCTTGCGAAGCTCGCGCGCAAATACCGGCAGGCGGCGGAGTAGCCGCGCGTTTTTGTCATCCTCGGCGCGGGCTGGTCGTCGCTTATCTTGTCGGTGTTGCCAGCGCGCCGTTGGGCGGGAGTGATCCGTGGCCAAGGACATGATCGAGAGCAGCGACGGTTTTCGCGCGCCGCGCGACGTCTGGCGCTCCCTGCTGCGCGGTTTCGCGCTGCGGTGCCCCAACTGCGCCAAGGGCCGCATGTTCCACAGGTACCTCAAGGTTTCCGACCGGTGTCCGAGCTGTGGCGAGGAACTGCATCATCACCGGGCCGATGACGCGCCGCCCTATTTCACCATCGTCATCGTTGGCCACGTCATTGTCGGTGGCGTGCTCGCGCTCGAGCGCGCGGTCTCTCCGCCGACCTGGGTGCACGCCGCGATCTGGCTGCCACTGACGCTCGTTTGCTCGCTGCTCCTGCTGCCGCGCATCAAGGGCGCCATCGTCGGGCTGCAGTGGGCGCTCAGGATGCATGGCTTCGGCGGTGCCCTCGACCAGGTCGATGCGCCGCCGGCGCCGCGGGCCGACCAGTGAGTGATGGGTGTGGCGTCCGGGTGAGAAGGGGTCAGACCCCTCGCGCCGGCTCGGACGGCGCAATGGGCCGTAGGGCGCAATAAGGCGTCAGCCGCATTGCGCCGCGCTCTTTGGGAATGGTCGCATCGGCGCAATGCGCTGCCGCTTATTGCGCCCTACGGCCTGCTGCAACGTCGCGTCATCGCGCTTCCTCCCCACGAAAGCGCGAGGGTATGCTGGGCAGCGAACCGGGAGAAAACCGATGGCAGCACGCCTTATGATCCTGAACGGACCCAATCTCAACCTGCTGGGCGTGCGCGAGCCGCACATCTACGGCACGACCACGCTGGCGGCCATCGAGGCCAGTTGCGGGGAGTTCGCTGGCGTCATCGGGGCCCTCGTGGCCTTCCATCAGTCGAACCACGAGGGGGCGCTGGTGGACCTCGTGCAATCGGCGCGCGAAGCGGCGGACGCGATCATCATCAACCCGGCCGGCTTCTCGTTCACCTCCATCGCCCTGCTGGACGCGCTCAAGGCCTTCGATGGTCCCGTTATCGAGGTGCACATCTCCAACATCCATGCGCGCGACGAGCTGCACCGGCACTCGATCGTCTCCAGCGTTGCCAAGGCCGTGATCGCCGGCGCCGGCCCCTACGGCTACATCCTGGCGATGCAGGCGGCGGCACGAATGCTGAACGCGCTGCCGGAGAGCCTGCCGGGGCCGCTGCGCGAGGGGCCTGCGTAGGCGCCTACAACCCGCTGAACCAGTTGTAACCCTGGTCCTCCCAGTAGCCTCCCGTGTTGTTGAGCACGGCCATGCCGATCACGTGCTTCGGGTTCTCGAAGCCGAGCTTGGTCGCGATGCGGATGCGCAGAGGAAAGCCAAACTTGGTTGGTGAGCGCCGACCGCCCAAGTCTCCGGCAGCAGAAGGAGTGGCAGTGCCAAGGTCAGCGTTGCTCGGCAACAAATTTTCGCCACGCAAAGGTAGGCCCATTCCAACCAAGCGGACGACTGCCACATAGCTCAGACTATCGGCTAGCGTCCGAACGGTCCGCCCAGGAGAGGGAGTTCATGGGACACCTGTTCAAAATATTGAAGTCATCGGTTTGGCTGCTCTTATGGGGGGGCCTGGCAGTCCAATCTGCCACCGCTCAAAGCGCAGGCTATCCCCCCGCCGATGACGCGTGGGACGGAACTACCTACAGGGCCCTGGTTGAGCGGGTTGAGACCGCTGGTTTGCCGCTGCCAACGCTATCGAATCCGGCGACGAAACCGGTCTTCGAGCGGATGGTCAATATCGACAATATCCCACTGCGTATGGGACTGAATCGGGATCTCTCCGTTACCATACGCTTTCAGAGGTTGGACAGCGCTCTGCAACCAATTCATAAGCTTGTAATCCTTTATTCGAAGGAGACGAAAAATGGGAAACCCTATGCCACGGAACTTGCCAGGCTCATGGTCTATGAGTGCAAGGTCTCCGCGGCGTTACTGGACCTTAGTGACTCATATCTCTCAACCCTCGCACAGGATAAGAGATATCAAGTCCATGTCGCTTATCTTGATCAGGTGAAAAGCGGCGCCCGTCAGCTCTATTCCGATCTCGTGCAGGGCATGACTGAAACGCGCCTTTACTCCAGGTCTGACATTCTCGAGATGATCGAGGGCGCTCTCGACGGACTGCCGTCCCATCATGCGATCTTCTCGACCCAGGATAGGCGGGATCTTGTCCAGAAGCTTACGCAGCAGATTTCGATAACAACCGATCAGGGGCTAAAAACAGCCCTCACCCAGCTGCGCGATGCGATCGAACATCGCCAGATTAGAACGGAAGGCGAGAGAGCGATCAAACAGAGGGCGTAAGAGCGGGGAGCTGCATTCGGGCCGAGTTGAGCGCATCGATAGAGACATCCAACCCAATCCATGACGCCCGGCGCCGCGGTTGAGGATCTCGCCGTTCCTGCACCGCCGCGACCAGCGGCCTCCGAAAGGGCGATTGCGTTTGGCTCAGACGGGATATTTATGATCCGCGATGAGCCCAATCACTCTGCTGAGGAGGAATGCGAGGATGTTGACGGCCCATACGCTCAACGATCGAATTTGCGCCCATTCCAACAATGCTGCGCACGGCACGGAAGTTCCCCCGAACGCCAGGATCCTGTTCTGCAATGGACAGGTTGGTGCGCGTCTGGACGGTACGGTACCCGAGAACCCGCTGGAACAAATTGAGGTGATCTTCGAGCGCATCCGCATAATTCTCGCCGCGTCCAACATGACATTCGAGGACGTTGTAAAATTCACTGTCTACGTCACAGACAAGTCTATCCTGGACGATTATTTCTGCATACGCGGGCAAATCATGGGCGATCATAACCCGCCGGCCACGCTTCTGGTCGTCAATAAGTTTCCCCGCTCGGGTGTCGAAGTCGAGATCGAAACCATCGCGGCGAAGGCTGACTAGTGTTCCACACCCAACAGAAGATTTCCAATCGTCTCGCTTCGCGAGCGGGGCCAGCGTCTGTCACCGCTGTGCAGAGGTCGAACCACGCTGGTCCAAATCGATTGGGACCTACTGCGTCGAGCACGTCCGTGTCGTTGGTGCACCGACGGAGCGAGAGCCTGGAGCGGAACTGCCGTTCGGCCTCTACGGAGCGGCTCCAGGGTCAAAATTGGGTGTGCGACTTGGTCAAAGCGAGCTCGAGTATGCTTGGATCGCATGCTCCGGATGAGCACACTTTGCATTGCTATCGGGCGCGTCTTCGTCTCTCCACTCCCGCGGCGGCGATGCGGAAGCCGCGGTTCTCCTTGATGGTCTTGAGCACGATGTCGGAGCGCACCTGGTGCACGTGGGGGTGCGGCAGCAGGCGCTTCAAGACGAAGTCGCCCAGCTCGTCGAGCGAGCGGGCGCGCAGGTGCAGCAGGTAGTCGGCGTCGCCAGCCACCGTGTGCGCCTGCTGCACCTCGTCGAGTCTCTCCAGGAAGTGCGCGAAGTCCTCGGCAGTGGCGTCCGAGTGCTTGGAGAGCGTGACGCGCGTGAAGGCCTCGATGCCGTAGCCGAGCTTGCGCGCATCGAGGTCGGCGCGATAGGCGCGGATGTAGCCGGCTTCCTCGAGGCCGGCCCGCCGGCGCGAGCATTGCGAGGCCGACAGCCCGACGCGCTCGGCCAGCTCGGCGTTGGACAGGCTCGCGTCGCCCTGCAGCAGCGCCAGCAGCCGCAGGTCTATGGGGTCGAGGCTCATATTGTGTGCCAATACGCCGTTTCGTGCGTGAAACGTGCGTAGTATCGCTGATATCACCCGCGAATGCACACCAATTGTGCGAATCCCGCGTCACTATAAGTGAGCCAACGCACAGGAGCGCATTTATGGGTCCCTTCCCGCACGACGCCCCGCCCGCCAGCATCTCCGCCGCCAATCCCGCCGGCACCGACGGCTTCGAGTTCGTCGAGTTCGCGCATCCCGAGCCCGAGAAGCTGATCGAGCTGTTCACCCGCATGGGCTACACGGCCGTCGCGCGGCACAGACGCAAGAACATCACGCTCTACCGCCAAGGCGACATCAACTACATCCTGAACGCCGAACCCGGCTCCTTTGCGTCGCGTTTCGTCGCAGAGCACGGCCCCTGCGCGCCGTCGATGGCCTGGCGCGTGGTGCATGCCCGGCATGCCTTCGATCATGCCGTGAAGAACGGCGCGGAGCCCTATGCCGGCGCCGACAGGACGCTCGAGGCCCCCGCCATCAAGGGCATCGGCGGCTCGCTCATCTATTTCGTGGACAAGTACGGTGCCATGGGCTCGGCGTACGACCGCGAGTTCGAATGGCTCGGTGAGCGAGACCCCAAGCCCGAGGGCGTCGGCTTCTACTATCTCGACCACCTGACCCACAACGTCTACCGCGGCAATATGGACAAGTGGTTCGCGTTCTATGCCAAGCTCTTCAACTTCCGCCAGATCCGTTTCTTCGACATCGAGGGCAAGCTGACGGGCCTGCACTCGCGCGCGCTGACCTCGCCTTGCGGCCGCATCCGCATCCCCATCAACGAGTCGGCCGACGCCAGGAGCCAGATCGAGGAGTACCTGAAGGACTACAAGGGCGAGGGCATCCAGCACATCGCCGTCGCCACCGAGAACATCTACAACGCCACCGACGCGCTCGCCGCCAACGGCCTCCAGTTCATGCCGGGTCCGCCCGACACCTACTACGAGAAGAGCCTCGCGCGCGTGCCAGGCCACACCGAGCCGGTCGCGCGCATGCGGCGGCACGGCATCCTGATCGACGGCGAGGGCGTGGCGGACGGCCGCGAGACCAGGATCCTCCTGCAGGTGTTCTCCAAGGCTGTGATCGGCCCGATCTTCTTCGAGTTCATCCAGCGGAAGGGCGACGACGGCTTCGGCGAGGGCAACTTCCGCGCGCTCTTCGAGTTCGATCGAGGAGGACCAGAATCCGCCGCGGCGTGCTGAAGCCGCACGCGGCGGAGTAGGGCCGGCCCTAGTGGGTCCGACCCTTGGCCCCTACTTCAATCGGCTCGATGCTGCGCGCCCTGACCGGCAGCAGCTGCGGGCGCCAGCGCACCGTTCCGGAACGCCTCACCCAGCCCGCGGGCCATCGACACGAACTCGCTCGGCATCATCACGATTGTGGTCGTATTCTGCTCGGCACCGACCTCGGTGATCATCTGCATCCGCCTGAGCTCAAGTCCGGCCGGGCTCTCCATGATGACTGCCGCTGCCGCCTTCAGTTGCGCCGCAGCCTCGAGCTCGGCTTCGGCCTTGATGATGCGGGCGCGTTTCTCGCGCAGCGCCTCCGCTTCCTGCGCCATCGCCCGCTGCATCGATTGGGGGATCACCACGTCCTTCATCTCGACCATCTGCACCTGGATGCCCCAGGGTCCCGTGGCAAGGTCGATGCTGTTGCGCAACTCCTCGCTGAGCTTGTCCCTCTCCTTCAACAGGTCGTCCAGCGAGTGGCGACCCAGCAGGTTGCGCAGCAATGTCAGGGCCACCTGAGTTACGGCTTCGTGCACGTTCTGCACCTCGAGCACCGACTTTGCCGGATCCACCGTGCGATACCAGACCACGGCGTCGACTTTGACGGGCACGTTGTCCTTGGTGATTGCCTCTTGCTCCTCCACGTCGGCCGTGACCACGCGCAGGTCGATCAGGATCTGGCGCTCCACAAGCGGGATCAGGAAATACAGCCCTGGCCCGCGCGCCTGGCAAACCCGGCCTAGCCTGAAGACGACGGCGCGCTGGTATTCGTTGGCGACGCGAACGCTGGCGATGAGTAACACAATGGCAACAACTGCCGCGACAGCGGCAGCTGCAGTGAACGGATTGCCCATGGCGGGCCTCCTTTTTGGAAACATTGCCCCCGGCAGCGAAGGAGATAGGCATTATTCCGCCCGGCGGTATTGCGCCCTTCGCATACGTCACATGTGGCGGGACCCATTGACGGGATTCGGCGACATGGGCGCAGGCAGGTGTGTTGCAGTAACCGGTGCTGATCGATGTGATGCGCAGCCCGCGCGTTGTCACGTACTGCTACGAGATCAAGTAGCGGCGGGTGGGAGAGTGCGCGCGGACGCCATCAAGTGGGGAGCGTCTATAGAGGCTGCGCGGCACATCTTGCACCCCGTGAAGTGCGCTTCGCCGCGAGGTCACCCGCGCGCACGGTCCATGATCGAAGCGAAGCGCTTCGATCAGAAACGATCTTGCTCTAGGTGTGAAAGAGGTCAACCTTGGAGCCGGGGAGGGCTTGCGCTAGCCTGTGCAGAAATCCGCAGGAGGAAGCGCGCCATGCAGGGCATGCAGGTCAAGAAGCTCGATCACGTCAACATCCATACCGCCAACGTCGACCGCATGGTGGAGTGGTACGACCGGGTGTTGGGCATGCGCGCGGGCGACCGGCCGCCGTTTTCTTTCCCCGGCGCCTGGCTCTATTGCGGCGGCGAGCCCACCGTGCACCTGGTGGGGGTCGACAAGCAGCCGCAGACCGCGGGCCTGCAGCTCGAGCACTTCGCCTTCTCCGCCACGGGCCTGAAGGACTTCATGGAGCGCCTCAAGCGCGAGGGCGTGCGCTACGATGCGCGCAAGGTGCCGCGCTCCGACGGCGTCCAGATCAACGTCTGGGACCCGGACGGCAACCACATCCACATCGACTTCTCCGGCACCGAGACGGCCGGCGTCGACTTCAAGGAGGTCGACGCCACCGCCATGGCGCGGTAGGTGCGCCGTTCGTTTCTACCCGTCATCTCGGAAGCCGACGCGAAGCGGAGGCTGTCCGGGATCTGCGGCAAGGGTACCCGTCGCTGCAGGTCCCGGCTCAGCGCAGTCGCGCTCAAGCGCGACTGCTTGGCCGGGATGACGGGTGTTGAACTTCAGCTCGGGCAGCGTGCTGGCGGCCGAGCGCGGCGCTGAGGCCGAGCCAGGCGAGCGCGGCCGGCAGCGTCAGGGTGACGATCGAGCCGAGCCCCCAGCCCAATGCGCGAAATCCGTTGAGCACCCAGGCCGAGGCTGCATCGCCGCCGCGGAACACCACGGTGTCGTTGAAGTTCTGCGCCTTGTACTTCTCCTCCGGCGCAACCAGCGTGTAGAGCACCTTGATGGCCGGATTGGCGAACGCGAAGGTGATCGTGCGCTCGATGGCGAGCACCGTGACCACGACTGCGAGCGTGGGCGATAGCCCCAGGGCGATGAGGCCGAGGCTCGCGGATGCCGGCAGCGCGGCCGCCGCCGCGCCGACGCCCCACTTGCGCATGAGGGGCGCTGTCAGGAACACCTGCGACAGGATGGTGAGGACGCTGACCGCCAGGTCGACGCGGGCAAACAGCTCCACGCGCTGGGTGCGGTCTGCCAGGGTCGCGCCGACGATGCGCGACTGCTCGAGGTAGAAGAAGGTGCCGACGAAGTTGCCGAGCAGGATCCAGAGCGCGATCTGGAACAGATAGGGCGAGCGCCACACGGCGATGGCGCCGGCAAGAATGCCGCGCCCGATCGGCTCATCCTCGCCCTGGCGCTCGGCCGTGCCGGCAAACAGCGCCCGCAGCGCCAGCGCCGCCGCGATCGCGACCGCCAGGAACAGCGCCGAGACGATCAGCAGGTTGTTGGGGCCCAGCACCTTGACGAGGCTCTGCGTGATCAGCGGTCCGGCGAAGGCGCCGGCGCTGCCGCCGGCGGCGATGAAGCCATAGAGGCGCTTGGCCTGGTCGTTGCGCCACAGGTCCGACATCAGGCTCCAGAACAGCGACACCACGAACAGGTTGAACACGCTGACCCAGACGAAGAACGCACCGGCCGCCGCCGCACCGTGGACGCCCAACTCGAACACCACCCAGAACAGGGCGATGTTGGCGATGAAAAAGCCGTAGATCACCGGCACGATGCGCCGCCGGGGAAACGTCGACACCACCCAGCCGAAGATCGGCACCGCCGCGAGCATGACCAGGAACACGATGGCGAACAGCCACTGCAGGCCCTGCGGCCCTACGGTGACGCCCATCTCGTCGCGCAAGGGCCGCAGGATGTAGTAGGCGCACAGCACCGCGAAGAAATAGACGAATGACCACAACACGCTCGCAATCTCGGCGCGTTCGACGTGCACGATGCGCCGAAGCGCGCGTTGCAGCGGGCCCGTATGATCCCCGGATGGCTCTTGATCTCCAGATGATCGCGTCAACTGCGCCCCCCACGCATTGGTAGTGTCCCGCATGCTGGCTGCCGCCCGTTACGCCATCGCCAGGGGCCGCGCAAGGCTGCACCGCCTCGCGCGAGAGCCCGATGCGGTCCTGCTGCTGGGCCGCGAGGGGCGCTGGCGCTGGCCGTGGGCCGTGCTGGGAGCGCTGCTGACCGGGGCCGTTCTCATTGCGCTCCTGTGGCCGGTCAGCCTGCTCGATGACCTGGTCCGCAGCCGCAACTGGCTCCCCGGCGGGTTCCCAAGCGATACCTTTCCGTTGGATCCGGCACGGCCGCTGACGCTCCTCGACACGCTGCTGACCGTGACGCCGTTCCTCCTGGCGCCGCTGATCGTCCTGCGGGTCGTGCACGGGGTGCCGTGGCGCCGGGCCTTCTCCTGGGATCGCGCCTTCGAATGGGGACAGTTCTGGCGCGCGGCGCTGGCGCTGCTGCTGGTCGTGGCGCTCGGGGTGGCCTACGACCTCTATTGGACGCCGCAGCACTTCAGGCTGCTGCCGCGCGGGGCCGACTATGTGCTCTGGCTCGTCCTGGCGCTCGGGCTCATCTACCTGCAGTCGCTGGGCGAGGAGGTGATGGTCAAGGGCTACCTGCTGCGGACCTGGGGCGCCGTTCTCCCGTTCCGGCTGCCGGTCACCGCGGCGGTGATGGCGCTTTTCATCTCGGGGCACCTCGCCAACGACGACGTGCGCCGCGACCTGCTGCTCAACGTCATGTTCTTCGTGGCGACCGAGACCGTGTCCTACGCCATGCTGTACAGGACGCGGAACCTGGCGGCGTCGGCCGGCATGCATTGGATGAACAACGCATGGGCCATGCTGGTGGCGACGGTGCCCGGCCAGCCCACCGCCATGGCGCTGGTGGTCTACACCGACCCCGTCTACGCGGCGGGCGGCAGCCGCCTATTCGATCCCGTCGTGCACGTGACTGCCGCCGCACAGCTCGCCACCCTGCTCGTGCTGCTGCTGTGGCAGCGCTCGCCGTTCTACCTGCCACCCGCACCGCCTGCGGGTCCGCTGGCGGATCGCGACACGCACCTAGAGTCAACGGTCGCCGACGGTTAGGTTCGGCCCTTATTTGGCCGGCTCGGCCGGCGGCTTGAGAAACAGACTGGACGGCGGCGCGATGCGGGTGGGATCGTTCGGCCGCGCCGATGGGGGGGAGGCGACACCCGTTATGAGCTGCTCGCCATTGATGGCGTGCGTGGCAAGGCGCGTCGAACGCAGCTCGTCCGCCGTCAGCCAGCGGATGCTGTCGGTTGGCGTCGACATGATCAGCGGCATGATGTCATCGCCGATGCCCATCTCGGCAAAGTATCGCTTCATGTTGGTGTAGGTGCTCTGCGTCTGGGGGCTCTTCTGGCCGACCTTCTGCTCCGATAGGAAGGTCTTCTGGGTCTCGACGGGAACGCCGAAGGAATGGCGCGTCAGGATCCTGTACATGCGCAGGATCATGGTGATCTGGTGCACGCCAACGAAGGTCCCTTGGCCCACGAAGCGGCGCGTGCCGCCCGCCAGGATGAAGGCGCAGGACGAAGCGCACTTGGACAGGCTCGCCTGCGCCAGCCCCTTGAGCTCGCCGCCGGCCTTGCTCTTGCGGCATGCCGTATCCGTTGGGGCGCAAGGCGTGAACAGCGTCTTGGTGACCACTACGTCGAGCCCCTTGGCGCGTACCAGGCGTCCGATGGCCAGCGCGTCGTTGACCGAGCCGCCAGTGGAATCGATGAGAATGGGCAATTTGCGGTCGCCGAGCTGGCTCAGGACCTTCTTGAACTGGCTGACCGAGTCGGGACCGATTTTTCCCTGCGCCGCAATCCACTGCAGGCACTGCGGCTCGCAGCCCGGGTGTGCGCTGCGCACCACATGGACCTGCATGGGAGGGTCCACGGGCGGGGGTGTTTTCTTGGCCGGCGCCGCGTACGCGGCAGAGCCACACGCCACCAGGCAGCCGGATAGGAGAATGCCGATTGTTCTCATCATCAGAGCCCTCTGAACGACGCGAACGAAACACGAGGCAGGAAAATTGGGAGCCAAGGTTGTTGATGCGCGCACGTCGCAACTCTACAAAAAGGGGCTGGCGTCCGGCAAGGTCCGTGCGGCGCCCTTGCGATCACAATGTGCGCGCAATGGCTTAGCGCCTCGCATCGCCACCGGCGGGCAGCCTTGGGCTCACATGGTCTGCGTGGCTCTCCCCGATTTGCGGCCCGGGACGCGCCCGGTCCCGAACCCGTCGCTGATGGTTGCCATCCGGCGCCCCTTGGGCGAACCTGGGCGGCGATGCATGACGCCAGGATGCCATGAAGCTCGAGTTCCATAGCGCGCAATCCGACCGCCCGGCAACCGGGCGATCGTTCGTTGATTGGAGAACAGCATGAGAGTGTCGCAGTCGCTCCCCCGGTCGCTCGCCGTGTTCTGCCTGGCGCTCGCGGCAACGTGCAGCGTGGCGCTGGCCCAGCCCGCCAAGGACTTCGAGCCGCAGGTCGGGCAGCAGGGCAAGGACGTCATCTGGGTGCCGACGCCGCAGGCGCTGGTGGACAAGATGCTCGACACGGCCAAAGTGACGGCCGCCGACTACGTGGTGGACCTGGGCTCGGGCGACGGCCGCACGGTGATCACGGCGGCGCAGCGCGGCGCCAAGGCACTCGGCATCGAGTACAACCCGGACATGGTGGAGCTGTCGAAGCGCAACGCGGCCAAGGCCGGGCTCGGCGACAAGGCCACGTTCGTGAAGGCCGACATCTTCGAGACCGACTTCTCGCAGGCGACCGTGGTGACGATGTTCCTGCTGTCCAGCCTCAATCTCAAGCTGCGTCCCACCATCCTCAACATGAAGCCCGGCACGCGGGTGACGTCCAACACGTTCGACATGGGAGACTGGGAGGCGGACCAGATCATCGACGCTTCGCCCGAATGCACATCGTACTGCCGGGGGTACTTCTGGGTGGTCCCGGCGAAGGCAGGCGGCACGTGGAAGCTGCCGCAGGGCGAGCTCACCATCGAGCAGACGTACCAGATGATCAAGGGCACGCTGAAGGCCGGCAACGTGATCGCGCCGGTGAAGGGCAAGCTCAACGGGGCGGAGATCTCGTTCACGGCCGGCGATGCGCAGTACACGGGCCGGGTGAGCGGCAATGCCATGGAGGGCACCAGCAAAGCGGGCGCCACCGAGGCCAAGTGGCAGGCGACGAAGATGTGAGGGGCGTTCCCTCTCCCCACTTTTTAGCCATCTGTAGGTTGGGTCGACCCCGGCGAAGGTGGCGAAGGCCGGGGGATGACCCAACACGAACGCGCATCCAACGTTGCCATGTTGGGTCTGCGCTCCGCTTGACCCAACCTACGCCGCCCCTCACCCCGACCCTCTCCCCGCTAAGCGGGGAGAGGGAGTCCCCGGTCGCGAAGCTGAACAGGTCCGCGGGGTCGGCGGCGGTGGCTTCGCCGAGATCGCCGATGCCGACGCCGATCAGGCGATAGGTGCGGCCGTCGGCCTCCTTGTCGATCAGGCCGGCGATGCTCTCGAAGATGACGGCTGAGCGCTGGGTGGGATGGGCGAGGCTGCGGCTGCGCGTGAGGAGGCGGAAGTCCGACGTCTTGAGCTTGAGGACGACGCTGCGGCCGGCAAGACCCTTGCGCGCGAGCTGGGCGGCGACGCGGTCGCTGAGCGCGCCCGCCACCTCGCGCAGCCTTTCGGCCGATCCGGTGTCATGGCGAAAGGTGGTCTCCGCGGAGATGCTCTTGGTCGGGCGCCAGGGCGTGACGCGGCGGTCGTCCTCACCGTGGGCGAACTGCGCGAGCCGGTGCCCGAACTTGCCGAAACGGACGCTGAGCTCCGTCTCCGACAGTGCCTGCAGGTCGGCGATGGTCTTGAGCCCGCTCTCCTCCATGCGCCGCGCCGTCACCGCGCCGACGCCGTGGATCTTGCGCACCGAAAGCGGGGCCAGGAAGCTCTTCGCTTCCGTGCGCCCGATCACCGAGAAACCGCGCGGCTTCTCGAGCTCGGAGGCGAGCTTGGCCAGGAACTTGTTGTGGGAAAGGCCGATGGAGACGGTGATGCCGACCTCGCGCTCGATGCGGGCAGCGATCTCGGCCAGCGCCTCGGCAGCGGGCGGGGCCTCGGTGCGGTAGTCGTCGGTGAGGTCGAGGTAGGCCTCGTCGAGGGAGACCGGCTCGATGATGGAGGTGGCCGCGCCGAAGATGGTGCGGATTTCCTCGCTCACCCGCTTGTACTTGGCCATGTCGGGGTTGATGACGGTGGCGTGCGGGCACAGCTCCACCGCCTGGAACATCGGCATGGCGGAGCGGGCGCCGAACTTGCGCGCGACGTAGCAGGCCGTGACCACCACGCCGCGCCCGCCGGCGTGGCCGACGATGACCGGCTCATTGGCAAGCTCCGGCCGGTCGCGCTTCTCCACCGAGGCATAGAAGGCGTCGCAATCGATATGGGCGATGCCGAGGCTGTCGATCTCAGCGTGGGCGACGAGCCGCCTGCCGCCGCAGCGCGCGCAGGTGGAGTGTGGCGCCGGCGGGCCGGCGGCGATCTGGCAGCAGTCGCGGCAAGGGCGGGTGTCATGGGGTGTCAGCAGATTCGGTGACTGCACGAGCCTGCCATGCGGGTGGGGCGGAGGCCAGGGATGGGAGGGTGCAATCCCATTGGATGATTATTCTGCGAAATGGCCGCCATTTTTCCCTCCCCCTTGAGGGGGAGGACGGAACGCCACGGGCTTAGGCCGCCGTCGCGGCAACCTTGGCCGCAGACCCGTCGGCGGACTAAGTCCGATGGCGTTCCTGGTGGGGGTGGCGATTGCGCGCGAGACAGACACCCCCACCCGGCGCGCCAAGATCACTTAGCCCCTCAGGTGTCAGAGCGCGGATCGGGCGGAGCGTGAAGGCGGGGCTAAGTGATGGCGCGCCTCCCTCCCCCCTCGTTCGCGATGAAGGCACTGCCTTCATCGCAGGGGGAGGTGAAGGGTGCGGCTGGTGCGCGAAGGTGCGCCACAAACTGCGCCTCCCCCTTGAGGGGGGAGGACGGAACGCCACGGGCTTAGGCCGCCGTGGGCAACCTTGGCCGCAGACGCCGTCGGCGGACTAAGTCCGATGGCGTTCCTGGTGGGGGTCGATCGCGCGCGAGACAGACACCCCCACCCGGCGCGCCAGGATCACTTAGCCCCTCAGGTGTCAGAGCGCGGATCGGGCGGAGCGTGAAGGCGGGGCTAAGTGATGGCGCGCCGCCCTCCCCCCTCGTTCGCGATGAAGGCACTGCCTTCATCGCAGGGGGAGGTGAAGGGTGCGGCTGGTGCGCGAAGGTGCGCCACAAACTGCGCCTCCCCCTCGAGGGGGGAGGACGGAACGCCACGGGCTTAGGCCGCCGTGGGTAACGTTGGTCGCAGACGCCGTCGGCGGACTAAGTCCGATGGCGTTCCTGGTGGGGGTGGCGATTGCGCGCGAGACAGACACCCCCACCCGGCGCGCCAGGATCACTTAGCCCCTCAGGTGTCAGAGCGCGGATCGGGCGGAGCGTGAAGGCGGGGCTAAGTGATGGCGCGCCGCCCTCCCCCCTCCAGGGGGAGGCAAAAGCGGCTCAAATCACGCCCAGCGCGGTGAGGATCACCTCGGGCGTGATGGGCTGGGTGGTGACGCGGGCGTTGAAGGGGAGGAGGGCGTCGTTGATGGCGTTCATGACGACGGCGGGGGCGGCGCCGGTGCCGGATTCGCCGACGCCCTTGGCGCCGAGCTCGGAGACGGAGGTGGGCGTCTGCACATGCGCCACCTCGATGTCGGGCATCTCCGCGGCCATGGGGATCAGGTAGTCGGCCATGGTGCCGTTGGTGAGCTGGCCGGCCGCGTCGTAGAGGCAGTGCTCGTAGAGCGCGCCGCCGAGCCCCTGCACGCAGCCGCCGCGAACCTGCTCGTCGGCGAGCTGCGGGTTGATGACGCGGCCGCAGTCCTCCACCACCCAGATCTTCAGGAGGCGCACGAAGCCGGTCTCGATGTCGACCTCGACGTGGGCGCCGTGGATGCCGTTGGTGAAGATGTAGGGGTCGTCGGCGAGGCGGAAGCGGCGCGTGTGCGAGAGGCGGGGCTGCATGCTCTTGGGCAGCTCGCCGAGCTGGAAATGGCCGATGCGGCCGATCTCGGCGAGCGGCAGGCGCTGCGTTCCGCTTGTCTTGTCGATGACAACGCCGCCGGCGATGTCGAGGGCGGCTGGATCGGCCTGCAGCAGCACGCCGGCGATTTCCAGGATCTCCTGGCGCAGATCGCAAGCCGCGAGACGCACCGCCTCGCCCCCGATGGCAACCGCCCGCGAGCCGAAAGTGCCGCCGCCGTAGGGCGTAGCGTCGGTGTCGCCGGAGATGACGCGCACATTTTCGATCGGCACGCCGAGCGTGCTGGCCGCAATCTGGGCCATGACGGTGTCGGTGCCCTGGCCCTGCTCGGTGACGCCGACTGCGCACAGCACGCCGCCGTTGGGCTCCAGCCGGATGGCGCAGGCGTCCTGCAGCGAGATCGGCGCGCCGCCGATGCCGTAGTAGCCGAGCGGCCCGGGCGCCGTGCCCTTGATGAAGGAGGCGATGCCGATGCCGCGGTGGATGCCCCGTTGGCGCAGGAGGGCCTGCTCGCGTCGCAGCTCGGCGTAGCCCATGCGTTCCACCAGCGTTTCCAGGCAGCGCTGGTGCGAGAGGTCCTTGACCTTGATGCCGGAGGCGGTGACGGCGGGATAGGCGTCGTCGGGGAAGACG
Organism: uncultured Alphaproteobacteria bacterium; assembly: GCA_963827545.1. Taxonomy (GTDB): domain Bacteria; phylum Pseudomonadota; class Alphaproteobacteria; order Rhizobiales; family Hyphomicrobiaceae; genus AWTP1-13. Next base: position 47,709 of record CAWHBI010000020.1, read on the forward strand.
TTGCGGCGGCGCATCTCGATGGGATCGATTCCGAGCGCGTGGGCGGCGCGGTCGACCAGGTGCTCGCCCACCGCGTTGCCGATCGGGTGGCCGACGGCGCGATATTGAGACGTAGGCGGCTTGTTGAGATAGACCACGGTGGCGCGGCCGCGGTAATGCCGGTGCCGGTAAGGCCCGCCGGTGATGTTGAGGACCTGGGTGGCCTCGAGCACGCTGGTGCGCGGATACTGCGAGTAGGCGCCCGCGCCGGAGAGGACGTCGATGTCGAAGGCCGCAATTTCGCCGCTGCTGCTCACGGCGATGCGGCCTTTGACGAAGTTCTCGCGCGCGTGGATATCGGAGACGAACGATTCCAGCCGGTCGGCGATGAACTTGACCGGGCGGCCGAGCTCGATGGCGGCGGCCGCCGTGGCCACCTCGTCGCCGTAGGTGTGGATCTTGAGGCCGAAGGAGCCGCCGACATCCGGCGCGATGATCTGCACGTTGTGATCGGGAAGGCCGAGGGTGCGCGCAAACACGGCCTGGATCATGTGCGGGCACTGGCTGGAGGTGGTGATGGCGAGCTTGCCCGTGGCCGCTTCGTAAGCGGCGATGAGGCTGCGGGGCTCCAGGCTCACTGCCGTGTGGCGGCCGAAGTCGAAGGTCTCCTCGATGACGAGATCGGCCTTGGCGAAGGCCTCGTCGACCCCTCCGGTGTCGATGGTCTTGCGTAACGCCAGGTTGTCGCCGAGGTCGGGATGGATGACCGGGGTCTCGGGATCGAGCGCGGTTTTCTTCTCGGTGGCCGCCGGCAACTCCTCCCACGCGACGTCAACCAGTTCAGCCGCGTCCTCGGCCTGCGCCCGCGTATTGGCCACGACCATGGCCACCGGCTCGCCAACCCAGCATGCCCGGCCGACGGCCATCGGGTATTGGGGTGCGGACTTCATGCCGGGAAAGCAGGTGAGCGTGCCGACCCAGGGGCCGGTCAATCGCCCGGCAAGCTCAGCGCCGGTCATGATCAACGCCACGCCGGGCTGGCGCATTGCCTCGGCCGCGTCGATCGAGAGGATGCGGGCATGAGCGTATGGGCTGCGCACGAAGGCCGCGTGAGCCATGCGCGGGAGCACTACGTCATCCGTGTAGCGGCCTCGTCCGGCGACCGCGCGCTTGGCTCCGGAGCGCGAAAGGGAGCGTCCCACGTAGCTTCCGTGGGCGGGGAAGGGAGCGTCTCGTGCGCTGTCCGCCATGGTACCCGTGCTCCCTACCGTTTCAGCCGTGCGTCCAGCGTGGCAGCCACCGCGTCGACGATGGCGTGATAGCCGGTGCAGCGGCAGGCGTTGCCCGCAAGATGCGCGCGGATGGCCTCGCGGCTCATCGCGCGGGGCTCGCGCAGCAGCTCCGCGGCGGCCATCAGCATGCCCGGCGTGCAGAACCCGCATTGCAGCGCGTTGCGCTCCACGAAGGCCCCCTGCAGGTCGGCGATCTCGCCAGTGTCGGTGAGCCCCTCGATGGTCACGACCTGCGCGCCGTCGGCCTGCACCGCCAGCATGAGGCAGCCGCGCACGACCACACCGTCGACCCGCACGGAGCACGCGCCGCACACCCCGTGCTCGCAGCCCAGATGCGCACCGGTGAGCCCCAGCTCGCCACGCAGGAAATCGACGAGATGCTGGCGCACGCTCACGGTGCGAGCAACGCGCTCGCCGTTGACGGTGACCGTGATGGCCATGGTCTCCTCGTGCGTCATGCCCGGGCGCGCTCCCGTGAGCGCTGCGGGGCGATACCCAGGGCGCGCCTGGTCAGCACCCGCTGCAGATGCAGGCGCAGCCGCGCGCTGCCCTGCGCGTTGGAGATGGGGTCGAGGTCGTCGGCCAGCACGCTGGCTGCCGCATCCCGCACCAGAGGGTCGAGACGTTTGCCCATTAGGGCGGCCCCGGCAGTGACGGCGAGCGTCGGCCTATCCTCGCTGCCGAAATACACGAGCCGGGCGTCGGTCACCGTATCCCCGTCATCCCCGCCATCCCCGCCATCCCCGTCAAAGAGCAAATGACAGGCCAGGCCGGCGATCGCGAAATCACCGTGGCGGCGGGCGAGCTCCAGGAACACCGAAACCGATTGCGGGCGCTCGACGGGGATGAGCGCCTCCACCAGAAGCTCGTTTGGCTTGCGTTCGGTCTCGTAGAGGCCCTTGAAATAATCGCCGGCCGCGATCTCGCGCCGGCCGCCGAGGCTTTGCAGGACCAGCGTCGCATTCAGCGCCAGCACGCAGGCTGGCATTTCCGCCGCCGGGTCGGCCAGCGCGATGCTGCCCCCGAAGGTGCCGCGGTTGCGCACGGCCAAATGCGCCACGTGCGGCATGGCCTCGGCGATCAGCGGCAGGTGCTCCGCGACAATCCGCGAAGCGGCCACCTCGGCGTGGCGGGTCATGGCCCCGATCCGAACCAGCCCGCCTTGCAGCGAAATGCCCTTCAGCGCCTCGATCCGGTTGATGTCGATCAGCAGCTTGGGCTGCGACAGCCGCATGTTGAGCGTCGGCATCAGGCTCTGCCCGCCGGCCAGGATGCGGGCCTCGTCGCCGTGCTCCTCGAGCAGCTCCAGGACCTGCCCGACGCTCTCTGTCCTGACGTAGCTGAACCTCGGCGCCTTCACGCCCCCTCCCGACCTGAGATCGCCGCCGAAACTTTGTATGACGGGCCCATCAGGCTGCCACCGCCGCCCCGTGAGCGCAATCGGCCTATCGAGCAAACACACTCATCGACCTCGACAACCGCCTGGTCATCGGCGTGCAGCAATAGCGTCATCCCGTCATGTCGAAGACATGCCTCCGGCATGAAGGCCGGGACCCAGTGCGCCGTGTGGTACGGGTGAGCCCCGCGCGGACAGGGGCACGTCGGAACATCGAGTGAGAGCACGTTGGAATGTGCATAGGTACCGGCCTCCGCCGGTATGACGCCGGTCGATAGCGTGAAACCTCACTTGGAACGTCATCTGGATGGGCCGCACCCCACTGCGGCCGCCTTGTTGCGCTCTCTCGCATCAAGTACCGTCGCCGCAAACGCGCAGCGACAGCGAGACCCGCATGGGAGCCGAGCCCCAGCCAACCACCTCGACGCGCATTGTCAGGCGCGAGGGTCAGAGCGCCCCCCGCGAGCTCTCCGTCGACATCTGCGTGGTCGGCGCCGGCATCGCAGGCACGGCAGCCGCGCTGCAGGCGGCGCGGCTCGGCCGGCGCACCGCAATCGTCGACGGGCTGCCGGCGCTCGGCGGCCAGGCGGTCAACTCCATCATCTCCACATTCTGTGGCCTCTTCTCCAACGGCACGCACGGCTACCAGTTCACCTACGGCATCGCCGACGATATCTTGGGCGACCTGGAGAAGCAGGATAAGGCGCTCTACTACCGCAACGGGCCCATCACCACGGTCGTCTACTACGACGAGATCGCACTCGGGCGCTGGGTGGAGCGGGCGATCGAGAAGGCCGGCGTCGTCCCGCTGGTGGGCGCGGTGCTGCGCGAGGTCTCCGTGGAAGGCCGGCGCATTGCCAGGCTGCACTTCGCCACTCGCTACGGCGACGTGACCATCAAGGCCACCGGTTTCATCGACGCCACTGGCGATGCAGCGCTCGCCTGGAACGCGGGCCTGCCCTGCCGCGAGCCCTCCGACGCCAAGGTCTACGGCACGCAGATGGTGGTGCTGGAGAACATCGACGAGGCGCACGCGCCGCAGAAGCCCGAGATCTCCGCGCGCATGAAGGAGAAGGCCGGCGATTATGGCCTCAAGCGCCGCGAAGGGTTGGCTTTCATCATTCCGGGCCGCAGCATCGCCGCCATGAACATGACGCATGTCGAGACGCCGCTCGATCCTTTGGAAGCCTCCTTGAAGGCGCTGGAAGGCAAGGACCAGGCCGACCGCGCCGTCGGCTTTCTCAAGGCCGAGTTCCCCAAGTGCTTCGGCAACGCCAAGATCCGCTCCTACGGTTTTCCCGGCATCCGCCAGACGCGCTGGCTCAAGGGCGTGCACCAGCTCACGGAGGCCGAAGTGCGTGACGGCGCTCGCTTCGAGGACGCCATCGGCCGCACTGCCTGGCCCATCGAGCTGCACGATCACGCCCAGGGCCATCACTGGCACACTTTCAGCGAGGACCACGTGCACTACATCCCGCTGCGCAGCCTGGTTTCCCCCGATGCCGACAACCTGGTCGCGGCCGGGCGCTGCATGGACGGCGACGCCGCCGCCCTTTCCAGCACCCGCGTCATGGGGCCCTGCATGGCGATGGGCATGGCGGCCGCGCACGCGCTCGACCTCGCCGGCAGCGGCAGCGTGCACCAGCTCGACCTCGCCGCCCTCAAGGCGCGCGTGAAGGACAACGTCGAAGCCAAGGTCTATCGCTGGGAGAAGCGGTGATATACTCCCTCTCCCCATCGTTCTTCACGTCATGTCGGAGACATGCCTCCGGCATGATGGGGAGAGGGTTAGGGTGAGGGGCGGCACGAAGCTCCGGCGGTGACTGAGGCCGCCCCTCACCCCGACCCTCTCCCCGCAGGCGGGGAGAGGGAGCAGAAGGCTGCCCATGAAGCTCACCGACACCGAAAAAGCCATGCTCGACGGCCGCGACGGCCGTGCCAAGGCGAAGGCCATGGAGCTGCTGGTGCGGTATGGCGAGGCGCTGGGCGCCGAGCGCCTGGTGGAGACGAAGAACGTCGCCGGCACTTGGGCGGTCTCGCCCTTCATGAAGGACTTCGTCGCCCGCGGCATGGATGCCGTCTACTCCGAGTTCAACCTCGACAGCGACGAGGTGGTGGAGACCCCGCATGCGGCTGTCTCCTCCTGCCAGCTCATCGCCGGCGTCGACCACCGCAACTGGCGCATCCAGGGCGTGCCCGAGGACGCGGCCAGCAACCAGGCCAATGCGGAAGCCTACTTCGGCAAGCGCGGCATCCAGCAGCTCGCCACCTGCACGCCCTACCAGGTGGGCAACGTGCCGGTGCGCGACGAGCATTGCGCCTGGATGGAATCCTCGGCTGTGGTCTACTGCAACGCCGTGCTCGGCGCGCGCACCAACACGGAAGGGCGCGAGAGCACGGGTGCCGCCAGCATCACGGGGCGCATCCCCTACTGGGGCTTCCACATTCCGCAGTGCCGTTTCGCAACCCACGAGGTGGAGGTGGAGTTTCCGGTCGACGACATGATGGACTGGGGCCTCTTGGGCTACCACGTCGGCGAGGTGGTGGAGGAGGACATCCCGCTGCTCACCGGTATCCGCCATACGCCGAGCCTCATCAAGCTCAAGCACTTCGGCGCGGCGGCGGCCTCATCCGGCGGGGTCGAGATGTACCATATTCCGGGGACCACGCCGGAAGCGCCGACGCGCGAGGCCGCGCTTGGCGGCAAGGCGCCGCGCGAGCGGCTGAAATTCGGGGAGGCCGAGCGCCGGCGGGCCTACGAGAACCTCAACACATCCGCGCGCGATCGTGATGTCGACTTCATCATGCTGGGCTGCCCGCACAACTCCATCGAGCAGATGTGGCTGATCGCCCGCCTGCTCGACGGCAAGAGGATCAGCGCCGGCACGCAGCTGTGGGTGCACACGCCCAGCGCCATCCGCCAGGTCGCCGACCGCAGCGGCTACACCAAGGTCATCGAGGACGCCGGCGGCGTGGTGATGAGCGACACCTGCCCCGCCATCTCGCGCTTCATGCCCAATGGCACGCGCGTCACCGCCACCAACTCCGCCAAGCAGGCGCACTACCTGCCCGCCCTCACCGGGGTGCAGACCTGGTTCGGCTCCCTCGCCCACTGCATCGACGCCGCCCTCACCGGCCGCTGGAACGGGGGGCTCTCGTAGTGGCGCATGAACCGCCAAACGAGCACGACCGGATCCCCCTCCCCTTGATGGGGAGGGGTTAGGGGTGGGGTCGAACCCGCAAGGGATGGGAGGAGTGCCAGCGTGGGCCGTTTCATTTCAGCAGCAGCGTTGCCCTTGGGTGATACCCCCACCCCCAACCCCTCCCCGCAAGGGGGAGGGGAGCGCGGAGGGCCCGCGCGCGGCTCAACATTCAGCGCAGGAAGATTTTGATGAACAAGATCATCCTCAAGGGCCGCAAGGTGGTGGGCGGCGTGGCCGAGGGCGAGGCGTTTGTTACGCGCGACACCATCTCGGGCTGGGGCGGCATCGACCACAGGACCGGCACCATCGTCGAGATGCGCCACGAGAAGCGGGGCCAGAGCTTCAAGGGCAAGGTGCTGGTGTTCCCCGGCGCCAAGGGCTCGTCGGGCTGGTCGCACTATTTCCACATGGCGCGGCTGTCGGGGGTAGCACCCAAGGCCATGGTGTTCAACATCATGACCACCAAGGTGGCGCTGGGCGCCGTGGTCACCCGCGCCCCCGCCGTCACCGATCTCGACCAGGACCCGCTTGCCGTGATCGAGACCGGCGACTGGGTAAAAGTCGACGGCGACAACGGCATCGTCGAGGTGACGAAGCGTGTCCCCGCTCCCCGCCATGCCGGAGGCATGTCTTCGCATGTGGGGAGAGGGTCATGGCGAGCCATCCTCCGGCTGAAGGAGGGGCGTGCACGGAGCGCACCGTGAACAAACACCGTTCACCAAGGCCGCACAAACTCCACATTCCCGCCCTACCACAGTCCCATCAAGACGGCTCCGAATGTTCGCGTCGGGGAGGGGCGGGCGTGTCGTTGACGAGAATGTTCTTGTCCGGGCTGCTCGTCGCCGGGGGGATCATCCTGGGGGCGTTCACTCTGCACGGCTATCTCGATCCCCAGTGGCAGCAGAAGCAGATGCAGGCCGCGCAGGGGCGCGAGCAGGCCAGCGATTCCCAGTCGGTCAGCACGTTCCAGCCCAAGGAGCGCTTGGTTCCGGGCCGCATCGAGCCCGCTACCCCGGAGGTCGTTCGGTCGCCGGTTGCCAAGCCGGCTCCCAAACCCAGCAACCCCACCGTGGACGTGAAGCCTGTCCAGAAGCCGGCGGCGCCCAAGAAGGTCGCCGACAAGCCGGCCGACAAGGCCAAGAAGCCCGAGCCGCAGCAGGCCGCATTCCCCTGGAAACTGTTCGGCAGCAACTGACCGTGGCGCGCGGGTTCTGCGCTCGCGTCCACCCGCCATCCCGAAATCCCACGCCTCGGCGCAAGGCTATCCGGGACCTCCCGCAGCCTGCAGCGCCGCCGGAAAGCTCACGCGCTCGCCTTTGAAGGCGAAGTCGCGCAGGCCGTCGATGGCGGTCCAGGTCGGGTGGTAGCGCTCGTAGATATCCTCGCTCTCCACGTGCCCCCAGCTTCCATCCCGGTTCTGGCTCGCCATCAGGTAGTCGATGCCGGCACGGACCAGCGGATCGTCGTCGGTGACGCCGAAAGCCTTCAGCGTGTCCACGAACTCGCCGAGCAACTCCGGGTCCTCGAGCGCGATGCTCGCCTCCAGGTTGGCCTTGAGGAATGCGAACTCCTGCGGCAGCCACTCGGGCTTGAGCCGCCAGGAGCCGTAGTCGTTCAAGGTATAGACGACGTGGGTGACGGCGTAGGCGGTGGCAAGGAACTCCGCGTTCGCTCCGTCCTCGAAGCCGCGATAGGGCCGCATGCGCGGGATCAGCCCCGCCACCTGCGGAAAGCTGGCGCCGAGGCGGATGCCATAGCGGTCGCCGACGTACGTCGTGGTCAGCGCGTCCATCAGCACGGCATAGGGGCTTCGCATCTCCAGGGCACCGCCGCAGGTGGCACATTGGGTGACCCCCCGGTCATTGCCGCTGCCGCATCGGACGCAGGTCGCCGGCACATCCGCCGGCGGCAGCTCGCGCGCGGGATCGAAGTCGAGAAAATCGCTGGCCTCGAAGCCGGCGGCTGCGCGCTGCAGGTCGGCGTGCCTGCGCGCGTCGGCGAGGCCCAGCAGGTTGGTGGCGTGGGCGGCATAGGCGAGCGATGCGACATCCTCGGCCGCGGCATCGGCCGGCACCCTGGGATGCAGGCGGCGCCAGGCGGCGGCGCGCTCGAGGCCCATGCGCCGGGCCAGGGCCGACAGCGCCGGATCGGCCGACGTGTTGGCGATGGTGGTGAAGCACCACAGGTAGTCGTCCCCGTACAGGGCGAAGTTCGCCGGCACCCGCGCCGTGGCGTGGATGAAGCGCAGGCCCCGTTCGATCGCGCGGCGCCGGTCCTGCCCGGTGTAGGCGACCCGGCCCGATTTCATCGCGGGCTTGCCGGCAGCGCGCTGCGGCGCGGCGGCCATGAGCGCGCCGGGCAAGCCGGCGAGGCCCAGCGCCAGCGGCCCCAGCAGCATCTGACGGCGGGAGAATTTCATGGCACCCCGCATGAACCTCTGGCGCCGATTGTCCGTATTTGCGGGTGTGGACGCAAGGCTGAGCCTGGTCGGCTAGGCACTGGCCGAGTTCTCGGGCTAACTGGACGGCATGACGAAGCCAGACTATCTCACAACCCGCGAGGTGGCCGATCTCATCCGCCTCAAGGAGCGCAAGGTCTACGACCTGGTATCCACCGGCGCCATTCCCTGCGTGCGCGTCACCGGCAAGCTGCTGTTTCCACGCGCCCTGGTGGAGGCGTGGCTCGCGCGCCACGTCGAGTACCGCGGCGGCGCCGAGACGCTGCAGCCGCGTCCCGACATCTGCGGCGGCAGCCACGACCCCCTGCTCGACTGGGCGCTGCGCGAGGCCGGCACCGAGCTTGCCGTGAAGTTCGGCGGCAGCCTCGCAGGATTGCGCGCCATGGCGGCAGCGCAGGCGCAGATGGCTGGCGTGCATCTGGTCGAGGACGGCGACGGCGCCTGGAACGTCGCGCACGTCGCCCAGGCGCTGCCCGGCCAGCCGGTGGTGCTGATCGAATGGGCGCGGCGCCAGCAGGGCCTGATCGTGGCGCCGAAGAACCCGCTCAAGCTCAAGAGCGTGGCGGATCTGAAAGGCCGGCGCATCATCAGCCGCCAGCGCGAGGCCGGCGCCTTCGTCCTCCTGGAGAAGCTGCTGGCTGGGGCCGGCCTCGCCATCGGCGACCTGAAGCTTGCCGACGGGGCTGCGCTCACCGAGGCCGACGTGGCGGCCGCAGTCGCGGAGGGCCGCGCCGATGCGGGGCTCGGCATCGCCACCGTCGCGCACCAGTACCGCCTGGGTTTCGTGCCCCTCGTGGTGGAGCGCTACGACCTCGCCATCTGGCGCGCGGCCTATTTCGAGGCGCCCGTGCAGAAGCTCCTGACCTTCGCCCGCGGCAATCGCTTCGCCGACCGCGCCAAAGCGCTGACCGGCTACGACATCTCGGGGCTCGGCACCGTGCACTACAACGCGCCGTGAGCAGGTGTCAGACCCTCCGGGTCTGACACCCTGGCGGGACGGTGGCGCAAAGGTATCAGACCCGGAGGGTCTGACACCTACAGCACGATCTCGCCGCGCACGAAGGCCAGCGCCTCGGGGCTGCGCGGCCGGGCCAGGAACTCCTCGCGCGGTGTGCGCTCGATGAGGCGGCCGTGATGCAGGAAGGCCACCTCGTCGGCGAGCCGGCGCACCTGTCCCAGGTCGTGCGTGATCAGCACCACCGGCACGCCCTCGCCCCTCACCGCCACCAGCAGGCCTTCGATCGCCGTGGTGGCGGCTGGATCGAGCGCCGACGTGGGCTCGTCCAGGATCAGGATCTCGGGCTCCGTCGCCAGCGCGCGCGCAATCGAGAGCAGCTGCTGCTCACCCCCCGACAGCACGCGCGCCGCCGACTGCGCGAGATGGGCGATGCGGGCACGGGCGAGAGCAGCCAGTGCGCGCTCGGTGCGTTCCGCCTTCGGCACACCGGCGATCGCCAGCGCGTAGGTCACGTTGGCCAGCGCCGAGCGCCGCAGGTGCACGGGGCGCTGGAACACGAAGCCGATCTTGGGCGCGCGCCGTCGGTCGGGCGGCATCCCCGCCCACGTGACGCTGCCGGCCGTGGGCTCGACCAGGCCCGCCAGCACCCGCACCAGCAGGCTCTTGCCCGCGCCGTTGGGGCCGATCAGCACCAGCGTGCCCTGCCCGCCGACCTCGATGTCGATGCCGCCGAGGATCCGCCGGGTGCCACGCTCGAACGTGAGGCCCTTGCCCTGGATCGGCAGAACAGCGGTTCGGTCGGGCGGTGGCGCGCTCCCCTCAGGCATAGGCCGCGCGCGTGGCGGTCGCCCTCAGCCCCATGACCAGCGCGTTGATCAGGATGGCAATGGTCAGCAGGATGAAGCCGAGGCCGAGGGCCAGCGCCAGGTCCCCCTTCGACGTCTCCAGCGCGATGGCCGTCGTCATCACGCGCGTGACGTGGTTGATGTTGCCGCCCACGATGATGACGGCGCCGACCTCGGCCGAGGCGCGTCCGAAGCCCGCCAGCAACGTGGTCGCCAGGCTGAAGCGGCCGTCCCAGATCAGGGTCGGCACCGCGCGTACCGGCCCCACGCCCAGCGCGCGCAGTTGCTCGTCGTACTCCTGGCGCAGGTCCTCGATGGTTTGCCGGCTGAGCGCGGCGATGATGGGCGTGATCAGCACCGTCTGGGCGATGATCATGGCGGCGGGCGAATAGAGCAGCCCGAAGCCGCCCATCGGCCCGGCGTTGGATAGCATGAGATAGACCATCAGCCCGACCACCACGGGCGGCAGGCCCATCAGGGCGTTGATGAGCAGGATGACGAGCGGCCGGCCGGGGAAGGTGGCGATGGCGACGAGCGCACCAAGGGGCAGGCCGATGAGCGCCGCGCAGCAGGTGGCGGAGACGCTCACCTTGAGCGACAGCCAGACGATCTCGGCCAGGCTGGCGTCCAGCGCCGCGATCAGGCGGAAGGCTTCGCCGAAGGCAGACGCGAAGTCCTGCATGAATGGCCAATCCCCTGACCTCGGTAATCTTGCAGGATAGTGCGTTGTCCGGGCTGGAGGGTCAAAGGCGAAAGAACAACAGGCTCATGCAGGCGGATGCAGGCCAGGGCCTGGAAGGGCTTGGCCGCAAGGCCTCGGCTGCCTCCTCCTCGAAGCCTGCCGAGCGTTCCGGAGGGGAAACCGGCTGGCGAGCCCGAGGAGGCGAAACCTTGCGACCGCAGCCAGATTATGCGGCAGCGGAAGGACTGTGCACTGGGTGATTACCTAGGTTGCGCCGTTCAGGCTGCACCTGCAAGGCGCGCGAAACCGGCGTCCAGGTCGTCCTTGAGGTCGTCAACGTCCTCGAGCCCGATGTGGAGGCGTATCGTCGGACCTTCGGGCTGCCAGGTGGTCGCTGACCTGGCTGGCACGGCGTTGAACGGCAGCACCAGGCTCTCATAGCCACCCCACGACGCGCCCATGCCGAACAGCTCCAGTCCCTCCAGCATGGCGGCGATGCCCTTCTTCGGGCACGGCTTCAGGACGATGGAGAACAACCCGCAGGCGCCCAGGTAGTCGCGCTTCCAAAGCTCGTGCTGGGGATGGCTCGGCAGCGCCGGGTGCAGCACGCGCACGACCTCGGGCCGCCCTTCGAGCCAGCGCGCAACCTCGAGCCCCGAGCGCCAGTGCCGCTCGAGCCGCACGTCGAGGGTGCGGAAGCCGCGCTGGCCCAGATACATCTCCTCGGTGCCGGCGCAGATCCCCATCCCGCCCGCCTCCGTCACCAGCGTCTTGGCCAGGCGCTCGGTCGTAGTGATGGCCCCGAGCATGGCATCGGCGTGGCCGACGATGTACTTGGTCCCGGCTTGGATGGAGATATCGACCCCGTGCGCGAAGGGCTTGAAGTAGAGCGGGCTCGCCCAGGTGTTGTCCATCACCACCAGCGCGCCCAGCTCGTGGGCTGCGGCGGTGATGGCCGGGATGTCCTGCACCTCGAACGTGAGCGAGCCCGGGCTCTCGGTGAAGACGAGCGCCGTGTTGGCCCGCATCAGGCGGGCGATGCCGGCACCGATGGTCGGATCGTAATAGGTCGTCTCGACGCCGAAGCGCTTGATGAGTCCGTCGCACAGCTTGCGCGTCGGCAGATACACGGTGTCCGCCACCAGGATGTGGTCGCCGGCCTTGGTGAAACACAGCAGCGCGGTTGCGATCGCCGCCGCGCCGGATGGTGCCAGCCACGTGCGCGCCCCCCCTTCCAGGCAGGCGATCGCCTCCTCGAGCGCTTCCGAGGTAGGGGTGCCGCGCCGCCCGTAGGTGTAGCGCTGGTCGCGCTTCTCGAAGCTCTCGACCGTCTTGTACAGCACCGTTGAGCCGCGATAGACGGGCGGATTGACGAAGCCGTGATGCGCGAAAGGGTCGCGGCCCGCTTGCACGATGTCGGTGGCGGGGCGGCGCGGGCGGCGACGCTCGCGATCGGAGCCGGTCATTGGCACGTCCTTCCTTGCAAGGCTCGAGCAAGGCTCGAGCAACGCTCGAGCCGCGTCTGGCGCAATCGCCGGCGAAGGTCAAGACTTGACCCTGCCGTGGCGCCCGGCCAAATCTACCCCATCGTTGGGCTGTCGGCTTGCCGGCGTGCGGGGGCCCCCGATCTCGCGAGAGATTGCACCATCGAACTAGTGTGAAGGGCCAGGAATGCCGACCGCAGTCCGCCGCGCGTTCTGCCTTGCCTTCTTGTCGTTCGCCGCGCTGCTCGGCCAGGCCTCGCTGCTGCATGCCGCCGATCCCGGCGTGCTGGAAGCCGTTCGCAACCGGGGCTACCTGGTGTGCGGTGTCGGCGATGGACCGAAAGGCTACTCGGCTGTCAGCTCGCAAGGCGCGTGGTCGGGCATCAGCGTCGACTTCTGCCGGGCCCTGGCCGCAGCGGTGATCGGCAGCAGGGACGCCGTGAAGTTTCGCCTGCTGTCCGCGGCCGAGCGCTACGCAGTATTGCAATCGGGCGAGATCGACGTGCTCTCCCGTCACGTCGGCATGACGTCGAGCCGCGACACCTCGCTCGGCATCCGCTTCCCCGGCATCCTGGTCTACGACGGGCAGGGCTTTCTCGTGCGCAGGGCGCAGGGGATCACCAGCGCGCTCGAGCTGTCGGGTGCGCGCATCTGCGTCGTTGCCGAGCGCGCCGACGATCAGGGCCTCGCCGACTATTTTGCCGGCCTCAAGATTCCCTTCGAGCCGGTCAGGTTCGACAAGCTGTCGGAGGCGATCATGGCCTACGCCGACAAGAGCTGCCTGGTGCTGTCGGCCGACCAGTCCGCCCTGGCGCTCGCCCGCCAGGAGCTGCCCGATCCCAACGAGCACATCATCCTGCCGGAGATCGCATCCAGGGAGCCGATCGGCCCAGCGGTGCGGCAGGGTGATGAGGCGTGGTTCAGTGTGGTGCGCTGGACGCTCTATGCCCTGGTCGCGGCCGAGGAGCTGGGCATCACCGGCGCCAACGTCGACGCGATGCGCAGCTCCGGCAGCGGCGAGGTCCGCCGCTTTCTCGGCGCCGACCTGGATCTTGGCGGGCAACCGAGCCTCGGTGCCGATTGGACGCAGCGGATCATCAAGCAGGTCGGCAACTACGGCGAGCTGTTCGAGCGCCATCTCGGGCAGAAATCGCACTTGAAGCTCGAGCGCCGCCTCAACAACCTGTCGAGCCGCGGCGGCCTGCACTACTCGCCCTCTTTCCGCTAACGCGCCCGGGCCGTCTGGCCGCTTCTGAGCCTG
>CAWHBI010000021.1:0-27580 GCA_963827545.1 uncultured Alphaproteobacteria bacterium
ACCACGATACCAACGAGACCTTCATCCCGATGACCGGGCGCTGGCGCTGCAGCTGGGAGAACGAGAAGGGCGAGGTGGAGTTCGTGGACCTGGGCCCGCTCGACGTCGTGTCGTTTCCCCCTGGCGTGGCCAGGCGCTTCGAGAACGTGACACCAGGCGATCCAGAGCAGGAGTCCATCCTGATGTTCGTCATCGGCGGCGACGCGCCGCGCGCCGAATTCACCGACGAGGCCATGCAAGAGATCGAGAAGGCCGGCTTGGCACCTCGTGGGGTGGATTAGGCGATCGCGGTAATCCGCCGATGCACGCGCGAAACGCCGGATTACGCTTCGCTAATCCGCCCCCCATCTTCCGTTCACCGATGAGGGAGCATTCGCCGATGCCAGCAGGTCCCACATGCAAGCTCAAGATCGTAAGGCACAGCGGATATGCAGACTGGTTGAGATCCTACATCATCCTCGTCGACGGTAAGCAGGTCGGCACCATCGCCCGCAACGGTGTCCTGGATCTCGAAGTCCCCGCTGGTCCCCGCTCGATCGACGCGCGAATCGATTGGGCAAGAAGCCGGCCCTTGACGATCGAGGCCGCGCCCAATCGGACGATCGAGGTTCAAGTCTCGAACGATTGGAACCCGCTCCTCGCTTTGTGGGCCATCACATTCGGCTCTCGAAACTACCTGACTTTAAAGCAGCTGCCGTCGGCGTGACAGCCCGACGAGCGCAACTCGGCTCCACGGGTGCTGCGGCGAGTATCGCTCGGCCTCCCGGACTCTGTCCGTCGAGACCGCCATGTCATAGGTTGGCCAGCTACCAGGGGGGACCCGCCATGACGCTCACACACAGGCTCTTGTACGCGATCGCCGCACTGCTGCTCGCCGCGTCGCCCGCCCAAGCCCAGGACTACCCGAGCCGCTCCATCACGTTGGTCGTGCCCTACGCCGCCGGCGGCGGCAACGATGCCATGGCGCGCATCGTCGCCGACCACATGAGCAAGACGCTGGGCCAGCAGATCGTGATCGAGAACCGCGGCGGCGCCGGCGGCACCATTGCCACGCGCGCGGTGGCCAGGAGCGCGCCGGACGGCTACACGCTGGTGCTGGGCGGCACCGGCACGCTCGCCGTCAACCCCACGCTTTACGCCAATGTCGGCTATGACCCGCGCAAGGATTTCGCGCCGGTCGGCCTGATCGCCACCAGCGCGCTGGTCGTCCTGGTGCACCCCGGCGTGGACGCGCGATCGATCGCGGACCTGATCGCGCTCGCCCGGAACCAGCCCGGCAAGCTCAACTATGCGTCGGCCGGCCCCGGCAGCGGCATCCATCTGGGGACCGAGCTGTTCGCGAGCATGGCCGGCATCAAGCTGACGCATATCGCCTATCGGGGCAGCGCGCCGGCGCTCAACGATCTCATCGGCGGCCACGTCGACATCTATTTCAGCTCGCTGCCGCCCGCGGTCGGCATCGCCGGCGAAGGCAAGGTACGTGCGCTGGCCGTCACCGGGCCGCAGCGCTCGCACGTGTTCCCGGACCTGCCGACGGTGGCGGAAGCGGGCCTGCCCGGCTACGAGGCCGTGCTGCATTACGGCATCGCCGCGCCGGCCGGCACGCCGGGCGCAATAATCGACAAGCTCAGCGCGGCGTTGCGCGAGGCGCTCGCCTCGGCGGAGACGAGGGCGCTGCTCGTAGGCACGGGCGCCGAGCCGATGCCCAGCACGCCAGCCGAATATGCCGCCGACATCGACCGCGAGGAGACGAAATGGTCACGCATCGTGCGGGAGGCCGGCGTCAAGGCGAACTGACCGATGTACCCGTCATCCCGGCCCAGCGATTGCGCTGCAAGCGCAAATCGCGCAGAGCCGGGATCTGCGGCGAAGGGCGTCGCGTGCGGCAGGTCCCGGATAGCCTCGCCCCGGCTCGGAGGCCGGGGCTCGGCTTCCGGGATGACGGGTAGGGTCTGGGCTCGCCGTTTCTAAAGGCTAACCCCGCTCCCGCCGGCGCTCGCGGTGGCCGCCGCCGCCGCGGTCGCCACGGTCCCGGCGCGGGGGGCGGCTCTCGAACTGCTCCTCGGGCTCACCCTCGGGGCGGGGGATTTCCTTGCCCGTCGCCTGGTCGACGATCTTCATGGACAGGCGCACCTTGCCGCGGTCGTCGAAGCCCAGGAGCTTCACGTAGACCTCCTGGCCCTCCTTCACCACCTCGCCCACCGTCTCCGGCCGCCCTTGCGTGAGCTGGGAGATGTGGACGAGCCCGTCCTGCTTGCCGAAGAAGTTCACGAAGGCGCCGAACTCCATGATCTTCACGACCTTGCCCTTGTAGATCATGCCGACCTCGGGCTCCGACGTGATGGCCTTGATGCGCGACAGCGCCGCCTCGATCGCCTCGCGCTTGGCGGCGGCGATCTTGATGGTGCCGTCGTCCTCGATGTCGACCTTGGCGCCGCTCTGGGCCACGATCTCGCGGATCACCGAGCCGCCCGAGCCGATCACCTCGCGGATCTTGTCGACCGGGATCTTGATGGTCTCGATGCGCGGCGCGTGCTCGCCGAGCTCGGTGCGGGCGCCGGAGATGGCCTTGCCCATCTCGCCCAGGATGTGCATGCGCCCGGCATAGGCCTGGTCGAGCGCCACGCGCATGATCTCCTCGGTGATGCCGGTGATCTTGATGTCCATCTGCAGCGAGGTGACGCCCTTCTCGGTGCCGGCCACCTTGAAGTCCATGTCGCCCAGGTGGTCTTCGTCACCGAGGATGTCGGACAGCACGGCAAACCCGTTGCCCTCCTTGATCAGCCCCATGGCGATGCCGGCAACAGGACGCTTCAAGGGTACGCCTGCGTCCATCAGGGCCAGCGAGGTGCCGCACACGGTCGCCATCGACGAGGAGCCGTTGGATTCCGTGATCTCGGAGACGACGCGCACCGTATAGGGAAATTCCTCGGGCGTCGGCATCAGCGGGTGCACGGCGCGCCAGGCGAGCTTGCCGTGGCCGATCTCGCGCCGGCCGGGCGCGCCCATGCGGCCCGTCTCGCCAACGGAGAACGGCGGGAAGTTGTAGTGCAGCATGAACCGCTCTTTGCGCGTGCCCTCCAAGCGCATCGACGAATTGCTCGTCCTCGCCGGTGCCGAGCGTTGCCACGACGATGGCTTGCGTCTCGCCGCGGGTGAAGAGGGCCGAGCCGTGCGTGCGCGGCAGCACGTGCACCTCGGACGTAATGGGCCGGACCGTCGTGAGGTCGCGACCGTCGATGCGCTGCTGCGTCTTGATGATGTCGCCGCGCACGACCTCCTGCTCGAGGCCCTTGAATACGGAGCCGAGCAACACCTGCTCGTTGGCGTCCGCGTCGGCGGGAAGCAGCTCCTGCTTGACCTTGGCGCTGGCGGCCTCGACGAGCTCGTGACGCTTCTGCTTCTCCGGGGTCGCGAAGGCCTTGCGCAGGTCCGCTTCGACCAGCGCCTTGACCTTGTCCGTGTACTTGGACTTGTCGGGCGGCTGGAAATTCCACGGCTCCTTGGCCGCCTTCTCCGCCAGCTTGATGATGGCATTTATCACAGGCTGGAAGCCGCGGTGGCCGAACATGACCGCCTCCAGCATCTGCTTCTCGGGCAGCTCCTTGGCCTCCGACTCCACCATCATGACGGCATCGGCAGTGCCGGCCACCACCAGGTCGAGATCGCTCAGCCCCATCTCGTCGATCATGGGATTGAGGGCGAACTTGCCGTCGATGACGCCGACCCGTGCGGCGCCGATCGGACCGAGGAATGGCACGCCCGACAGGGTCAACGCGGCGGACGCCGCGACCAGGGCGACGATGTCGGGATCGTTCTCCATGTCATGCGACAGAACCGTCACCACGACCTGCGTCTCGTTCTTGAAGCCGTCCACGAACAGCGGCCGGATGGGCCGGTCGATCAGGCGCGAGGTGAGCGTCTCCTTCTCGCTCGGGCGCCCTTCGCGCTTGAAAAAGCCGCCGGGAATCTTGCCGGCGGCGTAGGTCTTCTCCTGATAGTTGACGGTGAGCGGGAAGAAATCGATGCCAAGTCGCGCGCTCTTCTCGGCGACCACCGTGGCCAGCACGCTGGTCTCCCCGTATTGGGCGAGCACGGCCGCATCGGCCTGCCGGGCCATGCGGCCCGTTTCAAGACTGAGCTTGCGCCCGCCCCATTCAATTTCCACGCGTTGTGTTTCGAACATTTCGTATCTCGTTTCTCGTTGTGATAAAGCGTCGAGCGCCGCAACTTCCGCTCACGGAAGCCGGCCCACATTGCCATCTCATCAGGTGACGTGAGCCGCTCCGCGACGGGCGGACGATCCCGCTAGCGGCGAATTCCCAAACGCTCGATGATCTTCTGGTAGCGCCCCTCGTCGTTGGATTTGACGTGATCGAGGAGCCGGCGGCGCAAGCTCACCATCTTGAGGAGGCCACGCCGCGAATGATTGTCCTTCTTATGAGTCTTGAAGTGCTCGGTGAGCCCGTTGATGCGCTCGGTCAGGAGCGCCACTTGGACCTCCGGAGAGCCGGTATCACCCTTCTTGGTTGCATAATCCCTGACGATCTTCTGCTTACGCTCTACGCTCAGCGACATCGGGTACCTTTCTCATGTGCTGGGAGATCGGATGCGGCCACGGCCGGGATGTCGTCCAGCACAGGTCGCGAGAGCCCCGAGCGCTAAGCGCCATGCGCTGCGCAGGGGTGAGCGCCTTATACACGAATCCGCATTGATTGCGAGGGGAAAACTGGCCGCCCAAAGGCCTGATTTGGCCGAATTATCAGCCCCCGCTGAAATTGAACACGCGGATCGGGTGGAGTTCGCCCCTCTCGATGCGGCCTACTGCGATGAGGTGGCCCCTGCAGGTCGCATAGGTGGGCCCGGTGCTGGCCGGCGCATCGCGGCCGCGAATGAGCACCGGCTGGCCGCGCAAGAGGCGCGCGGCATCGTCCCTCCCGACATTGAGGACGGCCAGATCGGCAAGCGCGGCTTCGACAGGCAAGAGCAGCGCGTGCAAGGCCGCTTCTCCCTCTTCGGCCGCCGCCCGCACAGCTTCCATCGTGACCGCCTCCGTTTCGCCGAAAGAGGCAACGCGCGTGCGACGCAGCGCAATCAGGTGGCCGAGGCAGCCGAGCGCACGACCCATGTCGCGCGCCAGCGCGCGCACGTAGGTGCCCTTGCCGCACCGGGCCTCGAGCAGTGCGGTATCGCGATCGGGCACCTCCAGCAGTGTCAGTGCGTCGATGCGCACCGGACGTGGTTCCAGCTCGACCGTTTGGCCGGCGCGGGCCAGGTCGTAGGCACGCTCGCCGTCGATCTTGATGGCGGAGAAGGCCGGCGGAGTCTGCAGGATTTCTCCCACGAAGCGTGGCAGCAGGGCCTCGATGGCATCACGCCCGGGCCGCGCCTCGCTAGCCGACACGGTGCGCCCCTCGGCATCGTCGGTGTCGGTCTCGGCGCCCCACAGCACCGTGAAGCGATAGCTTTTCTCGCCCTCCACCGCATACGGCACGGTCTTGGTCGCCTCGCCCAGCGCGATGGGGAGGATGCCGGTGGCGAGCGGATCGAGGGTGCCGGCGTGCCCGGCCTTGCGCGCATCGAAGGCGCGGCGCACGGCCCCGACGGCCTGCGTGGAGGTCATGCGGGCCGGCTTGTCGAGAACGAGCCAGCCGTGGACGGCGTTGCCTTTCTTGCGGCGGGTCATACCAGCGGACCTTGCAACCGTCACCCCACCCCGTCATCCCGGCCCAGCGATCGCGCTGCAAGCGCAATCGCGCAGAGCCGGGGTCTGCAGCCAAGTGCGTCCGTGCGGCAGTTCCCGGATAGCCTCGCCCCGGCCTGCGAGCCGGGGCTCGGCTTCAGGGATGACGGGTAGGTGCATTGGCTCGCCGATATCATGCGCGAAACTTTCATTGCGTCCGATTGCTGGCGCGGCCGTGCCCAGCTCAGGCCTTCTTGAGGTCCTGGGCTACCTTGGGGGAGCGGAGTATGTCGTCGATTCGCTGCCGCCTCGTCGAACGTTTCGTCGGCCATGAAGCGAATGTCGGGCGCAAACTTGAGATTGACCTCGTGGGAAATCTCGCCGCGGATGTACTTCTTGTGCCGCTCCAGCGCCGCCAGCACAGGCTTCACGTCCCTGCCGCCCATCGGCATGACGTAGACGGTGGCGAGCCGCAGATCGGGCGACAGCCGCACCTCGGGGATCGTCACCACGTGACTTGCCAGCACATCGTCGTAGATATCGCCGCGCGCGAGCATCTCGGCCAATGCGTGCCGTATCAATTCGCCGACACGCAGCTGGCGCTGCGAGGGGCCCGTGCTCTTCTCCGAACGGCGATTGGCCATGGTGGTGTCAGACCCTCTGGGTCTGACACCGTTGCGCCAACTCGACAAGGACCGGCGGTGCCAGACTGGGGATGGAGCCAAGGTGTCAGACCCGGAGGGTCTGACACCGCGTCAGAGCGAGCGCGCGATGGTCTCGACGTTGAAGCACTCGATCACGTCGCCGGCGCGGATGTCCTGGTAGTTGGCGAAGGCCATGCCGCATTCCTGGCCGGCCGGCACCTCTTTCACCTCGTCCTTGAAGCGCTTGAGGGTAGAGAGCGTGCCTTCGTGGATCACCACGTTGTCGCGAATGAGCCGCACCTTGGCGCCACGCTCGACCTTGCCTTCGGTAACGCGGCAGCCGGCGACCTTGCCGACCTTGGAGATGTTGAACACCTCCAGGATCTGGGCATTGCCGAGGAAGATCTCGCGCAAGGTCGGGGCCAGCAGGCCCGACATGGCCGCTTTCACATCGTCCACAAGGTCATAGATGATGTTGTAGTAGCGGATCTCGACACCAGACTGGTCCGCCAGAGCCTTGGCCTGCACGTTGGCGCGCACGCTGAAACCGACCACCACCGCCCCTGACGTATTCGCCAGCGCAATGTCGGATTCCGTTATGCCTCCAACGCCTGAATGGATGATGCGCGCCTCCACCTCGTCGGTGCCGAGCTTCCTCAGCGCACCCGTGATGGCCTCCACCGAGCCCTGCACATCGCCCTTGATGACGAGCGGGAACTCCTTGCGGCCGGCCTCCTTGAGCTGCTGCATCATCTGCTCGAGCGTGCGGGCCGTGCCGGCCGAGCCCAGCGTCTGGCGGCGCTTCCTGGTGCGATAATCCGTGATCTCGCGCGCCCGGCCTTCGTTTTCGACGACGGCAAACGGATCGCCCGCTTCCGGCGCGGAATCGAAGCCGAGAATCTCCACCGGCACCGAAGGTCCCGCCTCCGTCACGGTCTCGCCGCGATCGTCGATGAGCGCACGCACGCGCCCCCAGGCGGCGCCCGCGACAATGATATCGCCGACGTGCAGGGTGCCGCGCTGCACGAGCACGGTGCCGACCGGTCCACGCCCGCGCTCCAGCTTGGCCTCGATGATGACGCCTTCGGCGGAACGGCGGGGATTGGCCCTGAGCTCGAGCAGCTCGGCCTGCAGGAGGATCGCTTCCAGCAGCCTGTCGATGCCGGTCTTCTTGAGGGCGGAAACCTCGACCTCGAGCGTTTCGCCCGACATGCTCTCCACGATCACTTCGTGCTGCAGCAGGTCGGTGCGCACCCGCTTGGGGTCGGCGTCCGGCTTGTCGATCTTGTTGATGGCGATGATCATCTGCGCGCCGGCGGCCTTGGCGTGGTTGATCGCCTCCACCGTCTGCGGCATGACGCCGTCGTCGGCAGCCACCACGAGCACCACGAGGTCGGTGACCTTGGCGCCGCGAGCGCGCATGGCCGTGAACGCCTCGTGGCCGGGGGTGTCGATGAACGTGATCTTCTGGCCGCCCGGCACGGTGACCTGATAGGCGCCGATATGCTGGGTGATGCCGCCGGCCTCGCCCCCCGCCACGTTGGTCTGGCGGATGGCGTCGAGCAGCGACGTCTTGCCGTGATCGACGTGGCCCATGATGGTGACGACGGGCGCCCGCGGCTGCAGGTCCGTGTCGACATCGGCTGTACCGGTGAAGCCCTCCTCGACATCGGCTTCGGACACACGCTTGGGCGTGTGGCCGAACTCGCGCACGATCAGCTCGGCCGTGTCGGCGTCGATCACGTCGTTGATCTTGTACATCGCGCCCTGATTCATCAGGAGCCTGATGAGGTCGACGGCGCGCTCCGTCATGCGGTTGGAGAGTTCCTGGATGGTGATGACCTCGGGGATGATCACCTCGCGCATGACCTTGTCTCGCGGCTGCTGGATGCCGGCCTGTTTGAGCTTCTCGCGCTCTCGCTTGCGGCGCAGCGACGCCAGCGAGCGCTGGCGCTGCGCCTCGTCGAAAGCATTGTTGATCGTCAGCTTGCCGCGCTCGCGGCGCTCCTCGCCCACCCGAGCCGGACTCTTGGTGACTTTGGCGCCCTTCTTTTTGCTGCGGCTGTCGTCTTCGCCATCGCCAGGCTCGATGTCGAGCTTGCGCTTGCCCACTGTCTCCGTACGGCGCAGCTCGGTCTTGGGCTTGTCAGCCGAAGGAACGACAACGACGGGTCCTTTCGGCGGGGGCTGTTTCTTGACAACGATCGGCTCAAGTGCAGCCGGCGCCTCGGCCGACACTGCCGCCGCTTCGACGTCCAGCGGAGGCGGGGGCCTGGGCAGCTCGGCCTCTTCGCGGGCGCGCTGCACCTCCAGGAGAGCGGTTTCACGCGCCTCCGCCTCGGCACGTTCCCTCTCGATCTCAAGGGCGCGCCGGCGTGCGTCCATCTCGTCGGTGGAGAGTCCACCAGGCAGCAGCTGGGCGGCCGCATGCTCTTCCCCGGGCTGCGATGTTCCCGCCTCTTCGGCTTCGCCTGTACTGGAGATCGTGCGCTTCTTCTTCTTCTCGACCACTACCGACTTCGACCGCCCGTGGCTGAAGCTCTGCCGCACGTGGCCAGCATCGACCGTCCGCTTCAGGCTCAACGGCTTGCGCGGGGTCACGGACAGCGTCTTGTCAGTGGTTTCCTTGGTCTCTGTCATGCACGTCCTATGTCTGCTCCAACTGTCCGTCTGAAACGGCGCCCTCTGCGTGCCCACCCAACCGGTATCGCCTGAGGCGCCGGGCTTGTTGCAGAATCCGCCGGCTGGCGCCGCCCTCGGACGCTGCAGCATGTATCACATTTGACCGGCCGATGGCCAAATCCAATTCGAGACCGGTCAAATCGCAGACCGTGGCCTCTTGGGCACGCTCCGGACCGAACAAGCCTTTGAATTTACGATCGAGCTTGGCCGCCCCGTCCCTGGCCGCGTCGGCGGCGTGAATGAGGATCATCGCCTGCCCCCGGCCAATCAGCTCGTCCACCTTGGCAAAGCCCACAGTCAGCAATCCGGCCTTGTTGGCGATGCTGATGGCCTCGCCAAGCCGCTTGGCCATGAGCCGCTCGATCAGCTCGGCCAAGTCATCCGGCACGATTACCGGCTGTTTCAGGCTGCGGGCGAAGACTTTCTGGCGAACCGCCGCCTGCACCGTCTCCCGGGTCGCGCCTACCCAGACCCCGCGTCCCGGCAGCCGACACGCCAAGTCCGGCACGATCGCGCCGTCGGGTCCCAGCACGAAGCGGATGAGATCGTCAGGCGGCCTCTGGGCGCGCGACACGGCGCACAGGCGCAGCGGACCTTCGTCCGCCTCGCCGTTCCGACCGCCGGCCGTGGTCTTTGCGCCTTGCACGTCCCTGTCCGCTCCCCGGCATGGCCTTCAGACCTTGGCCTCGACAGGCACGGCCTGTGCAGCCTTGGTGGCTTCGGCTGCGGCTGCCGCAGCTGCCTGCTCGGCACGCACCTTCTCCAGGTCCTCCTCGGTTACCCAGCCAGCCGCGATGCGCGCCGCCATGATCATGTCCTCGGCCTCCTTGCGCCCGACCTCGAAACCGTCGAGCGCGCCCTTGTGCCGGATGGGCTCGGCGTCCCGCTCCTTCTTGCGCTCGGTCCACCCGACGAGGTCGTCGGGAATCGCGCCGGCAAGGTCCTCCACGGTCTTGATGTCGTTCTCGCCGAAGGCCACCAGCATCGCCGTCGTCACGCCGGGGACCTTGGCGAGATCGTCGGCGACGCCCAGATCCTTGCGCCTGGCGTCGCGCTCGGCCTCCTGCCGCTCGAGGAATTCGCGCGCGCGTGTCTGGATCTCCTTGGCGGTGTCCTCGTCGAAGCCCTCGATGTGCGCAATCTCGCCCGTGTCGACGAACGCCACCTCGGCAACCGTCTCGAAACCTTCGGTGGCCAGCAGCTGGGCGATTACCTCGTCGACGTCAAGCGCCTCCATGAAGAGCTGCGAGCGCTCCGCGAACTCCTTCTGGCGGCGCTCGGACTCCTCCTGCTCCGTCAGAATGTCGATGTCCCAGCCGGTGAGCTGGGACGCGAGGCGCACGTTCTGGCCGCGGCGCCCGATGGCGAGTGAGAGCTGGCTCTCCGGCACCACCACCTCGATGCGGTTGGAATCCTCGTCGAGCACCACCTTGGTCACCTCGGCCGGGGCCAGCGCATTGACGATGAAGGTGGCTGCGTCCTGGTTCCACTGGATGATGTCGACCTTTTCGCCCTGCAGCTCGCCCACCACCGCCTGCACACGCGCGCCGCGCATGCCCACGCACGCACCGACCGGATCGATGGAGGAATCCTTGGAAATGACGGCAATCTTGGCTCGCGAACCGGGATCGCGAGCAACCGATTTGATCTGCACGATGCCGTCGTAGATCTCCGGCACCTCCTGTCGGAACAGCAGCGACATGAATTCGGGGCGCGCGCGGGAAAGGAAGATCTGCGGCCCTCGCTGCTCGCGCCGCACGTCGTAGATGTAGGCGCGGATGCGGTCGCCAAGGCGTACATTCTCGCGCGGGATCATCTCGTCGCGGCGGACGATGCCCTCGGCGCGGCCGAGATCGACGATGACGTTGCCGTATTCCACACGCTTGACCGTGCCGTTGACGATCTCTCCGATCCGGTCCTTGTATTCGTTGTGATGGCGCTCGCGCTCGGCCTCGCGCACCTTCTGCACGATCACCTGCTTGGCGTTCTGCGCCGCCACCCGGCCGAAATCCAGGGGCGGCAAGGTCTCGGCGATCAAATCGCCGACCTTGGCGTCAGGGTTGCGCCGCTTGGCCTCGGGGAGCGTGACCTGAGTGGAATCGTTCTCCACCTCCTCGACCACCTGCAGCACACGGGTGAGCTTGGTCTCGCCGGACTTGGCATCGATCTCGCAGCGGATGTCGTTCTCGGCCCCGTAGCGGGACTTCGCCGCCTTCTGGATCGCGTCCTCCATGGCCTCGATGACGATCTTGCGATCGATCGACTTCTCTCGCGCCACGGCGTCCGCTATCTGCAGCAGCTCCAGCCGGTTCGCGCTTACGCCTACCTGGGCCATACTTCGGCACCCTCCATATCCAGCTCAATTGGCTGCACTTGCAGCCGCGGGGTTTGCATTTGCCTTCTTCGCGCGCCTCAGCGTTTCGCGAATGAGCTCGTCGGTCAGAAGCAGCCGCGCCTCGGCGATGAGGTCGACGGGCAGGCTGATCTCGGGACCACCCTGGTCGGCCGGCACTTCGACGCGCACCTGGCTCCCGGCGAGGCCCTTGAGCACCCCGCGGAACCTCTTGCGGCCAGCAACCAGCTCCTTCGTCTCGATCTTGGCCTCGTGACCGGCCCACGCATCGAAGTCGGAGGCCCGCGCCAGCAGCCGGTCGATCCCCGGCGAGGAAATCTCCAGCGCGTAGTGGCCGGCGATGAGGTCGTGGGCGTCCAGCAGCGGCGACAGTTGGCGCGAGATGTCAGCGCAATCCTCCACCGTGATGGTGCCGTCCGGCCGCTCCGCCATGATCTGCACGGTCGTGCCGTTGCGGCCGGAAACGGTGACCCGGACGAGACGAAATCCCAAATCCTGAAGCACCGGCTCGGCCAAGGCCGCAATGTCGGCAGCCACGCCAGTCTCGCCAATGAAGCGCGCCTCGGATACCGCGCCACTCACCGTTCTCAGCCCTATGAGTATAAGTGCCACATGCGTTTTGGGATGCTCAGAGGCTCGCCCCAAAACAAAAAGAGCGGACCCCAAGGGTCCACTCTCAGAGTTGAGATGATCATGAGCGCACGGATACTAGGCGGGAATTGCGCATTTGGCAAGCATGAAGTGTAAGTATTGTCGCAGTGTGTGCTGCACCGCAAAACGGTGTCTCAGTTCCGTACAAAGCGGAAATAGTAGCAGCGGCGCCCCTCCCTGAGGGCCTTGGCTTCGTAGCGCGTTTGTGGCCAGTCGGGCGGGCGCCGGCGCCAATCGTCCGCCCCTGCCGCAGTCCAGCGGAAGCTCCCCTCCTCCTCAACCGACAGCAGGATTGCGCATGCGTACGCTGGGATATCGGTGGCGATGCGCAGCTCTGCGCCGGGGCGCATGGCGCGGGCAAGGTCGAGCAGGGTCTCAACGGACACCAGGCGGCGCTTGTGGTGCCGCTTCTTCGGCCAGGGGTCCGGAAACAGGACGAAGGCACGGCCTATGCTCACTTCCGGCAGGAGCCGCAGCAGCGGGCGTGCATCGTCGGCACAGACCTTAATGTTGGCGATACCATGCGCATCGACAGCATTCAGCACCTTCACGACGCCATCCTCGAACGGCTCGCAGCCGATGAACCCGATGCCGGGATTTTCCATGGCCTGCCAGACGAGATGCTCGCCACCACCGAAGCCGATCTCGAGCCACACGTCGCGCACGGGTGGCGTGAACAGCTCCAGCAGCCGGCGGAGAGCTTGCGCATCGCGCGGCAGCGCCACGCGCGGCAGCACGTCGTGCCAAAGCGACTTCTGCCTCGCGCTCAATGCGCGACTGCGGCGGCGGCCGTAGCTGCGCAAGTCGCGCTCGTGATCGCGGTCTTCCATCTCAATTATCGGCAACGCTGGCCGCCGCGCAATCCGGGACCGGGCGGTCAGGCGCCCCGCTTCTTGCGTCGGACGGGAGGATCGTTGGCCGGAAGGCGGCGCGCGCTCTCGCGCAGCGCCTCCTTCAAAGTGACCGGACGGCCGTGCTTGCGCAACAGGTCCCTGAACGCCTCGTCGGCCAGGTCCTGCAGGGACTTCAGGCTGTCCTGCGACAACCGATGCAGCGCGTGCCAGGTCTCGGCATCAAACTCGATCAGCTTGCGCGTGGGACGCCCGGGGTCAGACCCCTTTTTCGAGGCTTGCCTGCGGGGGGCAGACCCTTTTTGATCACCGGTCGATTTTCGCATTCACGTCGCACGGCCTGGGGTCAGACCCCTTTCTTCGACGGTCAGTGCGCAACACCAGCGCAGGAGGAAAGGGGTCTGACCCCCTCTACGCCAGCGCCGATTTCAGCTTGTCGACGAGGTCGGTCTTCTCCCAGGAGAACCCGCCCTCGTTGTCGGGCGCACGCCCGAAATGCCCGTAGGCGGAGGTGCGCGAATAGATCGGCTTGTTGAGATCGAGGTGCTTGCGGATGCCGCGCGGGGACAGGTCCATGAGCTCGCCCAGCACAATCTCCAGCTTGGCAACGTCGATCTTGTTGGGGTTGTCGGCAACGTCGACATAGATCGAAAGCGGCTTGGCCACGCCGATCGCATAGGAGAGCTGGATCGTGCAGCAATCGGCGAGGCCCGCCGCCACCACGTTCTTGGCGAGGTAGCGCGCCGCATATGCCGCCGAGCGGTCGACCTTGGTGGGGTCCTTGCCGGAGAACGCGCCGCCGCCGTGAGGTGCTGCGCCGCCGTAGGTGTCGACGATGATCTTGCGACCCGTGAGCCCGGTGTCACCGTCGGGACCGCCGATGAAGAACTTGCCCGTCGGGTTGATGTGCCAGAGGGTGTCCTTGCTGATCCAGCCGCTGGGAAGCGCTTTCTTGACATAGGGCTCGACCAGCTCGCGCACCTGGCTCGAGGTCATGGACTCGACGAGGTGCTGGTGCGAGACCACGATCTGGGTGACGCCGGCGGGCTTGCCGTTCTCGTAGCGCACCGTCACCTGACTCTTGAAGTCGGGGCCCAGCACCGCTTCCTTGCCGGCATGCCGGGCCTCGGAGATGAGGCGCAGGATTTTGTGGCTGTAGTGGATGGGCGCGGGCATCAGCTCGGGGGTTTCCTTGCAGGCATAGCCGAACATGATGCCCTGGTCGCCGGCGCCCTCATCCTTGTTGCCGCCGCTGTCCACACCCTGGGCGATGTCGCCGGACTGCGGATGCAGCAGAACCTTGATGTCGGCCTTCTCCCAGTGGAAGCCGTCCTGCTCGTAGCCGATGTCCTTGATGGCCAGACGGGCCGTGTGCGCCACCCAGTCCTTGGTGATGGTCTTGGGACCCCGGGTCTCGCCCGCGATCACGACCTGGTTGGTGGTCGCCAGGGTCTCGCAGGCGACGCGCAGCTGCCAGGGATCGATGCCGGCCTTGGGACCTTCGCGAAAGAAGAGATCGACTACCTCATCAGAAATCCGGTCGCAGACCTTGTCGGGATGCCCCTCGGAGACCGACTCACTCGTGAACAGGTAGGACTTGCGCGGCACGGGCATACCCCTTGGCTGACAGGTGGCGAAAAACCGCGAGGGTTCTTGCAGTGTTTCGGCGGGGGGTCAAGATGACGGAAAAACTCAAGTCTGTCAGCCAGAAGCGCCGCGCGGCGCATTCCGGCAATTGGGCCGTCTCCCAATCTTCCTCAGTCCGATGAGACGTCGTTGGCCAGACTGCGGACAAGGTCGACGATGGCGCGCCTCGCTTTGACATCGGAGATGCGAACAAAAGCCTTGTTCAATTCCAGGCCGTCGCGGCTCCGCAGGAACTCCACGATCGAGTGCTCGTCGGGCTTTTCGGCAAAACCGTCCGGAGGCGAGTGAGCGTCGGCAGATGGAGCTTCCTCGTAGAAAAACTGCACCGTGACACCCAGCACCTGCGCCAAATCGAACAGCCGGCTGGCGCCGATGCGGTTGATGCCCTTCTCGTATTTCTGCACCTGCTGGAAGGTCAAGCCGAGCTTCTCGCCAAGCTTCTCCTGGCTCATGCCGAGAAGCATGCGGCGGAAGCGGACCCGGCTTCCGACATGAACGTCAATCGGATTTGGCCGCCGCGAGCCTTTCTCATCGCCATCCACGACGTGCTCGGCGACTCCCGTTGATCTCGACATCACAGCCCCACTAAACAAACATTGCCCTTGGCACTCAAGTGGTAGGTGCACTTGCGCGAAGCGTCAACTTCCAGTGTTCCCCTCGGGCTTTGCAGATAGCGGAACATTAGAACGCG
Organism: uncultured Alphaproteobacteria bacterium; assembly: GCA_963827545.1. Classification (GTDB taxonomy): domain Bacteria; phylum Pseudomonadota; class Alphaproteobacteria; order Rhizobiales; family Hyphomicrobiaceae; genus AWTP1-13. The sequence goes on from CAWHBI010000021.1 coordinate 15,203, forward strand.
TGTGAGGCTTGCGCCACACTACCCTGCCTAGAATGACGACGCCAAGTAACCAGACGGTAAAGAAGATCGTATCACCAAGCTTTGCGTACAGTGGCAGCTGCAAGGCAAGGGGAAGAGCTACATCTAGCACGCCCCGCGCGTCGAGGTCGAGGACGCCGAGCGATCGTCCATACCCGTCGAAAGCGGCTGAAACCCCGTTGTTGGCGGCACGGATGAGCGGAATCCCCTCCTCCACGGCACGCACGCGGGCCTGGTGCAGGTGTTGCCGGGGGCCTGTCGTGTTGCCGAACCAACCGTCGTTGGTCACGTTGACGATCAGCCCGGGCCTATCCGCGCCCTGCACGATGGCCCTTGGAAATATGGCCTCGTAGCAGATGAGCGGCACCGACTTGGGCAGGCCGGGGATGTCGAGCAGCGGCCGTGGCGAAATGCCCGCTTCGAACCCGCCGCGCAAGCGGCTGAGCTGCTGCAGGCCGATGCCTTCCAGAAGACCCTGCATGGGCAGGTATTCACCGAAGGGGACCAGGTGAATCTTGTCGTAGCGGGTCAGCAGCACCCCCCCGGCACCGAAGACGAGCAGGCTATTGAAAAAGTTGCGCAGGCGCGGCGACTGCGGGGGGGCACGCTCGGCCCGCAGCGCGCCGGTGATGAGAATGGTCCCCTGCGGCAGAAAGCGGGCGATGGCGGCCAGCGCTTCCGGGGTATCGAGCGGCATGAACGGCATGGCCGCCTCGGCCCAGATGATGTGTGAAATCCCGGCAAGATCGTCGACGTTGCCTGCTGCATCGCGTTGCGACAGCTGCAGATGATCGAGGAAGATGGGCTCCTGGTTCTCAGGCCGCCATTTTTCGCGCTGCGGCACGCTGGGCTGCACGATCCTGATCTTGACACCCGGCACCGTGGCCGACTGGGCGAGCGCCAGCCGGGCGTAGCCGAACGCAGCGGCAACGACCAACGGCAACAGGGCGACAGATAGCGCGACGATCCCGCGGCGGCGCGACCAGGCTTGCGAGGCCTCGCACCACAGGACCGGGGGCAGGGCAAAGATCAGGACGGTGGCGAGCGTGAGCCCGTAGATGCCGACCACAGCGGCGCTCTGCATCAGCGGCAGCGGATAGGTGAGAGCGTAACCCAGCACGTTCCACGGAAAGCCGGTGAGCACATGGCCGCGCAGCCATTCCATGGCCGACAACGACAGGGCCAGCGCCAGCACGCGCCAGGCGCCAGCCTTCCAGAACGGAGCCGCCAGAGCAGCCGCTGCCGCGTAGAAGAGCGCCAGACCCGTCGGCATCAGGATGACGGCGAGGGGCATCAAAACGGCAAAGATTTCGGCTTCGACCAGAAACGCCTCGCCGATCCAGAACAGGCCGGCCAGGAAATAGCCAAAGCCGAACCACCACCCGACCTCAGCCGCGGCCGCTTCGGGGCGCCTCCACCAGCGTCCGTCCTCGGGCGAGGCGCGGCGCTCGAGCGCCCCGTCGATCAGCCACACCAGGATCGGCAGCGTGATCCAGAGAATGGGCCAGGCAAAGAACGGCGCCAGCGCGAGCACTGAGGCAGCACCCGCCACCAGCGCCCCGAGGCGCCCGCGCCAGCCGGCGAGCCCCCTCACGCGCTCTGCAAGGCCTGGTATCGGGGAACTGGCGGGCATGGCCTCTCAGGCGGGATCGGACAGCTGCGCAAACTCGACGCGCCCTCGGCCCAAGTCAAGGCTTGGCAGGATCGCCGCCCGAGGGCGCGACGCGCGGGAGGTGAACCCTGAGCTTCTTGACCCGGCGCGGATCGGCGTCGAGCACCTCGAACTCGACACCCGCCGGATGCCGGATCAGCTCGCCGCGCGCCGGCACCCGGCCGACCAGGGAGAAAATGAGCCCGCCCAGAGTATCGACATCCGCCTCCTCCTCGGCCCTCAGGAGCTTGAGGCCCAGATGCGCCTCCAGCTCGCGCACCGGCGTGCGCGCCGCCGTGACCAGCCCGAGCTTGGCGTCGCTCGAGATGTTGGCAGCCTCGGCTTCGTCGTGCTCGTCCTCGATGTCGCCCACGATCTGCTCGACCAGGTCCTCGATGGTGACGAGGCCGTCGGTGCCGCCGTATTCGTCGACCACCAGCGCCATGTGAATGTGCGTGGACTGCATGCGGATAAGCAGATTGGCGGCCGGCATCGAGGGCGGCACGAAGATCATGGGCCGGCGCAGCTTGGCCGACGCGATGGGCTTCGACAGATCGACGCGAGAGAGATCCGGTGCTGGCGCCGCAGCCGCGTCCGGAGCCACGGTGCGGATTGCGGCAGACGGTACATGGCCTTCGTTGGCGGGCCGGCCCAGCGCGTCGCCCATCAGCCAGCGCAGCACATCCTTGACGTGCACCATGCCGCGCGGGTCGTCCAGCGTCTCGCGGAACAACGGCACGCGCGAAACGCCGGCGGCATCGAACGTCTTCAAGCAGCTCGCGGATCGGCTCGCTCTCGTCGACGGCGATGATGTCGGCGCGCGGCACCATCACATCCTCCACCCTGAGCGTGCCAAAGCGCAGGATGCGCAGCAGCATCTCACGCTCTTCCGCCGCGAAGGCCTGATCGTCGCCTGCGGTCTTGAGCGCGTTTTCCAAGGTCGCACGCAGGCTCGGCGCGCCGGGGAGACCGAGCCGGGCCCTGATTCCGGTCAGCCAACCTTGGGGCTGCTCGCCCGCATCGTCCGCCGATATGGCGGCGGGTTTCGTGTCGGTGTGCTTGATACTCATGGCACTCTCATGCAGCGCCGACCGGCGCGTAGGGATTGGCGATCCCGAGCGTCGCCAATATCTCGATCTCCAACCCTTCCATGTCCTCTGCTTCCAAGTCCGTCTCGTGCTCGAAACCCAACAGATGCAGGAGACCATGGATGACGAGATGCTGCAGATGATGGCTGGTCGAGACGTGCTGCTCTGCCGCCTCGCGGGCGATCGTCTGAGCCGCCAGGACGACGTCGCCGAGGTAGCGGTCCTGCCTTACGCCGGGCGGGGGCCGGAAGGGGAACGACAGCACGTTGGTCGGCTCATCCTTGCCGCGATAGGCGGCATTCAGAGAGCGCAGCATCGCGTCATCGCCCAGCACGACGCTGGCCTCGGCACCGATCGCGCGCCGGCAGCGCGGGTGGCGCTCAACCGCAGCCGCGGCGCTGGCAACGGCGTCAGCACACGCTGGAAACCCGCTCCAATTGCCGGCTTCATCGACAATACTGATCGAGAGACGTTCTGGGGGCTCGGCATCAGTCGGGAAATCGGCGGCTGATGCTGCGGGCGTACTGTCGCCTGGGTCGTCCATCTGCGCTGTTTGAATCTCAGCTGTTCCGGCCAGCCTTGTCGTAGGCCTCGACAATGCGCGCAACGAGATCGCGGCGCACGACATCACCAGAGGTAAAGCGAATCGCCTCGATGCCCCTGATGCCCTGCAACAGCCCGACAGCCTCTTCCAGTCCGGATTTCTGGCCCAACGGCAGGTCGATCTGGCTCGGGTCGCCGGTGATCACCATTTTCGAGCCTTCGCCGATGCGGGTGAGAAACATCTTCATCTGCATGGCGGAGGTGTTCTGCGCCTCGTCGAGGATCACAAAGGAATGCGCCAGCGTGCGCCCGCGCATGAAAGCGAGGGGCGCAATCTCGATAACGCCGGTGACGAGGTCGCGCTCCACCTTGGCGGGCGGCAGCACGTCGTAGAGTGCGTCATAGAGCGGGCGCAGATAGGGATCGACCTTTTCGCGCATGTCGCCGGGAAGGAAGCCGAGCCGCTCCCCGGCTTCAACCGCGGGCCTGGACAGCACGATGCGCTCGACCTGCCCGCGCTCCAGGCACTGGGCGGCGTAGGCCACCGCGAGGTAGGTCTTGCCGGTGCCGGCAGGGCCGAGCCCGAACACCAGGTCGACCCGGTCCAGCGCCTGGACGTAGGCACTCTGGTTAGGCGACCGCGCGGTAATCAGCCTGCGGCGGGTGCGGATCTGGGCAAGGCCGTCCTTGGCTGGGGCGTCGGAGCTGGCGTGGCGCAGGAGGCCGTCGATATCGCCGGCACCGATGTCCTCGCCCTGGCGAATGCGGGCATAGAGCTTCTCCAGCACCTCGCGCGCCGTTTCGCAGGCCTCCGTCGGCCCCGTCAGCGTGACCACGTTGCCGTGGGCGTGCGCCTCGATGCCGAGGCGCTCCTCGAGCAGCGCCAGATGTCCGTCGTATTCGCCGAGCAGCCGGTTCAAATGCCGGTTGTCCTCGAAAGGCACAGCCAATCGTGCCCGCTCGGCCTTGAGCGTCTTGCCCAGGCTCGATGCCGCTGGCCCGCGCACGCCAGTCAATTAGTCGGCCTCCATCGAAAAGCAGGCTCCCGAATCCAAGATACAACAGCCTAGCACAAACTCGACCTTCCCGCCTCAAGCCGCCGCCGCAGCTGTGACTGTTCCGGACAGACTATTGGGGCCGGCGGCCGAGATTTCAACGTCCAAGATGCGCCCAAGCAACGATGCCTCAGCCTGTGCATGAACCGCCTGCAGGTAGGGCGAACGGCCAATCAGTTGGCCGGGGCGGCGTCCGGGGCGCTCGAACAGCACCGGCATCACCCTGCCCACGCAATTTGAATTGAACGACGTTTGGTGTTGCGAGACCGCCTCCTGGAGGCGGTGCAGCCGCTCCGACTTCAGCGCATCGGGCAGCTGCGCCATGTTCGATGCGGGCGTGCCGGGGCGCGGGCTGTACTTGAAGGAATAGGCCTGGGCGAAGCGCACGCGCTCCAGCATGTCGAGGGTGGCCTGGAACTCAGCCTCGGTCTCACCCGGGAAGCCGACGATGATGTCGGTCGAGAGCGCAATGTCGGGTCGCGCGGCGCGAACCCGTGCGACCAATGCCAGGTAGTCGGCAGCGGTGTGCTTGCGGTTCATGGCGGCGAGGATGCGGTCGGCGCCCGCCTGGAACGGCAGATGCAGGTAGGGCATCAGCTTGGGCTCGTCGCGATGCGCCGCGATCAGGTCGTCGCTCATGTCGCGCGGATGGCTGGTGGTGTAGCGCAGGCGCTCCAAGCCGCTGATGTCGGCAAGCCGCGCAATCAGGCGTGCCAGGGACCAGGCGCGGCGGTCGGGCCCCAGCCCGTGATAGGCGTTGACGTTCTGGCCGAGCAGCGTGAGCTCGCGCACGCCATGGGCCACCAGCCGGCGTGCTTCCGCCTCCACCTCCGCGACCGGGCGCGAGAACTCGGCGCCGCGCGTGTAGGGCACGACGCAGAAGGTGCAGAACTTGTCGCAGCCCTCCTGCACGGTGAGAAAGGCAGTCGCTGTCCGGGGCGCCGCGCGCTGGGGCAGAAAAGCAAACTTGTCCTCATCGGGCAGGTCGGTCTCGACGATGGCGCGTGCTTGGGCTCGCGCGCCTGCAAGCAGCTCACCAAGCCGATGATAGCTCTGCGGCCCGACGACCAGATCGACGCTGGGCTCGCGCCGCACGATTTCGACGCCCTCGGCCTGCGCCACGCAACCAGCAACGGTGATGATGGTGTCTTTGCCCGCCCTGCTGCGGCTCTCCTTGAGGTGCCGCAAGCGGCCGAGGTCGGAGTAGACCTTCTCGGCGGCCTTCTCGCGGATGTGGCACGTATTCAGGATGACGACGTCGGCCTCTTCCACGGCCTCGGTTTCGGCAAAGCCGAGGGGCGCGAGCAGCTCCGTCATGCGCTCGCTGTCGTAGACGTTCATCTGGCAGCCGAACGTCTTGACGTAGACTTTTCTGGGCGCAGTCATCCAGCGCGTCTCGGCGCCTCGGCTCGAGGCATGTTTTCGCGGTGCAGCAGCGGCACGAGGTTTAGCCGGGCGGGGCAGAGGCGTAAAGCGTCATTGCGGCCGGCACTATTTGCGCGCGCGCCTCACCGGCACGCCATACAGCTCGAGCTTGTGGCCGACCAGGTTGAAGCCGAGCTCGCGCGCCACCCGCCGCTGGATGCGCTCGATCTCATCATTGCTGAACTCGATGACGCGCCCCGTTTCGATGTCGATCAGATGGTCGTGGTGGCTGCGGGCCGCCGGCTCGTAGCGCCCGCGGCCGGCGCCGAAGTCATGGCGCTCCAGGATGCCGTTGGCGGCGAGAAGCTTGAGCGTGCGGTAAACGGTGGAGAGGGAGATGCGGGAATCCACCGCATGCGCGCGCCGGTGCACCTCCTCGACATCGGGGTGGTCCTTGGCGTCGGAGAGGATGCGGGCAATGACGCGCCTCTGGCCGGTCATACGCAGCCGTTTGTCGGCGCAAAGCCGCTCGATGCGACTGGATTGTTCAAGCGAAGCAGGCATATCCCTGCAGGATTAGCGCCGCGAATCTCTCGCACGATGCTTATAGGTGAGGCCTCCCGGGCCGTCCACCAAGGGCGATGCGGAGCAACTAGAGCGCGAGCGAAAGGTTAACGGCGTCCTCCGCCGCCGCCCCTTGGCGCACGTAATAGCCCTTGCGGCGCCCGCACTCCTCGAACCCGAGCCGCTTGTAGAGCGCAAGCGCAGCCGCATTGCCGACGGCGACCTCCAGATACAGCCGGCGCGCCTCCGCCTTGCCGGCGGCGCGGCCAAGCGCCTCCACCAGCCGGCGGCCGATGCCGCGCCGCTGCCATTCCTTGCTGACGCCGAGGGTGAGAATCTCCGCCTCGTCGGCCGCCAGCTGACCCACGATGAAGCCCACCGTCTGCGGAGGCTGGCCCACGCGTGCCACGAAGGCGGTGCATCCCGGATGACTGAGCCGCTGCATCAGGCTCGCAACATCCCAGGCCGAGCCAAAGAGCGGGGCGTGCAACCTCGCCAGCTCCTCGGCATGATCGGTGCCGGCCCACAGGATGCTCACGTGCTTGAGCGCGTCGACTTCGATCATGGCTATGCTCTGGGCAAGGATTTGTCGCTCTGCGGCCTTGCATCGGGGGCCCGCAGGTAGAGTGGCTTTACAGAATCGATCGGTGCAAGGTCGTGCGCCATCAATGCGAGTGCGCGCGCGTGCGGCTGCAAGTCGGGCAGCCGCGCTTCGGGCTCACCGCCGGCGGCTCTGACCGCGGCGGCAACTGCGGCTGCTGCGGAGCCTACGATGAGGACCGGGCCCTGCCCGATCAAGCTCGCCGCGCCTTCGTGGGTCAGCAGCATGACTTCGCTGATCTCGATGCAGTCGTCGCCGAACAGCTGCAGGTAGGCCATGTCGCGGCGGGCATCCACGGCCACCGCCAGCCGGCGACCGGCGCGCGCATCAGCGAGCAGCACGTGGGCGCCATGCGCCATGACGGCCAGGCTGGTCATGCCGACCACCGGCTTCTCCATGGCCAGCGCGAGCGCACGCGCCGCCGCAACACCGACCCGCACGCCCGTGAAGCTGCCGGGACCCAGCGTCACGGCGATGCGGTCGATGGCGGAAAACGACAGGCCCGCGCCGTCCATGACCTCGGCCAGCATGGGAAACAGCCGCTCGGCGTGGCCCGTGGTGCGCGGCTCATAGGCCTCGCGCAACAGCCATTCGCCTAGCCCGCTTTGCCAACGCACTGCCACGGACACCGCACCAAAACACGTATCGAAGGCCAAGACGTCCATGGCCTGGGCTAAAGAATCTGCGCCATCTCGCCGAAAGCGAAGCGTGGGCCGCGTGGATGCAGCCCTGCCGGGTCGCCAAAGCCAAGATTGCACAGAAAGTTCGATTTGACGTCAGAGGCGGCGAAAAACTCCTTGTCGACGCCAGCATTGTCGAAGCCCGACATGGGGCCGCAGTCAAGTCCCAGCGCGCGCGCCGCCATGATGAGATAGGCACCCTGCAGGGAGCCGTTGCGGAACGCCACGGTCTGCGCCTGCTCCGGCTTGTCGGCAAAAAATCTTGCTCAGCGGCTCCTGGCCCTTGGGCGGATGCGCGTAGAACTTCAGGTCGTAGGCAACAATCGCCGTGGCCGGCGCCGCCATGGTCTTGTCGACGTTGCCGCGGCTCAGAAGCGGCTTCAGGCGCTCCTTGGCAGGCTTCGACTTCACGAACACGATGCGCGCGGGCAGGCTGTTGTTGGCGGTGGGGGCCATCTTCATCAGGTTGACGACCTCCTCGAGCAGGCTGTCTGGAACATCGCGCGGCTGCCAGGCCCTGTACGTGCGCGCATCGAGGAAGAGCTGCTGCAATGCCTTTTCGTCCAATCGCATAGCGGTCGTCCCTCGCAAAATCCTCAGCCCGGATAGCAATAGCGAAAACCCCGCTCGTTGCCGAGCGGGGTCGCAAAGAACGACATGGGGCACATTGCCCCTAGTGTCCCGAACCGAAGTTCGCACACACTTCGCGGCAATCGGGCTTGCGAACTTCGGGTTCAAAAGGGACACTAGAATATAAAGTAGCTAGTGTGGCTTTGGTTCAGAAGTTCCCTCCCCACCTAGCCGCAAGCGATGGGGAACTTCTGAACCGCCACACTAGAGCGAGATCTTCTCCAAGGCGATCCGGCTCTAGCCGCTAGACTGGCCGAACCTCCTGCACATCGGGGCAGAAGTGCTTGAGCAGGTTCTCGATGCCGTGGCGCAGCGTCGCCGTCGAGCTGGGGCAACCGGAGCAGGCCCCGCGCATGTGCAGGAACACCACGCCGTCCTTGAAGCCTTGGAACACGATGTCGCCGCCGTCGTTGGCAACTGCAGGGCGCACCCGCGTGTCCAGCAACTCCTTGATGGTCTTCACCGTGTCCGCGTCCTTGGCGTCGAAGCGCTCGTCGGCCGCATCCTGATCCGCGGACCCGTGACCCTCCATCACCGGGGCGCCCGACAGGTAGTGCTCCATGATGGCGCCCAGGATGGCCGGGCGGATATGCGGCCACTCGGCCTCGCCCTTGGTCACGGAGATGAAGTCGGAGCCGAGGAAGACGCCCGCCACACCGTCGATGTCGAACAGCCGGGAGGCCAGCGGCGAGCCTGCAGCCTCGGTTTTCGAGCGGTAGTCCACGGTGCCGTCACCCAGCACGGTCTTGCCGGGAATGAACTTCAGTGTCGCCGGGTTCGGCGTGTGCTCGGTCTGGATGAACATGGACGGCTTCTCCGTCGGACATTGGTGGTTCAATTTGGAATCATTCTAGTAGATGGGGCTCTGTCGGTCAAAATCCTAGGACCAGGTACGCGGGACCGCCCGATCATGCCAGCGCCTGGATCTGCTCCAGCGTGAGGTCGCCGGGCACGATGGTGATTGGAATGGGAAAGTTTCCCGCGGTGGCGCCGGCGCCAAGCGAGGAGACGAGCGGGCCCGGCCCGGTTGCTTCCTTGGAGGCGCCCAGCACCAGGACGGCGATATCCTCGTCGTCCTCGATCTGCTGCCGGATGGCCTCCACCAGCTTGCCTTCGCGGATGACCTCCTCCAGCACCACCTTGTCGTACCCGGCATTGGAGAGCTTGCGCCGGAACAAGCGAAACAGCGCCTTGGCCTTGGTCGTCTGCTCGTCCAGCTGCACCTGCCGCACGGCGTCCCAGAACTGGTTGTCGGGCTCGATGACGTAAAGCAGGACGATCTGCCCGCCCGCATGGGAGACGCGCCCCGCCGCATAGAACAGCGCGCCCTCCACCTCCGGCGACTCGTCGACGATCACCAGCAGCTTGCGGGCGTGGCCTTGCTCGAAGACCCGGCGTTTTTTGGTCATGCCTCATGCTGCCATGGCTTCGGTTCGCCAACAATAGACGAGGCCGCTGCCCAATCGATGCAGAGTGCCTTCGCCTTTTGATCACGTTTCCCGGCGCTAAGCCGCTTCAGGAGCGCAGGAAACCCACGATATCCTTGACCTGGTTCATGATCGGCGCGGCGATGGTGCGTGCTCGGCGGGCGCCATCGGCCAGGATGCGGTCGATCTCGGCGGGATCGGCGAGGAGCCGCGTCATCTCCGCGTTGACGGGCCCGATGCGGGACACCGCAAGCTCCGCCAGCACCTTCTTGAAGGTGGAGAACTGCGCCCCGCCGAACTCCTGCAGCACCTGGGCCCTGGTGCTGTTGGCGAGGGCAGCGTAGATGCCGACGAGGTTCTCGGCCTCAGGCCGGCTCTCCAGGCCCGCCTCCTCGCGGGGTAGCGGCTCGGGATCGGTCTTCGCCTTCTGGATCTTCCTGGCAATGGTGTCGGCGTCGTCGGTCATGTTGATGCGCGAGAGATCCGAGGCGTCCGACTTCGACATCTTCTTGGTGCCGTCGCGCAGCGACATGACGCGCGTCGCCGGCCCCATGATCACGGGCTCGGGCAGCGGGAAATAGATGCCGTCGTCGAAGCCGGCCTTGCGAATGGATGGGCCGAAGTCGTTGTTGAACTTCTGGGCGATGTCGCGGGCGAGCTCCAGGTGCTGCTTCTGGTCGTCGCCGACGGGCACGTGCGTGGCGCGATAGGCGAGGATGTCGGCGGCCATCAGCACCGGATAGGCGTAAAGCCCCACGGAGGCGTTCTCGCGGTCCTTGCCGGCCTTCTCCTTGAACTGGGTCATGCGGTTGAGCCAGCCGAGCCGCGCGACGCAGTTGAAGATCCAGGCAAGCTCCGCGTGCTCGTGCACCTGGCTCTGGTTGAAGAGGATGCTGGTCTTCGGATCGATACCCGCCGCGATGTAGGCAGCGGTCACCGACCGGATCTGGTCCTTCAGCTCCGCCGGGTCCTGCCACATGGTGATGGCGTGCATGTCGACGACGCAGAAGATGCACTCGTGCGTCTTCTGCATCTCCACCCAGCGCACCATGGCGCCGAGGTAGTTGCCGAGATGCAGGTTGCCCGTCGGCTGCATGCCGGAAAAGACGCGGGGTGTGAACTTCTCGGCCTTCATGCCAGCTTCCTTCACGCTTCTTTCTGGCGACTTACCAGCCGCTGCAGGAATTCGCCCCAGCGGATGACACCGGTCAGCTGGATGGCGAGCGCATAGATCACGACCCCCGCCGTCAGCACAAGGGCGAGCGCGCCCGCCTGGCGGGGAGCGCCGACCGAAGGCAGGAGATGGGGGGCAGCAGGCAGCACGGCCAGCAACCAGACTGCCGCTCCCATGATCAGACTGGCAAGGCCGATCATGCGCAGATTGCGGCGCAGGCGATCGTCGGCCTCGAAGTGCCCCCGGCTCACGAGGGCCGACCACAGCAGGTAGACGTTGGCCCACGCCGACAGCGTGGTGGCGATGGCGATGCCGACGTGCGGCATCAGGCCCAGCCTTTGAAACAGGAAGAACAGGGCAATGGAGCCGGCAACGTTGAGAGCCATGTTCCAGACCGCATAGCGCATGGGCGTGCGGGTATCCTCGCGGGCGAAGAAGGCGGGCTGGAGCACCTTGATCAGCACGAACGCCGGCAGGCCGAGCGCGAAGGCAGCAAGCGCAGCGGCGGTGGGAAGCGTGTCGGATACCTTGAAGGCGCCGCGCTCGAACAGGACGCGGATGATGGGCTCGGCTGCAACCGCCAGCACCACGGCGGCCGGCAGCGTGAGCATGCAGGGCGAACTCGACCGAGCGGTTCTGGTTGTCCATCACGGAGTGGTGGTCGCCCGCGCGCAGGTTGCGGGCAAGGTCCGGAAGGAGGACGACGCCGACGGCGACCCCGACGATGCCGAGCGGCAGCTGGTAGAGCCGGTCGGCGTAGTAGAGGTAGGAGACAGCCCCCGCCTGCAACGAGGCGATGATGGTGCCGACCACGATATTGAGCTGGGTGACGCCGCCCGAGACGAGCCCGGGCACCCCCAGCCTGATGAGATGCTTCATGTCGGCGCTGAGGCTGGGCGCCTTGAGGCTGAAATGCAGGCCGGCACGGCGCGCCGCGATCCAGAGCGCGCCGAGCTGGACCACGCCGGCGACCGCCACGCCCCACGCCAGCACGATGCCCGACTGGGGCGTGTTGTTGAGGCCGAGCCCGGCAGCCAACAGCATGGCCGTGATCAGCACGACATTGAGCAGGATCGGCGCGGCCGCCGCCATGCTGAAGCGACCCAAGGCGTTGAGCGCGCCCGAAAGCAGCGCCACCAGCGACATGCACAGCAGATACGGGAAGGCGATGCGGGTGAGCAGCACCGCGAGATCGAACTTCTCGGGCGTACCGATGAAGCCGGGCGCCAGCGCGTACATGAGCCACGGCATGGCGATCTCGGCGAGCGCGGTCACCAGCAGGAGAACGAACAGGAGGCCGGCGAGCGCCTCCTCGGCGAAAGAGCGCGCCGCCTGCGGCCCCTCGCCCTCCAGGCGCTTGGCAAACAACGGCACGAAAGCGGAGTTGAAGGCGCCTTCGCCGAACAGGCGCCGGAACAGGTTGGGGAAGCGGAAGGCGACGAAGAAGGCGTCGGCCACGGCGCCGGTGCCGAGCACGGCCGCGATCAGGATGTCGCGGGCGAAGCCCAGCACGCGGCTGACCATGGTCAAGCCGCCAACGGTGGCAAAAGCGCGATAGAGCTTCATGGCGGCCGAGCCCTAG
>CAWHBI010000022.1:0-26005 GCA_963827545.1 uncultured Alphaproteobacteria bacterium
CGCCAGGGTCGGGCAAGTCGATGCTGGCGGCCCGGCTGCCCTCGATCCTCCCACCGCTGACGCCCGAGGAGATGCTGGAAGTCTCCATGGTGCATTCACTGGCTGGCGAGCTGCTGGGCGGTCGCATCGCCACCCGGCGCCCCTTCCGCGCCCCGCACCATTCCGCCAGCATGGCAGCGCTCGTGGGAGGCGGATCGAAGCCGCGCCCCGGCGAGGTGTCACTGGCGCACCTGGGCGTGCTGTTCCTGGACGAGCTGCCAGAGTTTCTGCCCAACGTGCTCGACGCCCTACGCCAGCCGCTCGAAGCTGGTGAGACAGTGATCGCGCGGGCCAATCACCGCATCGCCTACCCCTCGCGCATCCAGCTGATCGCCGCGATGAACCCCTGCAAATGCGGGGCCAGCGCGCCGGGGCAGACCTGCAGGCGCGGCCAGCGCTGCGCAGACGACTACCAGGCGCGCATCTCGGGCCCGCTGCTCGACCGCATCGACCTGCAGATCGAGGTGCCGGCGGTGTCCGCTGCCGATCTCGTCTTGCCACCACCCAGCGAGGGCAGCGCCGAGGTGCGCGCCCGCGTCACCGCGGCGCGCGAGCGACAGCGCGCACGCTACGCCGCGCTGGGCGCCAAGGGCGTGCGCACCAATGCGGAGTGCTCGGGCCGGCTGCTGGAGCAGGTTGCCATGCCGGACGAAACCGGGGTGGCGCTGCTGCGCCAGGCATCCGAGATGCTGGGCCTCTCCGCGCGGGGCTTCCACCGCACACTGCGCGTGGCGCGCACGCTGGCCGACCTCGACGGCGCCGAGAACGTCAGCCGCGCACACGTGGCCGAGGCGCTGAGCTACCGCGGCGAGACGCTGCGGCAGGCGAGGGCTGCTTGATGGCAGCTGTTTGGAGCACACCAAATGTGCTAGAAAAAATGAGGTCGAATGGCTGAGATCGAACAGCGTGTCGCTCAATTGGAACGCGAAGTGAGATCGCTCCCGGAGATCCTCGATTTACAGGCGCGCGTCAACGAATCGCGCTTTGCAGCGCTGTTCGCTGAACTTGACATCATCAAGCGGAGGTGCGTGCCCTGCCACGCATCCTGGCAGAGATGCTCGCCGAGCGTGGCAGGAGCAGCTGATACCTTTTTTGAACCGTGAGCTCCGCAAGGCGACGACAAAGCAGGTCCAAAGTCGCGCCTGCCCGTCGCCCGCACATCTGGCCGACCTCGGCGGTACGGCGAAAGTGGCGCCAAGCCATTGAGCCGCCGTGGCAAGACCTGCCGAGCCGCTAAACAATCTGTGATCTGCAATTCCGCCACGCATTGGCCATTCTGATGGCGAATACGTTGGGCGTTCGCGAAGCTCTATTCTGCGGGTTAGATCGCAAGTCCCGCGGCGACTTGCGAAGGTTTGGGCTAACGGCAAGCGGAGGGCTCCAACAATGCGTTTTGCGTCGATATTCCTGGCACTGGTGATGCTGATCGCCAACCCTGTCTCGGCCCGAGAGCTCAAGATCTCGCATCAATGGCCGGGCGGCACCGACGCGCGTGACCGAGCCGCGCGGCTGTTCGCGCAAGAGGTCCAACAGCGCGCTCCCTCGATATCGTTTCAGATTCATCCCCAGCTCTCGCTGAAGATCGGCGCCGAGGAGCAATTCGAAGCGCTGCAGACCGGCAAGCTCGAAATGAGCGTTTACGTGCTGCCCTACGCGGTCAAAAAGGCGCCCGAGTTTTCGCTGGCCGTGCTGCCCGGCCTCTACCCGAGCCTCGATACCGTCCGCGACCTCAGGGGATCGAAGCTGTTCGAGCATTTGCAGTCGGTCGCACACAAGCATGATGTCCACATCCTGGCCTGGTGGTGGGTGCCGGGAGGCTTCGTCACCAACAAGCGTGAGGTCGCCGGGCCCGACACGGTAAAGGGGCTGAGATTGCGCGGCGGCGACCGCCTGTTCGACCTCATGCTCAAGAAGGCTGGTGCCACGCCGGTGGCGCTGCACTCCAACGAGATCTACTCCGCGATGGCATCGGGCAAGCTCGACGGTGCGCTGACTTCCTACGAGACCTTCGTGTCGACGAAGATCTATGAGCACGGCAAGTTCTTCACTGCCGGCAGCCCGGGCATCTGGATGTTCCTGAATGCGCTCCTCATCTCGAAGCCGGTTTGGGACAGCCTGTCGGACGTGGAACGGGAAGCATTCGAGGCCGCCGCCGAAATCTCGGAGGACTTCTTCACGGCCACTCAGCGCGATGCCGAGAGGAGGTTCATCGAGACGTTCACCAAGGCGGGCGCCAAGTACTACAAGTTTACAAGGGAGGACTACCTGGCATGGTTGAGCGTCGCCCAGGAAACGGCCTGGGCGGAGTATCTTGCCATCAGCCCCACCACCAGGAAGATGCTGTACGACACGATCCAGACCGTGCTGAGCAACAACCGGTGACGTGGCTGGCGGCGATCGCTATCCCTGGCATGGCGCTCCGCCGCAAGCGCCAGACCCGAGATGGGTAAACCGGACCGACTAGGCTGGGTCGTCTTCGGCTGGAGTATGGTCGTGAGCGCTCGGTTTCATCGTGTCCGCTATGTCGCCCCAACCGTATTTGACATATTGCACAGCGGGCCTCGGCACCTGCATTACGTGCGGTAGCCGTGGCGGCCCATGGCGTGTTCTCGATCCACCGTGTCCCGCTGGCCGGTCATTGCGGCTCCTCTCTGGGTATCGTTGTCATTCGATCCTGGTGTCAGGTTTTTCGACACCCCTGAGCGTCTCCCCACCGCTTGTGCGAAGTACCCCTAGAAGCTGGAGATCAGGTGCGCCACCAGGTCTCGTCGTAGCCCCGACGGCGCTCGTCGCGCTTGCCGTAGATGAACGACTCGATCTCGCTCGGGTTCACGCCGATGTCGTGCAAGGTCCGCTTGTCGAGAGCGCGCAGGATGAGAATGGTCGCCTGCCGGGCGCGCCAATCCCAGTAGGCACGCCAGAGACGCTTGAGGATGCCTGTGGTTCTGGCTGCCCGGGTTGACGGGATCTGATGGTTGACAGACGTGAGCTGTGTGCAGGTCATCTCGAGCCTCCTGATTGCCGTCGGCGCACTATGGCGAAGGCCTACTGACAGCCTACTGTCAGGAGCCCTGACACACTCCTGACACCGTGCTGTCAGGAGGAGTAGTTTAGGGTCTGCACACCCCAGCGACCTCGCGAGGTGAGAGCGTGCGCCGCGCCGACCGACTGTTCGAGATCATCCAGTTCATGCGCCGCAAGGAGCTGACGCGCGCCCGCGACCTGGGCGAAGCCCTGGAGGTCTCGGAGCGCACCATCTACCGCGACATCCAGGACCTGATCGCCAGCGGTGTGCCAATCGAGGGCGAAGCCGGCGTGGGCTACGTCCTGAAGGCCGGCTTCGATCTGCCGCCGCTCATGTTTACCGAGCAGGAGATCGAAGCGCTGGTGCTGGGCGCGCGCATCGTCGAATCCTGGGCCGACGCCCAACTTGCCGCCGCCGCCAGCGATGTCATCGCCAAGGTGGAGGCAGTCATTCCCGACCGGCTGCGCAGCTACATGGCCAACACCGCGCTGCTGGCGCCGCCACACCACTACATGGAGCCGATCAGGTTCGACATGGCCGAGCTGCGGCGGGCGCTGCGCAGCCAGCTCAAGGTGCACTTCCGCTATCGCGATGCGGCTGCCGAGGCCTCGGAGCGCACGGTACGGCCGCTATGCATCGCCTACTTCGGGCCGGTGTGGCTGCTCTCGGCCTGGTGCGAGCTGCGCGAGGACTTCCGCACCTTCCGCCTCGACCGCATCGAGGGCTTCAAGGTGCCCGGCGATCGCTTCCGGCAGGAGCCCGGCCGGACGCTGCACGATTTCCTCAAGCGCGATCAGACCTGGACGCGGTCGAGGACCACTCCGAACGGCAAGGGCAGTTGAGGGCGCCCTGCCGGCGCGACCGCCTCGACCGCATTCTCATAGGAGATCTGCAGCGGGCGGAGAGACTGTCGCCTTGACCAGGCACGCTGGGGCCCCGAGAGTGCCTCAATTCTGCCGTGCCCCCTCTGTTCGAGTCTCGCCCTCTCATGCTGCCAACCGTGCCCACGGCGCCCAACCGGACGCTCACCGGCATTCTCTTCATGCTGGCGGCGAGCTCGATGTTCCCCGTTATGAACGGGCTCGTGCAGGTGCTGAGCGCCCGCTACAGCACGGAGCAGATCGTGTGGGCGCGGGCGGCTTCGCATTTCGTGTTCGTGCTCGCCCTGTTCGTGCCGCCGCTGGGCGTCTCGGTGGTGCGCACGGCAACGCCGAAGTGGCAGATCATCCGCTCCATGGTGCACCTGATGTCGATGCTGTTCTTCTTCAGCGGGGTGAAATACCTGCCGCTGGCGAAGGCCGCCTCGATCAGCTTCACGGCGCCGTTCTTCGTCGCCCTGCTGGCGTGGCCGATGCTGGGCGAGCGCATCACGCCCAACCGCCTGATGGCTGTGATCGTCGCCTTCCTCGGCGTGCTGATCGTCATCCGCCCTGGCAGCGAGATGTTCCAGTGGGCCTCGCTCTACATGCTGGGCAGCGCCGCCTGCTATGGGATCTATCAGATCCTGACGCGCCGCGTGGCCGGCCACGACCCGGCGGAGACGACGGCGGTGTACAGCGCGCTGGTAGGCACCGTCGTGATGTCGGTGGTGGCGCCGTTCGCATGGACGCCGATCGCATCATGGGGCGACGGCGCCCTGCTGTTCTCGCTCGGCATCATCGGCGGAACGGCCCACTACTTTGTGGCCCGCGCCATGGTCTACGCCCAGGCCAACATCATCGCCCCGTTCGGGTACTGGCAGCTGATCGGCTCGGTATTCGTCGGCTACCTGATCTCCGGCTACCTGCCGGACGCGTTCACGTGGATCGGCGCGGGCATCATCGTATGCGCGGGGATGTACATCGCCTGGGCGGAGACACGGGCGCGGCCAGCGGTCAGCGCGCAGCGGGCATAGGGTCAATTGCTGGGCTGCTCGTGATCGGCTGGGGCTTTGCTCGCGGCCGCGGCGGGGCGGGCATCGACGGGGAGGACCCGAAGCAGGAGGAGAGCCAGCACGCCACCCACGAGGGCGTACAACGTCTTCTGCCACCACAGCAGCGACGACGGCTCGGCAGAGGAATTGAGCACGACCGAGGTGACGAACACGGCGCCCCAGGCAATCAGGAAGCACAGTCTCGACATGGCTCATATCATCCAGGCCTACCAGTGAGCCACGATCGCAGGAGCAGGTATCGCGAGCCTTAACTGGGGGGCCAATGCGAGAAATATCGCTAACAACTGGTTGCGGGCGCTGCATCACCAAGAGCAAGATCGTTTCTGATCGAAGCGTTTCGCTTCGATCATGGAACGTGAATCTTGCTCTCAAATCTATGAAATAGAGCAGGATTCACGCTTCGGCCGCCACGTTGCAGTTGAGGCAAAGTGATTTAACCCGAAGCGATCCCGCTCTAGCAGGCGACGGAGCCGTTGTTCAGCGTGCAGTGGGCGCGACCGTTGCCGTCCGCCCCTCCGCGCCGCCGACGGCAATTTCAGTGATCAGCTTCTTCAGGACGGCCTCGGCAAAATCCTCGTAGGATTCGGCCACGATCACAAAAGCGCCCGGGCCGCCGATGACGTTGTCGCGGTAGTAGTGGTCCAGGTTGGGCTCCAGGGCGAGAATCGGCAAGCCGTTGATGCTCACGCCCGCGCTCACTGCGTCGTCGCGCGCGGCAATGGCCGACCGCCCGCGATTGTTGGCACCGTCGCCGGAAACGTCGATGACCCACCGCGCACCCTTGAACTCGGCCTGCGGAAACAGCGTGACGGCGTGGTCGATGGCGCCGCTGATCGACGTGCCGCCGCCGAACAGCTGGCGGGGCGCCTTGTCGATGGCATCGGCAAGGGTCCGCATCGAGGCTTCGTCCCTGATGAGCATCCAGGGAACCACTTGCAGCTGCAGCGCCGGCCCGGTCCATTGCGTCATGGTCACGGCGATCGCCCTGGACGATCCGGATCGGATGGCCTCCAGCAGCTGCGGGTTGCGGAATGCAGCAACGTAGCCCTGCTTCTGCAGCTCGAACCGCGCGTCGCTGACGCTACCGGAGGCGTCGACCGCGAGCACGAGCTGCAGGTCGACCGGCGTTTGCGCATGTGCCGGCGCGACTGCACCCGTCAGAACGACCCAGATCGCGCAGAGATTGATGGCGAGCCGGCACAGCACGGACGCTCATCCTCCCGCGATCTGCGGCAGGATGTGAACGTCGCTCTCGGGCCCGATCTCCTGGAACAGGGCGTCCTGGTAGATCTGCCCGTCGATCGCCACTGCAAGACCCTGCTGCAGATGCGGGGCGAGCGCCGGGTATCTCTCACCTAGCCGCGCGAACAACGCGCGCACGCTGGCAGCGTCGACGTCGAGCTCGGTGACGCCGCCGGTGAGCTGGCGCAAATTGCCGATCAGGGTCACGCGAGCCAACGGCTCCTCCTACCCGTCCATGCGCTTCTTGAGCGCGAGGCCGACATCGTAGGCGCGCGCTTTCGGCACGCCAAGCGCCGAGGCCACCGTCTTGGCAGCGTCGCTCAGGCTCATCTCGGCCAGCAGAGGCGCGAGCTTTGCGCCAATGCTCTCGTCCGCCACCTCCAACGCGATGGGCGGACCAACCAGAATCACCATCTCGCCCTTGGGCGCTTGGCTCGCGGCCCACTCGGCCAGCTCGGCTGGAGCGCCGCGCCGCACCTCCTCGTGCAGCTTGGTCAGCTCGCGGGCCACGACCACCTCGCGGGCGCCGAGCACAGCTCCAATATCATCGAGGCTCTCCTTGAGCCGTGTCGGTGCCTCGAAGAAAACGAGCGTCGCCGGCACGGCCTGCAGCTCGGCGAGCTTGCCCTGGCGCGCGCCCTGCCTTGCCGGCAGGAACCCTGCAAACAGGAAAGTGTCGGTGGCCAATCCGGCACTCGCGACCGCCGCCAGGAGTGCGCTGGGCCCCGGCAGGCTCGTCACGCGATGGCCACCTGCGATGGCGTCACGCACCAGCTTGTAGCCCGGATCGGAGACGAGCGGCGTCCCAGCATCGCTGATGAGCGCAACAGACTTGCCCTGAGCCAGCTCGGCCAGGATGCGCGGGCGCTCTCGCTCGGCATTGTGCTCATGATAGGGGCGCAGCGACTGCGAAATCGAGAAATGCGCGAGCAGGGTGCGGCTGTGGCGAGTGTCCTCGCAGTAGAGCACGTCGGCCCTGGCAAGAACGGCGAGCGCCCGCAAGGTGATGTCGCCCAGATTGCCGATCGGCGTCGCCACCAGGTAGAGCCCAGCTGGCAGGGCCTGCGCCAAGAGCGCCTCCAGCACCTCGCCGGCGCGGCGCGCAGGCGACCGCGCTACCGCATCAGATGTCTCGCGGGAAGCCACGCCAGCATCATCCTTGGGCCATGCGATCGGCGATACTCTATGGTCATCGCGGGCGTCGCGATACCCGTTGAAATAGGCGCACTGGTGCACGTTTGCCCTGGCAGCGCCTTGGTTGCCGGGTTAGCTACGGCACAAGATCCACATTGGCCCGGGGGGCCGATGGCCCAACGAACTACTCCGTTTTTGGTCTTTCAGGTCACCTGCGGCCTGGCAGCAGCGTTTCTGTGCGCGGCGCTTCTGGTGGCGTGCTCCATCGGCGGCCCGGGCGCCAACACCGGCTCTCTCAACCCCGACCCGAACAAGCCTTCGGTCAAGATCGCCCTGCTGGTGCCGCTGTCTGCTCAGGGTCAGCCTGGCGTGATCGCCAAGAGCCTCAAGCAGGCAGCAGAGCTGGCGCTGTTCGAGCGCGACAACCCCAACCTGCAGCTGATCGTCAAGGACGACAGGGGCACGCCCGACGGAGCCAAAATAGCGGCCGAGGACGTCCTCAAGAGCGGCGCAACGCTGATCATGGGGCCGCTGTTCGCCAAGTCGGTGTCAGCGGTAGCGCCGGTGGCGCGCAAAGCCAATGTGCCGGTGGTGGCGTTCTCCAATGACCGCCAGGTGGCCGGCAACGGCGTCTACCTGCTGAGCTTCCAGCCCACGCCCGAGATCGTACGCGTGGTGGAGTATGCGGCACGCCAGGGCAAGCGCCGGTATGCGGCCCTGATCCCCCAGGACGCGTTCGGCCGAATCGCGGAGGCAGTTTTCAAGGACGCCGTCAGCCGCTCGGGCGGCACCATCGTCGCGCTCGAGACCTACGCCGGCTCGGCCAATGCCATGCTGGAGCCGCTGCGCAAGATCAGCGAAGCGATCCGGACTGCCGAGGCCGAGGGCGCGGCCGTCGATGCCCTGTTCGTGCCCGGCGGGCAGGAGAGCCTGGAGGTGCTCGGGCGGCTGCTGCCGCAAGCCCAGATCGATACGCAGCAGGTCAAGCTGATCGGCACCGGCGGCATGGACTACCCCAACGCCGGCCGTGACGCGGGGCTGATCGGGGCGTGGTATCCAGGACCCGATCCGCGCGGCTGGAGCGATTTCGCGCAGAGGTACGCCAACAGCTACGGACAGTCGCCGCCCCGCATCGCGAGCCTGTCCTATGATGCCGTGAACCTTGCCATTGCACTTGCGGGAGGGAGCGACGGACAGCGGTACACGCAAGCGACGCTGACCCGCGCCAACGCTTACACTGGCGTCGACGGAGCCTTTCGACTGCTGCCCGACGGCACGGCGGACCGCTCGCTGGCAATCCTGGAGGTGCAGAAATTCGGCGCCGCCATCGTCGACGCGGCGCCGAGCACGGCCAACCCGCCCCCTGCCGCAACGTCCGGCAAGGGCTTCAGCATCTTCAACCTCAACCTTCTCAATTTCCAGTAAGGGCGGAGTGCGCCGGCTCGAGGGCGGAGGCCAGCCGCAGCACGATCTCGTCGAGGACGAGCCGGCCCTCGGCCGTCGTCCGCAGCCGGCCGGTCCCGCAACGCTCGACCAGCCCTAGTCCCGCCAGCTCGGCTATAGCTCTAGGTCTGGGCGCGCACCCCGTGAGCGCCGCCAACCGTTCCAGGTCGATGCCTTCGCTGAGCCGCAAACCCATCAGCAGCATTTCGTCGGCCTCCTCGGCGCGGGTGAGCCTTGTGCGGTCAGCGATGCCATGCCCACCCGCCTCGACACGCGCCGCCCACGCTTCGGGGCCGCGTTCCGCAACCGTGGCGTGGCGCGTGCCATCGACGACAACGCGGCCGTGCGCTCCCGGCCCGACGCCGGCATACTCCCCGTAGCGCCAGTAGAGCAGGTTGTGGCGGCATTCCTCGCCCGGCACTGCGTGGTTGGAGATTTCGTAGGCCGGCATGCCGGCGCCCTCCGCCATCTCCTGTGTCAGGTCGTAGAACGCGCGGGCGCTGTCCGCATCGGGCACAACCAGCCTGCCGCGGGCATGCAGCTCGGCAAACGGTGTACCCTGCTCGATTGTCAGCTGGTAGAGCGACAAGTGCCGGCCCGCGAGCGCAAGGGCCTCGCTGAGCTCGGCGCGCCAGGCTTCGAGCATTTGGCCCGGCCGCGCGTAAATCAGGTCGAACGAGACGCGATCGAAGGTGCCGCGCGCGACATCGACAGCCGCACGCGCCTCCTCGACCGTGTGCAGGCGCCCCAACGCACGGAGCTGGTTGTCATCGAGCGACTGCACGCCGAGCGAGACGCGGTTGACGCCGGCGGCGCGGTAACCGCGGAACCTCCCTGCTTCGACGCTCGATGGATTGGCCTCGAGCGTGATCTCCGCGCCGGCCTCCACGGCCCACAGGCGGGCGATGGCGTCAAGGATGGCACCTACCGTGCCGGGGCTCATGAGCGAGGGCGTGCCGCCGCCGAAGAAGATGCTGCTGACGGTGCGGCCCGGCGCGAGGCGGGCCCAATGCTCCAGCTCACGCTGGTAAGCGCGCAGGAAGCGCGCCTCCTCGATGCCGCCGGCGCGCACGTGGCTGTTGAAGTCGCAATAGGGGCATTTGGAGGCGCAGAACGGCCAATGCACGTAGACCCCGAAGCCCGTGCCCTCAATCGCCGAGGCAGACGCGGGCGAACAGGGCAAAGGCGCGGGCGCGGTGAGAGAGGCCATGCTTTCTCGCGGGTTCCATCTCGCCGAAGGTGAGCGTCTCGCCATCGGCAACGAACATCGGATCATAGCCGAATCCACGCGATCCGCGCGGCGGCCATACCAGGTGGCCGAAAACCTTGCCTTCGAAAGCCTCGGCGGTCCCATCGGGCCAGGCGAGGCACAGAACGGCCGTGAAGTTGGCGCGCGGCCCGGGCGTGGTCCATGCGCCCCGCTCTCCCACCTCGTCGGCCACCCATTGCATGGCAACCTTGAAGTCTTTGTTGGGACCTGCCCACCGGGCCGAATAGATGCCGGGCGCACCATCGAGCGCGTCCACCTCGAGGCCGGAATCATCGGACAGGGCCGGTAGACCGGCTCCCCTGGCGGCAGCCAGCGCCTTGAGCTCGGCATTCTCCTTGAAGGTCGAGCCGGTCTCCTCCGGCTCTGCAAGCTTCAGATCGGCGGCGGAAACGACCGATAGGCCAAAGGGAGCTACCAGATCGCGGATCTCGGCGACCTTGCCGGGGTTGTGGCTGGCCACGACGAGGCGCGTACCACGCTGAAGCCGCCGCGTCATGAGAGCTTCCAGATGCGCGGCTCGGCCACCTCCAGGCAGTTGCCGGCGGGATCGCGGAAATAGATCGAGCGGCCCCCGCCCGGCCATTCGAAGTCGGCCTCGATGGCGACGCCTGCCGCCTGCAGATGCCGCACCCACGCGTCGATCTCCGCAGCCGTGGCCCGAAAGCAGAGGTGTCCGGGCCCCTCCGCGCCGTGCGGCGGCACGGGCAACGCCCCCGGCGCCGGTGGCACCTTCGTGGCATCGGGATTGAAGACGAGCAGCACCTGGTTGCCGCAACGGTAGAAGAGATGGCGGCCAGGGACGCTCACGAACGGCTTCAGGCCCAGCACGTCGCGATAGAAGGTCTCGGTCGCTCCCAAGTCCTTCGCGTAGAGCACCGTTTCCAGAATCCCCGCCGGAACCATTTCAGACCATCACGTCACCGTCAGCTTCTGCAGCGAGATCAGCTCGGCAATGCCCTTCCTGGCCAGCGCCATCAGCTGATCGAAGTCCTCCTGGGAGAACGGCTTGGTTTCGGCCGTGCCTTGGACCTCGACGATGCCTCCCGACCCGGTCATGACGAAATTGGCGTCCGCGTCGGCATCCGAGTCTTCGGGGTAGTCGAGATCGAGCACCGGTGTTCCCTTGTAGAGGCCGCAGGAGATGGCAGCGACATGGTCGCGCAGGACACCATCCCTGATCATCTCGCGCGTCTGCATCCACTTCAGGCAGTCGTGCAGGGCCACCCAGGCGCCCGTGATGGCCGCCGTGCGTGTCCCGCCGTCGGCCTGAATCACGTCGCAATCGACCGAGATCTGCCGCTCGCCCAGCTTCGGCAGATCGACCACGGCACGCAGCGAACGGCCAATCAGGCGTTGGATCTCCTGGGTGCGTCCCGAGGGGTGGCCCACGGTTGCCTCGCGGCGCGTGCGCTGGGTGGTGGCGCGCGGCAGCATGCCGTATTCGGCCGTCACCCACCCGCGGCCCTGGCCCTTGAGCCAGGGCGGCAGCCGCTCTTCGAGGCTGGCGGTGCAGTGCACGTGCGTGTTGCCGAATTTGATCAGGCAGGAGCCTTCCGCGTGCAGCGACACCGCGCGGTCGATGCTGATGCGGCGAAGCTCGTCGGGCTTGCGTTTGGAGGGCCGCATGGAATGCGCTGCTGCTCATGTTCAAGGGATGACGGCGCACAGTAGTTGACCGGCGCGCAGCCTTCAACTCACAGGTTTGACGTTCCGCCTGCTTCACCCCTAGATTCCAGCCAGGAGAACCACACCCCTGCCCATGACCGCAGACAAACCGTTCGGCCAGCCCAGCCCGGCCAGCGCTTCCGAACTGCAGAAGCTCAACGAGCGATCCCGCACCATTTTCCGGGAGATCGTCGAGAGCTATCTGACGACGGGGGAACCGGTGGGGTCGCGCAACCTGGCCCGCCACTTGCCCATGGCGCTCTCCCCGGCCTCGGTTCGCAACGTGATGTCGGATTTGGAGGCGTTGGGCTTGATCTATGCGCGGCACACGTCGGCCGGGCGGCTGCCCACGGACGTGGGGCTCAGGCTATTCGTCGACGGCCTGCTGGAGATCGGCGACCTGACCGAGGACGAGCGCCGCGCCATCGAGGCCCAGATCGGGATCAGGCGCGAGAGGGCATTCGAGCAGGTGCTCACCGAGGCCGGCGAGATGATTTCGGGTCTTTCCCATTGCGCCGGCGTCGTGCTCGCCGACAAGCAGGTGGGCAAGCTCAAGCACATCGAATTCGTGCAGCTGGAGCCGGGCAAAGCGCTCGTCGTCCTGGTCGGGGAGGACCAGGAGGTGGAAAATCGCGTGATCTCGCTGCCGCCGGGTCTGACACCGTCGAGCCTGATCGAAGCCGGCAACTACCTCAACGCCCGCATCCGGGGCCTGAGCCTGAACGAAGCCAGAGCCAGGATCGAGAAGGAGCAGGCGACCGCCAAGGCGGAGCTCGACGAGCTTGCTCAGAAAGTGATCGAGGCCGGCCTCGCCACCTGGTCGGGCGCGCTCGACGGCAAGCAGAGCCTGATCGTGCGCGGACAGGCCAACCTGCTGAAGGATGTCACGGGGCTCGAGAACCTGGAGCGCATCCGTCAGTTGTTCGACGACCTGGAGACCAAGCGCGATCTCGCCCAGCTGCTGGGACTGGCCGAGCGCGGCGAGGGGGTGCATATCTTCATCGGCTCGGAGAACAAGCTTTTCTCTCTCTCCGGCTCGTCACTGATCGTTGCGCCCTTCAAGGACGACCGGCGCAAGATCGTCGGCGTGTTGGGTGTGATCGGACCCACGCGCCTCAACTATGCCCGCATCATCCCGATGGTGGACTACACCGCCAAGCTCGTCGGACGCGTGCTGACTTGATTTTCTTGCCGGTCTGGCCGATATGCGGCATGACAACGGCCCCGACCGGACCATTTTTCACCGGGCAGCGACGACGTGCTGATCGGCCGGTGCGGGCATTCACATTCGCGGACATGATGATGGTCAACATACCGCCGAAAGATTCCGATCCCAAAGCCCGTGAGCCGGCAGCTGCCGGCGACCCCGCCTCCCCGGGCCAGACGCCCCCACCCGGCGCCCCCTCCCAAGGCACGGCTGGGGAAGGCACGCGATCCGTTCACGACGTCATCGCGGCCTTGCAGGCCGAAACCACCGACCTCAAGGAC
The DNA here is from genome assembly GCA_963827545.1 of uncultured Alphaproteobacteria bacterium. GTDB lineage: Bacteria > Pseudomonadota > Alphaproteobacteria > Rhizobiales > Hyphomicrobiaceae > AWTP1-13. The sequence continues at coordinate 13,240 of CAWHBI010000022.1, forward strand.
AAATGGCTGCGGGCGCACGCCGAGATCGACAACATCCGCAAACGGTCGGAGCGCGAGAAGGAGGAGGTGGCGAAATACGCCATCACCAAGCTGGCCCGTGACATCGTCAGCGTCGGCGACAATTTCCAGCGCGCGATCGACGCGGTTCCGGCGGGCGCCGCTGAGCAGGACGCCGCCCTCAAGAGCTTCCTTGAAGGTGTGACCATGACCGAGCGCGAGCTACTGAACACGCTCGAGCGTCATGGCATCAAGCGCATCCAGCCCCTGAACGAGCCGTTCAACCCGCACCTGCATCAGGCCGTCACGGAAATCCCGCGCAGCGACGTGCCGGCCGGAACCATCGTGCAGGTGTTCCAGGCCGGCTACATGATCGAGGACAGGGTGCTGCGGCCAGCTATGGTGGCGGTCGCCAAGGGCGGAGCCAAGCTGCCGGCTGTGCCCGACGGATCGGGTCCGGTGCCGCCGCCAGCCAACGAGAACGTGCCGCCCAGCTAGTGTCCTGATCGCGAAATTCGTCTCATTGTGCGGCGAACTCGGAACGAATTTCGCGATCTGAAGGACACTAGCCTGCTAATGGTTCCAGTGTGATTCAGATCGAGAAGCCCGCTCACGAACCTGGCCCAGCGCGATGGTGGGGACTTCTCGATCATCACACTAGGGCCGGCCGACACGCCGCAGGGTCAGGTTGATGCGCCCGCCCTCGGCCAGCAGGGTAGAGGTGCCGGCGTGGATGCGGTCGATCCCGTGATAGGCCAGGCGGGCTGGGCCACCGAGCACGAACACGTCGCCGGACCTGAGGACGAGCCGCTCCTTTGGGTCCCCGCGCCGCAGGCCGCCGACATGGAATGTAGCGTCATCGCCCAGCGAAACGGAAAGCACCGGCGCCACCCTATCCTCCTCGTCTTCGTCCCGGTGGGAGCCCATCCTGGCTCCCGGCGCATAGTAGTTGACCAGGCAAGCCTCGGCTCCAGCAGGATAGCCGGCGACGTCGTCCCACAGGTGAACCAGCATGCCCGGCATCGGCGGCCACGGCCAGCCCGTCTGCGGATGTGTGGCCTGGTAGCGATACCCGCCCGCTTTGTCGGAGACCCAGCCCAGGGAGCCGCAGTTGGTCATGCGCACGGAGAATGGCCTGCCCGTGCGCGGCATGGCTGGTGCAAAGAGTGGGGCGGCCCCCATCACGACCCGAATGTCGGCCAGCAGCGCCTGCTGCTGGCAAACGGTCAAATAGGCGGGCAAATGCCGCCATCCTGGGCGATCGCTCGTCACCCACGCACCCTGTGTGGCCGTCCCACTGCGATCAACAACTTCGATCGGTATTCGGCCCTAGACTTGGATTCGGCCCGTTGCAGCCCTTTGGACCCCCCACTATATACGTTCAGACAACCACTGCAGCTCCAGGGGATCGTTTCCCGAGCAGGTCATGGGGGCCTCAAGGGAAGGCGGGTGCCGATTTGAATTGGGCCCGGACGGTCTGCCGCAAGAGAGAGGACAGAAAACATGGCCAAAGTCATTGGCATTGACCTCGGCACCACCAATTCGTGCGTCGCCGTCATGGAAGGCGGCAAGCCACATGTGCTCGAGAACTCCGAAGGATCCAACACCACCCCTTCGATTGTAGCATTTACCGATGACGGCGAGCGCCTCGTCGGCCTGCCCGCCAAGCGGCAAGGGGTTACCAATCCGGTTAACACACTGTTTGCCATCAAGCGCCTGATCGGCCGGCGCTACGACGACCCGATGGTGGAGAAGGACAAGAAGCTCGTCCCCTACAAGATCGTCAAGGGTCCGAATGGCGACGCCTGGGTCGAGGCACATGGCAAGCAGTACTCGCCGGCACAGATTTCGGCCTACATCCTGCAGAAGATGAAGGAGACGGCCGAAGCCAAGCTGGGCGAGACCATCAAGGAAGCAGTAATCACGGTTCCCGCCTACTTCAACGACGCGCAGCGCCAAGCCACCAAGGATGCCGGCAAGATCGCCGGCCTGGAAGTGCTGCGCATCATCAACGAGCCCACGGCAGCTGCCTTGGCCTACGGCCTCGACAAGAAGAAGGATTCCAAGACCATCGCCGTCTATGACCTCGGCGGCGGCACCTTCGACATCTCGGTCCTGGAGATAGGTGACGGCGTATTCGAGGTGAAGTCGACCAACGGCGACACCTTCCTTGGCGGCGAAGATTTCGACATGCGCCTCGTCGAGTATCTCGCCAGCGAATTCAAGAAAGAGAACCAGATCGACCTCAGGGGCGACAAGCTTGCCCTGCAGCGCCTCAAGGAGGCCGCTGAGAAGGCCAAGATCGAGCTGTCGTCCTCGCAGCAGACCGAGATCAACCTGCCCTTCATCTCCATGAACCCGCAGACGCAGTCGCCGCTGCATCTGACGATGAAGCTGACGCGCGCCAAGCTGGAAAGCCTGGTCGACGATCTCATCGAGAAGACCAAGGGTCCGTGCATGCAGGCCCTGAAGGACGCCGGCCTCAAGGCCGCGGACATCGGCGAGGTGGTGCTCGTGGGCGGCATGACGCGCATGCCCAAGGTGCAGCAGATCGTCAAGGAGATGTTCGGCAAGGAGCCGCACAAGGGCGTCAACCCGGATGAGGTGGTAGCCGTGGGTGCGGCCATCCAGGCCGGCGTGCTCAAGGGCGACGTCAAGGACGTGCTGCTGCTCGACGTGACACCGCTGTCGCTTGGCATCGAGACGCTGGGCGGCGTGTTCACGCGCTTGATCGAGCGCAATACCACCATCCCGACCAAGAAGAGCCAAGTGTTCTCAACGGCCGAGGACGGCCAGGGCGCGGTGACGATCCGCGTCTCCCAGGGCGAACGCGAGATGGCGGCCGACAACAAGCTGCTCGGCCAGTTCGACCTCGTCGGCATCCCGCCAGCGCCACGCGGCATGCCGCAGATCGAGGTGACCTTCGACATCGACGCCAACGGCATCGTGCACGTATCAGCCAAGGACAAGGCCACCAGCAAGGAACAGTCGATCCGCATCCAGGCCTCGGGCGGCCTCTCCGACGCCGACATCAAGCGCATGACCCAGGAGGCCGAGCGCTTCAAGGACGAGGATAAGAAGCGGCGCGAGCTGGTCGAGGCACGGAACGGGGCCGATTCCCTGATCCACTCCACCGAGAAATCGATGAAGGAGCTGGGCGAGAAGGTGGCGGCAGCCGATAAGGCCGCGATCGAGGCAGCCATTGCCGAGCTCAAGACCGCGATAGGCGCCGACGACGTCGACGAGATCAAGGCCAAGTCCACGGCCCTGGCGCAGGTCGCCATGAAGCTGGGCGAAGCCCTCTACGGCGGCGCGCAACCTGGCGCGGGCCCCGGCAGCGATGCCGCGGGCGGCGCAGGCACGGAGCAGAAGAGGAGCGGTGCGGGCGACAATGTGGTCGACGCCGACTTCGAGGAAGTGAAGGACGACAAGAAGAAGTCGGCATAACACGCATCTTGGGGGGAGAATTGGAATGCAGGCCCTCGACCAACCGGCAGAGGCTTCCAATATTCTGCTGAACCGGTAGGCGAGGGCCTATTCATGTCCGCGGGCGAGACGCGGCCAATCCGCGGCAAGACGACTTAAGACTGGAAACTGGGCTCATGGCCAAGCGCTGCTACTACGAGGTTCTGGGACTGCCCCGAGGGGCGAGCGAGCAGGACATCAAGTCGGCATTTCGCCGGCTCGCCAAGGACTGTCACCCCGACCGCAACAACGGCGACAAGTCCGCCGAGATCAAGTTCAAGGAGCTCAACGAGGCCTACGAGATCCTGAAGGATCCGCAGAAGCGCACGGCCTACGACCATATTGGCCATGCAGCCTTCGATGGCCCTGGGCGCGGCCATGGCTTCGGACCCGACTTCGCCTCGTCGATGTCGGACATCTTCGACGATCTGTTCGGCGAGTTCATGGGCGGACGGCGCGGGCGGCAGCGCTCGGGGCGCGAGCGCGGTGCGGACCTGCGCTACAATATGGAGATCACGCTGCCGGAGGCGTACGCGGGCAAGAGCGCGCAAATCCGCGTTCCAACCAGCGTGACCTGCACCACCTGCACCGGCACCGGCGCCCGATCAGGAACCCGGCCGTCCGCATGCCCTACCTGCGGCGGCAACGGCAAGGTGCGTGCGAGCCAGGGCTTCTTTACCATCGAGCGCACCTGCCCGGGCTGCCAGGGCCACGGCGAGATCATCAGCGACCCTTGTGACGCCTGCAACGGCTCGGGCCGCGAGGTGAAGGAACGCACCCTCTCGGTCAACATTCCTGCAGGCGTCGAGGACGGCACGAAAATCCGTCTGGCCGGCGAGGGCGAGGCCGGGCTGCGCGGCGGACCGGCTGGAGATCTCTACATATTCCTCTCGATCACGCCACACGAATTCTTCCAGCGGGATGGCGCCGACATCTTCTGCCGCGTGCCGATCTCGATGACGACGGCAGCACTGGGCGGGCAGATCGACGTGCCGACCATCGACGGCGAGAAGACGCGCGTGAAGGTGCTCGAGGGCACCGAAAGCGGCAGGCAGTTCCGCCTCAAGGGCAAGGGCATGCCGGTGCTGCGCTCCAAGGTGCTCGGCGACATGTACATCCAGGTCGAGGTGGAGACGCCGAAGAACTTGACGCGCAAGCAGCGGGAGCTGCTCGAGAGCTTCGAGCGCGAGAGCAACAAGGAAACCTCGCCGCACTCGTCCGGCTTTTTCACCAAGGTGAAAGAGTTCTTCGAAGGCAAGGCGCCGTGAACGGCGGCCAGTGAGCCCGCTGCCGCCGCCCGCGGCGCTATCAACAGCCCGAAAATCGTGTCGAGACGGACGCACCTGTTTCGTGCCTCGTGGCCTCCGCGCACCAATGACGATGCGCCGCAATGGGCGGCCGGGTCCAGTGCGCTATACCGAGCTTGCGCGTGCAATTTGCGGAGTTGCCCGCGACCAGACAAGTCAGCCAGAGGGACATGTGTACGATGCGTAAGGGCCCAGGATACCGGCGAGGTGCGATAGCTATCGGCGCGACTCTGTGGGCGGCCCTCGCCGGGGTTCAGACCGTGCCGGCGGGGACGATCGTCTGGGAAAGAGCAGGCGCCTTCCAGACGTGCCTCGAGAAGCGCATGGATGCGTGGATCAACGCCAGGGCCGAGCTGGTGGCCAACGACGACCCGGCCGCTGCAAACATCGACGATGTCGGGGTGGCCCTGTGGACGGTCCAGGCTCTGCAGGGGTGCGCGGCCCAGGTGGGGCGGGGCGACCAGACATCGGAGAAGCGGTTCTCGCAGCACATGGCGCACTGGCGCGAGCACATCTATTCTGTCGCGCAGGGCATTCGGCAAAAAGGCCGAGCCGACTAGAGCAGGATCGCTAGCTCTAGTATCCGATCGGCCTGCCGGCTGCTCCGTCGCGGACGCACTCGCATCCGAGGAGGCAGCCTTGGCCACCATCACAGCTCGCGACCGCCTGATCGTCGCTCTCGATTTTCCGGCGCTGGACGCGGCGCGCGCGTTCGCGGCCCGGCTTGGCCCGGCCGTGACCTTCTACAAGATCGGATTGGAGCTGGCGATGAGCGGCGGGCTCGAACTGGCGCGCGAGCTTTCCGGGCAGGGCAAGCAGGTGTTCCTCGACATGAAGCTGCTCGACATCGAGAACACGGTTGAGCGGGCGACGCGCAGCGCGGCCAAGACCGGCGCCACGTTCCTCACCGTGCATGCGCACGACAGCAAGACGCTGCGAGCGGCGTTGGCCGGCAAGGCCGCAACGGACCTCAGGGTGCTGGCCGTCACCGTGCTCACCAATCTCGACGACGGCGATCTTCGCGAGCAGGGTCACACCGACACGGCCGAGGAGCTGGTTGCGCGCCGCGCCAAGCTCGCGCACGAGGCCGGCTGCGACGGCGTGGTAGCCTCGGGCCTGGAGGCGGCGCGCGTGCGCGACGTGGTGGGCCCCGGCATCGCCATCGTCACGCCTGGCATCCGGCTGGCCGGCGGCGCGGGGGGCGACCAGAGGCGCGTTGCCACGCCCGAGACGGCCATTGCGGCCGGCGCCGACTACCTGGTGGTGGGCCGGCCAGTCACCGAGGCGTCGGACCCGCGGCGGGCGGTGGAGGCCTTTGTGCAGTCGATCGAGGAAGCGCTGGCCGCGAGATCCCTGGGACCGCCGGGATAGGGGTCAGGAAGAGGCCACGCCATCTCAACGAACGGTGGCCGCGCTAACCGAACCTGCATCTACGGCCGATCCGACAGCGCCAACCTGGCGCCCAGAGCAACGAAAAGCGCGCCAATCGTCCGGTCGAGCCACACCCGTACGCGTCCGAAGCGTGGCGATGCAGCCATTCGCCCGGCCGACCAGGCGACCAGGAGGTTCCACACTGTCCCGTTGGCGTTGAAGAGCAGGCCAAGCAAGATGAAGGTGAAGACCTTCGAAGGTGCGTCGGCACTGATGAACTGAGGAACGAAGGCCAGGAAGAAGAGCGCAACCTTTGGATTGAGTGCGTTCGTCAAGAAGCCCTGAAAGAAGATGCCTGGCAGATCGTCACGGCGACCAGCCGCACTTGGTGTTGTCGAATGGCTGTGGCGGAACGAGCCCCACAGCATCTGCAGTCCCAAGTAGACGAGGTAGGCGGCACCGGCCCATTTCAGCAGCGAGAACGCGAGGGCCGATGTCATCAGAAGCGCGGACACGCCGAAGGCCGCAGCTGCGATGTGAACAAAGCACCCCGCGCCGACGCCCAGGGCGGCCGCGGCACCAGCACGCACGCCATGCTGTGCGCTGCGCGCCACGATCAGCGCCATGTCCGGGCCGGGCGTGATGTTCAGCAGCAAACCTGCGATGATGAACAGCCAAAGGTCCTGAACGTCCATCGGATCACCCGCGCCTATTCCGGAGTGCTTTCGATAGGGAAAGCGGCCGCGCAAGACAATTCAAGAATCGCAACCAAATTCCCACTCGACAGATCAGGCAGCTAGCTCGCCGAGAAGCGGTGCGAAGCGTGTCGCCAGATGGCGCCTGGGGTATCCCGCATGTGCTGCCGAAAGGGCGCAACCCTGCTTCCGCGCTAGGGGCAGGAATGTCCGTTCTTGCCTGTCCGCCGGCTGTCATCATGGCCGGCGACGATGTCGTCCATGGAGACGGCGGTGTAGCCCAGCACCGCGTCCGCTGCGACGGGCACCGCGATGGCGTCGCTATAGAGCGTGCCCTCGTGGAAGAAATACGTGATGGTGGTGCAATAGGCACCGATCAAGGGGTGCTCGGCGGTCTGCAGGACGCTGCGCGTCGTCGTCACGAGGCACGCTATTTCCCTGCTGGCGATGCTCTTCTGCAGCGGCCGGTTGTCCAGGATTTCCTCCAGGACGCCGCACGCAATTGGCGCGAGATCACGGCCGATCCATTCCGACACCGATGGCCGTTTGTCGATCGCAGGACGTGACACCGCCTGCAGCGTGAGTTTCTGCGTGCGGGACAGCGCGCGCGGAGCAGGGCAGTGCTCGACCGAGTGGGCGAGGCTGCGCAGCAGCAACCCTGGCGGCTCCCAGCCGAGATCCCGCAGGTGCTTCTGCTGCTCGAGACTGGGCCTGTCCTGGCCGCGCTCCCACCTGGAGATCGTGCGCTGGGCCACACCGAGGACGGCCGCCAGGCGCTCCTGGGTCAGCCCGTGCCTCACCCTATAGCGCTTGACGAGGTCGCCCCAGTTCTCCGACATGCCCCGCACCCTCAGACGTCTTTAGACGTTGATCGCCCGCGACGCGCTGGTTATTGCACAACCGTGACCGCTTTCGGGCTGCCGTGATGGCTCGGAGCGGTGCGAATATGTGCCCATCGGGCGGCTGGCCCCGAGGGTGGTAGTGAGCCGCCTTCAAAGGGCGCATGTCGTAGCGTCGCAACACCAGCGGCGCCGGTGCGGGGAGGACCATTGAGGGCAGCGCTCTCAATGGTCCTTGTTTCAGAGGGGGTTGCGCATACGGGCTCCCCTGCCTCACCTTCATGATGGATAGGTTTTAACCTTGCGGGGCCGACGGGCCTGCGGGACCAACCGCGTTTCCGGTGCGATGATCACGAGCAGGGAACACCCTTGCAAGGAGAACCCCACATGAATGCCCGACTAGCCCGATTTGCCGTGCCTGCCATGCTGGCGCTGGCGATCCCTGCGGCGGCCGCCTTTGCGCAGGCCCAGGATCAGCAGCCGCGGAGGCCAGCCGGCCCCTCCCCCGAGACGCTCGCCAGGCTGCAGGATGGCCGCATCGCCATGATCAAGGAGACCCTCAGGCTCAACGAGGCGCAGCTGAAGCTGTGGGCGCCGGTCGAGGCGCAGATGCGGGCCTCGTTCGCGGCCCGGCAGAAGGCGCGCGAGGAGCGCCGGCAGGCCCGTCAGCAGGGCGCCGGTGCGCCGTCGTTGCCTGACAGGCTCGATCGCGCCAGCCAGCGCATGGCCGAGCGGGCTGAGCAGATGAAAGCCTTCTCCGAGGTATTCAGGCCCTTCTACGCGTCCCTGTCGGACGATCAGAAGGCGGTCGCCGGCGTGGTCCTGAGGCAGTCCTTTGGCGGCGGCCGCGGTTTCCATGGCCATGGCCGCCGTTGGGCCATGGAGGGCGCCCCAAGACCCGAGCAGAAATAGCGACGGAAGACGCCCGCTTGTTTCGTTGACGACGGGATCCGGGCGGGTTACCTCCCGCGCCCTGATCCTTCCCGGGCATCCGGACACGCCCCCCGTCTGGATGCCCGTTCTCGTTCCGGCGGCCGGGCTCAGGCCTCAGCCCTCTTGAGCGGGTCCTCGAGCGGCACCTGCATCTCGCTGCCGCGGCCGAAGTTCGCGGTCTTGCCGTCGACGGACTCCTGCCGCGCCTGCTGCTGGCCGAGCGCCAGGATGGATGGGATCTCACCATCACCGAGCGCGGGCCTGTGCGTCTTGCGGGCAAGCGCCCGCTCGATGTAGGGCGCCAGCTCGGCGTTCTTTCGGGCCTCGCGTTCCGCATGGCGCGCCTTGAAGGCCGGCATCACGGACGCCGCGAACAATTCCAGCGACGCACAGATGTGCGCGTGCTCGTTGTTGCCGCCCTGCTGCAGGAAGACGACCTGGTCGACGCCCGCCTCCTCGAAACGGCGCATGTTCTCGGCGATCTGCTCGGGCGTGCCGATGCCGCCGGCGCCGGGTGAGACGGGCAGGATGTCGCGCGCCTTCTCGTAGTTGGCCCAGATGCTGGTGCGGCCGGGCGTGTGCTCGCCGAAGATGTAGTGGTGGCCCAGCGCGTAGCCGAAGAAGCGGAAGCCGTCGAGGCCGCGGCGGCGCGCCTCCTCCTCGTCGGCGTGGCAGGAAAAGCCGGCGACCATGGCGATGTTGGCATTGACCGTGTGGCCGATCGGCACGCATTCGTCCGACTTGATGATGTCGTAGTACTCCCTCACCCACTTGATCGCCTCGCTCTGGTCGATAAAGGCGAAGGTGAGCGCGCCGATGCCGTGCCGCGCCGCCTGGTGGATAGTGTCGCGCTTGGAGCAGGCCACCCAGATGGGCGGGTGCGGCTTCTGCACCGACTTGGGCACCAGGTTGCGGCAGGGCATGGAGAAGTACTTGCCCTGGTATCCGGGATAGGGGTCCATCACCAGCATGTTGGCGGCCTCGGTGGTGGCCTCCAGCCACATGGCGTGCCGTTCGTCGGGGTTGATGCCGAAGCCGCCCAGCTCCGCTGCAGATGCGCCCTGCCCCGTACCCCATTCGACCCGACCGGCCGAGACCAGATCGAGCGTGGCGATGCGCTCGGCAACACGGGCGGGGTGATTGTAGTTGGGCGGCATCAGCACGATGCCGTGCCCGAGACGGATGTTCTTCGTGCGCTGCGAGCAGGCGGCGAGGAACACCTCCGGCGCGGAGGAATGCGAATACTCCTCGAGGAAGTGATGCTCCACCTCCCAGGCGTAGTCGACGCCGAGCCGGTCGGCCAGCTCCACCTGGTCGAGCGCCTCCTGGAACAGCTTGAGCTCGGCGCCCTCCGCCCAGGGCCGGGGCAGCTGATGCTCGTAGAAGATCCCGAATTTCATGTGCGTCCCTCGGCCCTTGCGGCCCCCTCTCTGGTTCCCCGCGTTTTCGCATACCATGGATCAGTGCGCGAAGCAGCCAGCGGCACCCCAGCGGTGCATGCGGCAGCAGCAGCCTGTTGGCGCGACATTCGACAGTGGATGCGAAGGGTTGCACCCCTTCTTGCATGCGGCGATCACGGCTAGGCTTGTCGCCGAAACTTCGGATGCAGGCTCTCTCGCATGAGCAGTACCATCAGGGCAGATCTGCTGGCCCGAGGGCGGCTCGCCAGCCCTTTTCAGAGCTCGCGCGCAAGGTCGTGCTGCTCGTCGGCGAGGACGGCTTCGCGCTGTCGCATTGCCGCGGCCTGATCAGCGTGCTCGCCGAGCTCGTGCGCCAGGTCGTGGTCGTCACGCGCTCATCGGGCCGCTCGAGCGAACTCGAGGCTCTGGGTGCCGGCGTCATCGATTTCGACTGCCGCTCGTCGTGGAGCAACCCGGCGCGAGCGGCTCGCACGGCCTGGAGGCTCGCACAGGCTCTCGAGGCCGAGAGCCCGGACGCGGTGCATATCGTCGGCTTCCAGCCGGCGGTGCTGGGCTGCCTCGCACTCAAGCTCGTTCCGGCAACGCGCGTGATCGTGCATCTGCCGGACCTTGGCCCGCTGGACCCCGCGACCGCAGGCTCGACGCGGCTCTATCGAGCCGGGGCGCTGCGGCTCCTCGCCTCTCTGTTGCGCAGCCCCGCGTCGTTCCTGCTGGTGGAGAATGCCGACGACCTTGCGCACCTCATAGCGCTGGGTGCCGACCCCGGGCCGCGGTTCGCCGTACTCGGGGGCTCCGGCATCGACACCGACGTCTACCCGGTGCTGCCGCCGGCGCAGAGCGACATGCCCGTTGCAGCCTTCGTCGGCCACATGGTGAGGGCGAATGGCGTCGACGTGCTGATGCGGGCCTTCGACCGCCTGTGGGCGCGCGGGGTGCACCTCCGGCTCGACCTTTTCGCGGAGGGGGAGGCGAGCGGCAAAGGCGCCATCCCGTCGGCAGAGGTGGCGCAGTGGTGCCTGCATCCCGGCGTGCGCTGTGAGAAAGAGGCCACGGACGTGCGCGAGGTGTGGCGCCGGGCGGAAATCTTCGTACTGCCGGCCCTCGTCCAGCAGGGCATCCCGCGTACGCTGCTCGAAGCGGCCGCGTGCGGGCGCGCGCTGATCGTCACCGACGTGCCGGGCATCCGCAATTTCGTGCGCGACGGTGTGGAGGGCCTCATCGTGCCTCGGGACGATGCGGCGGCTCTCGCGGAGGCTCTGGAGCGGCTCGCACGCGACTTCGAGATGCGCGCGCGCATGGGGCAGGCAGCCCGGCTGCGGGTGCTGCAGGGCTTTACCGAGGCACACGTGAAACAGGCCCTGCGAGGCGTCTATCTGTCTCTGCTCGGCGGCAACCGGCCCTAGTGTTCCGTCCCGTAAGTTCGTAGCATAATTATTGCATGGGTTTGCGGGTATCCTGATCGAAGGAGATACCCGATGCCGACCGGACGGCCGAAGGCGATGCTTACAATTTCCAGCGACGAGCGCACGCAGCTGGTGGCCATCACGCGGTCGCGGTCGCTGCCCGCGGCACTGACGTCGCGGGCGAAGATCGTGCTGGCCTGCGAACGCGAGCCGAGCAACGCCGCGGTGGCGACAGAGCTTGGCGTCGGCCCGCATACGATCGGCAAATGGCGCAATCGCTTCATCGCCGGGCCCATCGAGGGGCTCTACGACGAGATGCGAAGCGGCCGGCCCCGCACGGTCGAGGATGAGGCCGTGGCCGAGCTGATCACCAAGACGCTCGCCCGCAAGCCCAAGGCCGCCACCCATTGGAGCGTGCGTGCCATGGCCAGGGAGACCGGCATTGCCAAGAGCACCGTCCACCGCCTGTTCCAGCTGTTCGGCCTGCAACCGCACCGCACCCGCAGCTTCAAGCTCTCGACCGATCCCTTCTTCGTCGAGAAGCTGCGCGACGTGGTCGGGCTCTATCTCAACCCGCCCGACAAGGCCGTGGTGCTGTGCGTCGACGAGAAAAGCCAGGATCGAGGCCCTCGAACGCACCCAGCCCATGCTTCCCATGGGCTTCGGCTACATCGAAGGCGTGACCCACGACTATCAGCGCCACGGCACGACCACCCTGTTCGCCGCCCTCAACGTGCTCGACGGCGCGGTCATCGCCCAATGCAAACCCCGCCATCGCCATCAGGAGTTCCTCGCCTTCCTGCGTCACATCGAGGCCAACGTGCCCGCCCAGCTCGACATGCATCTCGTCGTCGACAACTACGCCACCCACAAGCATCCCAAGGTCAGAGCCTGGCTCGCCCGCCGTCCGCGCTGCACATTCACTTCACGCCCACCTACGCCTCCTGGCTCAACCAGGTCGAACGCTTCTTCGCCCTCATCACCCAGCGTGCGATCCGCCGCGGCTCGTTCCACTCAACCGCCGATCTGGTCAAGAAAATCGACCGCTTCATCCGCACTCACAACGCCAATGCACGCCCCTTTGTGTGGACCGCCACCGCCGACTCCATCCTCCAGAAACTCGCCCGACTTTGTCAGCGAATTTCCGGGACAGAACACTAGTGTGGCGGTTCAGAAGTTCCCCATCGCTTGCGGCTAGGTGGGGAGGGAACTTCTGGACCAAAGCCAGATTAGCAACTCGACGATTTTGAGTGTTCTTTCGGAACCCGAAGTTCGCAAGCCCGATTGCCGCGAAGTGTGAGCCAACTTCTGGTCGGGGACACTAGTGTCCGGCTA
>CAWHBI010000023.1:0-32133 GCA_963827545.1 uncultured Alphaproteobacteria bacterium
GCAAGAGGAGGCCGTGGAAGCCGGAAGAGGTGTGGGATGCAAATTCGCGCCGGCTACGAGATCGCCTACGAGTGCCCGCGGCCTACGCCGATGGTGCTGATGCTGAGCGTCCACCCGACGCGCGTGCCCGACCTCGTCACGCCTGCCCGCATGATCTTCGACCCTGCGGTCGAATCCGCGGGACTATCGCGACCTCCATGGCAACATCTGCACGCGCATCACCGCGCCCACCGGCCGCATCGCGGTCTCCAGTAATTTCCTCATCAATGCCAGCGACGCGCCGGATATCGTCGAGCCCGATGCCGAGCAGCTGCCCGTCGAGGAGCTGCCAGACGACGTCATGATCTTTCTGCTGGGCAGCCGCTATTGCGACACGGACCATCTGTCGAACATGGCCTGGTCGCTGTTCGGCAGCGGGCCGACCGGCTGGGCCCGCGTGCAGGCGATCTGCAACTATGTCAGCGAGCGGCTCACCTTCGGCTATCAGCACGCCTCCGTCACGCGCACGGCCTGGGACGGCTTTCGCGAGCAGCGCGGCGTGTGCCGTGATTTTGCGCACCTTGCGATCACCCTGTGCCGCTGCATGAACATCCCGGCGCGCTATTGCACCGGCTACCTGGGCGACATCCGCTTGCCGGCGTCACCCGAGCCAATGGACTTCAGCGCCTGGTTCGAGGCCTACCTCGACGGCCGCTGGTACACCTTCGATGCCCGCCACAACAAGCCCCGCATCGGCCGCATCCTGATGGCGCGCGGTCGCGATGCCACCGACGTCGCGCTTTCGACCAGCTTCGGGCAGACGCTGCTGGCCGGGTTCAAGGTCGTGACGGATGAGGTTGTGCCGGCGTGAAGACCGGGGCGCGCGGCCGGGAAGCCCGCGCGGGCCGTCCGCCGTAGCCTCCGACCTCGCGGTGCTTCCTGAGCGCACGCGGCCTGTAGGGCACCATGTCGCCGTGGATCAGCACCGCCGAGCGCGTGAACCTCTCGTAGACTGAAGGATGCAAGGTCGCGTCCTCGGGGATCCGCCGATGCCCCTCGCGCCAGCCGAAGTTCCTGGGCCCGACCAGGAACACGGCGGTCCGCGCCAGCCAGGGTGGGCAGGCCGACAGGAAGGCCTTGCGCTCGTCGTGCTGCGGGCCGGCGCTGTCGGGGTAGAGCTGCAGCACGGAACGATCGATAGTGATCGGGAGCGGCAGGCTGCTCACCTCTTCCACCATCCACGCGAGCGTGATGTCGGAGAGGCGCGATTCGGTCTCGGGATAGCTGCCGCCGATGTCGGAATGGCTGCCTGCAAACCACAACTGCTTGAAGCGGGCAGGCCCCTGCGCCGCGGCCATGTCGCGGTCTGCCGGCTGATCCTCTTGCCAGGGCACGCAATCGAAGCGCTTGCGGTTCTCGTCGATTGCCAGGGCATGGCGGGCATAGCGCACCGCATAGTGCAGCCTGGTGTCGTAGAAGGCCATGCGATAGCGGGCGAGGCTCGCGAGACCCTTGTAGCGGATGCAGGCGCCGAGATAGAGCCCGAGCGGCGCGCCGAAGCCGAAGGCCGCGAGCAGGGGCAGGAACGGTAGGTCGAACGCGTATGCGAGCGCACCCGCGGCAGTGGCGGCGGTGACCTCGTAGGCGCTGGCCAGCAGCCCGAGCACGAACGAGCCGGCTCCCAAGGTGGCAACGGTGTCCCAGAGCCCGATGAAATGAGGCGCGGTGTTGGAGGTGTTGGCATCGCCGGAACAGTACTTGGCGCGGAAGCGCAACGCGCGGGCCTCGCGCTCGCGCCGGTGGGGATCGCCCCTGACCGAGCTGCCGTGCTGGTAGACATGCTTGACCGCCTCGGCGGCGATGCGGCGCGCGGATCTGGGATCGCGCTTGAGCGGCCGGGCCTTGCCCGAGTGGCCGTACCTGACGGCGGTGGGGACGCCGCAGTGCTTCAGGACGCCCGCCACGCAGCGCACGGTGTAGGCGCCGCGGCTGAAGCCGAACAGATAGATGCGATCGCCCGGCTGCCAGACGCGGATGATCTCGGCGTAGCAGTCGATGATGTTCTGGGTGATGCCGAGGCCCGTCGCCTGGGCCAGCAGGTTGTAGATGCGGCGCCACGGCTTGATCCTGATGCCCTCGCCGTGGGCGCGCGAGCCTAGCCCGCCGTCGTAGAACGCGATCTGGTGCTTGGGGTCGATGCAGGTGTCGGGCGAAATCCGCGTGGCGCGGAACAGCTTGTAGACGTTGCTGCGCGCCTCGTCGGGCATGTACCCGCCGGCCTGACCTGTGCCGTCAGAGAAGATGAGAATGCTCTTCCCCACTCTCCACCTCGAGGCTTGCGCGGTCTGCCATGCATCGCCGTCACTGCCCGACGAATCGGCCCCCGTGTAGGGTTCTGAAGTGCACAAACGGAGGCTTTGGCGGCAAGGCAGGGGGACAGCCCGTCCACAAGTGGCGTGGGTCCGCATGCCGGTTCGGGTGACCCCAAGAAGCCCACCCGTCATCCCGGCCCAGCGATTGCGCGCCGGCGCAATCGCGCCGAGCCGGGATCTGCGGCCACGCTCCTCGCTTGCGGCAGGTCCCGGATGGCCTCGCTACGCTCGGCCTCCGGGATGACGGGTGGAATGTCAGTGTGACATGGAGACAAAGGCTGATGCCGCCACCATCGGAAACCGATGAAACGTCGCTGCGCTACCCGGGCTGGCGGGTGGTGGGGGTGTGCTTCGCGATGGCGGTGGTGTGCTGGGGCTTCGGCTTCTATGGCCACGCCTTCTATCTGGCCGAGCTGCGGCGCCTGCATGGCTGGCCGACCGCAGTGATCTCGAGCGCGACCACGGCCTATTATTTCATCAGTGCCGTGCTGGTCGCGTTCATCAGCGACGCAGTGCGCCGGCTGGGCGCGCGCGCCTGCGTGCTCATCGGGGCCGGCTCGTTCGCGGCATCGGTGGCAGCGCTGCCGTTCATCACCGAGCCGGCGCATCTGTTGGGCGTGTATCTGCTGATGGCTGTCGGCTGGGCGACCATGAGCGTCGGCGCCATCACCAACATCCTGGGACTGTGGTTCAAGGCCAAGCGCGGGCTCGCCATCAGCCTCGCCCTCAACGGTGCGAGCTTCAGCGGTGTCGTGGTCGTGCCCGGTCTCGTGCTCCTCACCGGCATCGTCGGGTTTGCGCCCGCCATGCTGACGGGAGCGGCGCTCATTCTGCTGGCGATGGTGCCCCTCGCCATGCGGGCCCTGGCGTCGCCGGCCCCGAACATCAACGGCGAGGGAGGGCCTGGCGCGAATGCAGGCGGCGCCGGTGGGCGATGGACACGCGCGTCAGCCCTGCGCAGTCCCCTGTTCTGGAGCGTATCGGCGCCGTTCTCGCTGTCGCTCATGTCGCAGGCCGGCTTCCTCGTGCATCTGATCGCGTTCCTCGAGCCGTCGATGGGGCGCAACACGGCCGGACTGGCCGTGGCAATCACGACGGCCATGGCCATCGTCGGCCGGCTGACGCTCGGCGTCATCGCCGACCGGGCCGACCAGCGCATCGCGAGCGCGCTGTCGCTCGCCAGCCAGGCCGCCGCGCTCGGCGTCATGACCCAGACCACCGATACGGCCATGCTGCTCGGCGCCTGCGCCGTCTACGGCTTCTCGGTCGGCAACCTCATCACCTTCCCCGCGCTCATCATCCAGCGCGAGTTCGAGGCGGCGTCCTTCGGCATGCTGGTGGGGCTTTCCACCGCGATCACCCAGTTCACATACGCATTCGGACCCGGGCTGCTGGGGCTGGTGCGGGATGCGACGGGCACCTACACGGCCTCCATCGCGCTGTGCATCGCCCTCAACCTGATGGCGGCGGCCATCGTCTTCAGGCGGCCGCGGGTGTCAGACCCTGCGGGTCTGACACCATAGCTCCAACGCTGGTCGGCGAATGGTGTCAGACCCGCAGGGTCTGACACCATCATCCGTGATCGGCGGCATCTGGCTGGCGCAACGGACGGCGGGTGCCTGAGCGTGCGCGACTGGGCGCCGACCTTCATGCCGACGCCATGTCGAGATCACGCGGGTATGGCGATTGCGGGCATATGGCGAGGCAGGGTCGCGGCCGGCCCCAAGTTGAGACGTGGCCTGGGTCCCCGCCTTCGCGGGGATGACGCCAGTTGTCAGCAGGTGACCCCGCCACAGACGTCATTCCCGCGGAGGCGGGAACCTAGTGCACCGAGCTGCGGGGATTGTATCGGTGGAGCAGTGTCCAGGCAGCCGCGGATATGGCGCGGCAGGTCGCGGCCGATCCCGAGTTGAAACGTGAACTGGGTCCCGCCTTCGCGGGATGACGTTGTTGGCGAAGGACTTCCAACGAACGTCATGCCGCCATGTCGAAGACATGCCTCCGGCATGAAGGGCGGGACCCAGTGCACTTTGGTGTCGCGTTAACGCTGATGGCAGATGGCACAGCGGCGCAACGGCGGTGCTTATCCCCGCTCTCGCCGCGCCGTGCGATGATGCGCGCGTCGCTTGTTGCGACGGGACGTGAAATGCGCATCCGTCCTTCACGTGCAAGCGACCGGCGCCTGGAAGGAGAGCGAGATGGCTCGAGATCCAGGAGGCCCGCTGCGACCGTTTCCGGCAGAGCACCAGCAATGGGCGCCGAGCCGGCGACCGCCCAAAAGGCTCAAGGCCAACCGTGAAGCTCTCATTGGGCGAGCGGGACGCCAAAGCTTGCAGCGGGACACAAATCGCCGCACGCGGGTGCCGTAAGGCAACCCCCGGGACCGCGAGGTCCCAGAGGACCCGCAAGGGTCCCCGAGGAGGTCTCACGGCCTCCTGGGGCCGCAAGGCCCCGCGGTTGCCGATAAGGCACCCGCGTACCCGTCGCACCCTCGCGGGGGTTTCCTCGCGAGACGGACTGCGCGTGCCCGCGCAACACATGATGGCAGGGGCGCTGCCCTCGGCGCATGCCTGCTGCGCAATATCGAGGCACGCGCTTGACCCATGGGGCATAAGCACGGATTGTGCGCGCCCCATGGACGGATCTGCACAAACAATCGGCAATACGCGGACGGGCGAAGCGGAGTCTGCCTACGCCTGGCTGCGCCTCACGGCCTCGCTGCTCATCGGCACCGTCGGCAGCGTGGGAATGTGGGCGGTGGTGGTGGCGCTGCCTGCCGTGCAGGCCGAGTTCCAAGTGGCGCGCGCCGATGCGTCGCTGCCCTACACGCTGGCCATGATCGGCTTCGGCATCGGCGCCGTGATCATCGGCCGGCTGGTGGACCGCTTCGGCATCGTGCTGCCGGTGGTCGGTGCGACGCTCACGCTGGGCCTTGCGTTCATCGCCTCGGGCCTCGCGCCCAACCTCATGATGTTCGCCATCGCCAACCTCCTGATCGGGGTCGGCTGCTCCGCCACATTTGCGCCGCTGATCGCCGACATCTCGCACTGGTTCACGCGGCGGCTCGGCATTGCGGTCGCCATCTGCGCCTCGGGCAACTACGTGGGCGGCGCGTTGTGGCCGCCGATCGTGCAGCGGCTGATCGAGGCTTCCGGATGGCGAGTGAATCAGATCGTCATCGGTGTCGTCTGCATCGCCGCCATGCTGCCGCTGGTGCTGGTGCTGAGGCGCCGGCTGGCAGCGCAACAGACTGCCACCGCCGCTGCGGCATCCAGCGGCGCCGGCGCCTCGCTCGGCCTCCACCCCTACGCGCTGTTCGCGCTGCTCTGCCTTGCCGCCGTGTCCTGCTGCGTCGCCATGTCGATGCCGCAGGTGCATATCGTCGCCTACTGCGGGGACCTGGGCTACGGCGTGGCGCGCGGCGCGGAGATGCTGTCGCTGATGCTGGGCTTCGGCATCATCAGCCGCATCGCCTCGGGCTTCATCGCCGACCGCATCGGCGGGCTGGCAACGCTGCTGATCGGCTCGGTGCTGCAGGTCGTGGCGCTGTTCCTGTATCTCGTGTTCGATGGGCTGACGCCCCTCTACGTGATCTCGGCGCTGTTTGGCCTGTTCCAGGGCGGCGTCGTGCCGATGTATGCGATCATCGTGCGCGAGTACTTCCCGCCGAAGCTCGCCGGCACGCTGGTCGGGCTGGTGATCATGTCGAGCATCTTCGGCATGGCGCTGGGCGGCTGGATGTCGGGCGCGATCTTCGACCTCACGGGCTCCTACTGGCAGGCATTCGCCAACGGCGTGGCCTGGAACATCCTCAACGCCTCGATCATGGTGCTCCTGCTGATGCGGCGCAAACGTTTGCGGCTGGCTGGCCGCTTGAGAGATTGCCTCACGGCGCGGAAAAGGGCTTAGGACGACGGGTGCGAAGACCGCGGGCTGCTGAAGACCGCAAGGATCGTGAACCCGACGAGGGTCGCGGCCGCGATGGCGAGAAACGGCACCGCATAGCCGCCGCTCACCTCGTAGAGGAGGCCGACCAGCGCCGGACAGGAGGCAACGCCGATCACCGTCACCATCTGACTGGTGGAATAAATGCGGCCGTAGTCGCGGGTGCCGAAGCGCTCCGCCAGCAGCAGCGGGTGCATCATCAGCGAGTTGCCCATGGTGACGCCGAACAGCACGGTGGCGCCAATGAGGGCCGCCGTGCCTTGCGCCAGCGCCAGCAGCGCAAGGCCTGCGGCCTGCATGACCATCAGCGCGAGGGCAAAGGCGCGCGCCGGCACTTTCAGCAGCAGCCCGCCGCCGATCAGCCTGCCGATGGTGCTGGAGGTCGCGAGCACGGCCAGTGCGATGGCCGCAGTCTCTGCGCCGCTGCGAATGCTGGCGAGGCGGTAGAAATGCGCGATCGCGCCGACCTGGGCGCCGAGGAGGAACAGGAAAGCGCCAGAGACGGCGTAAAAGTAGACGCTGCGGTGCGCCTCGCGGTAAGAGATGGACGGCTGCAGTGGGCTTTGCGCGATCTCCGCGCCGCTCAGACCATCCGGCTGGAGGCCCATGGCCTGAGGGCTCGGGCGCAGCACCAGCAGCGTGATCGGCACGATGCCGAAAAAGATGGCCAGCGCCATCCAGGGTGCCGCACCCGCAAGACCATGGCGCTCGATCGCCAGCGCCACCACTGGCGCGACGATGATGCCGCCCAGCGACAGCCCGGTGGAGCCGATCGAGAAGGCGAGCGAGCGGCGCACGTTGAACCAGCGCGCGATCACGGTGGTGACCGGCACCAGGCCGGCGGCGCCGTGCGCCAGGCCGAACGCGACGTGGAAGGCGAAGAGCTGCCAGACTTCCCGCAGCTGTCCAACAGAGGCGAGCGCCAGGGCACCGAGCACGGCACCGGTGGCGATGACGGCGCGCGCGTCGAAGCGGTCGACCAGGCGGCCGGCGATGACGCCGCCAATGCCACCGGCGATGAAGAAGGTGGCGGTGGCGCTGCTGGCGAGCCCGACCGGAAAGCCTCGCTCGGCCACGAAGGCGGCAAGCAGGATCGACAGGTTGTAGAAGGTGAGCCCCGACGTGGTGGTCGTGATCACGAACACGGCGGCAACGACATACCAGCCGTAGAACACGCGGCGCGGCGCTGGCATCGGCAGGCTCGTGCCTCGGGGGATGGGCGGGTGGCGGGCGCGGGCCAACCTAGTTGCATTGCTCCCCCAAAGCAAACTGCCGCGCGCGGGCCTGCATTGCCGGCCTCACGCGGCACTGTCGGCCATTGCGGAGCACGAAATCCGCCCCCACATCGCTGGAAGCTCGGGCCTCCGCCTGCTAAGCATCAAGGGTTTCACACGGAGGAGCAGCCATGGCCGCCGCCGAAACCGTCGCGCTCATCCAACGCTATTATGCGGCCTTCAACGCCGCCGATCCGGAGGCCATGCTCGCCTGCCTCAGCGAGGACGTCGTGCACGATGTCAATCAAGGCGGCCGGCGCACGGGCAAGGCCGCCTTCCGCGACTTCAGCCGGCACATGGACCGCTGCTTCGCCGAGCAGCTGGAGAACATCGCGGTGATGGCGACGCCGGACGGGGCCAGGGCCGCCGCCGAGTTCGACGTGCTCGGCACCTACATCGAGACCGACGAAGGCCTGCCTCCGGCCGCGGGCCAAACCTACCGGCTGCCGGCCGGCACCTTTTTCGAGGTGCGTGACGGCCTGATCACGCGCGTGACGACCTATTACAACCTGGCCGCATGGCTGAGACAGATCGCACCGCAGGAAGCAGAGCCCGAAGCATGACGGTTCGGGTTGCCCCTCTCACCGGCAGCAGCGATGGAGGCAACCGTGGACTACGAGTTCCGCAACCGGCCGCTGGCCTCGCGGCGCAGATTCATTCGCCGTCTGGCCCTGAGCATCCTTGTGGCGCTGTCGATCATCGGCCTATCGCTGTTCGGCGGTATGCTGGGCTATGCGCATTTCGAGGGCATGAGCTGGCTCGACGCCTTTCTCAACGCCGCCATGATCCTTTCGGGCATGGGTCCGGTCGAGCCCCTCAAGACAAACGCCGGCAAGCTCTTTGCGGGCTGCTATGCCATCTACTCGGGGCTGATCGTCATTCTGATCACCGGCATCGTGCTGGCCCCGATTGCGCACCGCATCCTGCACCGCTTCCATGTCGATGCGTGAGGGCGGCAGCCGCCGGGTTCACCCGTCATCCCGGAGGCCGACGCTACAGCGGAGGCCATCCGGGACCTGCCTCGAGCTGGCGCTTGCTGCAGATCCCCGAGAGTTCTCGGCTGCGCCTCGGCTTCAGGGATGACGGGTGGAGTGTCGGATCGTGCGCTCGACGCATCAACCCGAGGCAGCGCTGCGCGAGCTGATCCAGCGCATGACGCCCCAGGCTGCGAGCGCCGGTACGCCGAACACGATGGCGAAGAAGGGCAGCTCGCCCACGACGGAATAACCATGGGTGGTGCCGATGTAGAGGTTGATCAGCGCGGCGGCCAGCCAGGGCAGAATGAACAGGCGCGCGCCTGCAGCGGCCGACTTCCCCAGCAGGACGGCTGCCAGCACGAAGACCGCCAGCGCGACCAGGCCGCCGCCAACGACCATCACCGTGTGCATGCGTCTGCCTCCCTCACTGCGCGCCCCTGCACTTTATCATACCGAGCAGCCAAAGTTTTCACCCGTCATCCCGGAATCCGAGACGCAGTCGAGGATATCCGGGATATGCCGCACGCCCTTGCCCTGCCGCAGATCCCGGACAGTCTCGGCGACGCCTCGACTTCCGGGATGACGGGTGGATTCATTGGCTCGCCGGTATCACTTCCAACTGCGCCCGGAAAGCTATTCTCGGGCACCATGATGGCGCGGCGCGAACGAGAGCGTCTCCCACACCGCAACCAGCACGAGCACCAGCGTGGTTGCAGCGCTGAACATCAAGGGGTTCACAACGATAGCTGCAGGGACCAGGAGTGCGAGCAGGCCGAGCCCGATCATGTGCGACAGCGCCGGGCTGTTGGCGCTCGCGCGCTTGAACATCAGGTTGCCGATCAGATAGAGCGCGGGGCCTCCGAGCAGGACGGCGGCGGTCTTTGCGTCCGTATGGCCCGTGGGATGCGCGAGCACCAGCGCGTCGCCGACTGCCGCGATGATGATGCCGGCCACCAGCGGCAGATGCAGGTAGGTGTAGGAGAAGCGTGCCACGCGGCCCGGATCGCTCGAGGCGGCGATGTGCCGGCTCGCCCGCTCGGCGCCGATGTTGAAATAGATCCACCACATGGCGACACTGCCGACGAAGGCAACCATGAAGGCGGCGATCGTGATGGCCGTCCAGGGCAGGGTGCCGAACTTGGCGCCGGCGACGAGGATCGATTCCCCCAGCGCAATGATGATGAAGAGCCCGCAGCGCTCGGCCATGTGCCCGCCCTCGACGTCCCAGTCGGTCGTGGTGGAGGCGCCCAGGCCAGGCGTCCAGAAACTGAGCGAAGGCGCGATGTATTCAATGACGAGCGCCGTCATCCACAGCCCGAGCCGCCATTCACCCTCGGCGAAAGCGCCAGCGACCCAGAACACGGCCGACAGCGTCAGCCAGGCGATGATGCGCTGGAAGTTGCGGTAGTTGACGGGGCTGTGGCCCTTCAGCGCCCACAGCGTGAACAGGCAGCGGCCGATCTGCATGGCGACGTAGGCGCCGGCGAAAGCAAGGGCTTTGGACCCGAACGCCTTCGGGATGGACGTCGAAAGCACGAGGCCCGCGAGCATGAGCGCGAACAGCATGAGCCTGACGGGTGCTTTCTCGGGATCGAGCCAGTTGGTGGCCCAGGAGGTGTAGATCCACACCCACCACACGGCCATGAAGAGCAGCGTCGTCTCCAGCAGGCCGCGGAGCGAGAGGTGCTCGAGGAGGGAATGGGAGAGCTGGGTGACCGCGAACACGAAGACAAGGTCGAAGAACAGCTCGACGAACGTCACACGGCTGTGCTCGTGGCCCTTCCTCGTCCGCAGCAGGTTTGCACGCTCGGGCATGCCTCCGCCCCAAAATCTCTTCATTGCCTCGACGTGGGCCGCAGCCCAATTTCGAGCCCCCCGCTATATACGCGACGCCGACGGGGCGCGAGCTTTCGGTGCTGCCGGAACGAACCGGGAATCAACCTCCATGATATCGGCTTGGCACTCCCAGAGCAGGCGGGAAGGGGGCGCGCGCCCGCCTTGTCACGCAAATTTCATCAGGGCACGGTCTTGCGGCAGTGATCCAAGTCGTGCACGCGTGCGTACCATGCGGGGTGGAGAACTGCGACCGCGAGGGAGATACCCAATGAAGGCTCTAGGCATTCTGTCCGCGGCAACGCTGGCTGGCGTTGCTCTCACCGTTGCCGTCCAGGCAGGCGGCGACAACGTGAAGTTTCCGGAGAACTACGCCAAGGGCGTGCTCTATACCACCGTCGACCGCGCCGACAACAAGCAGTATCGCGAGCTGTTCTCGACGCCGGAGGCGATCGAAGCGCTCAAGGCCGGTAAGGCGATCCCGAGCGGCACGGTGCTGACGCTGGTGCAGTACAAGGCCCAGCTCAACGCGGCAGGCGAGCCGGAGAAGGACGCCAACGGGCGCTTCATCAAGGGCGAGCTCATCGGCTACACCGTGATGGAGAAGCGCACAGGTTGGGGCGCCGAATACGCTGACGACATGCGCAACGGCGAATGGGAATACCAGGCGTTCAAGTCCGACAAGTCCGTCAACGACAAGGCCAACCTGAAGAACTGCTTCACCTGCCACAAGCCGCTCGACAAGCAGGACTTCGTGTTCTCGTTCGACAAGATGAAGACGGCGAAGTAGGCGAAACGACGTAGGGCGCAATAAGCGGCAGCGCATTGCGCCGATGCACCCGTGCCGCAAGACGGCGCAATGCGGCTGTCGCCTTATTGCGCCCTACACTCCGGGCTCATCGCCTGCCTCACCGTTGCCCTCATCGTCTCGGCAGCGCCGTTGCCATCCTCGGGGATGCGCTCCACCGAGACGACCTTCTCGTCGTCCTCGGTCTTGAAGATGCGCACGCCCTGCACGTTGCGGCCGGCGATGCGCACGTCGTCGATGGGGCAGCGGATCAGCTTGCCGCCATCGGTGACCAGCATGATCTGGTCGCTCTCCTCCACGGGGAACGAGGCAACGAGGCGGCCGTTGCGCTCGTTGACGATCATGGCGGTGATGCCTTTGCCGCCGCGATTGGTGATGCGGTAATCGTAGGAAGAAGAGCGCTTGCCAAAGCCGCGCTCGGAGACGGTCAGCACGAACTGCTCGCGCCCACCGAGCTCTGCATACCGCTCGGGGCTCAGTTCCACCACACCCGTTGCCGGTTCGGCCTCGGCATCCGGTTCCGTCGCCATTTCGACGACTTCTGCGCCCTGCGCCCGGCGCATCGCCAGCGCCTGCTTCACGTAGGCGGCCCGCTCGTCCGGCGTGGCCTCGACGTGGCGCAGGATGGCAAGCGAGATCACCTCGTCGCCTTGCTCCAGCCTGATGCCGCGCACGCCCGTGGAGTCGCGGCCTTTGAACAGTCGCACGTCGTCGACGGGGAAGCGAACGCAACGACCCATTGCCGTGGTCAGCAGAACGTTTTCCAAAATCCTGACTTTGCGCCTCTTCTCATCCCTTTCGCTGGCGGACTCGCTCGCCTCGTCCGCGGCTTCGGCCGCTGCCTCTTGCACGCCAGCAGCCGCCTCCTCCGTCAGCGGCTCTCCGGGCCGGCAAACCGCCACGCGCACGATGCGGTCGCCTTCCTCGAGCTTCATGGCGATCTTGCCGTTGCGATTGATGTTCTCAAAGTCGGCAAGACTATTGCGCCGCACGTTGCCGCTCCTGGTGGCGAACATCAATTCCAGCGTGCCCCAGGTGGCCGTGTCTTCCGGCAGCAGCAGCAGCGAGGTGATGGTCTCGCCCTCGCCGAGCGGCAGAAGGTTGACCAGCGCCTTGCCCAGCGACTGCGGCGTGGCGGCCGGGAGGCGCCACACCTTCATGCGGTAGACCATGCCGCGGGAGGAGAAGAACAGCACTGGCGTGTGGGTGGAGGCGATGAAGATCTGCGTGACCACGTCCTCATCGCGCGTGGACATGCCGGCGCGGCCTTTGCCGCCGCGGCGCTGCGCACGGTAGGTTGAGAGCGGAACGCGCTTGATGTAACCGCGGTGGCTCACCGTCACCACCACGTCCTCGCGCTGGATCAGGTCCTCGTCCTCGACCTCGCCCTCCATCTCGACGATCTCGGTCAGACGCGGGGTCCCGAACTCGGCTTTGATGTCGCTGAGCTCCTTCTTGATGATGTCGACGATGCGGGCGCGCGAGGCGAGGATGGCCAGGAACTCCTTGATCTCCTCGCCGATCTTCTTCAACTCGTCGCCGATCTCGTCGCGGCCCAGCGCTGTCAGGCGCTGCAGGCGCAGGTCGAGGATGGCGCGGGCCTGCTCGTCGGAGAGGCGGATGGTGCCATCGGCTTCGAGCTTGTGGCGCGGATCGGCGATCAGCTCCACCAGCGGGCCGATGTCCTTGGCCGGCCACGCACGCGCCATCATCTGCTCGCGCGCTTCCGCCGGGCTCGGGGCGCTGCGGATCAGCCGGATCATCTCGTCGATGTTGGCGACCGCAACCGCAAGGCCGACCAACACATGCGCGCGGTCGCGCGACTTGGCGAGCAGGTGCTTGGTACGCCGCGACACCACCTCCTCGCGGAAGGCCGTGAACGAGGAGATCATGTCCCTGAGATTGAGCTGCTCGGGCCGGCCGCCGTTGATGGCGAGCATGTTGGCGCCGAACGTCGTCTGCAGGTCCGAGAAGCGCCACAGCTGGTTTAAGACCACGTCGGCAATGGCGTCGCGCTTCAGCTCGATGACGATGCGCATGCCCTCGCGGTTGGACTCGTCCCAGATGTTGGCGATGCCTTCGATCCGCTTCTCGCGCACCTGCTCGGCGATCTTCTCGATCAGCGTCTTCTTGCAGATCTGATAGGGGATGGCGGTGACGATCAGGGCCTCGCGATCCTTGCGGATCTCCTCGGTGTGCACCTTGGAGCGCATGATGATGGAGCCGCGGCCCTTGTGATACGCCGCCGCGATGCCCGCGCGGCCGAGGATCAGCGCACCGGTTGGGAAGTCCGGGCCTTGCACGAACTGCATCAGGCCGTCGATGGGGATTTCCGGGTTGTCGAGATGGGCAATGCAGGCGTCGATCACCTCGCCCAGGTTGTGCGGGGGAATGTTGGTGGCCATGCCGACGGCGATGCCGCCCGAGCCGTTGACCAACAGGTTCGGGAACTTGGATGGCAGCACCGACGGCTCCTTCAGCGAGCCGTCGTAGTTCTCCTTGAACTCGACCGTGTCCTTGTCGAGGTCGTCGAGCATGGTGCCCGCGACCTTGGTGAGCCGGCATTCGGTGTAGCGGTCGGCTGCCGGCGGGATCGTCGTCGACCGAGCCGAAGTTGCCCTGGCCGTCGACCAGGGTGAGGCGCATGGAGAAGTCCTGCGCCATGCGCACCAGCGCGTCGTAGATCGGAAGGTTGCCGTGCGGGTGAAACTTGCCCATCACCTCGCCGACCACGCGGGCGCTCTTGACGTGCTTCTTGTTGTGGTCGAGGCCCAGCTCGCGCATGCCGAACAGGATGCGCCGGTGCACGGGCTTCAGGCCGTCGCGCACGTCGGGCAGCGCGCGAGAGACGATCACGCTCATGGCGTAATCGAGGTAGGAGCGCTTCATCTCGTCGGTGATGGAGACGGGCCGGATGTCCATTGGGCCCCTATCTCCAGGACCCTTGTCGCCGGGCGTGCCGCCGCCCGCGAGTTTGTCGTTGTCCGCCACTGGGTGTGCCTAGAGTTGCATGTGGACCGAAGAGGTGCGTTGCGGCTCCCGATGCAAGCCGGAAGCGAAGCCGGAACGCGCTTGAAGGAATATATCGCGGGCTTGATAGCCCAGGGGGTCGGCGCGGGCAATGGCGCGGCCGCTCCCAATACGGAATCTATCAGGTTTTGCTGGATTTCTCAACAGTTTAGACCCTTTGCGACCCCTGTCTTTTCTTGAGCGACGCGGCCCCGTAGCTTCGTCCGGCAACGGGCCCTTGGAAGGTCCGCAGGACGTGCTCCTCATCGTGCCTATCGACTTCGGGGATGCGGAGAGCGCGGCACGGGTGGAGGACATCGCGGGGGAACTGGAACGCGCCATCACGGCCGCTTTCCCGAGATCCGGCAGCTGTTCCTGGCGGCGAAGGGAGATTGATCCCCTCAGCCGCCGAACACCACCCGGTGCATGATGCGGCCGGGAGCGAGGGTGAAGATGCCAGCGATGATCAAGGCGCCGGCGAAAATGCTGGCCATCGTCCTCTTGTGCCCCACCACGTTGTGGCGGCGCGCGTAGGAGACTCCCAACGGCAGCATCAGCAGCGTGAATATGGAGAGCAGGTGGATCGGGCTCCACGGCCCCCACACGCGCATGTCGTGAATCCAGAACGAGCTGATGGCCACGATCAGCATCAGGCCCACCCAGGTGTAGCCGAGCGCACGGTGCTGCGCCGTTCCCTTCACCCGCGCCAGCTGCACCACGCCCAGGACGAAGGCAAAAAGCGCCGCGTAGGCGTGGATCTGGATGGCGAAGGGAGCGCTGGTGAGGGGAGAAAGGTTCATGATGCAAGGCCCTATGTGAATACTATTTACATAGGGCCTTTCGGCGCCCAGCACAAGCCGCAACTGGGCCCGACGTACGTACGCACCACGCGTAACGGACTTTGCTCGCGTCAGAACGGGATTTCGTCGTCCACCGCTTTGTCGAAACCCTTGCCGCCAGCCTTGGCGCCGGCGCGCTTGGAGCCGTCGCCGTTGCTGGCGGAGTAGCCGGCCTGTTCGTCCTCGTGCATACCGGCGCCGGCGCTCGCTCCTCCGCCGGCCCCGCGGGCGTCCAGCATGGTGAGAACGCTGTTGAAGTTCTGCAGAACGACCTCGGTGCTGTAGCGGTCCTGGCCGTCCTGGCCCTGCCATTTGCGGGTCTGCAGCTGCCCTTCGATGTAGACCTTCGCGCCCTTCTTTAGATATTGCTCGGCCACGCGGCACAGGCCCTCATTGAAGATCACGACCGAGTGCCATTCGGTCCGCTCGCGGCGCTCGCCGCTGGCCTTGTCGCGCCAGGTTTCGGTGGTGGCGATCCGCAGGTTGGCAATCGGTCGGCCATCCTGTGTGCGGCGGATCTCCGGATCCTTGCCGAGATTGCCGATTAAGATCACCTTGTTGACAGAACCGGCCATGGGGGCACTCCTCTTCAATTCCCGCTGTCCTGCCGCTCAACCTGCGGCCACGCTGATTCTCACCAGCGACGTTAGCTGTTGACCGCCGCCAGCGCTCGCGGCCCAAGTTGCTTGTCCACGCTATTTAGTGAACGAGCGTGTTCGCTTTATGTTCCAATGTAGTGAACCCTTGCGGCCAACGCAAGGACTTCGTAGCCCGCTGCCGGTGCGCTATTGCCCCCGCGCCGCGTCGGTGGCCCTGGCCAGATCGCGCATGACGCGCTGGGGCGCCGCCGTGGAGGCCTGGCAATCGGCGGCCTTGAGGCGGTCGTAGACGGAACCCATGTCGCCCTTGAAGCCCTGGGCCATGGCGCGCCGCGCCACCCCCGTTGCCACCGCGCCGTCGCCGAAGCGCGAGCGGCACATCAGGCGGACCAGGTACTCCGTGAGACGCGCCTTGTAACTTTCGGCCATGGCTGCCTCGCTCGCCCTCAAAAGGCCGGCCCATGTCTGACCGTCCGCGGAGGAGGCCCACGCATCGTTGGGCCCTGAGTCGTTGAGTGGCTCCATGAGGCTGGCTAGCCGCACCCTGAGCGGCCCATTCTCCAACCCAGTCACGGCGGCCTTCAATCGGCCCATGTGGTCCTGGCTCGGAGCAGCCATGACGACGTTGGCCAAATCCGCGAGCGCCACACCGTCCCCTCCAGGAGGTGTCGTGCGCCAGATCACGGCGCCGGCCATATCGGCGGCCTGCAGCTTGGCGCCACGCATGTCCGCGCCGTAGAGCCTGGCCATTTGCAGGTTGGCGCCTTCGAGATCGGCATCGCGCAGCTTGGCGCCATCGAGGCTGGTGAGCGAAAGACCAGCGCCCTGCATGCTTGCGCCGGAAAAGTCGGCCATCTGCAGCTTGGCGCCGGCGAGATCGGCGCCCTGCAGGCCGGCGAGCAGGAAGTTGGCTCCTTGAAGCGAGGCGCCGCCGGAGAGGTCGGCACGCTCCAGCCTGGCGCGTGAGAAATTGGCGCCGGCCATCAGGCCGTGCGTGAGCTCGGCTCCGTCCAGCCGTGCCTCCTCGAGCCGCGCGCCGCGCAGATCCAGGCCCGCCATCCTGGCATCCGTGAGCCGGGCCTTGGCGAAATTGGCGCCCCTGGCGCTGGCGCACCTGGCCGCCTCGCGGTTGTCGGCGAGCAGCAGCTCGTTGATGTCGCCGCACTGTAGCCAGATATGGCGCAAGTCGGCGCCGGCAAGGCTCGCGCCGTCGAGATTGGCGCCGGTCATGTCGGCCTGATGCAGGTCGGTACGGTCGAGCCTGGCAAAGCGCAAATCACGCCCGCGCAGGCTGACGGACGGCTCGCCGGGCGCCACGTCCTTGTCGACGACGAGATCGGCATCGGCGACGTCGAGATTGCGCGGGAAGATGCCGAACAGGGCACCATCGGTGGCGGTGAACAGCGCAAAGCGATCGTCGCGGCCAGCGGGGATCGTGGCGACAACGAGCGCGAAGAAAGCGGCGGCCGCGAGCAGCGCCACGCCGAAGACCAGACTGCCCGGGTTGTGCATGCCGATGCGCCAGAAGGCGCTGAAGAAAGACACCTCAGGGCGCATCAGGAACACGCCGATGAGCAGGAGCAAGCCAACGTCGGCGAGCACCATCAGACGATGCGCCCACGTGATGGTCACGTCGTGGAAGGGCAGGAACGCGACCTGCACGTGGAGAAGAATGAGCACGGGCAGGATCACCAGCGTCAGCCAGGACATGCTGTTGAGGAACGCGCTCACGACGCGGCTGCGCTCAGGGCCGGCAATGGCCTGCACGAAAAAGAAGTTGTCGAGCTCGAGCCGCAGGGGATGGGTGCGTAGGTCGGTGGTCTCCAGCATGCGCAACGCGTCCGCGAACTCGAGCGTCTTGCGCGCCAGCAGCGCCAGCTGGCCGAGGAGCCCCAGGTGCAGCAGCAGCAGGAGGATAGGCGCAAACAGAAAGAAGCGGGTGAGGCCGATCTTCACCTGCAGGATCGGCAGCGCGATGTCGCTGTTGAGCAGCAGGTCCTTGTGCGTGATCGTAGCCACCGTAACGACCAGGTAGGCCATCACCGCCAGGAAGATGAGCCATGCCGTATTGGCCGTTCTACTCGACTTGTTGACCGCCTCGAGCAGGCTGTAGGGATTGACGGGCGTCTCGGCGTCGAGCGCCGCCCGGGTGTCATCCTGCACGACCAGCTCCCCCCGAAAGTTCAGCACCCATCCCTAGCTGCGCTACTGCGCCCCACCAAAACGGAGAAACTGTGGCGGGTTAACGGGCGCGCTCATAGGGGGGTCAGCCCCTCGGCGCCAGCGGTGGTGCAGAACGGCAACGATATTCGCGGAGGCCGGCCCCTAGATCTGGACCGAGTACCCCCCATCCGCCGGAATGGCCGCGCCGGTGATGAAATCGGAACCGGGGCTGGCCAGGAACACGGCGACGCCAGAGAGATCGTTCGGCACACCCCAGCGCCCCGCCGGGGTTCGCATCAGCACCATGGTGTTGAGACCCTTGATCTGCTCGCGGGCGCCGCGGGTGAGGTCGGTGTCGATCCAGCCCGGCAGCACGGCGTTGACCTGGATGTTGTCCTTGGCCCAGGCGGACGCCAGCGCCTTGGTAAGCTGCACGATGCCGCCCTTGGAGGCCCCGTAGGCCGCCGCGAAGGGGGCGCCGAAGATCGAGAGCATCGAGCCGATGTTGATGATCTTGCCGCCGCCGGCCCCCTTCATGGTGGCGTAGGCCGCCTGCGAGCAGGTGAAGGCGCTGGTGAGGTTGGTGTCGATCACCTGCTTCCATTCAGCGGCCGTGTATTCCTGGGGCGCCTTGCGGATGTTGATGCCGGCGTTGTTGACGAGGATGTCGAGACGACCGAGCCGCGTGACGGTGTCGTCCACCATCCTGCGGCATTGGCCTTCGTCGGTGACGTCGACCGTCAGGACGGCGGTCTTGGCGCCGAGCTTGGCAATTTCGGCAGCCGCGGCTTCCGACTTGGCCTGGTTGCGGCCAACAATGGCAATGGCTGCTCCGGCCTGCGCCAAGCCCCGCGCCATGCCGAGGCCGATGCCGCCGTTGCCGCCGGTGACGATGGCGACGCGGCCGGTAAGGTCGAACAGTGACATGCATCTACTCCAAATTGGGCTGCTCACGCCCCCAATGTCCTGAGCGCTGCATCGAACTTCGCTAGATCAGCCCGCCACTGTGCCCGGAACGAGGCGATGCGATCAAGCCGGGCGATGATGGCCCGGCCGCGCTCCAGGAACTCGCGTGCCTCGGCCTCGTTGCCGTTGAGCGCCTCCAGCGAGCCGATCTTGTGCAAGGTGACGGCGAGATCGCGCTGCCAGCCGGTGCGCGCCGGATCGTTGCCGGCGACCGCCTCGGCGATCTCCAGTCCCTGCCGGTAGGCGGCGAGCGCCTCGCCGGCCTTGCCCTTGGCGAGCAGAACGTCGCCGATGTTGTCGAGGCTGACCGACACGTCCCAGCACCCCTCCAGGCGCTCAGGGTCGCGCCGGGCCAGCGTCTCGGCCAGTGCCAGGCCCCGCCGGTAGGCCGCCAGCGCGCCGTCGAGGTCACCCATGCGCTCCAGCACGTCGCCGATCCGGTCGTGGCCGACGGACAGGTCGCGCTGCCAGCCGGCGTTCGCAGGATCGCGCTTGGCCAGTGCCTCGGCGATCTCGAGGCTGCGGCGGTAGCTTTCGAGCGCCAGGTCCAGCTGACCCTTGGCCGAGAGGAGCTCGCCGATACGGTCATACGTGACCGATACATCCCGCTGGTAGGCGGGGTTCTCAGGCTCCTTCTCGGCCAGGGCCGACGCCTCGCGCTGCGCGGCGTCATAGGCCAGGAGCGCCTCGTCCTCATCGCCCTTGGCGACCAGTACATCGCCCAGCATGGTGCCGGCGCGATAGCGCACGACCTCCCCGCCGTCCTTTCCCTCGGCCAGGCCCATCTGCCGCCGGAACGCCGCCTCGGCCGCCTCCAGGCGGCCCGTGCGCAGACACAGGACGCCCAGCAGCATCTGCGCCTGAGGGTCGTCAGGGGCGAGATCGGCGGCCCTCGCATAGGCGGCAAGCGCGTCCTGGGTGCTGTCGAGCAGGGACAGTGCTCCGAGCTGGCGCCAGTACGCGGCCTCGCTGCCGTTGAGGCTGCGGTTGCCCTGCCCATGGCCGTTCAAACGCTTGCGCAGGAGATGTTTGGCCTTGGCGCGCTGCCCGCCGGCTTCGATGAGAACCGTCTTCGCCACCGCCTCGATATCGGCCTCGAAGGCCTCGCTCGCCCCAACGGTCGGCGCAGCACTTGCCGGGCTGGTGAACGGTGCCGACGGCTCGGCCAGCCGCCGGCGCAGCCGCTCCCTCAGATCATGGACGGCCCATTGCAGGCGCGCCGCCATGGCACGCTTCGCGCGGCGTTGATTGGCCCGACGTATGGCGCCACCAAGCACCCCGGCCAACACCGCGACGACAATACCCAGCACGCCCACATTCTGCGTGCCGAGCCAACCCGCCAACGCCAGAGCGTGCCCCCAAACGCCGTCGAGGAAGCTTGCAACGTTCATTCCTTCCCCGCTGACGACCGGCCTGTCTCGTTTTCTACCGCCTGCGTGTCATCTGCGCGCCACCTTCGCGGCGCTCACCCCGGCAGCGGGATGAACTCCTTCTCGTCGCCGGGCACCAGGGCAAAGCGCCTGGCGCGCCAGTCCTCCTTCGCCTGCTCCATGCGCTCCTTCGAGGACGACACGAAGTTCCACCAGATGTGGCGGGGCCCGTCCATCGGCTCGCCTCCGAGCAGCATCAGGCGCGACTGGGCGACGGCGAGGATGGAGATGCGGTCGCCGGGTTTGAACACGAGCAACCGCCCCTCGCCGAACTTGTCGCCGGCAATGTCGATCTCGCCGGAGGCCACATAAACCGCCCGCTCGTCGTAGTCCGGGTCGAACGGCAGAACCGCGCCGGGGGCCAGCACGGCTTCGGCGAACAGGCTCTCGTGGGGGTATTCGACCGGCGAGCGCGCGCCGTAGGCGCTGCCCATGACGAGGCGCACGCGCTTGCCCTCGCCAGTGATGCGCGGCAGTTCATCAGTGCCGTGGTGGACGAAGGCCGGCGCCGCCTCCTCGTGGGATTTGGGCAGCGCCGCCCAGGCTTGGATACCGAACAGGCGGTGCTTGGACTGCCTCACCTCGCTCGTCTCGCGCTCGGAATGGACGATGCCACGGCCCGCGCTCATCAGGTTCACCTCGCCCGGTTTGATGGCGAGCGCTGTGCCAAGGCTGTCGCGGTGGAAGACCTCGCCTTCGAACAGGTAGGTGACTGTGGCCAGCCCGATGTGAGGGTGCGGACGCACGTCGATCCCCTTGCCGATGAGGAACTCGGCCGGGCCCATCTGATCGAAGAAGATGAAGGGGCCGATCATCTGCTTCTGGGCCGAGGGGAGCGCGCGGCGCACCTCGAAGCCGCCGATATCGCGGGCCCTCGGCACGATCACGTGCTCGATGGCGTCGCAAGAGAGACGATCGCCGGGAATGGGGTCTTGTCCAGGCTGCCAGCTCAAGGGATCCGTGTCCTTTCTGGTAGGCCTTGCCGCCAACTTAGTATCACCGGGCCAATCTGCAAAGGCTTCTGCAAGCCAACGGGTCAATTCGCGATTGCCGCCAGGATGGTGCGCACGCCGGCCATGAGGATGCCGTGGTCGGTGCCCGTGGCGATCATGTTGAAGCCGCGTTTCTTGTATTGCTGTGCCAAGGTCGCGTCGGCCGCCATGAAGCCCAGGGCCTTCTTGTGCTTGTGCCCGGCCGCAACGATGCGCTCAACGGCGTCGACGTAGCGCGGATGGTCGAACTGGCCGGGGATGCCGAGGAAGTTCGTCAGATCGAAGTGCCCGAGCCAGAGGCAGTCGATGCCGTCCACCGCCGCAATGGTGTCGACGGCCTCCAGGCCCCGCTCCGTCTCGATCTGCGCGATGATGAGGTTGCGGGCATCGGCCGCTTTCATCTTCGCTGCCGGATCGCCCGGCTCGTAGTCGTCGTGGGCAAAGCCGAACGCGGCGCCGCGTCGCCCGCGTGGCGGGTAGTGCGTCGCCTCGGCGATCGCACGGGCCTGCTCGACCGAGTCCACCATTGGCACCATAACGCCGTGCGCGCCGACATCGAGAGCACGCGCCAGGAAGTGGTACTCACCGCGCGGCACCCGCACCATCGGCGCAATGCCGGTACCGCGGCAGTGCGCGCATTGCACCTTGAGCTGCTCGATGGAGAAGCCAGCGTGCTCCATGTCAAAGATGACATACTCGCAGCCGGCGAGCTTCAGGACCTGGGAGATGCCCGGTGTGAAGAACTCGAACACCATGGCACCCAGCACCGCTTCCCCGTCCATCGCCCTCTGGCGCAGCGACCGCATAGCCACCTTGCGACCTCCTTCTGCTCACCACGCAGGCCGGCAGAATGGCCGAAGGTGCCGGGCTTGGAAAGGATGGTCGGCGTGGTCAGAAGCGCCGCGGAAGGTCGGACGGGCGCATCTCCCGCAGAGGCGGGCGCGACGACGAGCGGGCCGACGTAACGTTCGCGGTTGCGTTGTCGAAGCGCTGCCACGTCACCGTGACCACCGCACCGACCGACACCCGCGGGTACAGGTCGAGCACGTCCTGGTTGTACATGCGGATGCAGCCCTTCGAGACAGCCGAGCCAATCGTCCAGGGCGCGTCGGTGCCGTGGATCCGATAGGCGCTGGAGCCCAGGTAGAGCGCGCGCACGCCGAGCGGGTTCATCGGGTGCCCGCCCGGCACCCAGCGCGGCAGGCGCGGGTTCTCGGCCATCATGGTCGGCGTCGGCGTCCAGGATGGATTGACCCGCTTGTCGGAGACAGTGGTGACACCTTCCCAACGATCCTCGTCTCTTGGAATGGCGATCGGATAGCTGATGGCCTCGCCGGGCTGGCTGATGTAGTAGAGCCGGCGATCGCCGAAGCTGACGACGATCTGGCCGGGTTCATACTGCGGGCTGAAGCGCACGATCTCGCGACCGCTGTCACCCACCACGTCGCCGCCGCCCCAGTCCCAGAAGAGCTGGGCGGAGGCTGGGGATGCGGAAAGACTGGCGACTACGAGGGCACCTATGGCGAGGGCCCACCGGCACAGGGTTCGTTCGACAATCATGGCTACGCTCACTGCGCTTCCGGTCCCCGCAACCCCCACTGCCGTGCGCGAATGTGGTCGCAGTATGGCTGTAGGCCCCTGATTGCGTTCATGAGCGTTCCAGAGGGTATGCGGCGAATCGATACGGGGCAGTTTCTCCCCCAACCGCCTACAAGGGCAAGCGGTAGCCACTACCCCTCCTTGCCCATTTTCGGTTCCGGCTTCTTCGACAGCAACTCGATGGCGTCGGCCAGGTGCTCGTCGGCGATGTTGTAGGCGCCTTTCGCCACGCGGATGTTGTGGGCCTCGCGCAGCACGTCGGCGTGGGTGAAGCCCGTCGGCGGCTCGAACTTGTAGGTGGCAAGCTCCAAGAGCTGGCCCAGCGGATCGCGGAAGTAGATCGAGTACATGAAGCCGCGGTCGACCTCGCCGGAGTTCGGAAAGCCCCGCGCCTCGAGCCGCGCCTTGGCCTGCGTGTAGGTGGCACGCGACACTGTGAAGGCCAAGTGGTGCAGGTTGCCGATGCCCATCGGATTGGGCCTGGGATCGGGCTTGGACGTCTCCTGGGTGAAGACGGTGATGAGCCGGCCGTCGCCAGGATCGAAGTAGAGGTGATTGGTTTCGGGATCGTCGAGGTTGGGCTGCTCGAACACGAACGGCATGCCGAGCACGCCCTGCCAGAAGTCGATCGAGGTCTGCCGGTCGGCGCCGATGAGCGTGATGTGATGCACGCCCTGGGTCTGCAGTTTGGTCATGGGTGTGGCTCCGGTTTTCGCCTGAGGGCGTAGGTTGGGTTAGCGCGGCCGCCGTCGCCGAGACTGATGTCGTGACGCCGATCCGCGCGTACCCAACATCGCGCGCAATACGTCGCGTCGAGTGCGTGAGTTGAGTTACGCGCGGGACAAGCGTTCAGCAGAAACAATTACCGTAGTGGCCGCGCTAACCCAACCTACTCTGGTACTCTGGTACCTTGCTCGGCGTCCGGGTCGCCTTCACTCCCGGGCAAACGCGGACATGATCGTTTCCGCCGCCGATATCTCGTGCCGGGCGCTGCCGAAGATGGTTGGAAAAATGGGCCGGCGGCCGAGCACCTGATGCCGGCCGCCATTGACGCGGTAGAGCATCACGCTGGCTTCCGCCCTGCAGCCAGTCCAGGCGATCCGAGTGACGCTCACTCCTTCGGTCGAGGCGTCCGACCATCGCGGCTCGAACCCGCAGCCGTTGGTCCGTGCCATGTGGGCCGCCGTGCGTTCCGTTCCCCACACGAAGCCGCCCAGGCTCAGAGGGCCGACGCCGCCGCCGTTGTACGGAATCAGCGGGTCAGCGGTGCCGTTGAACATGACGATGGGCATCGCGCGCCTCGGCCGGCAGGTGGCGCCGACGGCGGCCGGCATGTTGGCGATCACGGTGCCTATGCCGGCGAGCAGCTCCGAGGCCTCGCACAGCATGCGCAGCGCCATCATCCCACCATTGGAGATGCCGGCAATATAGACGCGGTCGGGATCGGCAATGCGCCGAGCCACCAGCTCGCCGACCAGCCGGCGCAGGAAGGCAACGTCGTCTGCTTTCGAGAGCGCGCCCTCGCGTCCATCGTTCCACTGCCGGTTGATGCCCTCGGGAAACACGGCGGTGAAACCGTGCGCCGCGGCCGCCTCGGCAAAACCGTAGCGGCGCGCCGTCCAATCGGCCGAGATGATGGCACCGTGCAGCACGATGACAGCCGGTGCCGGCGCCCGGCGCGCAGGGAGAAGGATGGCGTCGCGGGGGCCGTCCCGGGTCTGGATGCGCAAAGCATCGGCCCGAGCGGGCGAGCCGACCACCGCTGCTGCCACGACTGCGGCCAGCAGGCCCGCGCAGACTGATCCCCACATTCGTCCCTTCCCTTGCGATGATCGGTGCGCATGGAAGCGGGAGCGAATGTGGCATCCGTCGGGAAGGCAGCGCTCATTTCTCTTCACTTCACGGTGAGGCGGCGGCACAAGCAGGTCGCACCTGCCCGCGAGCAAATGAGCTGGCCCAGCTGTTCAGAACGGATCCTTCGGGTCGAACCTGGGCTTGCGCTTGTCCTTGAGCGCCGCCATCCCCTCCTGCACCTCGGGACCCGAGAAGCCCATGAACTCCATGGCGAGGGAGGCATCGAACGTCGGGCCGGCCATTCTGAGCCAGTTGTTGAGGGCGTGCTTGGTCCAGCGCACGGCGGCGGGCGGCATGTCGCGCAGCTTCTCCGCGGCGGTGAGCGCCGTCTCCACCACCTTGCCCTCATCTGCAACCATCGACACGAGCCCGATGCGCTCGGCCTCCTCGCCGGTGAGCACGTCGCAGAGCAGGAGATAGTACTTGGCCTTGGCCATGCCGCACAGCAGCGGCCAGACGATGGCCGAGTGGTCGCCCGCCGCCACACCGAGCCGGGTGTGTCCGTCGATGATGCGGGCCCGGCGACCTGCCACGGTGATGTCGGAGAGCATCGCAGCCGCGAGCCCGGCGCCGACGCACGGGCCCTCGATGGCAGCCACAATGGGCTTGGTGCAGTTGATGACGTTGTAGACGAGGTCGCTGGCCTCCTTCCACACGCGGGTGCGGGTGGCCCAGTCGCGGGCCATCACCTCGATCATGCCGAGGTCGCCGCCGGCGGAGAACGCGCCGCCCTCGCCGCGCAGGAGGGCCACCGAGGTGTCGGGATCGCGGTCGATGTCGCGCCAGACCTCGGCGAGCTCGCGATGACCGTCGGCGTCGAGCGCGTTGAGCTTGCCGGGCTTGGAGAGGATCACCTCGAGGATGCGCGGACGCGGCCGCGCGAACTTGAGGGCAGTGTAGTGGGTATATCGCTCGGTCATGCACGAACTCCTGAGATCGCTGCCTAGCCGGCTGGATGGACTGCGGCCGCTGGAGTGCGGATACGATCCAGGATGATGTCGCACAACTGGCGCTCGCACCAGTAATTGATGTGGCCACCCGCCGGCATCACCACGTTGCGAACGAAACCTTTACCATCGTTGATCCTCCGCCCGACGTAGTCGTCCACACGATAGATGTTCGTCCACGACGAGAGGCGCTGACTCAGTCCGGCAATGCCCTTGTCGAGCTGGCCATACTCCCTGAAGTAATGCCTGTAGAGGTGCCCGAGGGGAGATCCGAACGTGACCAGATGTGGGCGCGCGCACAGCAGCAGCTCGCACTGGTCACCGCCCGTGCGCAGATAGTCGTACACGATCACCGATCCCTGGCTGTGCGCCACGAATATGAGATCGGTGAACGGAGGCGGCTTGCAGATCACCTGTTCGGCAAGAGCGTCGAGGCGCTGGCGAATGCGCGCGCGCCGTGGCCGCTCGGCAGCACCCCCGCCACGCTGCCGAAACAGGAAGCGCGGCAGCACGTAGTAGGAATAGCCGAGCCGAGGTGTATACTGATGGTCGATCAGGTCGCGAGTAATATGAATGGCCGTCGTAAAACCCCCTGCAATCAATGCGGACGCGACCACCGCCGTACCCGAAGCCAATCCATAGTAGATCCCTCTGCGCTCCTCCAGGTAGGCGAAGACTTTGCCGGCATCGATTCCCCCCGGCAGCGATCCCACCGCGAATTCGACTGTTAGGCGGGCCCAATGCGAGAGGAACTGGTTGTCGTAAAAGTCGTTGACATAAACAATTGAGAAAACGCCGATCTGCACGAAGGCTCCCACCAGTATGATCGTGGTGACCAATCCGCCGAACAGCATTCGCGGCATGAAGCGCGCGCGCCGTTCAAGCGACAGTATCCGGGTGTGTGCCAGTACGTACCGTCCCGCGTACGTTACAAGAGCCATGTATCCGACAAAGCCGAGCAGCAGCGCTGTTCCCAGGAAGGAGACGTAAAGGCTTTCCAGGTCGCAGGAGTTGCCTTCGCTCGGGCGCAGCCGCTCATGCAGGTTCGCCTGGTGGATGAGCGGGATCGATATTGCCGAGATCAACGTGAGCCAGAGTGCAGATTGCAGCACCACCAGGCTGACCGCCGCCATAGCAGCGCCGGAGCGAACCCTGCCTGGAGAGCGCCATACGCGAAGATAAAGCAAGACCACCGCAACAAGCGCCGCAAACAGGAGCAGACACCATGCCACGCGCAAATTCTGGATCAGATAGTAGATGCGGGTGACATAGAGGCACATCGGTGGCTTCTGATCCGCTTTGGCCAGGGCCTCGAAGTCCACGGGTTTGTCACTCTGGAGGATGTAGAGATAGACGCCGTAGATCGCGAGCAGAACGGAGCCGACAGCGATCGCTATCCAGAAATCCTTCCATTCAGTGTCGTCTGCGCGCCTTCGCAGATAGAGGAATGCCGACGCGCAAATCAGGCTGGCGAGCAGCCCGGTCCAGAACAGCAATGCCGTGTACCACTGCAGCGTGGCGGAATCGGCGCCCGAGTATTCGAGCAGGACATTGCGCAGCGAGTAGTAGAACAGCCCGACAATCAACAGACACGCACTTAACCCAACAATGGGCCCGCGCAGGATTGCTGCCGCCCAGATCAGCAGCCCGCGCAGGAAGCGCACCAGCATGCCACCCTCCTTGGGCAGCATGGCGTCGACGAACTGGTGGGACTCGAAGATGATGCGGAACGATCCGAGGAATGCGTTGAAGCGGCCCGACGCGGTGCGCGACAGGTCGGCCCAGTGCAAGTCGTAGAAGCGAATTTCGTCTCCCGTCGCGGTGAGCCGCGCTGAACGCGAGCATGCCAGAAACGGGTCGACCCGCTCGCCCGGCACAATGGGTGAGGCCTCGAGGCGATACACCTCAGTGTGCGCTTCGGCTTCGATGTGGCCGGGATGCTCCTTCTTGAGCGTATCAACCAGTTCGTTGAGCGCCAATCCCGGCTGCGTGTCGCCCACACCGTGCACGACCACCACGGCAATGCGCCGCCCCAGCCCCTTCGGGCCCTGCTCGTTGGCCATATCGTCCCCCGGAGAATCGCATGGTCAAAGGAAATTCGCGGAGCCAAATATTCGCGAAGCTTAGTTCATCGCGGAGGGACTATAGCAAGCCAAAGCGGCTCAGTGGACTCACTCTCCACTCCTATCCATTCATCGTCAGCCCGCCCGACACACTGATCACCTGCCCCGTGATGAACTGCGCGTCGTCGCTCGCCAGGAACGCCACGATGCCGGGAATGTCGTCGGGCTGACCCAGGCGGCCCAGCGGGATCGCCCGCTTCAGGCCCTCGTAAATCTTCTGGCCCTGCGGGCCCTCCAGGAACCCTTCGAGAAGCGGCGTCTCGGTCGGCCCCGGACACACCGCATTGAGCGTCACGCCCGAACGAGCCATCTCACGGGCCATGGTCTTGGTGAAGGCAATTATGCCGCCCTTGCAGGCCGAATAGACCGCCTCCATGGAGGAGCCGACGCGGCCGGCGTCGGAGGCGATATTGACGACCCGGCCGGCCCCGCGCGCCTGCATGCCTTTGAGCACGGCGTGGTGCAGGTTGATCGGCCCCTTGAGGTTGACGGCGATCAGCTGGTCCCAGAGCGCCGGCTCCGTGTCGAGGAAATACGCGAACTTGTCCCAGCCGGCGTTGTTGACCAGGATGCCCGTCGGCCCGGCCTGGTTCTCGGAGACAGCCACCGCTGCTGTGACGGCGGCATGGTCGGTGATGTCGACTGCCTGGACGTGGGCGGGCGGCCCCAGCTCGGAGGCCTCCCGGGCCACGGCGGCGCCGGCTTCCGCGTTCCGTCGAAAATGCTGACGGTCACGCCCTCCGCGGCCAGCCGCAGGCAGATGGCCCGGCCGATGCCGCTGCCGCCGCCGGTGACAATGGCCATCTTGCCTTGCAATCCGCGCATGGCCGCCCCCATCATAGGCTGTACGCGAGCCGCGCGCCCTGGTCGAGGCGGCGCATCGATGGATGCGACGCTGCGCGGCCCGCACTTCGTTTCGCCGCAGGCTGGCGCCAGGGTACCAGACGTCCTAAAAGGACCCTGAGCGAGCTTTCGGACCCTCCATGCCATCGCAGCCCGCCTGGGCAACACCACGGCACGTTGCACTCCTCATTGCCGCTTATCTTCTGGTCCATCTGGGTGTGCGCCTGTGGATGGGACCGACCCTCGGGATGGACGACGCCGAGCAGGCGCTTTTCGCACAGCATTGGCTGCTGAGCTATCGCTTTCGGGCACCGCCCCTGTTCACCTGGGCGCTGGTCGCCGCAGGCGGGGTCACCAACGCCGGCATGGTGGCGATCAGCCTGCTTCGCTACGCGCTGCTCGCGATGATCATGGGCTTTACGTACCTTACCGCGAGACGGCTGATCCGCGACGCGAGGCTGGCGGCGCTCGCCACCTTCAGTTTCACGGCCATTTATGTATTCGGCTACTACAGCCATCACGATCTTACGCACACCACTACCCTTTCCGCCTTTCTCGCGGCCAGCTGGTACGTGTTCGTGCGCCTGTGCGAGACGCCCACCCTGCACTGGTATCTTACGCTGGGCCTGTGCTTCGGGCTCGGCATGCTCGGCAAGTGGAATTTCGCGATATTTGCCCTGGCGCTGCCGCTCGCATGCCTCGCGCATGGCGCCTATCGCAGCCTGATCCTGACCTGGAGGATCGCTCCGGCAGCAGCGATCATGGCGGCTGTCTCGCTCCCTTCGGTGCTTTGGACGCTCCACGCAGGCCCCGCAACCGGCGACGATGTCGGCGGGCTGCTCGGCCGCCAGAGTGGCACGTTCCTGCTGATCCTCGCCAAAGGGACGGCAGATCTCGTCCTCGCCGTCCTGGTCTACCCGCTGCCCTTCCTGGTGATCTTCCTCATCTTCTTCGGCGCCGCCGCCTGGCGCGGTCTGCGCGCGCCGGAGCCGATGGCGCAAGCGCTGCATCCCGTTCCCGACAGCAGGCTGGTGGGGATGGTCATCGCCATTGCGATCGTTCTGCATTGGCTGCTTGTACCGCTTGCCGGCGCGACCGATTTCGCCGAACGCCTGCTGCAGCCGGCGTTGCAGATCCTGCCGATATATCTGTTCATGCTGGTGGAGCAGGCAGGCGTATCGCCCCAATCGGTGCGCGCGTACGCCAAGACTTTGGCCGGCGTGGCGGCGGTTGCTCTGGCGGCACGCGTCGGCATTCATGCTGCCGGCGCCGACTACTGCCGCGGCGTCTGCCGCGCCTTGGTGCCTTTTCAGGATGTCGCGGCGGGCCTGCGCGACGCCGGCTTCCAGGGCAGGGGGACGATTGTCGTGCACGGCGTCCACGTAGCCGGCAACCTGCGCGTCCAGTTTCCGCAAGCACGGGTCATGGAGATTGGCTATCCACCCAGGGTCTGGCCCAGGCCCACCGGGACAGGGCAATGCCTTGCGGTCTGGACCGGGGAGGGTTCCGGCGCACGCGATCTGGTAGATGCCTATTTGCGGCGCGAGCTGGGCGTGAATGGCGCAGCGCCGCGACACGAGAGCGTGGTGTCGGCCTTCATGCAGGGATCGCGGACCCGCAGTTACCGCCTTTTCTATCGGCTCTATGAGGGGGCCCAGGGCGAATGCCGATGACCGATGCCGTCAATGAAACAGCACGGGGGCACCTCGGGGCGCAGCTGCAGCCCATACGCACCTTGAGCATCGTCGTGCCGGCCAAGGACGAGGAACAGTCGCTGCCCGTGCTTGTTGCACGCATCGTCGAGGTCTGTGCTTCGAATGGTTTGACCCTGAGGGACATCGTGCTCGTGGACGATGGCAGCACGGACAAGACCTGGGCAGTGATGACCCAGCTTGCGGCGGACAATGCGACGGTTCAGGCGATCAGGCTCCGGCGCAATTTCGGCAAGGCGACGGCTCTGATGGTGGGGATCGGCGCGTGTGCGGGCGACGTCATCATCAGCACCGACGCCGACCTGCAGGATGACCCGGATGAGATCCCGCGTTTCGTGCAGACGCTCGACGCCGGCTACGATCTCGTTTCGGGTTGGAAAAAGGACCGTCAAGATCCGCTCTCCAAGACCCTGCCGTCGCGCCTGTTCAACACCGTGACTGCGCGCATCAGCGGCGTTCGTCTCCACGACTTCAACTGCGGTTTCAAGGCCTATCGGCGCGAGATCTTCGACTCGGTCGAGCTCTATGGGGAGCTGCACCGCTACGTGCCCGTGCTTGCCCATGCGCTGGGCTACCGCATCGCCGAGATTCCGGTCCGCCACCACGCTCGCCAGTTTGGCAAGTCGAAGTACGGCGTGGCGCGCTATCTCCGCGGCTTTCTCGATCTTCTGACCGTCGTCATGATCACCCGTTTCGCCTATCGGCCGGGACATCTTTTCGGCGGCATCGGCTCGCTCTTCCTGCTGGGCGGCGGCGCGGCTCTCGCCTATCTGACGGGGCTGAAGCTCTTCACCGGCGCGAGCATCGGCGGCCGGCCGCTGTTGCTGTTCGGCGTCATGGTGGTCATCATCGGCATACAATTGATCCTGTTCGGAATGCTGGCTGAGCTGATCATCAGCCGCACGCAACGGCCGGTCGAGGCCCGCAACCTGGTGGCGCAGCATCTGGGCCGGACTAGCGCATGAGACCAATGTTGTCCGTCCTTCTTGCGGTGGCCGTCACCGCAGGTTGTCTGTGGTTTCTTCTGACACCGGAAATCTTGAAGGCTCTCGGTCGCCTCGCAACTGAGGCCCAGCTATTGCCCATTCTCGCCGCGTTCATGCTTGGCGCGCTGGTGCAATGGCTGCGCGCCTGGCGCTTTGCGGTGATGACCACGGGCCGGCTCGCCCTGCCCGGAGTGGCATTGGTCCGCATCGCGTTCCAGCTCAATGGCCTGAATTTCCTGCTGCCGTTCCGTTTGGGAGAGCTCAGCTATCCCGTGCTCATGCGCCGGCATTACGGTTACAGCCTACTGCACTCGGCCGGTGTCCTACTGCTCGCGCGTCTGTTCGACTTGGCGACGGTCGGCGCAATTCTGGTGGCGGCTGCGGCTATGCTGCATTTGGCCGTCGGTGTGAACCGTGTCGTGCTCGTCCTTGGCGCGCTCGGCTTGGTTGTGGCGCCTTTCGGGCTGGCGCTGGCCGCGCGGGCGCTGCGGCTGCGCATGGCGCAGTCTTCCGGCACCGGCGAAGTCGCAGCGCGCCTGACAGCGGGATTGGCCGCGATCGGCGACCGCCACGTAGCGATGACAGCGGTAGCGCTCGGCTTCGCCATCTGGCTGGTCTTCGGGTTTGCTGCCATTCTGGTTGCTCACGCGGTGGTGGCGACGGTGTCACCCGGTGCCGCCATGCTGGGCGCGGCAGCCGGGAACATTGCCTTTGCGTTGCCGATCAATGGCATCGCCGGTATCGGTCCAGCACAGGCCGCTTGGGTGGTGGCGACCATGTGGGCTGGAGTGCCCAGAGACGACGCGGTGATGAGCGCGCTGGCGCTGCATGCCGTCGTCTTGACGAATGCCATTGTTCTCGGCGCACTCGCAACGATCACTGG
>CAWHBI010000024.1:0-41655 GCA_963827545.1 uncultured Alphaproteobacteria bacterium
TGAGT
This sequence comes from uncultured Alphaproteobacteria bacterium, assembly GCA_963827545.1. Classification (GTDB taxonomy): domain Bacteria; phylum Pseudomonadota; class Alphaproteobacteria; order Rhizobiales; family Hyphomicrobiaceae; genus AWTP1-13. The sequence goes on from CAWHBI010000024.1 coordinate 6, forward strand.
GCCTCCCTTTGGCCTTCGACTAAACGCGCGGTTGCCGACCGGCGCGGTGTGCCGATAAAACAGGGCAACCCAGAGTGCACAAGGGAGGACATCGCCATGTCTGACAAGGTCTACAATGTGCCTGCCGAATGGGCGAGCCGGGCCTTCATCGACAACGAGAAATACCTGGCGATGTACAAGCGCTCCGTCGACGACCCCAACCTGTTCTGGGGCGAGATGGGCAAGCGCATCGACTGGATCAAGCCCTACACCAAGGTCAAGAACACCTCGTATGCGCCCGACAACGTGTCGATCAAGTGGTACGAGGACGGCACCCTCAACGTCTGTGCCAACTGCATCGACCGGCATCTGAAGAACCGCGCCGACCAGGTCGCCATCATCTGGGAGGGCGACGACCCGACCCACGACGAGAAGATCACCTACCGCCAGCTCCACGAGCGGGTAGCCAAGTTCGCCAATGTCCTCAAGGCCAACGGCGTCAAGAAGGGCGATCGCGTCACGGTCTACCTGCCGATGATCCCGGAAGCGGCCTACGCCATCCTGGCCTGCGCCCGCATCGGCGCCGTCCATTCCGTGGTGTTCGGCGGCTTCTCGCCCGACAGCCTGGCCGGGCGCATCAACGACTGCGACTCCAAGTTCATCATCACGGCCGATGAAGGCGTGCGCGGCGGCCGGCCGATCCCGCTCAAGAAGAACACCGACGAGGCCCTGAAGCGCTGCAAGGGCGACGAGAAGGTGCTGGTCGTGCGCCGCACGGGCGCGCCCATCCCCTGGAGCGCCGGCCGCGACATCTGGCTGCACGAGGAGCTCGTCAAGGTCAACGCCGAGTGCCCGCCGGTGGAGATGAGCGCCGAGGACCCGCTGTTCATCCTCTATACGTCAGGCTCGACGGGCAAACCCAAGGGCGTGCTGCACACGTCGGGCGGCTATCTGGTGTACGCCGCACTGACGCACCAGTATGTGTTCGATTACCACGAGGGCGACATTTTCTGGTGCACGGCCGACGTCGGCTGGGTGACGGGCCACAGCTACATCCTCTACGGCCCGCTCTCCAACGGCGCGACTACCCTGATGTTCGAGGGCGTGCCGAACTACCCGACCGCCTCGCGCTTCTGGCACGTGATCGACAAGTGGGACGTGAACATTTTCTATACCGCCCCAACCGCGATCCGCGCGCTGATGGGCGCCGGCGACGACTACGTCAAGCGCACCGACCGCTCATCGCTGAAGCTGCTGGGCACGGTGGGCGAGCCGATCAACCCGGAGGCGTGGGAGTGGTATCACCGCGTGGTGGGCGATGGCCGCTGCCCCATCGTCGATACCTGGTGGCAGACCGAGACCGGCGGCATCCTCATCACGCCCCTGCCGGGCGCCACCAAGCTGAAACCGGGCTCGGCGACGCGGCCGTTCTTCGGCCTCAAGCCTGCCCTGGTTGACGACAAGGGCGCGTTCCTCGAAGGGGCCGCGTCGGGCAATCTGGTGATCCTCGACAGCTGGCCCGGCCAGATGCGCACCGTCTACGGCGACCACGAGCGCTTCGTGCAGACCTACTTCTCCACCTACAAGGGCATGTACTTCACCGGCGACGGCTGCCGGCGTGACGCCGACGGCTACTACTGGATCACGGGACGCGTCGACGACGTCATCAACGTCTCCGGGCATCGCCTCGGCACCGCGGAGGTGGAGTCGGCGCTGGTGTCGCATCCCAAGGTGGCGGAAGCCGCGGTGGTCGGCTATCCGCACGACATCAAAGGCCAGGGCATCTACTGCTACGTGACGCTGATCCAGGGCAACGGCCCGAGCGAGGAGCTCAAGAAAGAGCTCGTCGCCCATGTGAGGAAGGAGATCGGCCCGTTCGCCGCGCCGGACCAGATCCAGTTCTCGCCAGGGCTGCCGAAGACACGCTCGGGCAAGATCATGCGCCGCATCCTGCGCAAGATCGCCGAGGACGACTTCTCCAACCTGGGCGACACCTCCACCCTGGCCGAGCCGGCCGTGGTCGACGACCTCGTCAACAACCGGCAGAACAAGAAGCGGGCTGCGGCGGGCTGAGGCAGGTCGCCAAGGAGGAGGAAATGGCAGGGCTTCTCGATGGACGCGTGGCGGTGGTCACCGGCAGCGGATCAGGCATCGGCCGGGCGATTGCGCTGGGCTACGCCAAGGAGGGGGCGCAAGTCGCTGTCCTCGACGCCAACGCCGACGCGGCGGCCGAGACCGTCAAGGCCATCACGGGGGCCGGCGGCAAGGCCTGGAGCTTCAAGCTCGACGTGACCGAGCGCGAGGAGTGCCGTGAGGTTGCAGCGCAGATCGGCGAGAAGATCGGCCAGGTCTCGGTTCTGGTCAACAACGCCGGCATCAACCGGCGCAACGCCTTCACCGCGGACGCCAGAAGCGGTGATCAAGGATTGGCAGGACATCATGGCGGTCAACCTCAACGGCGTGTTCAACGTGACGCACGCCTTTCTGGGGCAGCTGCGCGCAACCAGGGGCCGGATCGTCAACATCGGCTCGATCCAATCTTTCGTGCATGTGCGGACGCCGAACTCGCCGGCCTACACAACCTCCAAGCACGGCGTGCTCGGCTTCACGCGCGCGCTGGCGGCGGAGCTGGGCAAGGACGGGGTGCGGGTCAACGCCATCGGCCCCGGCCTGATCGAGACGCCGCTCAACGAGAAGGTGCGCGCCAGCAACCCCGAGCTTGTGAAGATCTTCCTGGATCACACGCCGCTCGGCCGCGCCGGAAAGCCCGAGGACATCGTCGGTCCGGCGATCTTCCTCGCCTCCGACCTCTCGGCCTACGTCACCGGCTCGATCATCATGGCCGACGGCGGCTACCGGTCGATCTGATAGTCCTTCCACCCGTCATCCCGGCCCAGCGATCGCGCTAGAAGCGCGATCGCGCAGAGCCGGGATCTGCGGCGAGCGGTGTCCGTGCGGCAGATCCCGGATAGTCTCGCCCCGGCCTCCGCCAGGGCTCGGCTTCAGGGATGACGGGTGGAGTAATTGGCTCGGCGGTATTGCCGCGCCATCCCTCGACCCCGCTGCCATATCCCTGTCGAACGCCGCTGCGAGACTGGTATCGTGCTCGCGGACTATCGAAAGAGGGATATCACCATGTCGGCTGTGTACCGGATGTGGCGTTTGGTGCGTCTTGTCGCGCTCCTTGTGCTCGCCTGTCTCTCGCCCCTGGCGGCAAGAGCGCAGGCGCCGGGGGACCTGGTGGGCCTCATGGAGCGCATCACCGAGTTGTCCAGGGCCGGCCGCTTTGCGGACGCCATACCTTTGGGCCAGCGGCTCGTTGCGGAGGCCGAGAAGATGGCCGGCAAGGAGCACCCCATGGCGGTGATGACGCTGTTCACGCTGGCCGAGCTGCACCGCATGCAGGGCGACCTGGCCGAGGCGAAGCCGATGCTCGAGCGCGTGCTGGCCATGCGCGAAAAGGCGCTGGGGCCCGACCATCCGGACGTGGCGGCCACGCTGGCAAGCCTATCGTTTCTCGCCGTGACACAGGCGAACTACCGGCTGGCCGAGCAGTATCTCGAGCGTGCCCTCGCTATCCGCACGAGCGCCCTCGGAAGCGAGCACCCTGACACGGCGATGACGCTCCTTAGCCTCGGGCGCATTCGCCACTACGAGGCACGCTATGCAGATGCCGAGCAGCTCTTTCAGAAAGCGCTCGGGCTATTCGAGAAAGCGCTCGGACCCGAGCACATCAATGTGGCGGTGGCGCTCAACAACCTTTCGCAGGTCTACAAGGAGCAGGGCCGTTTCACGCTGGCGGAGGTACCGTTGCGGCGGGCACTCTCCGTTCAGGAGAAGCAGTTCGGCCCGGACAGCATCTTCATCGCGCCGATGCTCAACAACCTCGGTGAGCTACACAGGGCCATGGGGCATCACGCCGAGGCGGAGGCCCTGTTCCGGCGCGAGCAGCAGATCTCGGAGAAGGCGCTCGGACCGGATCATCCGGAAGTCGCCACGAGCCTGGGCAACCTCGCAACCCTCTTTACTACGATGGGCCGCGCTTCCGAGGCCGAAGGTCTGCTGAGGCGTGCCCTGATGATCAACGAGAAAGCATTCGGTCCACAACACCCCGGCGTAGCCTCCGCACTCAACAATCTGGCCAACGCCTTGAGCGGCATGAACCGCGCGCAGGAAGCGGAGGCCCTGTTCCGCCGCTCACTGGCCATCCGCGAGCAGCACTTCGGCGGCGAGAGCGTGTCGGTGGCGCTCGCGCTCGACAACCTCGCGGCACTGCTGCACGACGAACGCCGCTTTGCCGAGGCAGAGCCCTTCGCCCGCCGCTCGCTTGCCATCCGCGAAAAAGAATTCGGGCCCGAGCATCTCGTCACCAGCAACAGCCTCAACAACCTTGCGAGCCTGCTCGACAACCTCAAGCGCCATGACGAGGCAGAGCCGCTGCTCCGCCGCGCGGTCGCCATCCGCGAGGCCGCCCTGGGCGACAGGCACCCCGAACTCGCAACCACCGTGCACAACCTCGCGTCGCATCACCTGGATGTGCAGGAGTGGGAGGCCGCCTATCGAGGCTTCAAGCGCGCAACCGGCATCTGGATCGCCCGCAGCGGCGGCCGTGCGGGCGGGCTCCTCCGCCAGGACGAGCGTACAGAGATCAGGGGTCACGCCGACCCTTTCCTGGGGCTCGTGATAGCCGCCTATCATTTGGCCGAGGGCGCTGACGGCGCAACCGGGCTGAAGCTGCGTGCAGAGGCGTTCGAGACGGCGCAGTGGGTCACGGAGTTGGGCGCGGCCGCGGCCATCTCGGGCATGTCGGCGCGTGTTGCGGCCGGCGGCGGTCGCCTAGGGCAGCTGGTCCGCTCGCGGCAAGACCTTGCCGAGGAGGGAGCAGCTGTCGATCGGGCGCTGATCGCCGCCACGTCTCAACCGGCGCAGGCTCGCAAGTTTGATGCGGAGGCTGCGCTGCGGCAGCAAGCCGCCGCTATCACAGCCAGGCTGAAGGAGGTGGACGCCGCGCTGGACCGCAGCTTTCCCCAATACACGAGCCTCGCCAGCGCGGCGCCCATGCCGTTGGCCGAAGTCGGCAGCCTCGTCGGCCCCAGCGAAGCGCTGCTCCTGTTTGTCCCGACCAGGGACGGCACCTTTCTATGGGCCATCACCCGCGCGCAGAGCCGCTGGGTCAAGGTTCCGCTGAACAGCAAAGAGCTTACGCACGCGCGTGGCAGCGCTGCGGTGCGGTCTCGACTATCTGGGAGAATGGCGCGGCGAAGCGGCCGGCAAGTGCTTCGAGCTGTTGCGGCCGGCCAGGCGGCCGGGAGAGGCGGCGGCGCTGCCCTTTGACCTTGCGCGCGCACACGAGCTTTATACCGCGCTGTTCGGCTCGGTCGAGGACTTGATCGCCGGCAAGCACCTCCTGATCGTCCCGTCAGCTCCGCTCACCAGCCTTCCGTTCCACGTATTGGTCGCGGAGCCACCGCCTGTCGCCATTCCCGCTGAGGCGGGGGGATACGCGCGAGCGGCCTGGCTCGCGAAGCGAGCGGCCATCACTGTGCTGCCCTCCGTCGCGAGCCTCAAGGCGCTGCGCCAATTCGCGAAGCAGAGCCGGGCAACGGACCCGTTCGTCGGCTTCGGCAATCCGCTGCTGACCGGCAGCGACGGCACCGACCGGACGGCATGGACCAAGCAGAGCTGCCCGCGCTCGCCTACACTCGCAGTGGCAAAGGCCGACCGCCGTGGACGGCCCACGGCAAAGCTGCTGCGTGGCGGCGTTGCCAACATCGATGAGCTCCGTCGTCAACCGCCACTGCCCGAAACGGCCGATGAGCTTTGTGCGGTGGCGCGCCTGCTGGGCGCCCCTGGAGGCGCGGTGCACCTTGGCCAGGGCGCCACGGAACGCAGTCTGAAGGCGCTTTCGGCCGCCGGTACGCTGGGCCGCGCCCGCATCGTTCACTTCGCCACCCACGGGCTGCTGGCAGCCGAGACCGAGGCCGTCGGCCATGCACGCTCCGAGCCGGCATTGGTGCTGACCCCGCCCGACAAGGCCACCGACGAAGACGACGGCCTGCTTACCGCCTCGGAGGTGACCCAGCTCAAGCTGGATGCGGACTGGGTCGTGCTCTCGGCGTGCAACACGGCAGCCGGCGGAACCGACATGGCGGGCGCGGAAGCGCTCTCGGGTCTTGCCCGTGCGTTCTTCTATGCCGGGGCCCGGGCCCTGCTCGTCTCGCACTGGGCGGTGGATTCGGAGGCGACCGTTGGGCTGATCACCAAGGCGTTCGACGAGATCAAGGCCGACCGCAAAGTGGGACGTGCCGAGGCGTTGCGCCGATCGATGCTGGCTCTGATCGAGCGCGGTGGCAGCCATGCCCATCCCGCCCTCTGGGCACCGTTCATTGTCGTGGGTGAGGGCGGAATGTGAATTTGACGGCCGCGAACCACACGCGCTCCCCCTCTCCCATCAGAGGCTGACAAGCGCACGCTGGCGGGAGCAAGATTCACGTTCCATGATCGCAGCCAAGCGCTTCGATCAGAAACGATCTTGCTCTAGTTGTGGCGCTCGCGCGGTGGCGGAGGCAGTTCCAGATGGAGTGATAATGTACGGACTATCTCCGCCACCTGATCGCGCGGAATAACAAACCCTACCGGACCAAATGCGGGATGGAAGAATGAAATCAGCGACCCTTCCGATAGAGGTTCTGGCTGGATGTGCCACCGCGCGTTGAAAACGCAATCAATCTGCTTCCCCCACAGTTGAGGTGGCGGCCTATCTTGGGTGAGTTGTTGGTGCGCGCGCCCCAAATCCGTGATGAGCGCCAACAATGCGTCTTGGGTTAGCGTGAGGGTTCCTGTCCCCGCTTCCGGCGCGAACTCCACAGTTACGGCCTTCCGCTCCCGACAAACTCGGAGGGACGGCTCCTGATGCTTGCGCCCATGAGGGGAGTAGGCAGCGTCGGCTGACGGCATCGGCTTGCGCGCCGCCTGCGAGCCAGCAACAGTGGTCTGATGCCGCTTAGGCATTTTCATCCCCACCCGCTGCCCCGCGACAACAGTGTGGTTGCGTTGAAAGGCCTAACCTTTCCTCCTGGACCGGAGGACAAGGGACAGACCCGTAGCTGCAAAAGATGCAGAGACGGGGCTTGGCTTTGATCTGTGAGCGGCATTGTGTGCAGACGTATTGAACCACGCAGGCGTCGATCGGCATCGTCTCCTCGGTCGTATGGCCGCAGATCGGGCAGGTCAGCGTGGATTGCAAGGCGATCGAAGCGCCTTGGCGAGCCGCGGCTTCAGCATTCGAGCGCCCTTGCATGGAACTGTCCCCAACACCTGCAGTCCCCCCCACAGGAGGGCTTGGGGCCAACGCATCAAGCAAGGTGTCGCTTTCCTGGGGCACGGCGGTGTCCGTTGGTTTGAAATCATCCTAGTATCTGGAGCCACTACAGGTGCAAGCGGTGAATGACTCCACATGCCGATCAAAGCTGAGACTGAGCCGTTGATGCTGATAGGTGCCCTGTCCAAGAGCACTGGCGCGAAGATCGACACCATCCGGTACTACGAGCGTATCGGCCTTTTGGCCTCGCCTCGCCGCACACAGGGTCGGCATCGCGCCTATACAAGGGAGCATCTCAGAGAACTGAACTTCATCCGGCGGGCTCGAGAGCTGGGATTTTCGCTCAACGATATTCGGGCGCTCATCAACCTCCGCCGTGCAGGAAACGAGGCATGCCTACCGGCAAGGGAAATCACGCTGCGACATCTCACCGAGGTTCAAGGAAAGATTGCCAGTCTTAGGAACCTCGAACGAGCCCTAACGACCGTGACGGCCTGCTGCAACCCGGACGCTCAGGCGTCATGTCCGATCATTGATGCTCTGAGCGTTCGTCCTCAAGGCTGACGAGAGATCAGCACCCTCAACGCAAGTGGCACGCCACCTGGTGGCCGGACTCGACCTCGCGAAGTGCAGGCGTCTCGCTCCTGCAGCGTGCCTCCGCATAAGGGCAGCGGGTGTGGAAATGGCATCCCGGTGGCGGCTTCAATGGGCTCGGGACGTCCCCTTGAACCACGCGCTTGACGCGCTTGATGGCCGGGTCGGGCACCGGCACGGCGGCCAGCAGCGCCTCCGTGTAGGGATGCAGCGGCCGCGTGAACAGCGTGACCTTGTCGGTGTACTCGACGATGCGGCCGAGATACATGACGGCGATGCGGTGGGAGATGTGCTCCACCACGGCCAAGTTGTGCGAGATGAAGAGGTAGGAGAGCTTCAGGTCGCGCTGCAGGTCCATCAGCAGGTTGATGACCTGTGCCTGGATCGACACGTCGAGCGCGGAGACCGGCTCGTCGGCGATGATGAGCTTCGGATTGAGGGCCAGCGCGCGGGCCACGCCGATGCGCTGGCGCTGCCCGCCGGAGAACTGGTGCGGGAAGTTGTCCATCTGCGCGGCTCTGAGGCCCACGCGGTCGAACAGCTGCGCCACCCGCTCGCGACGCGCCTTCTTGGCGGTGGTGCCGTGGACCTTCAGCGGCTCGGCCACGATGTCGCCGGCGCGCATGCGCGGGTTGAGCGAGGAGAACGGGTCCTGGAAGATGATCTGCATCTGCTGGCGGAAAGGTCTGAGCTCGGTCTTGCCCAGCCGGGTGATGTCGTGGCCTTCCAGGCGCAGCGTGCCGGCTGTGGGCTCGATCAGGCGCAGGATGGCGCGGCCCACGGTGGTCTTGCCGCAGCCCAACTCGCCGACGAGCCCCAGCGTCTCGCCCGGCTGGATCGTGAAGCTCACGTCGTCGACCGCATAGACGTGGCCTACCGTGCGCCGCAGCAGCCCTTTGCGCACCGGGAAGTGCTTCTTCAGGCCATCGACCTGCAGCACGGGGGCCACCGTCTCAAGCATTGACGGCCCCGGTCAACTGATCGGAATGCCAGCAAGCTGCCCAATGGCCGGCCCGCTTTTCCTCATAGCGTGGATACTCGCGGCGGCAGGTGTCGCTGGCGAAGGCGCAGCGGGGCGCGAAGGCGCATCCCGCCGGCAGGTTGCTGAGGGCCGGAACCATGCCTGGGATTTCCTGCAACCGGTCGGCAGCACTGGCACCCTCGCGCCGCATCAGGGCGAGCCGCGGGATAGAATTCATCAGACCGCGTGTGTAGGGGTGCAGCGGGTGGGCGAACAGCTCGTCGACGGAGCGCCTCCTCCACCTTGCGCCCGGCGTACATCACGATCACGCGCTCGGCGGTCTCGGCCACGACGCCCAGATCATGCGTGATGAGGATGACGGCGGTGCCGAGCTCGCGGCGCAGCTTGGCGATGAGATCGAGGATCTGGGCCTGGATCGTGACGTCGAGCGCCGAGGTCGGCTCGTCGGCGATCAGCACCTTGGGATTGCAGGCGAGCGCCATGGCGATCATGGCGCGCTGGCGCATGCCGCCCGAGAGCTGGTGGGGGTATTCCTTGACCCGCTGTTGGGGCTCCGGGATGCCGACCAGCTGCAGCATCTCGATGGTGCGCGCCAGCGCGACTTTGCGCGAGGTGGTCTCGTGCAGCAGCAGCGCCTCGCCGATCTGGCGGCCGATGGTCATCACCGGGTTGAGCGAGGTCATCGGCTCCTGGAAGATCATGGAGATCTCCTTGCCGCGGATGGAGCGCATCGCCGCGACATCGAGCCCGACGAGGTCGACGCCGTCGAGCCGCACCGAGCCGCCGACGATGCGGCCGGGCGGGTCGGCGACGAGGCGCATGAGCGAGAGCGCCGTCACGCTCTTGCCGCAGCCCGACTCTCCCACAATCGCAAGCGTCTCCCCGCGCCTGAGCGAGAAGGACACGCCGTCCACCGCCTTCACCAGTCCGGTGCGCGTGTAGAAGTAGGTCTGCAGGTCCTGCACATCGAGCACGGGCTCGCCCGCTGCCTGCTCGCGCGCCACGGTCTCAAGAGGGACGGCCAGCTGTTCCATCTAGAAGCGCTGCCGCGGATCGAGGATGTCGCGGATGGCGTCACCCAGCAGGTTGGTGCCGAACACCACGGCGCTGATGGCTATGCCCGGGAAGATCACGAGCCAGGGCGCGGTGCGCACATACTCGGCGGCAAACTCCGACAGCATGCGGCCCCACGAGGGATGCGGCTCCGGCACGCCGAGGCCCAGGAAGGCGAGCGCGGATTCGACCAGGATGGCCGAGCCCAGCTGTGCGGTGGCGAGCACGATCAGGGGTGCCAGAGTGTTGGGAAGCACGTGGCTCACGGCAATGCGCGTCTCGCTCATGCCGACCGCGCGCGCCGCCTCCACGAACGGCATCTCCCGCAGCGACAGCGTGTTGGAGCGGATGACGCGCGCCACGTTGGGGACCAGCGGTATCGCAATGGCGATGATGGTGTTGGTGAGCGAGGGCCCGAGCGAAGCGGCCATGACCAGAGCCATCACCAGCAGCGGCAGCGACTGCATGATGTCCATCAGGCGCTGCACCAGGAGGTCGAACCAGCCGCCGAAGAAGCCCGACATCAGGCCGACGGTGACGCCGATCAGGCAGCCGAGCACGCTGGCGCCGACGCCCACGGCGAGCGAGATGCGCGCCCCGTAGATGATGCGGGAGAGCACGTCACGGCCCATGAAGTCGGCGCCCAGAGTGTGCTTGTCGCCGGGCGGGGCGAGCGAGGTCCGCGCGTTGGTGGACAGCGGATCGTAAGTGGTGATCCAATCCGCGCACAGAGCGGTGGCCAGGAAGGCGATCATGATCAGGCCACCGATCGCTCCCAGCGGGTAGCGCCGCACGAAGAACAGGAGCGCACCGAACGGGCCGCGGACGTTGGCCCCCGCCCTGCTCAGCCCGGCATCATGGTCGATCACCGCCACGTGTGCCTACTCCTCGTACTTGATGCGTGGGTCGAGTGCTGCATAAGTCATGTCGACGATGAAGTTGACGACTACGACGACGATAGCGATGAACATCACCAGGTTCTGCACGATCGGGTAGTCGCGCCACCGGATCGCCTCCACCAGGAAGCGCGCCACGCCCGGAATATTGAACACGGTTTCCGTAACGATCAGCCCTCCGATCAAAAACGCCGCTTCGATGCCGATGATGGTCACCACCGGCAGCATGGCGTTGCGCAGCGCATGCTCATAATTAACGGACGTGTCCGAGGCGCCCTTGGCGCGGGCGGTGCGGATGTAATCCTGGCGCAGCACTTCCAGCATCGACGAGCGGGTCAGGCGCATGACGAGGGCGGAGCTGCGGAAGCCGACGGCCGCGGCCGGGATGGACAGCATCGCCAGCTCGGCCCAGATGCCGCCGCCGGTCCCCCGGTAGATGGGGATCCAGCCGAACCAGTGCACAAAGGCCATCAGGATGAGCAGGCCCAGCCAGAACGAGGGCAATGAAAGGCCGCTCAGGCTCACCATGCGCAGCGCGTAGTCGAGCGGGGTATTCTGGCGCACCGCGCTGATCACGCCCAGCGGCACGCCGAACAGCACGGAGAAAATCAGCGCCAGCACGGCCAGCTTGGCGGTGACGGGAATGCGCGGCAGAATCTCGTCGATCGCCGGCTTCTCGGACACGAAGGCGTAGCCGAGATCGCCGCGCGCCAGCCCCGAGATCCAGGTGATGTACTGGGTGACGATCGGCTGGTCGAGGCCGAGCTGGCGCTCGATCTTGGCCTTCTGCGCCGGGTTCACGAACCCCGCGGAATCGAAGATGATGTCGGTGATGTTGCCGGGCACCAGCCGCAGCATCACGAAGATCAGCACCGACATGCCGAACAGCGTCAGCAGCATCAAGAGGAAGCGGCGTACGAGATAGACTCCCACGTGCGGCTCTCCATATGCCCGTCGGGCGCCCTCTCCCCGTCATGCCGGAGGCGTGTCTCCGACACGACGGGGAGAGGGTCGGGGTGAGGGGCGGCCCCAAGGAAGGTCGGAGCTTTGTGCCGCCCCTCACCCTAACCCTCTCCCCATGCTGAAGAAGCATGGGGAGAGGGAACGCGGTGTGCTACTTGTCCAGCCACACGTCCTCGTAGCGCCAGTTGTTGTAGATGCTGTTGTGGTGCAGCACGAAGCCCTTCAGGTGCGGCTGCCAGCAGGTCGCGGCGCGGTCGTAGAGGATGATCGGCCGGGCGAGGTCCTCCGCCAGCTGCTTCTCGATCTCCCACACGATCTCCCGGCGCTTGGCGATATCGGGCTCTTGCGACTGCTTGTCGATCAGGGCGTCGACCTCCTTGTTGCAGTAGCGGGTCAGGTTGCGCTCGGAGTTGCAGGCGTAGTTCTCGTAGAGGTTCACATCCGGATCATCGACGCCCACGCCGGTCAAGTTGAGGCCGACCGAATATTCGCCGCGCGTCACCTTGGCGTGCCAGATGCTGGTGTCGATCACCTCGAGCTCGCCATCGATGTGGATTTTCTTGAGCTGGTCGATGAGGATGACGGCCGGGTCGCGATAGATGGCGATGTTGCGCGTCGATACCTTGATCTTGAGCGGCTTGCCCTCGCCGTAGCCGAGGCCTTCCATGATCTTGCGCGCCTCGGCCCTGCTCTTCTCCAGGTCGGCGCCGTATCCGGGCAGAGACTGCAGCTTGTCGGGTGGCATGCCCCACGCGCCCTCGGGCGGCGGCATCATCACGCCGCTCACCAGCGCCTTGCCCCCGCTCAGGATATCGATGTAGGCCCCGCGGTCGAGCGCCAGCGCCATGGCCAGGCGGATCTTGGGATCGTTGAACGGCGCGAGCTGACGGTTGATGATCAGGTTGGTCGAGACATAGTTCGGCGCCAGCTCGCAGATGGCCTTGGGGGCCTGGCTGTTGACGTCCTTGAGGAGCGGGACCGTCACGTCGGCGCTGAAGGTCATGTCGAACTCGCCGGCCACGAAGGCGAGAATGCGCGTGGAGCGGTTCTCGATCACCTTCCAGTCGATGCCATCGAGAATGGGCCGCCCCTTCTTCCAGTAGTCGGGGTTGCGCACGAACTTCACGGAATCCCCGCGCTTGAACTCGACGAACTTGAACGGCCCGGTGCCGATCGGGTTGGTGCGCATGGCCTGGGTCGACACGTGGCATGGGTAGACCGGCGTGTAGCCCGAGGCGATCATATTGAGGAGGGACGGCTGCGGGCGCCCCAGCACGAAGGTGGCCTCATGGTCGCCGTTGGTTGCGATCTCCTTGACGTTCTGCCACCAGATGGCGCGCGGGTTCCTGCGGAAGTCGTCGGCGTCCTTGCCCGTCAGCTTGTTCCAGGTGCACTGCACGTCCTTGGCCGTGAACGGCTTGCCGTCGTGCCACTTGACGCCCTGGCGCAGCTTGAAGGTGAGCCTGGTCTTGGTGGCGTCCCAGGACCAGCTCTCGGCGAGGTCGGGAACGATGGTCTCGCTCGAGTTGAGCTTCTTGGTCTGGTCGTAGAGCGCCAGGTTGTTGAAGATCGACATGAACGGCTGCACCGTCGAGATGGTCGCTTCCTCGTGGATGGAGCCGCTCGGGAGATTGTCGCGGTGATAGATGCGCAGCGTCCCGCCCTGTTTTTCCGCAAGTGCCGGCGTGGCAGCCAGGGTTGCGGCAAAGAGGGAAAGTGCCACCGCAAGGGCAAGTTTTCCGGACATGGACGTGCTCCCAGGGCCTGCCACCGAGCCGGCATCCGCTCGAGAGCTCGCGGCAGCCTCGATTTCTTTGTCCGACAACGCTAAACGCGTGCCCGGCCTTGGGCAACAGCCAATTGCAGCAAGAGGGTAAAGCCCGACGGCGGAGGCCGGTACCCAGGTCACAGAGCGGCGGTAGGGCGCAATAAGGCGTCAGCCGCATTGCGCCGATGCGACGGTGCGTTCCTGGGAACGGTTGCATCGGCGCAATGCGCTGCCGCTTATTGCGCCCTACCGCCCATAGCGCCGTCGAGCACAGGATTTGCGCGGCGGGGATAGGGAATGTGATTTCATAATGTATGTGTACGGTGCATGACGGGCGCATCGCGCCGTGTGCTCTCATGCAGCCTGCCTCGGAGATGAGACGGCGGTTCCCCTGCAGGGCCACGTCTCTAGCGCAGGAGCCGGGGGCCGCAGTCCGATCGTCTCGCCTGGTTGGTGGACAGACCATCCAAGCGCTGGCGCGGGGCCCGGATGCGGCGAAGTCGGTTCCGGTTCCCTCGCCAAGGTCGGTGGATATGGCCTTCCAAGCGCCGGGCGAGCCCGGAGGCGACCGAGCAGGGCGTTCTCGAGCCCAAAACCGGATACAGGTCACAGGTCAGTCGGGCTCAGCCGAACGCCCTGCTCCTCCTATCCTCCACCCCCTCGGGCGCACGCGCCGCGAGGCCAAAGGTGCAGCGGCCGTAGGGCGCAATAAGGCGACAGCCGCTTTGCGCCGCTCTTTGGGAACGGTTGCAACGGCGCAATGCGCTGCCGCTTATTGCGCCCTACGGCCCATTGCCGGGCGCGAGGGGTCTGACCACCTTCTCCATGGTCGATGGCTGGATTGACTGGTCGGCGTATAATGGATCCATGACCCAGATGACCAAGGTCAAAATCTGCGGGCTCAAGACCGAGGCGGCCCTGGACGCTGCGCTCGCCGGCGGCGCCGACTACGTGGGCCTGGTGTTCTTTCCACCGAGCCCGCGCAACATCGCGCCGGCGACGGCAAAGGCGCTGGCAGCCCGGGCGCGCGGCCGCGCCAAGATCGTCGCGCTGATGGTCGATCCCGAAGACGCGCTCATCGAGGCCGTGATCGCCTCGGCCGATCCCGACATCCTTCAACTGCATGGCGAGGAGACGCCGGAGCGTGTGAGCGAGATCCATCGGCGCTGGGGCAAGCAGGTGATGAAGGCCATCAAGGTCGAGAGCGCCGAGGACGCGAAGGGCGCGCTCGCCTATCGCGATGCTGCCGACCTCATCCTGTTCGATGCCCGCGCGCCGGAGGAAAGCACCCGCCCGGGCGGCAACGGGGAGCCGTTCGATTGGCGCGCTCTGCTCGGCGTCAAGGACCGGATTTCTTTCATGCTTTCGGGCGGCCTCACCCCCGACAACGTCGCCGAGGCGATCAGGGTGACCGGCGCAGCCATCGTCGATGTTTCCTCGGGCGTGGAATCGCGCCCCGGCGAGAAGGACCCCGACCTGATCAGGCGCTTCCTTCAGGCGGCAAAGGCGGCTAAGCAGGGCGCGTAAGGCGCCAACCCCGTGCGTGATCTCGGCCGGGACCGGATTTGCAGTCCGCCAAGGCCGTTTCTCAGGTAGTCCCGTCATGGCGACGAAGAAGCGAAAGACCAAAGAAGCCAAGCTCAACACCTATCGCGGCGGCCCCGACGAGCAGGGTTTCTTCGGGCTGTTCGGCGGCCGCTTCGTGGCCGAGACCCTGATGCCGCTGATCCTGGACCTGGAGCGCGCCTACGACGACGCCAGACGCGATCCGGCTTTCCAGACCGAGCTCGATGGGCTCAACACCCACTATGCCGGCCGGCCGAGCCCGCTCTATTTCGCCGAGCGGCTGACCCAGCATTTGGGCGGCGCCAAGATCTACTTCAAGCGCGACGAGCTCAACCACACCGGCAGCCACAAGATCAACAACTGCCTGGGCCAGATCCTGCTCGCCAGGCGCATGGGCAAGACCCGCATCATCGCCGAGACCGGCGCCGGCCAGCACGGCGTGGCAGTGGCCACCGTGTGCGCGCGCTTCGGGCTGCCGTGCGAAATCTTCATGGGCGCAGTGGACGTGGCGCGGCAGAGCCCGAACGTGTTCCGCATGAAGCTGCTGAACGCCAAGGTGAATGCCGTCACTTCCGGCGCGCAGACACTCAAAGACGCCATGAACGAGGCGCTGCGCGACTGGGTGACGAACGTGCGCGACACCTACTACCTGATCGGCACGGCGGCGGGCCCGCACCCCTATCCCGCGATGGTCCGCAATTTCCAGTCGGTGATCGGCAACGAGGTGCGCGAGCAGATGCTCACCGCCGAGGGGCGCCTGCCCGACACGCTGGTGGCGTGCATCGGCGGCGGCTCCAACGCGATTGGCCTGTTCCACCCGTTCCTCGACGAGGAGGGCGTTGCGATCTATGGCGTGGAGGCGGGAGGCCGTGGGCTCGATGTCGAGAACGGACACTGCGCCTCAATGACCGGCGGCCAGCCGGGCGTGCTGCACGGCAACCGCACCTACCTGCTGCAGAATACAGATGGACAGATCCTCGAAGGCCATTCGATCTCGGCCGGCCTCGACTATCCGGGCGTGGGGCCGGAGCATTCCTGGCTCAAGGACTCGGGCCGCGTCACCTATGTCGCCATCACCGACAAGGAGGCGCTCGAGGCCTTCCAGCTGTGCACCAGGATCGAGGGCATCATCCCGGCGCTGGAGCCGGCGCACGCGCTGGCCTACGTGACGAAGCTCGCGCCGACGCTGCCGAAGGACAACCTGCTGGTGATGAACCTGTGCGGCCGCGGCGACAAGGACATCTTCGCCGTCGCGGAGCATCTGGGGATGAAGATGTAACAATCCCCTCTCCCCATGCTTCTTCCGGCGTCGTGCCGGAGGCGCGCTTCCAGCGCGACGGGAGAGGGTTAGGGTGAGGGGCGGCACAAAGCTCCGGCCATGCTTGCGGCCGCCCCTCACCCCGACCCTCTCCCCGTAAGGACGGGGAGAGGGGGACGCTGGCGCGAGGCTGGGAGTAAACATGCCATCACGCATCGAGCGCCGCTTCGCCGCGCTGAAGGAGCAAGGGCGCAAGGCGCTGGTGACGTTCGTCACGGCGGGTGATCCGGATTACGCCACCGCCAAGGGCATCGTGTTCGGCCTGCCTGCTGCCGGCGCAGACGTCATCGAGCTCGGCATGCCGTTCTCCGATCCGATGGCCGATGGACCAGCGGTGCAGGCCTCGTCGCTGCGCGCGCTCAAGGCTGGGAACACCATGCAGCGCACGCTCGATCTCGTGCACGCATTCCGGGTGCAGGACCAGGACACGCCGATCGTTCTCATGGGCTACTACAATCCCATCTACGTCTACCCGCGCGAGCGCTTCCTCGACGATGCCGTCGCTGCCGGCGTCGACGGTCTCATCATTGTCGATGTGCCGCCCGAGGCTGACGCCGAGCTGTGCCTTCCCGCCGTCGAGCGCGGGCTCAACTTCATTCGCCTCGCCACCCCCACCACGGACGCCAAGCGCCTTCCGGCGGTGCTCGCCAACACCTCGGGGTTCCTCTATTACGTGTCCATCACAGGCATCACCGGCGCGGCCTCGCCGGAGGTGAAAGCCGTTCACAGCCAGGTGGCCGAGATCAGGAAATCGACAGACCTTCCCGTCGCCGTCGGGTTCGGCATCAAGACGCCAGAGCAGGCAAAGGCCATCGCGGCAGGGGCGGACGGGGTCGTGGTGGGCTCGGCGCTGGTCGAGGCGATCCGTAACAGCCTAGGCCTCAAGGGAGAATCGACTGGAAAAACAGTGCCGGCGGTCCTAGATCTGGTGAAAAGCCTTTCCCAGGCATTGCGCAGCGCCTAGGGCGCGGGCAAATGGGCCGTGCGGGTTGCTTAACCATGAGGGGTGCGCACTCGGGGCGGGTCCGGGAGCGGTGCTAGGAGCATTCGGCGTGAACTGGATCAACAACTTCGTCCGCCCGAAAATCCGCAGCCTCCTGCCGTCGTCCAAACGACAGGTGCCGGAGAACATGTGGGTCAAATGTCCCGACACGGGGCAAATGGTCTACTACAAGGACCTGGAGGCCAACCAGTTCGTCATCCCCGGCTCCAACTACCACATGCGCATGACCGCGCATCAGCGTTTCGAGCACCTCTTCGACAACGGCGCGTATCTCAAGGTGCCGGTGCAGGAGGTGGCGCAGGACCCGCTCAAATTCCGCGACGGCCGCAAGTACACCGAGCGTCTCAAGACGGCCAAGGCCGAAACCGACCTCGACGACGCGGTGCTGGTGGGCGACGGCCTGCTGGAAGGCCAGGAGATCGTGGCGGCCGTGCAGGACTTCCGCTTCATGGCGGGCTCACTGGGCATGGCCGCCGGCGAAGCGGTCGTGACCGGCATGCTGCGGGCGGCGGAGAAGCGCGTACCATTCATCCTGTTCGCGGCCTCCGGCGGGGCGCGCATGCAGGAAGGCATCCTCTCGCTCATGCAGATGCCGCGCACGACCATTGCCGTGCAGAAGCTGCGCGAGGCGCGGGTGCCCTATATCGTGGTGCTGACCGACCCCACCACCGGCGGCGTCACCGCGTCCTACGCCATGCTGGGCGATGTGCAGATCGCCGAGCCCGGCGCGCTCATCTGCTTTGCGGGACCGCGCGTCATCCAGCAGACCATCCGCGAGCACCTGCCCGAAGGCTTCCAGAAGGCCGAGTATCTGCTGTCGCACGGAATGATCGACATGGTGGTGCATCGCCACAAGCTGCGCGAGACGCTGGCCAGGCTATGCCGCCTGATGTTTGCCAACGGGGCCGTCGTGAGGGCCGCCAAGCCGAGCGCGAGCGAGCACGGCTACCTCAACGGCAGGGCCATCGACGGCAACACCATCGAGACCCTGGCGCGCAGCTCGGACGTGATCGAGCCCGAGCCGGTCGAGGACGCCGAGCGCTTCGATGGCCCGCCGAGCGGCAAGCGCGACGGGGAGGCCAAGACCCGGCCCGCCAGCCGCGATGGGGCGCGCAGCTAGCCGGGCCATCCTCAACAGGAAAAAGCGAAACCGCGCGCGTTTCCATGCTGGATTGCAGCGTGGAGACCGCAGCGCTCCCACTTCGAGATATGCTACGAGAGGCCATGCGCACGAGCAACGAACTGCTGTCCGAGCTGAAGACGCTGCATCCGCGGCTCATCGACCTGTCGCTGGGGCGCGTGGAGGCGCTGCTTGCCAAGCTTGGCGACCCGCAGACGCGCCTGCCGCCGGTGATCCATGTGGCCGGCACCAACGGCAAGGGCTCGTTCACCGCGTTCCTGAAGGCAATGCTGGAGGCGGCAGGCAAGCGGGTGCACACCTACACCTCGCCGCACCTCGTGCGCTTCCACGAGCGCATCGAGCTCGCTGGCACCGACGGCAGGACGAGGCCAATCGGCGAGACCGAGCTCGTCGACCGCCTGCTGCTCACGCAGCGCGTCAACGGCGGCGAGCCGATCACGTTTTTCGAGATCACGACCGCCGCCGCGTTCCTGGCGTTCGCCGAGCATCCCGCCGATGCGCTGATCCTGGAGGTGGGCCTCGGCGGAAGGCTCGACGCCACCAACCTGGTCGAGCGCCCCGCGCTCAGCGTCATCATGCCGGTGTCGATCGACCACACCGACAAGCTGGGCTCCACGCTGGCCGAGATCGCCGGCGAGAAGGCCGGCATCCTCAAGGCTGGCGTCCCGGCCGTCGTGTCCGTGCAGCCGCCGCAGGCGCTCGAGGTGATTGCCGGCACGGCGCGCAAGCTGCATGCGCCGCTCACGCTGTCTGGGGCGAGGACTACGAGGCCTTCGAGCAGCGCGGGCGCCTCGTCTTCCAGAGCGCGGAGCGGCTGCTCGATCTGCCCTTGCCCGCGCTGATGGGCCACCACCAGATCGCCAATGCGGGCACCGCCGTTGCGGCGGCACTGCAACTGAGGCCGCTGGGGCTCAATGATCGGGCCATCGAGCGCGGCCTCGTCGAGGTGCGCTGGCCGGCCCGCATGCAGCGGCTCGACAACGGCGTGCTGTCGCGGCTGCTGGCGCCGGGCACGGAGCTGTGGCTCGACGGCGGGCACAATCCGGCCGGCGCCCAGGCGATTGCGCAGACGCTCGCGGAGCTGGAAGAGCGGGCACCCAAGCCGGTCGGTCTCGTGGTCGGCATGATGGGCCAGAAGGACGCCAAGGGCTTCCTCGAGCATTTCCGCGGCCTGGTGCGGCGCGTCGTGACCGTGCCGATCGAAGGCAGCGAGGCGGCGCTCGCTGCGGGCCCGCTCGCCGCCATTGCCGCCTCGGCGGGCTTCGATGCCGAGCCGGTGACGGATGTCGAAACCGCGATCGGGCGCCTGCAGCAGCTCGAAGGAGGGCCGCTGCGCATTCTCATCTGCGGCTCGCTCTATCTCGCTGGCCAAGTGCTGGCACTGCAGGAAGGCGTGCAGGCGCAGGCGAATTGAGAGCGACGGGCTCTTCCCTTATGGGTTCCACGGACTATATTTGACGCTATGCAAATCACCCTGACGCCAGAACAGCAGGCTTGGCTCGAAGCCAAGGTCGCCGCTGGAGAATTCGGAACCGTCGAGGAGGCATAGGTCGTCGCTGTCTGCATCCAAGAGGTTGTGCTCCGTTCGGCATCCCCAAGAGCCGCCCCAAGGACCGTGTGCTCCTTGTCGGAACTCGGCTCTCTCCACTGGCGTCATTCCCGCGAAGGCGGGAACCCAGTGCACAGAGCAGCAGGGGATGGCTATCGAGGGGCGGTGCGCGATCAGCCGAGCGTCCGCACTCTAGCGCGACGATGCTGTGGACAACGCGCAACAAAGTGTCGGCCGGCCGCAAGTTGAGACGTGACCTGGGTTCCCGCCTTCGCGGGAATGACGTTCGGGGTGGCGGGTGGCGCTCCTTCCACAACCGCCATCTCCGCGGGATGACGTGCGCGCTTGTGGCGCTTCCCGCGGGGGTCACGTCATTTCCGCGCTCAGATCGCGCCGTTGATCCAGTCCTGCAGCTGCTTCTTCTGCACGAGCGCGCCGACGCGCTGGGCGGCGACTTGGCCGTTCTTGAAGATCATCAGCGTCGGCATCGCCTGGATGCGGTACTGCTGCGTGATGTTGGGGTTCTGGTCGACGTCGAGCTTGACGACCTTGACCTTGCCCTTCATCTCGGCCGCCACCTGCTCCAGCGCCGGTGCCATCGCCTTGCAGGGGCCGCACCACTCGGCGAAGAAATCGACGAACACGGGCTCGGACGATTGCAGCACCTCCTTGTCGAAGGTGTCGTCCGATACGACGTGTGTGGCGCCACCGCTCATGACGTGGATCTCCTGCTCTTGCCCAGGGCTATATCCGGGTGACGACACATAAGAAGGCACCCCTCAAGCGTCAAGGCTCGCCGCATCGAGCTGCCAGAGGCGGTGTTGATAGGCGTCGAGCACCTTGTCCGCGATCTCCATGATGCGCGGGCCATCGGTCCACAGGAGTGCGGCCCGCACCTGGAATTCGGGAAAAATGCGCGCCACTCCAATGCGGTAGGCGGCCAGCTGCAGCAGATAGGCCTCGGGCACCTGCGCCGGATCGGCAGGCGGCGGGCGGTTGGTCTTGTAGTCGACGATCAATACTGAGTTGCCGGTCTGCACGAGGCGGTCGATCTTGCCTGTGACCCGCAGGGCCGGGCTCGAGCCATTGGGGTGCGGCACGTCGGCTGCAATCGCCACCTCGGCGCGGCTGTCCGGGCCGAACAGAGGCGCCAATTCCGGGTGCTGCAACACAGCCAGTGTTTCGGCGGCGATTGCCTTGCGCACCTCGGGCGAGAGCTGGGCCGCGCGAGTGGCCAGGAACGCCTCGGCAGCCACAGCCCAGCGCTCGTCCGGCAGCGCCGGCAGGTGCTCGAGCAGGGCGTGGGTGAGGGTGCCGCGCAGGAAGCGGCCGTCTGCCGCCAGCGCCGCCGGCGGGAGGATGGCCGGCTCGGCAGGCGGCCGTTTGGCAGAGGCCCGTGACGGCGCGTCGTCCGCCTCCATCTCGAGCGGCGCGAGGCGGGAAGGGATCAGCGGCATGGTGAGCCGCGGCTCGCGCGGTGCCCTGGTCTTCGCCCAGGCCGGCAACGGGACGACACGCGCCGATGGGCCGACGCGAGACTTGGCGGGCTCGGGCTTGGCGGTCTGCTCGCTGCGCAGTTGCCAGATCGTGCGGCCGTCGGCTGTCACGATCTCCTGCAAGTGCCCCTGGAGACCGTCCTTGATCAGATTGTACCAGCAGTCGGCGGGCGGCGGCCGCACGCCCTCGAAGCCCGCCACGTAGAGGCGGTCGCGCGCGCGTGTCAACGCCACGTAGAGCAGGCGGTTGCGCTCTTCCGTTTCGGCGGCCGCGATCAGCGCCTTGGCATCCTGCACCGCCCCGACCTTGCTGGTGCCCTTCACGGGCCACAGGAAGGGCGGCGGCGTGCCGCTGGGGCGCGCGCTGCCGTCGAGGGTGAGCAGGCCGTTGGGCTGACGCGCCGATCTGGTGGAGCAGGTGTCGGGCAGGAACACGATGGGTGCCTCCAGCCCCTTGGCGCCGTGCACGGTCATCACGCGCACCTCATTGCGGCCCTGCTCCATGTCGCGCTTGACCTCGCGGCGGCCCTCGCGCAGCCAGACGAGGAACCCTTGCAGCGAAGGCGGCGCGCCATCGTCGTAGGCGAGCGCGAGGTTCAGGAACTCGTCGATGGCATCGGCGGCCTCGGCGCCCAGCCGCGCCAGCATCCTGGCCCGGCCGCCTTCGCCGTCGAGCAGCGCGGCATAGAACTCGAAGGGCGGCAATTGCTCGGCCCGCCGGCGCCAGCGCTGCAAGGTTTCGCCCGCCTCCTTGAGGCGCGCGTTCGCCGGCCCGCGCGCATGCAGCTCGCGCCACAAGGAGCCAGCCCGCTCATGCCCGAGCACCATCAGGTCGTCGTCGTCGAAGCCGAACAGCGGCGACTTGAGCACCGAGGCCAGGGCCAGATCGTCGTCCGGCAGAGTCAAGCAATCGCCAAGGGCGATAAGGTCCTGCACGGCGATCTGCTCGGTCAGCATGAGGCGATCGGCGCCCGCCACGCCGATGCCGCGCGCCTTCAGCGCCGAGATCATGGCGGGCGCGAACGGCACGCGCTTGCGCACCAGGATCAGGATGTCGCCGGCGCGAATGGGGCGGCCCTCGGAGGCCAGCATCTCGCGGCCCTCGATCCACCCGTGAATGGTGGCGGCGATACGCGCCGCCAGCCGCACGACGGACGGGGAGGCGCTCGTCTCCGCCAGCGGCGACCAAGGCTCCGCGGGCTCTGCCGGCTCGTGCTTCTCGGTCGGCCAGATCTCGACAAGGCCGGCGTGGCCCGCCCGGTTGGCGACGTGGTTGATGGGCTTGCGCTCCACCGTCAGGCCCGGCGCGCGGAGCGGGTCGGCGAAGATGCGGTCGACTGATGCCAGCACCGGCGCAACCGTGCGAAACGACAGCGTGAGCGGCACGCGCTGCCAGGGAAGCCCGGCCTGCCCGGCGCGCGCAGCGAGCTCGTTCCCGACCGCAGCGAACATCCGGGGCGCGGCGCCCTGGAAGCTGTAGATCGACTGCTTCTCATCGCCCACCGCGAACAGCGTGCGCGGCACATCGTGCGCGCCGCGGCCGGAGAAGAACTCCTCCGCCAGCGCCCGGATCACCTGCCACTGGATGGGGCTCGTATCCTGCGCCTCGTCGACGAGGATGTGGTCGAGGCCGCCGTCGAGCTTGTAGAGCACCCATTCGACCGCGCCGGACGAGCGCAGCAGGCTCGCCGCCCGGCCGACCAAATCGTCGAAATCGAGCGCGGCGCGCCGGGCCTTCGCCTCACCGTAGCGCTGCATGACGGCATTGCCGAGCCGAACCAGCGCCAGGGTCGCATCGAGCAGCTGCAGTTTGCAGCGCTGCTCGTGGAGGTCGGCGAAGCGCTGCTGCGCGCGCGTGAGGAGCGCCGCGGCTTCGGCGTGCTCGGCGGCGAGCTTCTTTGTCATGAGGGATTGGCGAGGCTCTCCCGCGGTCGTGAGAAACACCTTGCACATGGCCTCGACCCGGCCCGCGACGCCGCCGGCGGCAAGGACGGCTGCGATGCGCTCGGAACCCTTGATATCGCCGTTGGAGCCGGAGGCCAGGACATCGCGCAGGCGAACCAGCTCGGCCTTGGAGAGGATGCAGGCAAGGCTCTCGCTCGTCGCCTCCAGGCTGACATCGGGCGTCAGCTCCAGGGCAAGCCGGTAAATCCTCTCCGCTTCGGCGAGGCTGTCGGCCTCCTCCCCGTCATCGAGGCGCACCGCCGCGTCGAGCCACCCGCGCTGGCGCAGCGCCTCCTCGAGGAGCGCATCGAAATTGCCATCTGTGGCAAATCCCACGGCGGACGCGAGCGCGCGGGCGAGCGGCGTCGTGGGCTTGGCGGCGGTCGCCTCGGCCAGCACCTCGTCCACGGCCTCTTCGAGCATGCTGGCGCGCTGCTGATCATCGAGGATCTCGAAACCCGGCGGCACGCCGGCCTCCAGCGGGAAGCGCTGCAGCAGCCGCTCGCAGAAGGCGTGGATGGTCTGCACCTTGAGGCCGCCCGGCGTCTCAATGGCGACCGCGAACAGCTGCCGCGCCCGCCGCATCTCCTCGGGCGAGGGTGCGCGATCGAGGAGGTCGCCAAGCTTGGCTTTGAGCGCAACGTCGTTGGCGGTGACCCATTCGGCGAGCCGCTCGAACACGCGCGTCGACATCTCGGCGGCGGCGGCCTTGGTGTAGGTGAGCGCCAGGATGCGCTGCGGGTCTGTGCCGGCCAGCAGCAGGCGGAGCACGCGCATCGTCAGCACGTGCGTCTTGCCGGTGCCGGCGTTGGCGCTCACCCAGGCCGAGCTTGCGGGGTCGGCGGCAGCGGCCTGATCGCGGCGGGTCTTATCGCGCACGCCGGCAAGCGCATCACCGGAACCGAAGAGGCCCATCTCTCAGTCCTCCTCGCCGGTTTCGACCGACCACTCGGCGACGCGGGCCAGGTGCGCGTAGTCGTCGTAGTCGTACTTGAAGCGGGCGCGGCGCACGGCGCGATAGGGTGTGGCCTCGCGATCGAACGCGGCGATCAGGCGCGTCAGCCCCGCCTCGGCCTCGCGCGCGTGTGCCGCCACGTCGTCGATCTTGAGCGGCACGTCCTGGCCGGGCGGCTCGCCCCCGGAGGTCGAGATGTACTGCAGTCGCGCAACACGCCCCGCCGGCACGTTCGCAAAACCGTTGGCGGCAGCGATTGCCGCCTCCAAGGGCAGCTGCGGCGCCTCTCCCTCCACCGCTTTGCCCGCGAGGGACTGCAGGTTCTGGCTGCTCTTGTAGTCGGTGATGACGAGGCCGCCTTCGCCGACATCGATGCGGTCGGCGCGCGCAGTGAGAGTGAAGGGCCCAGCCGGCCCGGCCAGCACCAGCTTGCCGCTCGCTTCCGCCACGGTCTTGGCCATACCGGCCCGCCGGGCCTTTTCCGTCTCGGCGAACCAGGCCGCGAAGCGCGCCAGCCGCGGCACCCAGAAGGCCGCAATGCGCGGATTGCCGGTGTAGTCGGCGAGCACGGCCTCGGCAGCCGCCATCAGCTCTTTGGCGATGTCCTTGGGCAGCTGCTCCGGGAACCGTTGTGCGAAGCGGCCGAGCGCGTCGTGCACGATCTGGCCGCGCAACGCCGGGCCAGGGCGCTCGCCAAGCAATGGCAGCGGCTGGAGCTCGAGGACATGCCGCGCGAAGATCGCATAGGGATTGGCGATCCACTTCTCCACGGTCGTCACGCTGAGCCGGCGCGGCCTCTTCGCCACGGGCGGTCGCGGCTCGGGCGCGCGCACCGGCCGCACAGAACCGGAAATGGCATTGCGCGCCTGCGCCCACGCCAGCCACGGCTGCTCCGCATCGAGCGATAGCCCCAAGCCGTCCACCAGCGCCTGCAGCCGCAACAGCCAGCGCGACGGCACGGTCGGGACACCGTCGACCTTGGCCGCGCGCGTCAGCACCACGCGGCGCGCGCCGAGCTGCGAGGCGAAGTCGTGCGCGGCAGCACCGATGCGCTCTTCCGGCGCGGCGAGGCCCAGCGTCTGCCGCATGGGCCGGTTGAGCCAGGGGCCCGGATCGGCGGCTTGCGGCCAGGTGCCTTCGTTGAGCGCGCCGAGGATGACCACGTCCCAATGCTGCAGCCGCGCCTCGAAGGGGTCGCAAATGGTGATGCGCGGGTGGGTGCGCCCGCGCGGGCGGATGCTCTTCTCGGCGACCAGGGTGCGATAGAAGTCGGGGTAGTCGGCCGCGGCCATGGCGGGCGCGGGCATGTTCGGATCGATGAGGCAGGCGAAGAGCTGTGCCGCCCATTCGCCGGCCTCGCCCTGTCTCAGCGCAGCCCCGTCGTCGCGGTCGCCGGCCCTGGCGAGTTCCTGGGCCGTCTCGAAATGAAGCCTGGCGAGGGCATGCAAGCTCGCCGGTTTGGGTGAGGCGAAGCCCTTCACCATGGGCGCGAACGCCTGCGCGAGGCGCCGCACCAGCTGCCGCGCCGCCTGCCAGTCGGCGGACCTGAGGCGGCTGACCGCCGCATGCCGCCAGGACTGCACCTGGGCCTTTTCGAGCGCGGCCTCCACCCCTTCCAGGCCTTTGCCGAAGTAGGGCGACCGGAAGGCCGCCAGCTCCAGCGCCTGTGTGGCACTGCGCATCTCGCCCACGGCCATCCCGAGGCGACAGAGGGGGTGCTTGAGCAGCGTCATCAGGGCCGCGGGCTCGAACGCCTTCTCGACGGCTGCGGCGACCAGATCGAGCAGCGCGCCCGGAATCGTCTTGGCGAACGGCTGCCCGGCCGTATCCTCGACGTCGAGGTCCCACACCTCGAGCCGTGCCGCGACCCTGCGCGCCAGCACGCGATCGGGCGTGACGAGTGCGGCCGTCCCGCCCGGCGTCTCGACCGCCTCGCGCAGCACCAAGGCGACGGCCTCGGCTTCCTCCTCGGCGGTGGCCGCCTCGATCACGTTGAGCTCGGTCAGCGCTGCTGCCATGTCCCGCTTGTTGGCCGCCGCCGTGAACCGATGCCAGCGTTCGGTGGTCCCGGCCGGACGCATGGCCTCGCTCACGAGCGACACGCGCGCGCGCCGCACCGGCGTGCGCTCGGTGCCGTCGAGCGACTGAATATCGCTGCGCGACAAGGCCAATGCGTCGAGCAGCTTCTTTAGGCCTGCCTGCGGATGCTCGGGGTGGTTGCCGATCGCCGCCCAGCTTTCATCATCGAGGGTCTGATCGAGCGCCGACAGCACCAGGGCGCCATTGGGCAGCGCGATGACCGCGCGCATGAGCTCGCTGGCCGCCGGGTCGGTGCTGGTCACGCCGGCCACGATCACCGGCGCCCGCGGAGGGGCGGACTGCAACCGCTCCACCTCCGCGCGCATCAGCCGCTTGCGCCGCGCCACCGCCGACACAAGGTTGTGCTCGGAAAGGTGCGCGGGCCAGAACTCGGTGACGATCTGCAGGAAGGCCAGCGTGCGCGACCAGTGCTCGGAGTATTCCTCCGGCACGAGCCCGCGCAACCTGACGGGGTCGATGTCCTCGATCTCGAGCGTGTCGATGAGGCGCGCCAGCTCCCTGGCGAGCCGGGCCGCCTGCGCCGGCGTGCGCGCGCCTGTCGCCGCATAGGGCAGAAGCTCCGCGCCCCGCCGCAGCCCGCGCGCTTGCGCCTGCGCCCATCGGAGAACCAGCGTGGCGAGCACGAGCTGGCGCTGCAGCTCGCTGATGACGCGCGGCACGTCGGCTCCACCGCCGCCCGCGCTGAAATCCTCGACGCTCGCGATCAGGTCCAGATCCTCGCTGCCCTCCGCGATCGGCTTGATCCTGGGCAGCAGCAGCGCGCCGCCTCCTGATACCTTCAGGAAGGCCTCCTGCAGCGCCCGCGTCGCCCGCCGCGTCGGCAGGTACAGGGTGGTGTCGGCAAGGTCGAGCGGGCCTGGCTTCGGCCCACCCGGCATGGGCAGGTTTCCGCTGAGCAACGCCTCGGCGAGCGCCTCCAGAAAGGGCCGTCCGGACGAGACGGCATAGACGCGTGCCTGTGGGGCCATCGCGGGCTCAGCCGGCTCGATGCGCTTTCTAGCGAGGAATCTCACGGGCCAGCTGCTGCTCGGCTTGCGCCAACGCTTCGGGACTGCCGACGTGCATCCACGTGCCCTCCATGCGCATGCCGTAGGCGCGCCCGGCCGCGATTGCCATGTTCCACACCGCGTTGAGCGAGAAGGCGCCCTCGGGGCTCCCTTCGAACAAGCGCGGGTGCGCCATGGACACACCGGTGAACGCGAACGGCACCATTTCCTGCTCGACGCGGCGGCGGCGAATGCGCCCGTCCGCCGCAAACGCAAAATCGCCGCGCCCCTGGTAGCCCAGGCTGTGCGAGGCCAGCGCCAGCAGCATCAGGCAATCCATGCGCCTGCCGTCCCACGCCTGCACGAGCCGGACAAGGTTCGATCCCACGCCCTCGATCCACACCGAGTTGGCATTGTGAATCAAGAACGGGCCGGAACCCAGCCGTGGAAGGGCCTTCTTCACGCCCCCGCCGGTATCGAGCAGCTTGTCGCGCTCATCCGAAATCTCGATTGCCGGCTTGCGGCGGCCTTGCAGGTGCGCCTGGATCAGGTCGGCCTTGTGGTGCACGTTGACGATCGCCTGCTCGATCCCTGCATCGGCCAGGCGGTCGAGCACATGATCGATCAGGGCCCTGCCATCGAGCTGCACCAGCGGCTTGGGAACGACGTTGTTGGCCGGCGCCATGCGCGTGCCGAGGCCGGCGCTCAGCACCATCGCTGTCATCACCCGTGTCGACATGCCGTCCCCGTCTCGCCCCCCCGCGCACTCATGGCGGCAGCCTGCCGCCGCGCACGGACGGCGGGAAGTGATTCTCGTACCACGCGGCGAGCGGCGCCAGTGCGGCATGCCGCAGGTTGCGCTGCAGATAGCCCCAGGTGCGCGGCATGTGCCGCATATAGTGCGGCTTGCCGTCCCGCCTCAGCAAGCGGGCCCAAAGTCCCAACAGGCGCGTGTTGCGCTGCGCGCCGAAGTCGGCGTAGGCCGCCTCAAATGGGATGCGGTCGAAGTGCGGGTCCAGCGCTTGCACTTGTGCGCAATAATAGCTGAACAGCTCGCGCTCCAGCGCCTCCGGCACATCCACGCGAGCATCCTGCAGCACCGACACCAGGTCGAAGGCGAAGTGCTCGTTCAGCGCATCCTGGAAATCGAGGATGCCAACCCTGGCAACGCCTTCCCTCTCCGGCAGCCAGATGAGGTTCGGCGAGTGGAAGTCGCGCAGGAACCAGCCGGGCGGCAACGCCAGAAGGCGATCGAGGATCGGGCGCCACACAGCCTGAAACTCGGCGCGAACCGCCGCTGGCGCCGGCGAGCCCTTGAGCTCGGGCCAGAGCCAATCGAGCAGCAACTCGATCTCGATCTCGAATGCCGCCCGATCACGCCGCGGCAGCCTGTAGCTCGCGCCGTCGGGCAGCGGAAAGGCAGCCGGCACGGGCGTGCGGCGCAGGTGAACGAGGGCATCGACGGCCGCGCGCCACATCACCGCCTGCGACGTGCCCGCGGCAACCTCGGCACCGAACAGTCGATCACCGAGGTCCTCGACCAGGAGGATGCCCTTGCCGAGATCGCCCGCCACGACATCGGGAGCACTGAGGCCGATGCGCCGCAGCGCGGGGCCGATGGCAACGAAGGGCCGCACCATGTCCTCGGCCAGGTGCGCGATCTGGCTGTAGGACTTGCCGTCGCGGACCGGCGGACCGTCGGGCTGGCGCGGCGCATCCATCAGCAGCGCCGTGCGGCCGCTGGCGGCGAGGCGCGCGTAGCTGCGGGTGGAGGCATCGCCTTGCAGATACGTGATGCGCGCCTTGGCCCAGTCGGCTTGGCCGTTCAGGAACGCCATCGCCTCGTTGATGCGGCGAGCACGCTCGGCCGCCGCGCCGAGGCCGCGCATCCTCACCCGGCGCATGCCGTGGTTTGCGGTTTCGGCGAGCACGATGTCGAACCGGCTCTCGGGCAGCAGGGCCGCCGCGCGCTCCGGCCACTCGACGATGACCGCGCCTTCCAGTGCCGCTTCCTCGAATCCCAGCTCGCGTGCCTCCTCCGCGCTCGCCAGGCGATAGAAATCGAAGTGCGCGATCGTCATGCGCCGTGTCGCGTACGACTGGTGCAGGGAGAACGTCGGGCTCGGCACCTCGGCGTCGCCGTCACGCGACAGCGCGGCGATCAGGGCGCGAGCAAACGTGGTCTTGCCGGCACCCAGCTCGCCGCTCAGCGCAATCACGTCGCCAGCGCCAATCTTGAGGGCCAGCAGCTCGGCCAGGCGCACGACACCGGCCTCGTCGAGCTCTCGCGTCCATTCAGTCGTCATGCATGGACAGGCTCGGGAGACGACCCTTGGGCCGCCGCATCCTCGCGCACCCCGCTCTCAGGGAAACGCACAATGACGCGGGTGCCGCGGCCGGGCTCCGACTCCAGCGACATGCCGCCGCCGTGCAGCTCCACCAGGCTCTTCACGATCGACAGCCCGAGGCCAGCGCCGCGATGCTTGGAGCCCTGGCTGCGGCTCTCGAACCGCTCGAACACGCGGGCCTGCTCCTCCTTGGGAATGCCGACTCCGTGGTCCTCCACCGCGAACGCCATCATGCCGGCCTCGCGCCAGGCGCGGACCCTGATGGCGTCCCCTGGGCTGGAGAAGCCGATGGCGTTGGAGAGGAGATTGTAGAGCACCTGCCGGACCCGGGCTTCATCGGCGATGAATTCCACTGCATCGTTGGCTATGCGAATGTCGATATTGAGGCGTGCACGGGCGGCCCGGTCGCGCACGCCCAGAACGGCCGCGTCCACCAGCCCGGCAACCTTGACAGGCGTCAACTTCAACTCGAGAGCGCCGGCGTCGATCGTCGTCAGGTCGAGAATGTCGTTGATGATGGCGAGCAGCGTGCGGGACGACGCCGAGATGTCGCTGAGATACTCGCGCTGCTTGCCGTTGAGCGGTCCCGTGCGCTGGTTGGTCAGCAGCTCGCTGAAGCCGATGATGTTGGTGAGCGGTGTTCTGAGCTCATAGGAAACATGGCTGATGAACTGGCTCTTGAGGCGGTCGCCGACGACCAGCGCCTCGTTGCGCTCGATCAGCGCGCGCTCGTAGCGCTTGGAATCGGTGACGTCGACGAAGGTGATGAGCGTGGCGCCATCGGGGAGCGGCGCGACCGCGAAGTCGATGACGCTCTGATCGGGCCGGGTCATCTGGCCCTCGATCGGCTGGCGCCGGTCGGAGATGCCGGTGACCGCGCGGCTGATGCGCGCCCACATGGCCAGGTCGTCGTAGAGCTTGCAGCACTGGGCGATGATCTCGTCGATGTGCGGGCCCTCGCGCAGGGTGCTGCGCGACAACCGCCAGATCTGCGCCAGCGCCGAGTTGTGCAGCTTGAGGCGCCCATCGGTGGCGAACACCGCCACGCCTTCCTTGAGGCCGTCGAGGGTCTCGCGCTGCACGTCGATGAGTGCGTTGTAGCGGCTCTCCAGCGCGAAGCGCTCGGTGACGTCGTCGTAGAGGTAGGTGACCCCGCCGTCGGGGCGCTGCGAGGAGGCGACGTGGATGGTGCGGCCATCGAGCAGGTGCCACCAGTCCTCGTACTCCGTGCCGGTCTTGTAGCCCGCCAGGATCTTGGCCTTCCAGTCGCGGTAGTTGACCACCTCTGGCAGGCGGGAGAGCTCACGCAAACGGTCGAGCAGCTGCGCATCGGTCGGTTTGGAGGCGAGCCAGTCGGCATCGAGCAGCCACAGCTTGCGATAGGCCTCGTTGAAGAAGGCGAGGCGCTGGTCGGGGCCGAAGATGGCAACCGCAGTGGCGACCCGGTCGAGCGTGCGCTCGTAGGCTGCCACGTGGCGGGAAAGCTCGCCCTGCGCCGTCTCGAGCGCAGCGACGTCGATGGCAGCCCCAGCCGTCGCTCCATCCAGCGGCAGCACCACCACGTCGTGCGCCTTGCGGGAGCCGCCACTGATGACGTGCACGCGTTCGCGGTAGCTTTCCCCCTTGCCCAGCGCCGTCCTGGCGGCCTCGCGCTGGCGCATTTCCAGCAACTCGATCTGGCGCTCACGCACCTCGGCTGCACTGCTGGCCTCGACGGCCTTCACATAGGCCTGGTTGACCCACTCGATACGGCCGTCGTCGCGCCTGAACCACACCGGCATCGGCAGCGCATCGAGCAGCGCCCGGCCGGACTGCGTGTCGCGCACGAGCACGCGGTGCTGATCGAGGATGCGGGAGAGGTCGCGCTTGCGCCCGGTTATCTCGCGCAGCCGCAGGATGGCCCGGCCGCCGGCGGCGCGTCCGTCCGCCTCCACGTGGCCACCCGCCATGGTCTTCAGGAGCTGACTGAATGGCCGGCCGTCGGCAAACAGCGCATCAAGACCCCTCTTGAGCTCCTGGGCCGATGCGGCATCGAGCCATGCGCCGAACTTCAGAAGCTCGGGATGCCGCACCGGGCAGGCCGGCGATGCCGGAGAGCGTGTGCACCATGACGCGCACGCCCTGGCCCTGCTCCCAGAACACCAGCACCTGCGGCTCGGCCTTGATGATCGCTTCGGCGGTCAGCAGGCTCTTGCGCAGCTCGGCGACCTCCTCCGACTGGCGCGCCTTGCTGCCGCGGCGCAGCACCGCCGTCACGGCCATGGCGGCGACCAACACGATCACCCCTGCCGCGATGCTCATGGCCAGGACGAGCCTGGTCTGCCAGCCCGCCAGCGCGCGGGCCGACCGTGATGGCGATCAGGAGGGCGAAAACAACAAACAAGCTGGCGAGCAGGAGCAAAGCCAGCTCCCCGCGCGGCTTGCCAAGGCTGCCGTTAGCGCCTGCCAACTCCATGAATGTCGAACGACCCAGTGTCGGCCGACACGCAACCGGCTGGACGCAAGACACTCCGATCAGCGCGAAGACCGTGCTGCCCAAGTTAACGAATCATTAAGCAGTATGTGGGGGTTCGCCGCTGGTGGCCAGAGCAGCGGGGCAACGGTGCGTCGCCCCGACCAGCCGCGCGCAAGGTTGTCTGGACCTGCGCGGGCGCTCAATAGCGGTAGTGGTCCGACTTGTAGGGGCCCTGCTCCGGCACGCCGATGTAGGCGGCCTGATCGGGGCGCAGCTTGCTGAGCCTGGCGCCGATCTTGGCGAGATGCAGCCGCGCCACCTTCTCATCCAGATGCTTGGGCAGCGTGTAGACCTTGCGCTCGTACTTGCCCGGGTTGGTGAACAGCTCGATCTGCGCCAGCGTCTGGTTGGTGAACGAGGCCGACATCACGAACGAGGGGTGGCCCATGGCGTTGCCGAGGTTCACCAGGCGGCCTTCCGACAGCAGCACGATGCGCTTTCCGTCCGGGAAGGCGATCTCGTCGACCTGCGGCTTGATGTTGTTCCACTTGAGATTGCGCAGGCTCGACACCTGGATCTCGTTGTCGAAGTGGCCGATGTTGCAGACGATGGCGCGATCCTTCATCGCCCGCATGTGCTCGATGGTGATGACGTCCTTGTTGCCGGTGGCGGTGACGAAGATGTCGGCGCGCGGCGCGGCATCCTCCATGGTGATCACCTCGTAGCCCTCCATCGCCGCCTGCAGGGCGCAGATGGGGTCCACCTCCGACACCAGCACGCGGCAGCCGGCCTGGCGCAGGGAGGCGGCCGAGCCCTTGCCGACATCGCCGTAGCCCGCAACCATCGCTATCTTGCCGGCCATCATCACGTCGGTGCCGCGGCGGATGCCGTCGACCAGGCTCTCGCGGCAGCCATAGAGGTTGTCGAACTTCGACTTGGTGACGCTGTCGTTGACGTTGATGGCGGGCCACAACAGCGTGCCCTTCTTCTGCATCTCGTAGAGGCGGTGCACGCCCGTGGTGGTCTCCTCCGAGACGCCCTTTATCGCCCTGCCGAGCTCACCGAACCAGCCTTTCGGCTTCTCCTTGAGCGTCTTCTTGAGCAGCGCGAACAGCACCTCCTCCTCCTCGGAGCCCGGCTTGTCCAGGAAGGCCGTGTCGCCGCCCTCGGCGCGCACGCCCAGATGCACGAACAGGGTCGCATCACCGCCGTCGTCGAGGATCATGTTGGGCATGCCGCCGTCGCCCCACTCGAACAGGCGGAGCGTGTAGTCCCAGTAGTCCTTGAGGGTCTCGCCCTTGATGGCGAACACCGGCGTGCCCCCGGCGGCGACTGCAGCCGCCGCATGGTCCTGGGTCGAGTAGATGTTGCAGGAAACCCAGCGGATGTCCGCGCCCAGCGCCTTGAGCGTCTCGATCAGCACCGCGGTCTGGATGGTCATGTGCAGGGAGCCGGCGATGCGGGCGCCTTTCAGCGGCTGCTTGCCGGCGTACTCTTCCCGAGTCGCCATCAGGCCCGGCATCTCGGTTTCGGCCAAGGAGATTTCCTTGCGGCCCCAGTCGGCCAGGCCGATGTCCTTGACCACGTAGTCGTCGCGACGCGTCATGAGGGGTTCCTATTGATTTCGATTGCGTTTTCTTGGCTCGCCAAGGCAACTCCTGGCGCGTTCAGACAGCCGCCGTGGCAGCGTGGGGACGATTTCACTCTCTATAGCGGCACCGCGCCGCCCAGGCAATAAGGATATAAAGAAGTCGTTATATGGAAGGCTCGAACCCAGGATGGTGTCCAGGTGGAGCCGTGGGACCATGGCGTGGCCTTCCCCGCAAGCCGATACCTGTGCTAGAGGAACAGGCAGCATTGGGAGGATGATTCAGATGCGTGCTTTCCTTGCCGCATGCCTTGTGGCGATCCTGATTGCGGTCGGCGCTGCGATCGTGCTCAACGGCGGCTACGTGTCGGATTCGGCCTCGTCCGTCTTCTCCACGCAGGGCGTGCGCATCTAGCTCTGGTCCGGGCGAAAGACCGTAGGCCTGGGCCCACACTCCGACCCATCGGATGCGAGCCGCGCCATCATCGCTCCGCCTTGCCGAGCAAGGCGCATGGAGTTGCGCGTCGTCGACCGCTGCGTGCCCTCGCGACCTCAGATGATCGGCTCACCCGGCGCATAGGCATTGATGGCCAGCGCATGCACCCCCGCCTTGAGCTCGGCCACCAATGCGTCGTTGACCAGACGGTGGCGATCGACACGCGACCTGCCTGCAAACGCCGACGACACGATCAGCACGCGAAAATGGCTTTCGCCGGTCCCGGGTGAGCCGCGGTGACCTGCATGCAGATGCGATTCGTTGATCACATCGAGGCGCGTAGGTTGCAGCGCCTGTGTCAGTTTCTCACGGATGCTCGCTTCCACCGACATTAACGGACCTCTCAGTCGCTCTGTGTCAAGCTGTATGGCGATCATGGCAGGCACGCAACGCGAAGGGTGACGGCAGCGCGCCGGTCCTTGTGCGCGAGACGGCTTGCGCCCATACTTGGAAACAATGAAGCTGGATTTAAAATACTTCGACAGCGTGCGCGTCAAGCCCGCCGAGGAAACGGCGCCGCGCCCGAATGCGCCCGTGTGCCAATGGAAGGGCTGCCAGAGCGCAGGCCTTCATCGTGCACCCAAGGGGCGCGGACGGGAGGGCGAATACTATTGGCTCTGCCTCGATCACGTGCGTCAATTCAACGCCTCCTACAACTACTTCGAAGGTTGGAGCACTGCCGCTGTGGAAGCGTTCCAAAAGGACGCCGTCATCGGCCATCGGCCGACCTGGAAAACCGGCTCGAACCCCGGAGAGCGCACACCGCGCGGCTACAGGGACGGGTTTGGCCGTGGTTTTGAAGACCCGCACGCATTCTTCGCCGCGCGCGCACGGCGCAACGGCGACGGTTCCAGCCGCCGGCTGAAACCCCTGGAATTGAAATCGCTGGAGGCACTCGACCTCCCGGAAGGCGCCGATCGCGTCCAGATAAAGGCCCAATTCAAGGAATTGGTGAAGCGCCATCACCCCGATGCCAACGGCGGCGACAAGAGATCCGAGAACAAGTTGCGTGAAATCATCCAAGCTTATAACTATCTCAAGCAGGCTGGGCTCGTCTGAGGTCGGCCGCAAAGACGGAACGACACTTGGCCGATCCGGCGCAGCCTTCCCCGCCAGCATCTGACACAACATCCGGAAACGAAGCGACATGCCCGCCCAAGCCCAAGCCGGGATTCCCGGCATGCCGGACATGAAGGTGTCCGTGCGCCAGCTGTTCGGTATCGACACCGACCTGCAGGCGCCTGCCTATTCCAAGGCCACGGACTACGTGCCCGACCTCGATACCGACTATGTGTTCAACAAGGAAGTGACGCTGGCGATCCTGGCGGGCTTCAAGCACAACCGTCGGGTGATGATCCAGGGCTATCACGGCACCGGCAAGTCGACGCATGTCGAGCAGGTTGCAGCCCGGCTCAACTGGCCCTGCGTGCGCATCAACCTCGACAGTCACGTGAGCCGCGTCGACCTGATCGGCAAGGACGCGATTGTCCTGAAGGACGGCAAGCAGGTCACGGAATTCAAGGAGGGCATGCTGCCCTACTGCCTGCAGACCAATACCGCTCTGTGCTTCGATGAGTACGACGCCGGCCGGCCGGATGTGATGTTCGTCATTCAGCGCGTGCTCGAGCAATCGGGCCGGCTCACGCTGCTGGATCAGTCGAAGGTGATCAGACCGCACCCGGCGTTCAGGCTGTTCTCGACCACCAACACGGTCGGGCTCGGCGACACCTCGGGCCTCTACCACGGCACCCAGCAGCTCAATCAAGGGCAGATGGACCGCTGGTCGATCGTGGCGACGCTCAACTACCTGCCGCACGACGACGAGACCCGCATCGTGCTCGCCAAGGCGAAGAGCTTCAGCAAAAGCGAAGCCAAGCGCAAGATCGTCTCCAACATGGTGCGCGTTGCCGATCTGACGCGCAACGCCTTCATAAACGGCGATCTCTCCACGGTGATGAGTCCGCGCACGGTGCTGACGTGGGCGGAGAATGCGGAGATCTTCAACGACATCGGCTTCGCTTTCCGCATGACCTTCCTCAACAAGTGCGACGAGCTGGAACGGCCGCTGGTGGCGGAGTTCTATCAGCGCTGTCTTGGCGAGGAATTGCCCGAGAGCGCCGCCAACGTGGCACTCAGCTGAGGCACCTCCGATGGCGACAGGCCCGAGCCGCAAGGAGGCGCCGGCCGAGCCCTTCAAGCGGGTGCTGGGACTTGCTGTGCGCGCCATTGCCGGCGACGCCGAGATCCAGGTGAACTACGCGCCGGGCAAGCCCGAGCTCGACGGCAAGACCGTGCAGCTGCCCGAGCCATCGCGCGTTCCCTCCCTTCGCGAGGTTGCAGTGATCCGCGGGTGGGCCGACAGCCTGGCACTGACGGCTGCCTGCCACGACGCCAAGCTGCATGCCCGGCTGGCGCCCAAGGCAGGCCCGGCCAAGGCCGTGTTCGAGGCCGTCGAGCGGGCCCGCATCGAGGCACTCGGCGCCAATCGCATGCCCGGCATGGCTGCCAACCTGGCGGCCCGGGTCGAGGACCAGTATGGCCATGGCCGGTATGCGGAAATCACAGAGCGAGCCGACGCGCCGCTCGAGGACGCACTGTCGCTCATCGTGCGCGAGCGGCTGACAGGTGCCGCGCCGCCGCAAACGGCCAGGGCGATGGTCGAGCTGTGGCGGCCGTGGATCGAGGAGCGCGCGGGTCGCACGCTTGCGAATTTGGACAAGGTTGCCGACGACCAGGCCTCCTTCGGCCGGCTGCTGCGCGCCATGCTCAAGACGCTCGACCTCTCCGAGGAGCTTTCGGAGGGCGAGCGCGAGGAGGGCGACGAGGAGCAGGAGCAGTCGGAAAGCGAGCAGCAGGCCCAGGACCAGCAGGAAGGCCAGGACGCACAGGACCAGGCCAGCGAGGACGAGCGCGGCGAAGGCGAGGAGGGCGAGCCGGTCGACGCCGCGGAGGACGCCGACGCCGACCAGTTCGATGCCGACGCCGACAGCGACGAGATGGCCGACGCGCGCGAGCCCTGGCGGCCCAACTTCAACGTGCTCGATAACCCTGAGGCCTTTGGATACAAGGTCTTCAGCCGCAACCACGACGAGGAGATCGCGGCAGAGAACCTGTCGACGGCGGACGAGCTGGAGCGGCTGCGGTCCTTTCTCGACAAGGAGCTGCGCCACCTGCAGAGTGCCGTTGGGCGGCTGGCCAACAAGCTGCAGCGCAAGCTCATGGCGCAGCAGAACCGTGCCTGGGACTTCGACCTCGAGGAGGGCATCCTGGACACCGCGCGGCTGACGCGCGTCGTCATCGACCCGCTGCATGCCCTTTCCTTCAAGCACGAGCGGGATGCCACCTTCCGCGACACGGTCGTCACCCTCCTGCTCGACAACTCGGGCAGCATGCGCGGGCGACCCATCATGGTGGCTGCGTGTTGCGCCGACATCCTGGCGCGCACGCTCGAGCGCTGCGGGGTAAAGGTCGAGATCCTGGGCTTCACCACGAAGGCGTGGAAGGGCGGTCAGGCGCGCGAGGCGTGGCTCGCAGCGGGCAAGCCGCCCAACCCCGGGCGTCTCAACGACCTGCGGCACATCATCTACAAGCCGGCGGACTCACCCTGGCGCCGCGCCAAGCGATCGCTGGCCCTGATGATGCGCGAGGGACTTCTAAAGGAGAACATCGACGGCGAGGCTCTCGCCTGGGCGCATCGGCGGCTGCTGGGACGATCGGAGCGCCGCCGCATTCTCATGATGATCTCGGACGGTGCGCCGGTCGACGACTCCACCCTGTCCGTCAACACCGGCAGCTATCTGGAGCAGCATCTGCGTCAGGTGATCGAGGAAATCGAGACGCGCTCGCCGGTCGAGCTGATCGCCATCGGCATCGGCCAC
The DNA here is from genome assembly GCA_963827545.1 of uncultured Alphaproteobacteria bacterium. Lineage (GTDB taxonomy): Bacteria > Pseudomonadota > Alphaproteobacteria > Rhizobiales > Hyphomicrobiaceae > AWTP1-13. The sequence continues at coordinate 38,385 of CAWHBI010000024.1, forward strand.
GACGTCACTCGCTATTACCGTCGTGCCGTCACCATAACCGACCCGGCTGAACTGGCGGGCGCCATGACCGACAAGCTCGTGGAGCTGTTCGAGGAAGGTGCGCCCGCATCCCCGGCCGGGCGGCCCATCGTCCCACGCCGCAAGCTGCACTGAGGCGGCCGCAGCATTGTCAGCGCCGTGGGTAGGGTGGCAAGCAACCGGATCGATCATGACCAGAACAATTGGCAAGGGGGGCCCCACACGTCGCAAGCTCCTGGGCGGCCTCGCAGCAAGTGCGGGTATTGCCGCATCCTGGCACACACTCGCCCAGGACGATGGACCAAACGGCGCTCCGGCGGGTCCGCAGCCCATCCAGATCAGCGCACGGCCCATCGCGCATTTCCAGCACAGCCGCCCCGACGTCAGCCGCTTCGGTGGTCTCGAGTTCCGTGGCGGGCTGGCCCTGACGTCGCCGTCACACCATTTCGGCGGCTGGTCGGGCCTCGTCATGGACGCAGACGGGAAATCCCTCCTGACGATCTCGGATCGGGGCACCTGGCTCACCGCCGACGTCACCTACGAGGGCAGCCAGCCGACCGGCTTTGCACGTGCCCGCATTGGCCCGCTTGTTGCCCTCGGCGGCCGGCCTCTCAGCGACAAGCGCGAGCAGGATGCGGAAGCCGTCACGCTCGTCGATGGCACGCTGGCACGCGGGACGATACTGATCGGCTTCGAACGCGTGCATCGCGTCGGACGTTTCGAGGTCCGCGACCGGGAGGTCCGGGCGCCCTCCGCTTACCTGCGGCTCCCGAGCGAAGCCACGCGCATGCAAACCAATCAGGGGATCGAGGCACTGGCTGTCATCCAGGCTGGCGCGCTGAAGGGCTCGGTCGTGGCCTTTGCCGAGCGCTTCACCCGCGGCAGCGGCTATCATGCGGGCTGGGTGTGGGTGCGCGGTGAACCGCAACGCATCCACCTGAAGGACATCGACGGCTTCAACATCACCGACGCGGCCGGGTTGCCGGACGGGGGCCTGCTCGTGCTCGAGCGCTATTTCCGCTGGACCGCCGGTGTGAGCATGCGCATCCGCCGCCTTCTCCCCGCTGAAATCGTGCCCGGCGCACGTCTGACCGGGGAGACCCTGCTCGAGGCAGACTCGAGCTACGAGATCGACAACATGGAGGGCATCGCCGTGCATCGCGGAGCGCGCGGCGAGACGATCGTGTCATTGATCTCGGATGACAACTTCAATCGCTTCCTGCAGCGGACCATTTTTCTCCAGTTCACCCTCCTTGGATCCGAACCAAGGAGCGCCACCAAGCCGTAGAGCAGGATCGCTTCGGGTCCAGGGTTCTGCCGCCGCTAGTTCTTCAGCCGATAGCCGGTCTTGAAAATCCACCATACGGCCGTCAGGCATAGAGCCAGAAACAGAAGGGTCATGGCCAAGCTCACCGCCACGCTCACGTCGGCGATGCCATAGAAGCTCCAGCGGAAGCCGCTGATCAGATACACGATCGGGTTGAACAGCGTCACCGTCTGCCAGAACGGCGGCAGCACGCTGAGTGAGTAGAAGCTGCCGCCCAGAAAGGTCAGCGGCGTGAGAATGAGCAGCGGGATCACCTGCAGCTTCTCGAACCCGTCCGCCCAGATGCCGATGATGAAGCCGAACAGGCTGAACGTCACGGCGGTCAGCACCAGGAACACCAGCATCCACACCGGATGGGCGATCTGGAGCGGCACGAACAGCCCCGCCGTGGCCAGCACGATCAGCCCGAGAATGATCGACTTGGTCGCCGCCGCGCCCACGTAGCCGAGAACGATCTCCAAATAGGAGATCGGCGCCGACAGCAGCTCGTAGATCGTGCCAACGAACTTGGGGAAGTAGATGCCGAAAGAGGCGTTGGCCACACTCTGGGTGAGCAGCATCAGCATGATCAGCCCCGGCACGATGAAGGCGCCGTAGCTCACGCCTTCGATCTCGGTGATGCGCGAGCCGATGGCCGCGCCGAACACCACGAAGTAGAGCGAGGTGGAAATCACGGGCGAGGCGATGCTCTGCATGAGCGTGCGCCCCGTGCGCGCCATTTCGAAAACGTAGATCGCGCGAACCGCATGGATGTTCATTGCCCTTGCCTCACGAGGCCGACGAAGATGTCCTCCAGCGAGCTCTGCGTGGTATTGAGGTCGCGGAAGCGGACACCGGCGCGATTGAGGTCGGCCAGCAGCGCGGTGATCCCGGTGCGCTCGCCCTGCGTGTCGTAGGTGTACACGAGCTCGCTGCCGTCAGCTGCGAGCGTCAGGCGGTGCGCGGCGAGCGCTTCGGGAACGGCATCGAGCCTGGCGTGCAGCTGCAGCGTCAGTTGCTTTCTGCCGAGCTTGCGCATGAGCTGGGCCTTGTCCTCCACCAGGATGATCTCGCCCTTGTTGATCACCCCGATCCGGTCGGCCATCTCCTCCGCCTCGTGGATATAGTGGGTGGTGAGGATGATGGTCACGCCGGATTGGCGCAGCGCGCGCACCACCCCCCACATGTCCTTGCGCAGCTCGACGTCGACGCCGGCGGTCGGCTCGTCGAGGAACAGGATCTGCGGCTCGTGCGACAGCGCCTTGGCGATCAGCACGCGACGCTTCATGCCGCCCGACAGCGTCATGATCATGCTGTCCTTCTTGTCCCACAGCGAGAGAGCCTTCAGCACCTTCTCGATGTGCTCGGGATTCTTCGGCTTGCCGAACAGCCCGCGACTGAAGCTGGTGGTGGCCCAGACGGTCTCGAAGGCGTCTGTGGTCAGCTCCTGCGGCACCAGGCCGATCAGCGAGCGGGCGGCGCGGTAGTCCGCCACGATGTCGTGACCGCCCACCGAGACCGTGCCTTCGCTCGGGTTGACGATGCCGCAGATGATGTTGATCAGCGTGGTCTTGCCGGCGCCGTTGGGCCCCAGCAGGGCGAAGATCTCCCCTCGACGGATGTCGAGGCCAACGCGTTTGAGGGCCTGGAAGCCGGAGGCATACGTCTTCGAGAGGTTGGAGACCGAGATGACCGGCTCCATGTGATCGAGTCGCTTCTGCATGAGCGTCTTGCTGGTTCCGGGTGGTGAATGGTGGGGCGCGCCCCTTTGGACGGCACAAAACGGCGAGTTGATGGCAGGGTAGTCAAAGGTAGGTCAGTGCGCTCAGTCTCCTAGTTGGGTTGTCGTGGCCGGGCCGGCAAGGTCTGTGCTCACAGCCTGGCCCGCAAAGCTCGAGTTCACGACGGATGTTGTGGGCTGGTATCGTCCCGCGGAGGCAGGCAGTC
>CAWHBI010000025.1:0-72755 GCA_963827545.1 uncultured Alphaproteobacteria bacterium
TGCTGTCGTTTGCCCCGACCCGCCGCATTGCCGCCGTCATGTCGTTCTCCCAGGAGATGGGCCCCGAAAGCGAGGTCGACATGATGCGCACCACCGAGGCCCTGATCGATCGGGTCATCGCCATCGGCGGCAGCTTCTACCTGCCTTACCGGCTGCACGCGCGGCGCGACCAGGTGGAAAAGGCCTACCCCAACGTCGCGCGCTTCATCGAGCGCAAGCGGCATTACGATCCGCAGTTCCTCTTCCGCAATGCCATGTGGCAGGAGTACTTCGCCAGCGAATGCATGCTGCAGACGTGCAGATGACGTGCCGACGAAGCTCGGGCGCCAAGCGCCAGCTACAGCGCCTTCCCCTCCAACCACGCCTTCCCCAGGGCATACAGCGCGTGCACCTCCGCACCCTTGAGCCCCGGCATGTCCGGCTTCACCGTGAAGCCGATCCGCGTCTGCAGGTAGGCCAGGTGCCGATAGCCTTCGGGAAAGCGCTCCAGCAGGATCCTGTCCAGGGTCAGCCGCACCGCCGGGTCGACCGGGTCCATGCGGTCCTTCTCGTAGATTGGCTGGCGCAGCACAATGCCCCAGCGCCCATCGCGCTTCTCCAGAAAGTCGTAGAAGCGCCCGGTGCACACCACGTCGACCAGCACGTCGTGCACATAGGCGCGTTGCGAGATGGTCATCTTGGTCTGCGAGATGGCACGGCTTCCTGCAAGGTCGGCCGAATGACCGCCCAGGAAATGCAGGATGGAGACATCCCGCTCGAAGCCGGCGCGGCTCACGGCGATGAACTCGTCCGCCGTGCCCTGGAACCAGGTCGCCATCATGCGCCCGCCATCGTGCCACACTGTGCGGAAGCGTTCCCAGTCGCCGGCGTCGCGCCAAACCGCCCAGTTCTCCACGAGCGCGCGAATCGAGAGGCGATCGCCGGTCTCCTGGTCCATGAGGCTCCCCTTCCGCTGGTGCCCCGTAACGATAGTGCGCTGCGCGCAAAGGGCCAACGCTGGCGTGGCTGGGCAGCCTAAAAGCCGATTGAGCCGCCCCTGCGGCGTGCTGCCGCCAACAATGGGCCACAGTCGCGCGCTAGGAAGTTCATGATATAATTAGGCATTGCACCGCTCCATGGAGGGGGCCATGCTTCGCTTTCTGATCTTGCTTTGCGTATTCGCTGCCATCTCCTTTGTATCGGAAGCCCGGGCCGAGAAGCGCATCGCCTTGGTGATCGGCAACTCGACCTACCAGAACACGCCCGAGCTGAAGAACCCCAAGAACGACGCCATCGACGTGGCGGCCGCGCTCAGACGTCTCGGCTTCGAGGTGTTCGAGGGACGCGACCTCGACAAGCGCGCCATGGAGCGCCTGATCCGACAGTTCGGCGTCAAGCTGTCCGGGGCTGACCTGGCCTTCTTCTTCTACGCCGGCCATGGCGTGCAGATCGGCGGCCAGAACTATCTGGTTCCGATCGACGCCCGGCTCGCGAGCGAGGGCGACGCGGATTTCGAGGGCATGGCGCTCGGCCTGGTGCTCAAGCAGATGGAACGGGAAGCCAAGACGAGCATCATCCTGCTCGACGCCTGCCGCGACAATCCGCTTTCGCGCAACCTTGCGCGCACCATGGGCACGCGCTCGTCTCTGATCGGCCAGGGCCTGGCCGAAGTGAAGACGGGAGTGGGCACGCTGATCGGCTTCTCTACCCAGCCGGGCAACGTCGCAACGGACGGAGCAGCCCGCAATTCGCCCTATGCCGAGGCGCTCTTGAGGCACATGGAAGCATCGGGCAAGGACATCAGCGGCGTTCTGATCTCGGTGCGAAACGACGTGCTCAGGGCCACGGACGGCAAGCAGGTTCCGTGGGAGCACACCTCCCTCACGGGGCAGGTGTTCCTCAAGCTCGACAGTGTGCAAACCCCGGCCGTCTTCGTCCCGCCTCCTGCCGCCGTGCTGCCGCCGCCCGCGACCGTGGCGCCCAACTACGACAAGGAGATGGAGATCTCTTTCTGGAACTCGGTGAAGGGGAGCAAGTCGCCGACCGTTCTGCAGACCTATGTCGATCGCTACCCGAACGGAGCGTTCGCGGGGCTGGCGCGCGTGATGATCGACGAGCTCAAGCAGGGTGCGAGTCTGCCGCCCCTCGGCCAGCCGCCCGCTGGCGCCCGTGATACGCCCGACCTGGCGCGGGCCCTGCAGACCGAGCTTCGCCGCGTGGGCTGCGACCCGGGCGGTATAGATGGCACGTGGGGCGGCAACGCCAAAGGGGCGCTCGAGCAGTTCGCCCGGCTTGCCAACCTGAGCCTGCCCCCGGCCGACCAGCCGACGCTGGCTGCACTGGACGCCGTCAAGGGCCAGAGGGGTCGGGTCTGCCCACTCGTCTGCGGCGAGGGCCAGATCGAGGTGAACGATAGGTGCGTCGCCAAGGCCGCGCCCGAGCGCCCTGCCAAGCGCAAGACCACGGAAGGAACGCCGCGCGCACCGCGCAAGGAGGCCGAGAAGCCCAAAGGGGGTGGCATGTGCTGGGACGCCTCCGGTGGTGGTCGCAGCGGAACGTCACTCGTACCCTGCAGCGACCCGCGCGCGGGTGTCAGGGCGTACTGATCACGCAAGGTCCTCTCGTTCTGCAACTCGAGAGCAAGATCGTTTCTGATCGAAGCGCTTCGCTTCGATCACGGAACGTGAATCTTGCTCTCGGCGGGCTACGCATCTTTCGAAGCCGTGACCACCAACTCGACCAAGTCGTCATGCTCCAAGGACGCACCAACGCAAGCTCGCAAGGGTAGGTTCTCGCGATCGACCCACTCGTCCCACGCGCGATTGAACTCCGGTTTCTTGGAGATGTCTGTAACGTAGATCATCACCATAAGGATGCGGGATTTGTCCGTCCCCGCCTCCTGCAACTGGCGATCGGTGGCCGACAAGGCGTCTCGCGCCTGATCATGCAACGACGGCACTTCCGTACTTGACGTCGCAACGGTGGTGACGATGCCGTTGTGGATGACAGATCGGCTGCGCGTCGGCGACAAACTCGACGGGCCGATCCGTTCTATAGGTGCCATTGTTCGAAACCTTCTCTGGGGCGGGGTGAGCCGATGCTCGGAATTCTTGGCCGCTTATTTGGCTGGTTGGAAGCGCCGATTTTCGCCGTCAGCGCATACAAGGCACCAGCGCGTGACGCGGCGGCCAGTGACCTGCCGGACCTCGGCTCAGGCAACCACGGTGACCCCGTGCCATAAACGGCTGTGAGCACGTGCAATACGGTGCGGACACTCGGTTGGGCACCCTGAACACGTCAAGAAGCGCAACGGTGCGGGCAGGCAGAGCCTGTCCGATATGGAAGGTTGGCAGTCCATTTGGTGAAACACCCAGGTATAGGGATCGCCTCCGGCCCGGAGAACGAGCGATCTTGAAGAATTCCTCGCTGTATTGACCTCGGGTGGCACTGTCTTGGCCAGCAGGGCGACTACGCCGATGCAAGGAGGCGGCCCGGCGCTGGCATGCTAGAATGCGGGCACACATGGCTGGCCAGCCGCCGCCTCGTGATCCGCCGGTAAAGTGGAACAGCCCGCTGGCGCCGTAGTATAAATTCGGGGTGGGCTTCACGATTAATCAGAGGTAGGGTGCAATGGGGGTGTGTTGACATGCGGCGGTTCGGACTGGTTGCGGTCGCTTTGATCATTGCAGTGCTGGGCGCGTCACCACCAGCACCCGCGCAGCTCACGCGCGAGCACGAGGCCCAAGGGCTGAGGGCCTTCCACGGGACTTCTTCACCCATCCGGCGCAGTTTCCAGTCTGACGCTGAGGCGCAGGCCATCTTCAAGCACATCTTGGCAGCCTCAGGGCTTGCCGGCATGGAGGACAGAATCGCTGTGCGGGCGAGCGCTGATACCCCCTACGCCGAGGCCTTCGTTGAGAAGACGGCCGACAAGGAGGAGCGGCTGATCTTCTACAACGCCGAGTTCTTGCAGCGGATCGCCAGGAAGGACAACAACTACTGGTCAATGGTGGCGATTCTGGCCCACGAGGTGGGGCACCATATTCGCATGCACACGATCATCCCCGGACGGGATCACGAATTCGAACTGGAGGCCGACTACCAGGCTGGTTTCATCCTGCGGCGGATGAACGCCACTCTGGAGCAGACGCAGGCGGCCTTTCAAGGGCTCTCTGAGACACCCAGTCATCCGCCGCGGGCACAGCGGGTGCAAGCGGCGACACTGGGGTGGAACCAAGGTGGGTCAGCACCTGCATTTGAAGCTACGGCACAGCAATCTGGTGAGGCTGCGGAAGCGTGGCGTCTGACCAAGGATACGCAAAGCATCCCGGAACTGGAAGCCTTCATGCGCCGGTACGGCAACACCTACTATGGCGATTTGGCGAAGATAAGATTGGCCGCGCTGAAGGAGAGTGCCGACTTGGAGAAAACGGTAACTGGGGCGAAGAAGGAGGGAGAGGTAGCAAGGCCGGCACCGAGGCATTATTTTTGGGGACGTGACCGCTGTTTGCATAGAACATTGAATGGTTTGGCCATGGGACTACCGGACTTGGACCACGTATGCTTGAAACCTGGCGAGATACCTGGCTAGTAGGACGATGGCACATCGTCGGTGCGCATAGCGATCCCGGCGCCCCCGAAATCTGCGGGGACGCGCTCTGCTTCTCCCGCTTGGCCCGTTGGACTCAGAACAAACTAGCACCCTGACCGCTCTGGCCGAGAAGGCCGGCCGCAGTGTCAGTCTTCCAGTGCCAGCGGCCGGCTCACGTCCTCCAATGGCCGGCGCTCGGCGGCGACGCTCCACAGGGCTGCCACCACAGCAGCGCCGAGCATGAGCGCGGCGCCGAGCAGATAGCCGGCAAAGACGCTGGTGCGCGAGCCTGTCTCGATCAGCAGGCCGAACAACCAGGGCCCGGCGATGCCGCCCACTCCGGTGCCAACCGCGTAGAAGAAGGCGATGGCAAGGGCGCGGATCTCGAGAGGAAACGTCTCGCTCACGGTCAGGTACGCGGCGCTGGCTGCGGCGGAGGCGAAGAAGAAGATGATCATCCAGCAGACGGTCAATGCCGCGGCCGAGACCAGGTCCTGCGCGAACAGGTAGCCGGTGGCCGCCAGCAGCAGCCCGGACATCGCATAGGTGAAGGTGAGCATCGGCCGGCGGCCGATGGTGTCGAACAGGCGCCCCAAGAAGACGGGCCCCAGGAAATTGCCGGCCGCGAACGGAAGAATGTACCAGCCCACGTGCTCGGCGCTGATGCCATAGAAGTCCGTCAGCACGAGCGCGTAGGTGAAGAAGATGGCGTTGTAGAAGAATGCCTGCGCGCCCATGAGGGTGAGCCCGACGAACGTGCGCTGGCGCTGCGCCTTGAACAGCGTCGCGGCCACCTCTTTGAGCGGCGTGTGGCTGCGGGCGCGCAAGCGTATCTTGGGAAACGGGCCGTCAGCGAGCTGGTGTCCGTCTCGCCGGAACCGTGCCTCGATACTGGCAACAATGGCCTCGGCCTCCTCGGCGCGGCCATGCGTGATGAGCCAGCGCGGGCTTTCGGGAAGCCACATGCGCATCAGCAGGATGACGAGGCTCAACACCGCTCCGATCGCGAACGCCGCGCGCCAGCCGATGTCGGCCGGCAGCAGCGCTGGATCCAGGAGCACGATCGATCCCGCCGCACCGACGGCCGCGCCGACCCAGAAGCTGCCGTTGATCACAAGATCGGTCCAGCCGCGCACGCGCGCCGGAATCAGTTCCTGGATGGTCGAATTGATCGCCGCGTACTCGCCGCCGATCCCCGCCCCAGTGAGAAAGCGGCAGAGCGCAAAGGTCCACAGGTTCCAGGTGAAAGCCGTGGCCGCGGTAGCGACGAGGTAGACGGCCAGCGTAATGAAGAAGAGCTTTTTCCGGCCCAGGCGATCCGTCAGCCAGCCGAAGAAGAGAGCACCCAGTACCGCGCCGGCCAGGTAGGCGCTGGCCACGAAGCCGACGTCGGTGTTGCTGAACTGCAGGACGGGGCTCGTCTTCAGGGCCCCCGCGACCGCACCGGCGAGCGTCACTTCCAAGCCATCGAGGATCCAGGTGATGCCGAGCGCCAGGACGACCAGCGTGTGAAACCGTCCCCACGGCAGCCGGTCCAGGCGCGCCGGAATGTCGGTTTCGGCAATGGCGCCGATGCGCATGGCGGGGATCGTGCCCTGACGCGCCTCTGCAACAGACATCCGCCTTGCTCACTGGCAGCTGCGACCAACTGAAGAAACGTTGGGCAGGCACTGAGGTTCCGCCATGGCCGCTGGGGCGCTCAGCTACACGCCCCACCAGCCGAGGATCGCGCCCTGGATCAGCAGCACGCCCAGCCAGTGCCCGCCGTCGATCAGGGTGAGTGAGCGCTTGGCACCCTGGAAGGCGTGGTTGACGGCCATGGTGGTGATCACGAAGCCGAGCCAAAGGAAGAATCCCGAGATCACGCCGGCCCGGATCGACATCGTCATGCCGCCGCGGGCCAGATGCAGCAGCACGCCGGCGAACATCCAGGCCATGACGAGCATGGCCACGAAGGCGATGATGTAGGGCACCGGGATTGTGCCCGTCTCGGCCTTGGCTTTCTCCATGTCGGCTGCCGAGATGCCGCGCGCGGCCATCCATTGCTTGCTGAGCGAGCCGTACCAGAGCGCGCCGAAAACGAAGCCGGCGATGGCTGCGATCAGAATGGGCCAGTAGTTGAGGTTGCCAAAGCTCATGCCAGATCTCCCTGGTCGAATGGCTGCAATCCTAGCAGACGGCCGTCGATGGAACAGGCCCGTGTCAGGTGAGCCGCCACACGGCGGTGTGCTTGATCTCCATGTCTTCCAGGTCGCGCGTCACCGGGACGCAATACTCGGCAACCTGCCTGAAGCGCTCCTTGGGAAAGTAGCTGCGGCGCGGATCGCCGACGAGGACCTCCGCACCCCGATCGCGCGCCTCCTCGACGAAGGCGAGAGCCCGTTCGGCCAAGGGCCGCTCGTAAAACATGTCGCCGACGAGGATCATGCCGAATGCGCCGGGCGCAACGATGAGGGGATCGGCGGCCGTCGTCTCGATCGTAACGCCATTAGCTGCGGCATTGAGCGCAATCGCCACCAGCGCGTACCTGTCGATGTCGGCGGCCAACGCGGATGCCGCGCCGGCCTTCATCGCAGCGATCGCTGTGAGGCCCGAGCCGGCACCGACGTCCAGCACCGCGTGCCCTGCGACGAGGGTGCCATTGTCCAGCACATAGCGCGCCAGCGCCTGCCCGCCGGCCCAGGCGAAGGCCCAGTAGGGCGGCGGCACATTCATCTGGCCCAGCTCCTCCTCGGTCTTCTGCCAGATCGGCATCGACTCCTCGGCAAGATGCAAGCGGATCTCCGGCACCAGCGGCACGGTCAGCAGCCTGGTGTTGGAGCGGATGAACTGGGCTTCTCGCATGGGCCGCGCCATCGTAGGTTGGGTTAGCGCGGCCACCGCGGTCGAGGCAATATCGAGACGTCGAACCGCGCGTAACCCAACTCTTCCCGTACAACTTTGAGGATGCAATGTTGGGTTACGCGCGGATCGGCGTCGCGACACAACTTCAACATCGATGGCCGCGCTAACCCAACCTACGACATTGGAGCATTGCATGACGAGCGCGGAGACCGCCCACCCCGACGGCCGGATCACCACCGAGCGGCTTGATCGCGTGTTCCTGATCGGCATCGACCGGCCGAGGAAGCTCAACGGCTTCTCTCCCAAGATGCTCACCGAGATGGCGGAGGCGTTCACTGCCTTCCAGCGCGACGAGGAGGCATGGGTTGGCCTGCTGTTTGCCCACGGCGCCAACTTCACCGCCGGCCTGGAGCTGGACAAGGTCGCGCCCGTCATGCGGGAGCGCGGCCCGGTTTATCCCGTCGGCACCGTCGATCCTTTGTCGCTGCGGCCGCCGCTTCGCACCAAACCGCTCGTGTGCGCCGTGCAGGGCATCTGCTTCACGCTCGGCATCGAGCTGATGCTGGCCGCCGACATCGTCATCGCCGCCGACGACTGCCGCTTCGCCCAGATCGAGGTGAAGCGCGGCATCATGCCTGCGGGCGGCGCCACCATACGCATGGTGGAGCGCGCCGGCTGGGGCAACGCCCAGCGCTATCTCCTGACCGGCGACGAGTTTGGCGCGGCCGAGGCGCTGCGGCTCGGCTTCGTGCAGGAGGTGGTGCCGGCCGGACGCCAAAAGGAGCGCGCTTTGGAGATCGCCCGCACGATCGCGGAGCAGGCGCCGCTGGCCGTGCGCGCATCACTCGCTTCCTCGCGCATCTCGGTGGACCAAGGGCCCCACGCCGCCATCCGCGAGTTCAGTGCGCAGCAGTCGAAGCTGATGGCGACCGAGGATGCGGCGGAGGGTGTGCGCTCCTTCACCGAGCGCCGCAAGGGGCGGTTCACGGGCCGGTAGCGCAGCCGCCTACGGTATTTGCCCACGTGACCTCAGGCATCCGCCTGGCCCGCCTGCGGGTGTTCCCCGATCCTGCGAAAACCACGTTTGCTGATTGATAGACCGGTGGACCGGGGCGGCTCCAGCCGCCACCGGTGCAGCAAAGGAACGGAGCGATCCCCATGGAAATCGTCACCCTCATCATCCAGCTGCTGAGCGGTGCAGCTGGTGGCAATCTCGCGGGCAACATGGCCAAGAACGTCGATCTCGGGCCGGTCGGCAACACCATCGCGGGCGCAATTGGCGGCGGCCTCGGCGGTCAGATCCTCAGCGGGTTGCTAGGGCTCGCGAGCGCGCGGTCCGGCGGCTTGGATATCGGCAGCATCATCGGCCAGATCATCGCCGGCGGCGCCAGCGGCGGCATCCTCACGGCGGTCGTGGGTATGATCCGGCAGGCGATGGCCCGCTAGCCAGGCCCGTCCGGCGATACCTGTCCGTCGACTACGCGCCGCGGAGTGCTGATCGATCGATCTGGCGCCTCAGCCATGTCACGGCGGCTTCCGCCGTGACAAACAGCTTGTTGTGCTGAAGGACGTGATCCAGATAGACCAGCCAGCCACTGCCATGGTTCAGCGTGGCGATGCTGTGGCCGCGATAGCTATCCGACCAAAAACTGTCGGTCTGGTTGAGCGTCTGCATTTTGCCTGCCTCATGATCATCCTTTGACGCCCTTCCTGGGCCTCAATCATTGGCAGAGAAACGCGTCTCGTCTCTCTCGCGTTCCACTCCCCCGCCGACCCCTGTCGCCGTTACCAGGCTTGGATGGGTCGTGCACCCGTGGTCGAGAATCACATATCCAGTGTGAAAGTATGCTGAACAAGGACCGTCAGCGACGCTGTGTAAAAGCGCCGCGGCTGGGGGTTTGGTGAATTTCTTGCGCCAAAGTCACCCGATGGACACGCTTTCGGCGACACTTATCCGACTTTAGTCGCTACCGGGTCTAACAGCCCTGCCACGTGCCGCGCGGCGATGTAGCCGAAGGTCATGGCTGGCCCGATGGTGATGCCGGCTGCCGGATATGTCCCGCCCATCACGCTCGCCGCATCGTTGCCCACCGCATAGAGACCGGCGATGGGCTGGCCGTCGCTGCCAACGACCTGCGCGTGAGCGTTGGTGGCGATGCCGGCGAAAGTGCCGAGCTCACCCGGCACCACGCGCACGGCATAGAACGGCGGCGTCTCCAGCGGTGCGATGCACGGATTTGGCGCATGCCCGGGCGCACCATTGAAGCGCTGATAAGCGTCCGAGCCGCGCTGGAACTCGGGGTCCTCGCCGCAGCGCGCCGGCGCGTTGAAGGCCGCAACGGTGCAATCGAGGCCCTCCGCATCGATGCCGCAGGCACGCGCAAGGTCTCGGATGGTGTCGCCGCGCCTGATGTAGCTGGACCTGAGGAACGGCGCGACGCGCATCGGTGCCGGTCCCAGCGCTCCGAGCCCGAAGCGGCGGATCGCGCGATGATCGCAAACGATCCAGGCCTCGACAACAGGATCATTGCGACAGGTCTCGATCATCGCCGGGACGAATACATGGTAGGACCTGGCCTCATTGACGAAGCGTCTGCCGCGTCGATCGACGCTGATGTAGCCAGGTTTGCCGCGCTCGAAGAAATGCGGGAATGGAATGGTGGAGCCGTCCGGCTGTGGCACCAGCGACACCGGGGTCCAGGCGGCCGGCTGGTGCACCTCGTCGTAGAAGCGGCCGCCGGCCGATTGCGCCAGCCGCAGGCCGTCGCCGGTATTCCCGGGCGGCGGCAGCTGGATGTGGTTCTTGCCGGCGGCGAGATGCGCATAGACTTGGCGCTTGAGGGCGTCGTTCGCGGGGAAGCCGCCGCACGCCAGCACCACGCCGCGTCGTGCCTCGACCCGGACGCGTGCGCCCTCCCGCTCGACGATCGCGCCGGCAATGCGGCCCGCATCGCTCACCAGCGCGACCATGGGCGAGGACAGCCACAGGGGGATGCCGCGCGCGAACGCGCTCACGGCCAGCCGCGCGATCAGGGCGTTGCCGTTGACGAGGCGCGTGCCGCGGCTATGGCTCAGTCGGTCGCGGGCATGGCGTGCCACCATGCGGGCGACGTGCAGCGCCGATTTGGCCGACTGCGTCATGCGGAAGACATGGGGCAGGTCGTTGCGACCCACCATCATGCCGCCCAGCGGCATCATGGTTGCGAGCGCCGGCCGCAATCTCTCGAACCAGGGGCCCAGCTTGCGGCCGTCGTACTCGTTGGGAACAAGTGAGCGGCCGCCCTGCGAGGCGCCCGGCTCGTCGGGGTGATAGTCGGCCCAAGTGGCGGCCAGCTCGTAGGAGACGAAGCCTTCCCGCTCGAAGACGTCCAGCATGACCGCCGCATGATCGACGAACGCCTCGGCCTTGGCGCGATCGAGCCGGTTGCCGACGTGGGCCGTGAGATAGGTGAGCGCGTCGTCCCGCCGCTCGGCAATGCCCGCGGCTTCCTGGTGATGGTTCAGGGGAATCCAGACCACGCCGGCCGAATATGCGGTCGTGCCGCCAAACAGCGGCTCCTTCTCCACCATGACGACATCGAGCCCGTGCAGGCGGGCGGTGAGCGCAGCGGCAAAGCCGGCTGCCCCGGAGCCCGCCACCAGCACATCGCAGGCGATGGAGCCGTGGTGCGGCGGTTCGTTCACTGGGCGGTAATCTTCCTGGCATCGAGGCCGCCCATGCGGCACACCTCTTGCCATTCATCGGGCGTCACCGGCTGGACCGAGAGCCGCGCGGTACGCACCAGCGCCATGTTGGCAAGCTTCGGATTGGCCTTCGCTGCCGCCAGGGTCACCGGCTGGGGCACATCGCAGACGGCGCGCACATCGACGCACTTCCAGATGCCCGTGTCATCCTTGGCGTCGGGATGGGCGGTTGCGCACACCTCGACGATGCCGACGATCTCTTTGTCATCGCCCGTGTGATAGAAGAACCCGAGATCGCCCAGGCGCATCGCCTTCATGTTGTTGCGCGCGACAAAGTTGCGAACGCCGTCCCACGGCTCACCCTTCTTGCCGCGCGCCTTCTGCATCTCCCAGGAGTGCGTATCTGCTTCCGTCTTGAACAGCCAATAGGAGGGCCCGGAGTTGCGGCGCGACGACTCGACACTATCTGAACCAGATAGTGTCTTGGTTTTTCTAGGCATTAGGTGCGACTCCTAAGTCTCAAGAAGAACCACTTCATCTCATCCAAGCTCACTCCAAGTCACCGCTCCCGCGTGACGAGCGCGTAATGAAAAGGTCGAACTTGAAGGTCATCACGCGGCCTATGCGAGGGAAGCATGGCTCAGCATACTGTGGCGGCTAACGAGATCGCAATCAAGGCGTTGCGATGCCCGGAAGGCAAAGCGCGCGCCGCTTGCCACGTCGACGGTCATGGCAATGATGGTCTCAAGATTCTACGTGGAACGGCTGGGTGGTAGTGCTTCAGCGACGGCCGCCGCGACGAGCCTTTTTCGTTCTCGCTCTCGCGACCGTGATCGTGCTCGCTGCACTCGTTGTAGCTCACTATGGGCCCCAGATGACACGATACCTCTTGTCTCTGAGGCGATAGCTTGTGATGCCTACCAACCGACTTCTCGCTGTTGGGATGATCGGGACCGTGATCGCTGCCGTATGCTGCTTCACACCCGCTCTCGTCATTCTTCTTGGAGCGCTGGGGCTCTCTGCATTGGTCGGTCTGCTCGATTTCGTTCTGCTTCCCGCTCTGGCAATCTTCGCAACCATCACGGTCTATGCGCTATGGAAACGACACCGGTCGAACTGAATTCGACGATCACCTGCCCGCACTGTGGACATTCAGCAACCGAGACCATGCCGACCGATGCATGCGTCGGTTTCTATCCTTGCAAGGGCTGTGGCAAGACACTCCGGCCTAAGCAGGGGGATTGTTGCGTGTTTTGCTCCCACGGGTCCGTGCCGTGTCCGCCCATCCAGGAGGAACGCGCGGGCGGTGAACCAGCCTCCTGCCGTGACGGTGACTCTCATGGCTGAGGAAAATAGCAACTGTGTTGATGATCGATCTGCAGATTGGGCGGGCAATTGGGGGATGCTTGCCGCTTTATGGGGCATACCAGCCGCCGCAATGCTCGCAGCTTCATTTGCGGAGCCGACACTTCGAGCAGTGATCTGGACGGGTATGCTGATTTGGATGGGAGTAGCGTGCCTGCTGAACGCACGGCGCTGCGATCGCACCCACTGCCGCTTTACAGGCCCGTTCTTCATGGTGATGGCGGCGCTCGTAGTCGCCTACGCTGCCGGCGTCCTGCCGCTCGGACCCTATGGGTGGGTGGTCCTTGGCGTGGCTACCGCAATCGGGAACACGCTAATTTGGTGGGGGAGCGAGCGCATCCTCGGCGCATACGGGAGACCACGCTGATCGCGGGTCACAAATTCTGGATGGCGAGCACACGGCTTTTGCACGTGAAGCGCATCACGGATGTTGCGCGTAGTGGTTGGTGGTGTTGATGGTTGTTGCGGTAGTCTGCATGTCTGGTGGCGTAGCTTGAACAGTTTGGTCCCGAAGTACTACTAGTAGTGCACGGGCGCGCGTTTTCCGCGCTGCTACAAACGATCTACGTCGTGCACAAGATAACTTTCGCCGTGTTGGTGCTGGCGGGCGCTCTCGTAGCGCAAGGTGGCAGCCTGCGTGCGGCCGAGCTTGTGATGTTCGAGGAGCCTAACTGTCCTTGGTGCCGACGTTGGCACGCCGAAATCGGTCCAGCATATTCGCTCACGGCCGAAGGGCAGGCGGCGCCACTGCGCCGGTCTCACATTCGGGATCAGGCGCACGTCGGCGTATTGCTTGAACGGTCGATAACCGTAACGCCGACATTTGTTCTGGCAGACGAAGGACGCGAGATCGGGCGGATTGTCGGCTACCCAGGCGAGGAATTTTTCTACGGCCTGCTCGCTAACCTTCTCAAGTCCAAGTCACGACACCTCCAGAGCCGGTAGGAGCGGTGCCAACGAGCTAGCTCGACTCATGGGCGGATGATGACGGTGCCGAGTTGGACGAGTTGCTTGACTTCGGTCGGGGAGAGGGCACGGTTGCAGATGCGGAAGTCGTCCATAACGCCTTGAAAGATGAAACCATTCCACGAACATCGCGGGCGGGCTCTTGGCCGCCGACCAACTTGACAGGTTGGAGGCGGTGCTCGGATGCAAGCTCCCGCAGGTACGGGCTGCATCTATTGAACTAAGCGCGCCTGCTGGGCACGTGGGGGACCGAGCTGCTTTACATCGCCATCCTGACCGACAAACCGCAGAGCTTAGGAAGCGTTAGGCACTGTCCTCGCGGCTCAGCGGAGAGACGCGAGTTACGAGGTGGCCAGACGGGACTGGGGTGCGTTCGGCTTCGCGTCGTTCCGCGCTGACAACAAAAGGCCGGCGCATGGGTCGCGCCGGCGCAGTGCATTTTACACCTTTGCCGAGGCGCAGCGGGTGCGCCGGGTGGCGGCACGCTAGTTGTGGTCGCCGACGCCGATCGTCCGGCGCAACGTCCTGGCGTTGATCAAGATTGCAACGACCGCCTGTGTCATGCTGATCAGAGTCAGCATGAGAAACTCGGTGTTGTTGAAGATAGCGAGTGGTCTGACGCCCGCTGCCCCCAGCGCGAACAGGAGCACCTGGAGACCTGCGATTGCAGCCATCAGAATGGCCTCGACGGTGTTATCGATGCCCGGATGGGAGACTCGCAACTGCTCGGCCATCGCCATCATGGCCGCGCCGACCATGAGCACCTCGACCCACGTCAGCTGGTACCCACCCCATTGCAGCAAGATCGCTCGGGGATCCGAGAAGATGAACCTGCCGGCTATGTAGAGAACCAGAATGTACAAGAAGCCGGGGACGAATTTGAATGGCATGCTTCTGGGCACACCCTGGACATTCAGGACAGTCGCGGTGCTTGCCAGCGGGCCATCTGAGCTTCTGGCTGACGTTCTTGCCATCTGACCCTCCATTGCTGCTCGCAGCCGCGCGCACTTCCCGGAAATGGGCTCGCACGCGCAGTACTGCGAGGGATGCCTGTTACGTAGGTCGCCGGTAGCAGTCTTTCAATGAGGCCGGAAAGCAATAGGCGTGTCAGAAAGGGAACATCCGGCAAATCTGTAGCCGAGCACAACAAAGTCCGGACTCCTCCCAGAACCTGCCGGAGTTTGACGCGCTCAATTTCCGCAATGGGAAGCGGACGTTTGGCAACTCCCTACGCCGGCAGCTCGTAGCCTATTGCTGCCTCAATCTCACATGTCTTTCGCACCGCCGGACGCTCCATCATGCGCTGGTAGTGCGCGTCAAGGTTGGGAAACTCGCCGGGGGCCGGGTGGAGGGAGTTGAAGAAGCGCCAGTACAAGCGAAACAGATGGATGTCGGCGATTGAATACTCGCCAATCGCCCAGCTTCGCTTGCCCAGCCGTTGGTCGGCGATGGCATAGACCTTGCGCGCACGCTCGATGCCGCGCCGGCGTGCGGGATGGAGGGTGGCGGCGATGAACGACATCCAGGAGATTGCCTGGGCGTCGGCTTCGAGGTCATTGGCCGGCAGGAGCCCGGCGGCCGGAAAGCGCTTGGCCAGATAGTACAGAATGGCGGCGACCTCGGTGAGCGCGCGTCCGTCGATGACGAGCGTCGGGACTTTGCCTTCAGGGTTCACCGCAAGGAACTCCGGGCCGCGCGTCTCCGTCCGGGAGAACGAGAGCGGCTTGGCCTCGAACGGCGCGCCGACCTCGTGCAAGGCGATGTGCGCCGCCATCGAGCTGGAGCCCGGCGCGAAGTAGAGGGTGAGCATCGGCGCCTCCGGTCAAACTGGCAAGAATCCAAGGTTATCCGTCGCAAGCATCAAATCTATCCGCTTAGCCCGCTTTCTCTTTGTGGTTCGTCCCGGCCCGTTCCCTGCCGGACCAGTTCAGCCCGCTCCTCCAGCGTCAGCCAGACTTCCGGACGGGCGTACAGGCGTAGTTCCTCCGCCTCCTTGATCACCGACGTCAGCGCCGTGGCATCAATGCCCGGTCTGGAACTCTCGAGGCTTTCTCGCATTCCGCCAGCAGCCCTGCATGGTTTTCTCGGCATTAGGAAGGCCTCCTGACCCTTGGCGCTCCAACGCGTCATCAGTCTTTGAACGAAGCTCACGCGACCTCCCCTGCCGGCTCAGCCGTGCAATGCGGCGCCCAGCCTCTCCCGGCCGTGGGGCGCATCGTAGTCGATCGTAGGGCCCACCGGAACGATGCGGGTCGGATTGATGGTCGTGTGGCTCATGTAGTAGTGGCGCTTGATGTGGGTGAGGTTCACGGTCTCGCGCACCCGCGGCCACTGATAGAGGTCGCGTGTGTAGGCGAACAGGTTGGGATAGTCGGTGAGCCGGCGGACATTGCACTTGAAGTGCCCGACATAGACGGGGTCGAACCGCACCAGCGTGGTGAAGAGGCGCCAGTCGGCCTCCGTCGGCTCGGGCCCCAGCAGAAAGCGCCGTTCGCGCAGACGCTCATCGAGCCAGTCCAGCGTCTCGAACAGGGGACCGACCGCCGCTTCGTAGGCCTCCTGGGTGGTAGCGAAGCCGGCCTTGTAGACGCCGTTGTTGACGGTCTCGTAGATGCGCGCGTTGAGCGCGTCGATCTCGGCTCGCAGCGGCTCGGGGTAGTAGTCGCCGGGCTCCGCGCCCACCGCATCGAAGGCGGCGTTGAACATGCGGATGATTTCGCTCAACTCGTTGTTGACGATGGTGCCCCGCTCCTTGTCCCAGAGAACGGGCACGGTAGCCCGCCCGCTGTAACGAGGATCGGCCCGCGTGTAGAGCTGGTGGATGTAGGAGACTTGGTTGACCGTGTCCGGCGCCACGCCCTCACCCGGTGCGAAGGTCCAGCCGTTTTCCGCCATCAGCCAGTGCGTCACCGATACGCCGATCATGGCCTCGAGGCCCTTGAGGGCGCGCAGGATCAGCGTGCGGCAGGCCCACGGGCAGGCGAGGGAAACGTAGAGATGGTAGCGCCCCGGCGCCGCCTTGAAGCCGCCCTCGCCTGACGGCCCCGCCGATCCGTCTGCCGTGATCCAGTTGCGGAAGCTGCTCCCGGCGCGCACGAAGCGGCCGCCGCTGCCGCGCGTGTCGTACCATTTGTCGTGCCAGACGCCGTCGACGAGAACGCCCATCTCTACTCGGCTGCCTCCTCTTGGCCCGCCACAGGCACCCACCTCAGCCGCGGCTCGCGCGCCGCCCTGGTCTCGTCGAGCCGCCGCCGCGGGGCGAAGCGCGGCGCGTTCTTGAAGCGGTCGGCATCGCCCGCCTTGGCCGCCTGCGCCAGCCCCCGCAGCGATGCGATGAACTGATCGAGGCTCTGCTTCGATTCCGACTCCGTCGGCTCTATCAGCATGGCGCCGTGCACCACCAGGGGGAAATACACCGTCATGGGGTGGAAGCCCTCGTCGATCATCGCCTTGGCGAAGTCGAGCGTGGTGAGGCCCGTGCCTTCCAGCCAACGATCGTCGAACAGCACCTCGTGCATGCACGGTCGGTCGCCGAAGGGCAGCGACATGAGGTCCGAGAGTGAGGCGCGCACGTAGTTGGCATTGAGCACGGCGTCCTCGCTGGCCTGCCGCATGCCGTCGCTGCCGTGACTGAGCATGTAGGCCATGGCGCGCACGAACATGCCCATCTGCCCATGGAACGCGCACATGCGGCCGAAGCGGCTTGCACGTTCCCTCTCCCCGCCGTCGGCTTCCCTTCCCCCTTGTGGGGAGAGGGTTAGGGGTGGGGGGGACCCCAGAACGCCGACTGTTGTGCTATCCCCCCACCCCTGACCCTCTCCCCGCAAGGGGGAGGGGAAGCCGGCGAGCGCGCGGAGGGACATGCTCCACGTACCGCAATCCGCCACCATCCGCGACCACGTAGGGCACCGGCATGAACGGTGCCAGCGCCGCCGACAGCGCCACCGGTCCCGCGCCCGGCCCGCCGCCGCCGTGGGGCGTGGAGAACGTCTTGTGCAGATTGATGTGCATGGCATCGACGCCGAGGTCGCCGGGCCGCACCTTGCCGACGATGGCGTTGAAGTTGGCGCCATCGGCATAGAAGAAGGCGCCGGCCGCGTGCACCGCCTCGGCAATGGCCACCACATCGCGCTCGAACAGCCCGCACGTGTTGGGGTTGGTGAGCATGATGGCGGCGACCTGCGGGGAGAGGCGTTTCCTCACCTCCTCCGGGTCGACCGTGCCGTCCTCCCGCGCCGGCACCGTCTCGACGCGATATCCGAGCAGCGCAGCGGTGGCCGGGTTGGTGCCGTGCGCCGATTCCGGCACCAGTACGATTGAGCGCTTCTCGCCGCGCGCCGCAATCGCCGCCTTGATCGCCATCAGGCCGCACAGCTCGCCGTGTGCGCCGGCCTTGGGCGTCATGGCGATGGCCGGCATGCCCGTGAGCTCGGAGAGCCAGCGCGACAGCTCCGCAATCAGCGCAATCGCACCCGGCACCGTGGACAGCGGCTGCAGCGGATGGATGTCGCCGAAGCCCGGCAGCCGCGCCATGCGCTCGTTGAGGCGCGGGTTGTGCTTCATGGTGCAGGAGCCCAGCGGAAACACGCCGGTATCGATGCCGTAGTTCTTTTGGGAAAGCCGCACGTAATGGCGCATCGTCTCGGGCTCGGACAGCCCCGGCAGGCCAATGGGCTCTTTCCGCGCCAGCTTGCCGAGCCGAGCGGAGAACTTCGCCGGCTCCTCCAGATCGACGCCCGTGGTATCCGTGCGCCCGATCTCAAAGATCAGCGCCTCCTCGATAGCCAGCCCGCGGTTGCCGCTGAACGTCTCGCCCTGCCGCGCCTCGGCCTCCCCCGCCACGGTCACCCGTCCCTGCCGGTTCAGCATGACAGAGCCTCCAAGCAAAGCGAGGCACTGCCAGCCGCCCCCTCTCCCCTCGGGGGAGAGGACGTGAGGCCATGACTTACGGCCGCGAGCACGTCGCGCGCCCCGCAGTGGCCCTCGATGGCGCGGCCGCAAGTCATTCGGCCGAACTGGCAAGGGGCCACGTTATTGCGCAGGCGTGAAGGCCCCCTCATCCGCCCCTTCGGGGCACCTTCTCCCCAAGGGGAGAAGGGTCCGCGCGGCTCGGTTTTCACGACCACATCTCCCTCAAAGCCTTCGCGTAAGCCGCACGATCCTCATCCGTGTTGACCTCTGTCGAGGCTACGACGATGAGATCAGCCAGCTCCGGCTTCCCCGGCTCCAGCCGCGACACCGGCACACCACCCAGCACGCCTTTGGCGGCCAGCTTCTCGATCACCTCGGCCGCATCACCGGGCACGCGGATGGTGAACTCGTTGAAGAACGTGTCGTTGAGCACCTCGACACCCTTCACGCGCCCCAGGGCCTTTGCCAGCGCCACCGCATTGGCATGATTGATGCGCGCCAGCCGCCGCAACCCGGCCTCCCCCAACAGGGTCATATGAATCGTGAACGCCAGCACGCATAGGCCGGAATTGGTGCAGATGTTGGAGGTCGCCTTCTCTCGGCGGATGTGCTGCTCGCGCGTCGACAGGGTCAGCACGAAGCCGCGCCGACCCTCTTTGTCCACCGTCTCGCCGCACAAGCGGCCCGGCATCTGGCGCACCAGTTTCTGCCGCGTCGCGAACAGGCCGACGTAGGGCCCGCCGAAGGAGAGCGCATTACCGATCGATTGCCCCTCGCCTACCACGATGTCGGCGCCCATGGCGCCCGGCGGCTGCACCAGCCCCAGCGACACGGCCTCCGTGAACACGGCGATCAGCAGCGCACCCGCTGCATGCGCCTTCTCGGCCAGCGCCGTCAGGTCATGCAGGTGGCCGTAGAAATCCGGCATCTGCACGACCACGCACGACACTTTGTCGTCGATGTGCGCCGCCAGGTCCTCCTTGCCGCCCGGGGCCGGCGGCAGCGCGACGATCTCGTGCTCGGCCAGGCGCGCCACCGTCGCGATGGTCTCGCGGTAGTGCGGATGCAGGTTGCCGGCCAGCACCGCGCGATTGCGCCTCGACACGCGGTGCGCCATCAGCACGGCCTCCGCCGCCGCCGTCGAGCCGTCGTACATGGAGGCGTTGGCCACCTCCATGCCCGTCAGCATCGCCACCTGCGTCTGGAACTCGAACAGATATTGCAGCGTGCCCTGGGCGATCTCGGGCTGGTAGGGCGTATAGGAGGTCAGGAACTCCGAGCGCTGGATGAGATGATCGACGCTCGCGGGCACATGGTGCTTGTACGCCCCGGCGCCGACGAAGAAGGGAAGCGCCCCCGCCGCGGCATTCTGAGCGGCGAGCCGGCCGAGCACCCGCTCGACCTCCAGCTCGCCCTGCGTCTTGGGCAGGTCGACGCGCCCGTTGAGGCGCTTATCCCTCGGCACATCGGCGAACAGCGCGTCGATATCGGCAACGCCGATCTTCGCCAGCATGGCCTCGCGGTCGGCGTCGGTGAGCGGCAGATAGCGCATGTTAGGCCTCCCTTCCTGTGAAGTGGCCGGATTCCCCTCCCCATCGTGCCGAAGGCACGTCTCCGACACGACGTGGGGAGGGGTTAGGGGTGGGGGGAACCCCAAACAGGAATGTTCTGCCATCCCCCCCTCCCTGTCCCTCCCCCACGAGGGGGGAGGGGACGCCAAACGCCAGAAGATCGCTCACGAGCTTTCCTTCACGAACGCCTCGTAGGCCACGCGGTCCATCAGCTTGTCGAGCTCGGCCGCGTTGGCGATCTTCAGCTTGAAGAACCAGGCCCGGCCTTCCGCATCCTCGTTGACCAGCGCCGGATTGGCGGCGATGTCCGCGTTGGCCTCGACCACCTCGCCCGCGACCGGCGCATACACGTCGCTGGCCGCCTTGACGCTCTCCACCACCGCCACCGCCTCGCCCTGCGCCGCCTTGCGGCCCACCTCGGGCACCTCGACGAACACGATGTCGCCCAGCTGGGTTTGTGCGTGATTGGTGATGCCGACGGTGCCGACGCCGCCCTCGGCGCGGATCCACTCGTGGTCCTTGGTGAAGCGCTCAGTGGCCATGGATGGTCCTCGTTTGCGGTGTCGGACCCTCTGGGTCAGACACCATTGCTCCAACGTGGTGTTCGTCCTACTCGGGTTCGGCACCAATCTCGACCGTTCCTCCTATGGTGTCAGACCCGGAGGGTCTGACACCCGCACATAGCGATGCGCTACAAAAGGGAGCGGCACGACGGTGGCCGAAAGCGCCTTGCCACGCACCATCAGGTTCACGGGTCTGCCAGGTTCGGCGTAGGCGCCCGGGACGTAGCCCATCGCCACCGGGCCATTGACGCTGGGCCCGAAGCCGCCGGATGTCACGACCCCGAGCTTGTCGCCGAGAAGGGCCAGGATCTCGGCGCCCTCGCGCGCCGGCGCCCGCCCGTCGGGCTTGATGCCGACACGCCGGCGCTTTGGCCCCTGCTCCAGCTCGCTCCCGATGCGCCCGAATCCTGGAAAGCCACCTTCCATCCGACGCCGCTTCTGGATCGACCACTCGAGCCCGGCCTCCACCGGACTCGTGGTCTCGTCGATGTCGTGGCCGTAGAGGCACAGGCCCGCCTCCAGCCGCAGCGAGTCGCGAGCGCCGAGGCCGATCGGCTGCACGCCCTCCTGCGCCAGCAGGAGCCGCGCCAGCTTCTCCGCCTTGGCAGCGGCCACCGAAATCTCGAAGCCGTCCTCGCCGGTATAGCCCGAGCGCGAGATGTGGCAGTCGAACTCGCCGACCTTGCCGCTGGACGCGCTCATGAACTTCAGGCCGGCAGCGACATCCGACAGCTTTGCCAGCACATCCTTGGCGGCCGGCCCCTGCAGCGCCAGCAGGCCGCGTTCGGGCGCCGGCTGGAGGCGCACATCGTCGGGCAGCTGCGCCGCGATGTGGGCATAGTCCACCTCCTTGCGCGACGCGTTCACCACCAGCATCAGGCTGCCGTCGTCGTCTGCAGAGACGGAGCGTGTCACCATCAGATCGTCGATGATGCCACCGTCGTCATTCAGGAGCTGGGTGTAGCGCTGCTGCCCGGGTCCCAGGTTCGCAATGTCTGCCGGCACCAGCGTTTCCAGGGCGTTCGCCGTGGTGGCGTGATCGGGCCCGACCAGAAACGCCTGGCCCATGTGCGAGACATCGAACAGGCCCGCACTCGCGCGTGTGTGCAGGTGCTCCTTGAGGATGCCGAGGGGGTACTGCACCGGCATCTCGTAGCCGGCGAAAGGCACCATCCTGGCACCCAGCGACACGTGAAGATCGTAGAGCGGCGTCCGCTCAAGGGAAGGTTCAGGATTGGACGTGGCGCTCATGTCGTCTCCGGTCCCACAAGGCTTGCAGCCCGCGCGCCTAGGCACGAGATGAAGCCCCCTCTGTCGCGGGACCTGAGAGATTTCGGCGGAAACTATTCCCGCCTTACCCCTTCGGTGAGCCGGGAGAGCCGGCTGCTTTCCAGAGCGCCATCAACCTGCGGTCCTTTTGCCTGAGAGGTTCCGGGGCGGTTGCTCCTTCGGCGCCGGCCATCCTTGGCGAAGACGGACCGATCTCTTCCGCAGATCTCGATTGGCAACGCGAAGCATACGCCCGCGCCGGTCGAAGTCAATTGAACGGCACCGATGGGATGGACTGAGACGTTGGACGGTCCAGGCCGAAGTTAAATTGAAGGGTGCGCGGTGGGATGGACAGAGGCGTTTGGCGGTCCGCCAATCTTCTTGGCCCTCGATCCGTTGATGGACCTCAAAATGGTCCATCTGCTCTTGGAGCTTGGTGCCGATCCGAATGTCCGCGATGGCAACGGCCGGACCCCGTTGATGGTCGCGACTACGAACAGCCAGATCTATGGGAAGAAGGATGGCGTCGGCTGGATCGAACGATACGTGCCGCAACGGCTGATAGAAGGGCAGGAGGACTGGGCTCACCGCGGCGTCGAGCCAGTTGGCGCCTTGTTGGCGAAAGGCGCCGACGTTGCGCTGTCCGACCGGGACGGGCTGACCGCCCTTCACCACGCTGCGCGCTCCGACTACAACGTTGAGATCGCGGCAATCCTTCTAGGTCACCGTGCTGACATCGATGCCCGGGATGGTTCGGGAAAAACACCCTTGGATTACGCGCGCGAAAGCAAGCTTGATCGCATGCCCGTAGTGTTGGTGGCTGCGGGCGCTCGAAGCGGTTCACAATGAAGGGCTAACCGGCACCCGGCACGTTGCGGTCGAAGCCCACGTAGACCTCGTACTCGCCGGGCCGCGAGCCTTCCGGAATATTGAATGTCACGGCGCGAACGACCGAGAAATAGCCGATGGGGTTATCCAGCGCGACGCTGACGTCGACCCTCACCTTGTCGGTGGCGATCCGCTCGCGCTTGGCGTCGGACACGAACACCGTCACCGGCAGCGACAGGCGCCCCGACTTGCCCTTCTGACCCAGGAGGACGCGTCCTGAGAAGCCGTACCTGACCGTCACCCGGCCCGGCTCGATGTTGCACTCTCGCGCCGTCTTGGTGATCTCGCCGCGGTGCATCACGGCCAGGGCATCGCCCACACGGCCCTGCTCGTAGATGGTGACGTAGCCGTCGCGGCCCCACACCTGCACCCGTGGGCAGCCGTGCGCCGCCTCGCCGCTCACCCCGGCCAAGCTGCCCGTGTCGCTCTTGGCGGCGGCCAGCAGCTGGTCTTCGCTGACGGAGCCCACGTCGCTTTTGGTCGATTTCTTCCCCCCGAACAACCCGCCCCCGATCCCGGAGGTGAGGGAGGACATGCCGCAGGCGCCGAGCGCGCTGAACAGCAGGGCGAAAGCAAGGAGCTTCGCCAGCGAGGCCAATGCCTTACCAACCGATTGTGTCACAGAGCCCCTATCCGAACACTTGCTCGGTCTCTTGCGGACCGGTATTCCCTAGCCCATCGAGCCGCGTCTGTGCCCTCTGGTTCATCGTTCGGTGATTCGTACAGTACTTCGAAGCCAACCAGGGGCCAAGCACGCCAGGCATGAACTAACAGCGAACACACCACTGGTTTCATGGCTCAGTTAACCGTCCCGTCGCGACCTGCGCGTCCGCAGCTCAAGGTGCTCGTGGCAGCGCCGCGCGGCTTCTGTGCTGGGGTCGATCGCGCCATCAAGATCGTCGAGCTCGCGTTAGAGAAGTTCGGAGCGCCGGTCTATGTGCGCCATGAGATCGTCCACAACCGGCACGTGGTGGAGTCCCTGAGAGCCAAAGGCGCCATTTTTGTGGAGGAGCTGGACGAAATCCCCGAAACCGACGCGCCCGTGATCTTTTCGGCACACGGGGTGCCACGATCCGTCCCGGCGGCGGCCCGGTCCCGCAACATGTTCTACCTCGACGCCACCTGCCCCCTCGTCTCGAAGGTGCACGTGGAGGCCCGCGCCCACCACGAGGCCGGCCTGGAGATCGTGCTCATCGGCCACGCCGGCCACCCCGAGGTGATCGGCACCCTGGGCCAGCTGCCGCCCGGAGCAGCAACCCTCATCGAAACGGCGGAGGACGCGCGGCGCTTCGAGCCTCGTGACCCCGAGCGCCTCGCCTACATCACGCAAACGACGCTTTCGATCGACGATACGGCCGCCATTGTCGCCATTCTCAAGACGCGCTTCCCTGCCATTGTCGGCCCGCGCAAGGAGGACATCTGTTATGCCACGACCAACCGCCAGGCAGCGGTGAAGGCCATCGCGCCACGCTGCGACGCCCTGATCGTGGTCGGCGCGCCCAACAGCTCCAACTCGCTGCGGCTCGTCGAGGTGGCGGAGCGGGCCGGGTGTCCCAGGGCGCTGCTCGTGCAGCAGGCGGCCGATATTCCCTGGCCCATATTCGAGGGCGTGGCCACGCTCGGCGTCACGGCAGGCGCGTCGGCGCCTGAGCTGCTCGTGACCCAGATCATCGATGCCTTCCGCACCCGCTTCGATGTCACCGTGGAAGGCGTCGTCACTACGGAAGAGCGCATCGCATTCAATGTGCCGCGTGAGCTGCGCGAGGCTGGCGCACCCTAGCCTGATCCTCGAGGCCCACGCTCCATGGCGGTCTACACCGAAGTCTCCGACGAGGACCTGGCGACATTTGTTGCCAGCTACAACCTCGGCGCGCTGCTCTCCTACAAGGGCATCGCCGAGGGGGTCGAGAACACCAACTATCTCGTGCACACCGACAAGGGCCCGTTCTTCCTCACGCTGTTCGAGAAGCGCGTGGCGCCTGCCGACCTTCCCTTCTTCCTGGGCCTCATGGAGCACCTGGCCAAGGCTGGCCTGACCTGCCCAACGCCCGTGCGCGACGCGGAGGGGCGGATGCTGCGCTCGCTGGCAGGACGGCCCGCCGCGCTCGTCACATTTCTGGAAGGGGTCTGGATCAGGCGCCCGCTGCCGCGCCATTGCCTTGCCGTGGGCGAAGCGCTGGCCAGGCTGCACCTGGCCGGCCGCGGCTTTGGCCTGCAGCGCGCCAATGCACTTGGTCTTTCCGGCTGGCGCCCGCTCTACGAGCGCTTCCGTCCGCGTGCCGACGAGGTAGCGGCAGGGCTCGCAGCCACCATCGAGCAGGAGCTCGACCACCTGGAAGCACACTGGCCGGCCGAGCTGGAGCGGGGGATCATCCACGCCGACCTCTTTCCCGATAACGTCTTCTTCCTCGGCAACAGGCTCTCGGGCCTCATTGATTTCTACTTCGCCTGCAACGACGCGCTCGCCTATGACATCGCCGTCACCCTCAACGCGTGGTGCTTCGAGAGTGATCATTCCTTCAATCTGACGAAGGGCCAGGCGCTGCTGAGAGGCTACCAGAGCGTGCGCACCATGGCTCCGGCGGAGCGCGAGGCGCTGCCGCTGCTGGCGCGTGGGGCGGCGCTGCGGTTCCTGCTGACCCGCGCCCACGATTGGTTGCACACGTCGAGCGATGCGCTGGTGAGCCGGAAGGACCCCTACGAATACTTGCGCCGCCTCAAATTCCACCGCGGCGTCTGCACAGCGAGGGAGTACGGCTTGATGGAAGGTGAATGACCGGCATGACGGCCAAGCCTCGAGTGACGATCTACACCGACGGAGCGTGCGCTGGAAACCCCGGCCCCGGAGGGTGGGGCGCCATCCTGATCTCAGCCGGGCATCGCAAGGAGCTCTCCGGCGGCGAGGCGGCGACCACCAACAACCGCATGGAGCTCATGGCGGCCATCTCGGCACTCGAGGCGCTGAAGCGGCCCTCGCGCGTCTCTCTCCACACCGATTCCGAATACGTGCAAAAGGGCATCAGCTCGTGGATCCACGGCTGGAAGCGCAAAGGCTGGCGGACCGGCGCAGGCTCGCCGGTGAAGAACGTCGAGCTGTGGAAACGGCTCGAGGCGGCCCAGCTCGCTCACGAGGTCGAGTGGCACTGGGTTCGCGGTCACGCCGGCCACGCCGAGAACGAGCGGGCCGACGAGTTGGCACGCGCAGGAATGCAACCGTTCCTCACCAAGCGGCGGGCGTGACCAACCCCTCCGTCCGTTGCTGGCCGCGCCGCTATGGACGCGAGCGCATCGAGCGAGCACATTTCAACGAAGCGCCCGCAGACATGCCGGCTTCACTTTTTTGCCTTGTCGGCCTTCGCCAGGTCTCTCTTGCACTTGGACCGGAAATCCCTGCGTGCCTGGCCGTGCAGGTTCTTCGCATCCGCTTGCTTGGAGCACTCGATAGATGCCGCGGTCCGCGGTTTGGCCTTGTCCTTATCCTTGTCCTGAGCCAGGGCTGCGGTGATCGAGAACGCCAGCGTCGCCACGCCAGCAAGCAACATGAATTGTTTCATCGCCATCTCCTGTGTCGCGTTCCCCCAACGCAGCGGGTGCCACCTTTTGGCCCGCTAATGTGAATGGCGGATGAACACCACGGAGCCAGCCGCGATCGGGGCGGCGTAGTCAGCGCGACCGGTGCTCCTCAGGTTGCCGGCTCACTGATACTTGAAGACCTGGATGATGGCAGGTCCCAGGATCACGACGAACAGCACCGGCAGGAAGAACACGATCATCGGCACCGTGAGCTTGGGCGGAAGGGCGGCGGCCTTCTTCTCGGCCTCGGCCATGCGCATGTCGCGATTCTCGCGCGCCATGACGCGCAGCGCCTGGCCCACCGGCGTGCCGTAGCGCTCGGCCTGAATGAGGGCGGTGGCTACCGCCTTGATGCCGGGAATGCCGGTGCGCTTGCCGAGGTTCTCGAAGGCCTGCCGGCGATCCGACAGATAGGAGAGCTCCGCGGTCGTCAGGCTCAGCTCCTCAGCCAGCTCGAGCGACTGGCTGCCCACTTCACCCGATACCTTCTGGAAAGCCGCCTCGATCGACATGCCCGACTGCACGCAGATCAGCAGCATGTCGAGGGAGTCCGGGAAAGCGTTCTTGATGGACGTCTGGCGGCGCTGCACCAGGTTCTCGACGAAGAAGTTGGGAACATAGAAGCCGATGTAGCCGGCGCCAACGGCAAGGCCGAGCTTCACCAGCGGGGGATACTGGAAGTCCTCGACAATGAAGAGGTACACGAGCGCCATCAGCGCGACGATCAACGGCATCGCCAGGCGGAAGAACATGTAGGTGACGAGCGGCGCCTGCCCGCGCAGGCCGGCCATCTTGAGCCTGTCGCGCACGTCCTCGGAATCGAACATGCTGCGCAAATTGAAGCGGTCGACGATCTCCTGCATGAAGCCCTTGGGCGCCGTCCTGAGCTTGCCCTGGCCGTCCTTCTTGGCGAGGTCGGCCAGCCGTGCGGCGCGCATCTTGTCGCGCTCGGTCGCCATGATCTGCATGCGCGCATCGAGCCGGTCGCGGTTCAAGACCGGCATCAGCACCGTCAAAGCCGTGGCGAACGCGGCGACCGCCGCAAGCAGGGTCACGACGACCTGAGGCTGCATCAGCGACATGATCGATTCGAACATGGTCCTACTGCCCGGTGATGTCTGCGCTCGGCTTGCCTCGGCTGCAGCCTGCTCGTTGGCTCGGCACTTGAACTCAATACTTGAAGTTGATCATCTTCCTCATCACCAGCACGCCGCAGGTCATCCAGCAGCCCGCCGCCGCGAGCAGGAACTGGCCGAAGTTCGTGCTCCACAGCAGCGAGATGTAGGACGGGGTCGTGATGTAGACGAGGATCATGACGATGAACGGCAAGGCGCCGAGCACGGCCGCCGATGCCTTGGCTTCGGCGGACAGCGCGCGCACCTTGGCTTGCAGGCGCTTGCGATCGCGCAGCACGCCCGACAGGTTGCCGAGCGCTTCCGAGAGGTTGCCGCCGGCTTGCTGCTGGATGGCAATGACGATGGAGAAGAAGCGCACCTCGGGCAGCGGCGTGCGTACCATCATGCGCTCGAAGGCCTCGGCGAGCGGAACGCCGACGCGCTGCTGCTCGACCAGCTCGGTGAACTCGCCCGAGATCGGTTGCGGCGCTTCTCGAGCGATGATGCCCAGGCATTCGATCAGCGGCAGGCCCGACTTGACGCCGCGCACGATTATGTCGATGGCGTTGGCGAACTCGTCGATGAACTTGAACTGCCGCCGCTTGGTCAGGCGCGCAAGGATCCAGCGCGGCAGCCCCAGCACCCCGACGAAAGAGCCGAGAATCGGCACGATCACCGGCAGGTTTGGGGCCGTCACCCAGATGCTGGCGCCGACGATCAGCCCGCCCACCACGCTTGCGATCCAGAACATGCGGGGCTCGACGTCGAGACCGGCCCGCTGCAGACGCAGCCGCAGCGAAACCTTCTCGCGCTGCTTTTGCCTGTCCTCCAGTTCCTTGAGCGTGTCGGCGACCTGGCGGCGGCGGTTGCTGGTGGTCTCCGCCTGCTGCTTGAGGGCGATGCGCCTGCCCTTGTTGTCCGTCGCCGCCTGGATGCGCTTGTCCGTGCGGCGCGCGCCGGAAAGATAGGGAGACAGGATCAGGTACACGACCGCGCCCACCGACGCGGCGGCGAGCGCGAGCAGGCCGGCCAGCAGCAGGTCGTTGCTATCCACGCTGATCCCCCATGGGATTGCCGCGCGGGTCGTGCACCTCTGCCGCAGACAAGGCCTCGGCCAGTCGCTTGGTCTCGCCGTAGTACTCGGCGCGCTCCCAGAAGCGCGGACGGGCGATGCCGGTCGAGCGGTGGCGCCCGACGATCTTTTCCTGCGCGTCCTCGCCGGTGATCTCGAACACGATCAGGTTCTGCAGCGTGACGACCTCGCCCTCCATGCCCATCACCTCGGTGACGTGTGTGATCTTGCGCGATCCGTCGCGCAAGCGCGAGGCCTGGATGATGACGTCGATCGAGCCCGTGATCATCTCGCGGATGGTCTTGGGCGGCAGCTGGAAGCCGCCCATCATGATCATCGACTCCAGGCGGCTGATGGCCTCGCGCGGGCTGTTGGCATGCAGCGTGCCCATCGAGCCGTCATGACCCGTGTTCATCGCCTGCAACAGGTCGAAGGCCTCCGGTCCGCGCACCTCGCCGACGATGATGCGCTCGGGCCGCATGCGCAGGCAGTTCCTGACCAGGTCGCGCATGGTGATCTCGCCCTCGCCCTCGAGGTTGGGCGGGCGCGTCTCCAGCCGCACCACGTGTGGCTGCTGCAGCTGCAGCTCGGCGGAGTCCTCGCAGGTGATGATGCGCTCGTCGTGGTCGATCGACCCGGTCATGCAGTTGAGCAGCGTCGTCTTGCCCGAGCCCGTACCGCCCGAGATCAGCACGTTGCAGCGTACGCGGCCGATGATCTCCAGGATGGTCTTGGTTTCGGGCGTGATCGATTTGTACTTGACCAGCTGCTCGAGCTTGAGCCGGTCCTTCTTGAACTTGCGGATGGTGAGCGTCGGCCCGTCGATGGAGAGCGGCGGGGCGATGACGTTGACGCGGCTGCCGTCTGGCAGGCGCGCGTCGCAGATCGGGCTCGATTCGTCGACGCGCCGGCCCACCTGGCTGACGATGCGCTGGCAGATGTTCATCAGCTGCGCATTGTCGGCGAAGCGCACCGGCGTCCGCTGCACCTTGCCGGCGACCTCGATGTAGGTGGTGTTGGCGCCGTTGACCATGATGTCGGCGATGTCGTCGCGGGCAAGCAGCGGCTCGAGCGGGCCGTAGCCAAGAACATCGTTGCAGATGTCCTCGAGCAGCTCCTCCTGCTCGGCGATCGACATCACCACGCTCTTGATCTGGATGATCTCGCTGACGATGTCGCGGATCTCCTCGCGCGCCGCCGCGGCTTCCAGCTTGGCGAGCTGCGTCAGGTCGATGGTATCGATCAGCGCGTTGAAGACCGTGGTCTTGACGTCGTAGTACTCCTCCGAGTGCCGCCGCTCCTGCGCCACGGGCTCGGGCGCACGGGCAGGCGCACGCGGCTCGATCGCCGCCACCTTGATCTCGGCGGGCTTGGCTGCGACCGCGGCGACAGCCGCCTCCGGCACGGGCTGCGGCCGGCGCGGCGCGGGGGAGTCGGTGGAACGCTTGCCGAACATCTACGGGCTCCTCAGCGCTTGAGCTTGAATCTTTCGAACAGGGGCGCCAGCGGCGATGGCTTCCTCTCCTCCTTCTGCTCCTTTCGGTGCGCCAGCGTCAGCGCCAGCTCCCGGAACTGCTGCGCCGCCTTCGCCTTGCCGGAGAATTCCTCGATCATCTGCCCGTTGTTGGCGGCGAGGCCGAAGGCTTCGCTGTCGAACTCGATCACCTGCGTCGGGTTGAGGTCGAGCGCAGCCGAGAACTCCTTGACGGAGATCTCGGGCCGCTTTGGCATCTTGGCCATGTTGATGACGAGATGCGGCGGCCCGTCGTTGTTGCGGTTCTGCTTCAGCAGGTCGATGAGGTTCTTGGCATTGCGCAGGTTGGCCAGATCAGGCACGGCGGTGATGACGATCTCGTCGGCCTGCAGCATCACCCGCTTCACCCAAGGCGTCCACGTGTGGGGCAGATCGACGGCCACGAAGGGAACGTTCTGGCGCACGATGTCGAGCACGATGTCGCAGGCATCGGCGGAAATGTCGTAGTCGCGGTCCAGAACCACGGGCGCCGCGAATATGCTCAAGCGCTCCGAGCACTTGGTGAGCAGCCGATCGAGCAGCACCTCGTCGAGCCGCTCCGGGCTCTGCAGCGCCTCGGCGATGCCCTGCACCGGGTCCTGGTTGAAGTCGAGGCCCGTGGTGCCGAAAGCGAGATCGAGATCGGCCACCACCACGTTGGATTTCAGCACCTCCGACATGGACCAGGCCGCGTTGTGACACACGGTGCTGGAGCCGACGCCGCCCTTGGCGCCGATGAAGGCGATGACATTGCCGACCGGGTCGGTATCGGGATTGTTGTAGAGGCTCGACAGGGCCTCGATGAATTGCACCGGGCCGATGGGAGCGATCAGATACTCGCTCACCCCCCGCTTGAGCAGCTCGCGATAGAGCACGACGTCGTTCGTGTGACCGATGACCACCACTTTGGTGCCGGCATCGCAGGACTCGGCCAGCCGATCGAGCTCGCCCAGCATTTGCGTGCGCGGCAGGGTGGTCTCGATGATGATGAGGTTCGGCGTCGGGCTCTCGAGGTAGTGCGCAACGGCCGCCGGCGCCCCGCCCATGTGCACGCTGACGTGCGACTTGGCCAGGCGGCGGTCGGCGGTGGCCGCCTGCAGCGCCTCGGCCGTCTTGGGCTCCTCGCAGAACGCCTGAATGGAGATGCGCGGGATCGGCCGCGCTTTCGGCGGCGCGGGAGCATCGTGCGCTTCCGCGTCCGCAACCAGCTCGCGGCCCGTCTGACCTTCCTCGGCGACCGAAACTGCCTGCTTGCTCATGTTGAACCTCGGTTATTCGCCCTTGACCTGCACACGCTCGTCCCCGCCCTTGTCGGCCCCGGTCGTCTTGCCCTGGCGATAGCGGTCGATCACCACGGCGCGCCGGTCGGCATCGGGCGGCTCCATGGTGCGCGGTCCGAGCAGATCCGCCGGATTGGCGATCTGCGCAGCCAGATTGTGCTGCTGCGCGCAACCGAAATTCGGGTAGGGCAGGGCGCGCGGATCGTACGCCAGGTTGGTCGGCCAATGGCCGCACTCGGGGCCCTCGGCGACGTAGCGAAGATAGGCGAAGCGGATAGGCGCGCTCGGATCGCGCCCGCCGTTGTAGGGCTGGACTGCGATCGTGCTGTCGGAGAACCCGTACTCCCTTACGATCTCGCGCAGGTTTGCGACCGCGCGCATGGCCGCGCCCTCGTTCGGCGAGCCGCTCGGCACCGCGATCACGAGCTTGCTGTTGCCGTGATCGGTGCTGCGGTAGCGGGCGAGGAAGTCTGAGACTTGCGCGGCCTGGCCCGCAGACAGCCCGACCGCGCCGCTCGACACACGGATATTCAATGTCGCGGGCTGCTGCGATACCAGGATCGGATGGCGCTGCGACGCATCGACCAGCGTCCAGCCGGCGACATGCACGCCGGGCTCCTCCATCGTCCTGCACCCGAAAAGTGCCGCGGCGGCAAGCGACACTGCCACAAGCCGCGTCGCGACCGGTCTGAAGCCGGGGACTGCTGCGATCGGAGAGCTCATGTTCCTGTCCTCAATGTCCCACTATTCGACGATGAACCCGTAGTCGCCCCTAAGACCACCGGGCGGCAGCTCCTTGCCGCGGCCATAGACGCGGTTGATGTGGCCGAGGAAGTTGGCTTTCAGGTCCGAGGCAGGGGCCAGGCCATCATCGGGCCGGGCCAGGTTGCGGCGCGCGGTCGGCCGCACCACGTACGGCGTCACGATCACGACCAGCTCGGTCTCGTGCCTCGAGAAGTCGCGGCTGCGGAAGAGCGTGCCAAGCACGGGCACGTCCTTGAGTACCGGGAAGCCGTCGATGTTCTGACGCGTGTCCTCGGAGATGAGGCCGGCGAGGGCCAGCGACCCTCCGGACGGCAGCTCGACCGTGGATTTGGCCTGTCGCTTCTTCAGCGCAGGGATGGTGATGCTGGACAGCGTGACGGAGCCGGCGTCGGTGAGCTCGCTCACCTCCGTCTCGATCTTCAGGCTGATGCGGCCTTCCGACATCACGACGGGAGTAAAAGCCAGGCCGACGCCGAATTCCTTGAACTGGACGGAGAGCTTGCCGGTGCTGTCCACGATCGGGATCGGATATTCGCCGCCGGCCAGGAACTTTGCGGTCTCGCCCGATACAGCCGTCAGGTTGGGTTCCGCCAGCGTGCGGACGAGACCATCGCGCTCCAGCGCACGCAGCGCGTTGGTGATGTTCGTGTTGCCCCCGCTGAAGGAATTCGTCACTCCCGCGTTGCCGAAGGCCCCATTGGGACCGCTGTTGTAGTTGCAGAGCACGCCAGATGT
Source organism: uncultured Alphaproteobacteria bacterium (assembly GCA_963827545.1). Classification (GTDB taxonomy): domain Bacteria; phylum Pseudomonadota; class Alphaproteobacteria; order Rhizobiales; family Hyphomicrobiaceae; genus AWTP1-13. Next base: position 32,685 of record CAWHBI010000025.1, read on the forward strand.
CGCGCACGACACCGTGCCGCCTGCCGCCAGGGCGGTGGTGCCGAGGCCGGGGATCGGCAGCTTGCCGAGACCGGCGGCTGCCGTCAGAGGCAGGGCGTTCTCGCTCAGAATGGCGGTCGAGAAGTTGCCGGACGTGATGACGGCGCCGAGATTGATGCCGAATTGCTTGAGGATCGTGCGCTGGACCTCGGCGACGGTCACCTTCAGCATCACCTGCTCCTCCCCCTCGATGGTGAGCAGATTGATGACGAGGTCGCTCTTCTTGCTGGAGGTGGCCTGCTGACCCTGCCCGGCCTGGGACTGGGAGTCCGTCTCGGTGGTAGCGCTGCCGCCCCTGGTGGTGGTGGAGGAGGACGAGCTGATCGCATTCCGGTTGGCCTGCGCAAACTGGAAGGCGATGTCACCGGCGCGCGTCGCATCGATCGGCGTGCGCACGACGCCGGTCAGCACGATGGCGTTGCCCGCCATCTCCGACTTGACGTTCGATCCGGGGATGAAGCGCCTGACCAGCTCGTCGAGCGCGCTCAGATCCGCGCCCACCGACACCTCGAGGGTGAGCACCTGCTTGCCCTGGGTGTCAAAGAAGAAGGCGTTGGTCTGGCCCACCTTCTTGGCGATCAGAAACACCCGGTTCGACGACTGCACGACGGCGTCCATCCTCTCGGGGTCCGAGACGAGCACGTCCCTGAGCTCGAAGGGGAACTGGACGAGCACCGACTTGCTGGCGCCGAGGGAGAGCTTGGTCGTCATCGGGAAGGGGCCGCGAGCGGGCACCTGCAGCACGGAATTGTTTACGCCATCCCCGGTGCGCCCAGGCAAGCGATCGGCGGAAACCGCGGCAATTGGCACGGCTGCAATTCCGACCGCCGCGAGCAGCAATACCCGCGTGATCCCTCTCCAAAGCATTCGCATGTCTGGCAACCTTCTTGCCGGCCGAACTGAGATGGACGCAAAAAACTCAGTTGACGCCATACACACGCGACTTTGCGCCGTAGCGCAGAACCTTGATCGTGTTGCTCTCTTTGTCCCGGGTCCGCTTCTCGTCACCGCCGCCGATGTCGGCGATGCTGCGCAGAGCCAGTGATATTTCGCCTTTGGCGTTCGCGGCCGCCAGCTCCTCTGTCTGCTGCGGGGTGAGCTCGAGCGTGACGGTGTTGCCCTCCGCGAGCTTCTTGCCCTCGCGGGCCTCGATCAGCTGGCCGATGGCGAGCACCCGCACGTTGCGGAACAGGGTATCGGACATGTGCTCGTCGCCGCCCGTGCGACCGCGCTTGCGCACAGTCAGGATCACGTCGACGTGGTCGTTGGGCAGGATCAGCTTGCCCACGCCCGTCTCCTCCTTGATGCGCGTGGATATGGCGCGCATGCCGGCAGGCAGGATGGCGGCCAGCACGCCGCCGTCGCCGGCCTTCACGAGCTTGTAGGCCGTGATCGGCTCGCCGGGCAGCAGCGGCGAGCGCGCCACCGCGCCCGCGAGGTCGCTGATTGCGTTCGGGCGCGCAGTGCGCTGGATGTAGCTGGGGCTCAGCGCGCCCTGCGGCCAATCCTGCCAGCGCAGGCTCTCGGGCCCGGCAACCTGTCCAAGCCCGATATCGGTCTTTGCCACCAGCACCTGCGTGGTGTTGGTCGTGACTTCCTGCGTCACGATCCTGGCTGGCTTGTTGACGAGGCTCTTGACGCCGAAGAAGGCGCCGAGGCCGCACACGCCCGCGATGGCCACTCCCAGCAATTGTGCCCGTTTCATCGCGCAGTCGTCCTTTCGCCCCGCGGAGAGGTCGATCCCGATCCGGCCTCAATGTGCGCAACGAATCGTCAATGCCCGGTTAATTGCAGGGGCAAATCAGGACGCACCCCGCCCGTTTTCAGGCAAAGGTGAACAGTGTGTTGCCGGCCGGTGTCAGCTAATCAGGCTGGCGAACCACGCCGTGTGCGGGTAGACGCCAAGGGCGCCCGCAGCCAGGGCGATCCCGTACGGGATCCCGGCCTCGGGACTGTGCAGCCGCACGGCCCAGGCTTCGGCGATCACCGGGCGTGGCAACGGAATCTCACGAAATGTACTGAATGCGCTGGCCAGGAGGGCTCCGGCCATAGCCACGAAGAACAAATACGCAAACAGGTATTCGAAGCCTACCCAGAGCGCGATTGCAGCCGCCAGCTTGGCATCGCCGCCTCCGATCCACCCCGGGATGAACAGCAGCACGCCCACCGCCAGCACCAAGAGACCGGCGCCAAGATGATGTGCCATCTGCCAGGGGGCCATGCCTGCAAGCGGCGCCATCACCAGGAACGCCGCCACCAGCACCAGCGAGATGCGGTTCGGGATCGTCATGGTGAAGAGGTCCATGGCCCCCGCAAAGGCGACGGCAGCGGGAAAGATCGTGAGAACGGCCAACTCGAGCACTGTGCGGTCTCCTGGCCAAGGCAAGAGACGGTGGCCCTGCCCGACCCTGCCGCCCCGACCCTGGCCCCCAACCCTGGCCACTAGAATACCGCACGACCATCAAGCGGCGGTTAAGGCCAGGGGGAACGGCGAAGCTGTGGTGCAAACAGAAGGAGGCCGGCTGCTGGCGCAGACGGCCTCGAAGCGCATTGGCGGCTCGAAGACCCGAGCCGCCAATTTCGGCTGCTTAAGACGCAGCCTTCATGTTGTCGGTCACCTTGTTGAAGGTGGTGCTGATCTCGGTGCCAAGCAGGCGAGCGGCAGTGATGATGCCGACGGCGATCAGAGCGGCGATCAGGCCGTACTCGATCGCGGTGGCGCCCGACTCGTCCTTGACGAAACGTGCAACGAACTTCTGCATGACAACTCTCCCAGGTTTCTTACAAGTAGCGCGTCTGCGCGGTAGTTCACACCTTTTGAGGAACGAAACCCCGCGCGGGTGAACCAAGCGCCACGCTACAACAAGCGCATTAAGGTCGAGTAAAAACAATTGTATAGTGGCACAATAGAAAGTGGACAGGTGATGCCGGTTTACGAATATGCTGAAGCTTATGTGAATCGAGTTCTTATGAAATATAGTGTGCCGCACGCGTTTGAAAGTAAGGAATATATCTTGAACTCAACCATGACTTGGTTGGTTAAGCACCCCTTATCTCCGGCTGATGGTGCTGAATAGGTCCGTGTTGTTGCGCGCCTTCATTTTGACCGCCGACGTGACACCGACTGTGATCATTGCTCGCAGCCGGCACAATGAACGCCCGCGGGGCCGTTCCTCCTCGCTAGTTCTCAGGGACTTGGTGGTCGCTTCCCATCGCAATGCGCTTGTTTGCGTTTCCTTCATCATTTGGCGCGCACAGTCGAACCCTCGACTTATTCGGCTACAAGGGGACCGGGCCGCCATGACCTCCGCCATCCCAATGAAAGGCGCCATCCTCCGGTTCGCCGGAGGTGTGCTCGCCCTGCTCCTGGGCGCCACATGGACGGCGGCCCAGATGCTCGACGACGTCGTCGTCAAATACGACCAGTCGCAGCTCCTCAAGCTGCCGCGGCCAGCATCGGAAATAATCATCGGCAACCCGGTCATCGCCGACATCTCGGTGCACTCCGGCAACCTGCTGGTCATCACGGGCAAGTCGTTCGGCATCACCAACATGATCGTGTTGGATGCCAAGCGCGAGGTGATCATGGAGCGCCGCGTCCTCGTCAAGCGCGATGAGGTCAAGGTGGTCAACCTGCAGCGAGGCGCCCTGCGCCAGACCTACAACTGCACCCCGCAATGCAACCCGACCGCGACCATTGGCGATGAGCCGGCCTACTTCGATTCCATCGTGAAGGCCTCCGAGAAGAAGACCGGCATGTCCGAGAAAGCCGCGGACGGCACGCCTGCCAATCAGTAGTGGCGCTGCGACCATCGCCTGGCGTGAGAGGGCCGCAAGCATATCACCGCTATTCCTTGATCTCCCTTCGGGAAGCCAAAACTCCCACGTCAATTGCGTAAGGTTTGCAAAACGTCTCTTCTCCAATCCGCCAGTTTACCAAGATAAACTTTTGTAAACAAATTTACGAACTCTTTATCGGTCCGCCCGCATACTTGCGGCGACCGGAAATGTCTTGCGTGGGGAACCCTGGTCATGATGGCGCGGCTTACAGGCAACGTGCGGCGAACGCGAGTGCGCGCGCTTTGGCGACTGCGCAACTGGGCCAAGGACGAATCCGGTTTCACCGCGGTCGAATTCGCCGTCGTCGCCATACCGTTCATCATGCTGCTGTTCGGCACCCTGTCCGTGTGCCTCTACTTCTTCACCAACTTCACGATGGAGAACGCGGTCTGGCAGGCGGCGCGTGCCATTCGCACGGGCCAGTTCCAGCAGGGCCAAGGCGCCTACACCGGCATCACCTCCATGGACGACCGCAAGAAGGCGTTCAAACAGGCGCTGTGCGCCAAGGCTCCGCAATTCATCGACTGCAACAAGGCGATCATCCTGGTCCAAAGCAATAGCGGAGGATTCGGCAGCATCTCGCAGCCCATCTGCGCCGTCGACGGCACGATGATCGAGCAATCAGCTGCCGAGTTCAATGCCGGGGGCGCCAGCTCGGTCGTGCTCGTCACGGTCTGCTACCCCTGGGGCTTCGGCGGCAGCCTGCCATTCATGCCGCTCAACAACCTGAGCGATGGCTCCCTGCTGATCCAGGCGTCCGTGGCGTTCCGCACGGAACCCTTCCCCACAACCAACTGAGGACATGGCGGTCACCGCCCCAACCGACCAGAGATTCGAGAGCTCCCATGCACCTCAATCGGATCAGCGCCCTTGCCGCGCGCGCACGCACCTTCGCCCTTCGCTACAGGACCGACAAGCGTGGGGTCGCGGCCATCGAATTCGCGTTCATCGTGCCGATCATGTTCGTGATGTTCGTGGGCGCGGTGGAGCTCAGCCAAGCCATCACCGTGGACCGGCGCGTCACGCAGTCCGCAAGCTCGGTGGCCGACCTGGTCGCGCGCAAGGAGACATCGATCGGGCAAAGCGAGATCGGCGACATCATGAAGATTGGCGGCTACATCTTCTCGCCCTACAGCCAGAGCCCGCTGCAGGTCGTCGTACGCAACGTCACCTCCTCTTCGACCAATGCGACCAACACCAAGCAGTCCTGGCAGTGCACGTACTCGGGTGTGGGTGCCACACCGGTCTGCGCGTGCATGAACTCGACCTATACCATCCCCGCCAATCTGGTGAGCACCAATGACAGCGTGGTGGTGGCCGAAGCCGTCTACACCTACACCCCGCTGATCTTCGACTATTTCATGAAACGGCTGCCGAGCGGCGCCGGCGGCGCCGGCACCTATACGCTGAGCGAGAAAATCTACATGAAGCCGCGGGGTCAGGCCGCCATGCTGCTGCAGGAAAACGGCAGTCCCTGTCCCTCGCCGACCTTCTGAGCCCGCTGCACCGCCCTGATCGTCGGCCTTTCCCGCCCCGAGGGCGACAGCGGGCCGGCGATGAGGCCCAACCTCACAGGTTGCATTTGCAGGAGAGGGCGAATTCCACCTATGCTGGCAAGTGCTCAGGACGCACGTAACGGGCGCGAGGCATACGACCCGAGGGAAACCCATGGGACGCCGCTCGACGCACACGCCACAGCAGCTGCGCGAGTTGATTCTCGATGCAGCCCAGGAGATAATCGAGGCGCAGGGCTTGGCCGGCCTCTCCGCGCGCGAGATCGCGCGCCGTATCGGCTATTCGCCGGGCACCATCTACAACATGTTCGCCAACCTCGACGACGTGGTGCTCAACGTCGAGGCACGAGTGCTGGACGCCCTCGACCAGCGCCTATCGGACATTCAGCAAGGAGAGGGCACGGCCGATGGCAACCGGCTGATCCGCATCGCCCATGCCTATCTGGCCTTCACCCAGGAAAGCCCGCGCCTATGGAACCTGCTGTTTGAGCATCACATGCCGGCGGGCGCTGATCTGCCGGCCTGGTATCAGCAGAAGCTCGAAGGCCTGATGGGGCAGGTAGAGCGTGCGCTGGCCCCGCATTTTCCTCCAGGCAAGGAAGCCGACTGCCAGCGTGCCTCGCGCGTGCTGTGGGCGGGCGTGCACGGCATCACCTCGCTGTCGACCGCCGACAAGCTCTCCGTCGTCACGACGGAGACTGCCGGCCGCCTGATCGACGATCTCGTCAGCACCTATCTGGCCGGACTGGCGCGTCAGCGCGACAAGGCGGAGGCAGGCGAGGCTGCAGCGCCCTCCCTCAGGTCGTCGCAGGGCTGATGGCCGGCTCTGCCATTGTCGCCATACGCGCGGCCGGACCTGCGGCGAGATGGGCGATGGCGTTGGCATAGTAGGCCAGCAGGACCGCTTCGTTCGGGTTGGCGCGGTACACCCCGTCCTGTTCCTCGACGAGATGGCGCAGCATCAGCATGCGCAAGCCAACCTCCACGGCGTATTCCTGATCCTGCCGCGGGATGTGGACGTGGGCGCCATTGGCCCTCAGGCGCTGCATGAGATCGAACACGGCGCCCTTGAGCTCCAGGCTGGAGAGCCCGCGCTCGCCGCCAGCCAGAATGACCGTCGCCACCATCGACACGGGCAGTGCCGGCACCACGCGCCCCACCTCCCGCATGAGGCGCTGGCCGAGCCGCTCGATCTCCGCAAAGCGCGGCTCGGCGGCGAGCGCGCGAAAGTCGATGGCACGGTCGCGCATGTACTCCCTGAGCGACAGGGGCCGCCCGAAGCTGACGCAGGCATAGCCGTAGCGGTACCAGCCGCCCCTCAGCCGCAGCCACAGGCTGCGCAGAAGGAAACCAACGAGCACCTGCGGGTTGAACGCAAAGCGCGGACGCTCGCCCTGGGGCGTCCTGGCCGCCGCCACCTGGATGCGGTCCTCCAGCACCCGGTCGTAGTTGAGGCCGACGGGGACGAAGACGATGTCGCGCGGCCCGGCGGGATCGAAGCCCGACACCATGTAGCTCAGGATGCCGAGCTTGGGCGGGCGCAGGCTGCCGTCACGCGTGAGCCCGCCCTCGGGGAACACGGCCTGGGCGACGCCGGATGCCGTTGCCATGTGGACAAAGCGGGCCAGCACCTTGCGATAGAGCGGGTTGGAGCTGTCGCGGCGCACGAAGTAGCCACCCATGGCCCGGATCAGGCCCTGCAGCATCCAAACGCGCGCCCATTCGCCTACCGCGTAGCTGAGGGCGGAGCTTTCCGAGACCAGGTAGGTGACCAGCACGTAGTCCATGTTGGAGCGGTGGTTGATCACGAACACGACGGAGGCATCCTCGGGGACCTGCGTCAGGGCCGCCTCCTCCAGGGCCCCGATGCGCACCCGGTAGAGGGCGGTGGAGATGCGCCTGGCCAGCGACGTGCCGAGCCGGAAATAGGCGTAGGCGCTGAAGGCCGGGATGATCTCGCTTGGCGTAGCGGCGGGCACGTGCATAGGCCACGCTCTTGGGCTCGCCCTGCGCCTTGGCCTCGTCCTCGACGGCCTTGAGCACCTCGGGATCGAACAGCAGCTGCTCGATCAGCTGGCGCCGGCGGGCGAGCTTGAAAGGCGGGATCTTGAGCCGCAGCCGCTGGTTCAGCTCGTCGATGGCGCGGTTGGCCCGGCGGCGCAGCCACCACCCCAGCGCCGGGCTGAACAGCCGGTCGATCAGGGCGACGAGGGCCAGGATCGCCACCGCGACGGCGAGCCATAGCGGCATTGTTATGGACGATCCCACTCCGGCGCCTTCCCCGAGACGAATTTTGTTGTCAGCTGGCGTAAGCCAGATGGCTGAGAAGCGCAACGTGCGGGGCAGGCGGCCCACTTGGCCGGTCCTGCGAGCACAGGCGAGCGACGGGTGGCCTGCACAAGCCCCTGTGGGTATCTTGCCTGCTACTCTTGCAGAGGACGACCATGAAGAGCGGGCGGCAACGCCGTGAGGAAATCCTTGGGCGTCGGCGTCAGCGCGCCCGCATCACCAAGCGTATGAGCGTGGAGCCGTGGCGCGAGCCGGACCGAGTGCCCGCCGGTGCGATCCCCGCCGACCAGGCCAAGCTGCTGCACGACAATACGTACGGGCTGCGTCCGCGCTTTTACGCTGATCAGTCCTTCACGTGTATCCAATGCGGGGCCGAGGAGATGTGGACCGCCGCCGATCAGAAGTGGTGGTACGAAGAGGCCAAGGGCAAGATCGCAAGCCGGGCCAATCACTGCCGTGCCTGCCGGCGGAAGCACCGGCTCCGGCGCTCGCAGGAGCGCCGCATCCACATCGAGGGGCTGGTTGAGAAGCACGGCTTCGACGAGGCTGCGCGGCGCCTCCGGCTTACCGTCGAAGCTCTGGAACGCACGTTCGCTCGGTGGGCCGAGTAGGCTGGGCGGGTGAGGCCGGCCACATCGAGCGTTCGCAGTCCTGTAGTCGCTCCCTCGACCGGCCGGCTGCGGCAGGCGAGCCTTCAGGGCGGTTCTTGAGCCGCGGGCGTTGGCTCGGCGGTTTGTGCCAGCTGGCCTGTAAGCCGGGTTCTGTCTGGAGGGTTGCCCCTCCGCGACGGCCATTCATCTGGGACCGGGATCGCTCCCGGCCTCGAGCAACCAACCCGGGCGGCGGCCTGGATCATGCCTGGTCGCAAGGGTTGCCCCTCGCGCCCGTGCCGCCCCTATTCGGTCTTGCTCCCGGTGGGGTTTGCCGTGCCGCTCACGTTGCCGCAAGCGCGGTGCGCTCTTACCGCACCGTTTCACCCTTGCCTTTGCGGGTTGCCCCGGTCCGGCGGTTTGCTTTCTGTGGCACTTTCCCTGGGGTCACCCCCGGCGGCCGTTAGCCGCCACCGTTGATCCCTGGAGCCCGGACTTTCCTCCACCGGGCGCGTCTGGCCGCAAAGCCTATTCACCCGGCAGCGGCCGTCCGGCCAGCTGGCACCTTGAATAAGGGGGCTTCGGCCTTCCGGGTCAAGCCCCGGTTACGGGCGCTGGGGACGGTTGACAAGGTAGATGCCGAACGCGACCAGGGCCAGGGAAGCGGCAAGGCTCGCCGTGAAGGCCTCGCCCAGCATGAGATTGCCGGCCAGCACCCCGAACACGGGGCTCAGGAACGTGAAGGCGGTGACCCGGGTGGGGGGATAGTTCCGCACCAGCCAGAACCAGGCGATGTAGCTCACGAACGCCACGATGATGAAGGTGTAGGCGAAGGCGATCAGCACGGGAGCACTCAGGTCCACGATGCCCGGCTCGCCGAGCAGGAGAGAGATCGGCGGCAGCACCGCGCCGGAAACGGCAAGCTGATAGAGCAGCGTCTTTTCCGGCGCCGCCGACTTGAGCGATGTGGCGCGGACCAGCACCGTCGTCGCCCCCCACAGCACGGCCGCCAGCAGGCACAGCAGATCGCCGATGAGCGTCGGCTGGCCCGCCTCCAGCAGCCCCTCGCGCATGGCCACGATCAGGCCCAGCATCGCCGCGGTCAGGCCGATGAGCTTGGTCGCCGTCAGCCGGTCGCCGGGGATCAGATAGTGCGCGCCGAACGCCACCACGAACGGCGCCAGGTAGAGGAACACGACGCCGCGGGAAGCCGTCGTGAAGCCGAGGCCGATGTAGATCAGCAGGAACTCGGCGCCGAACAGGATGCCGGCGAATATCCCCGGCCACAATGTGCCGTCGCGCTCGAACAGCCTGATCCCGCGCGCTGCCGACCATGCGAACACGAGGACGCCCGATAGCAGCGATCTCAGCCCCACCTGCAGGATCGGCGAGATGCCCTCGTTGGCGACCTTGATGGCCACCTGATTGACGCCCCAGCAGGCGCAACAGGCAATGAGGATCAGCACGGCCCGCACATCGAGCCGGTCGGCGGCCCGGTGTAGAGGGGCGGCTGCTCTGTCTGCGATGCTCATCAGAATGCGCTCCGATCTACTCTCTCCGGCGAGCCGCACGGACCTCCCCTCCCCATCATGCCGAAGGCGTGTCTTCGACACGACGCGGGGAGGGGATGGGGGTGGGGGTTCTGTCCGGGAGGGGTGGGCAGATATATGCCTCGGCTCGCTGCAAACGACCTTTCATCAGTGCAAGCACTCGCTGCTTCACCCCACCTCTAACCCCTCCCCGTCATCATGCCGAAGGCGTGTCTACGACACGACGGGAGGGGAATCGCGCTCCGCCTTCGGCAAGGCCGCGATCAGCCGCTCGAGTGTGGTGATGGTGGACTGGTCGATGCGGCCGTCGACGCGCTCGGGCCGGAAGTGGCGCTGGAATGCCGTGACGACGAACTCGGTCCTGCTGTCGATCACCCCAGTGGGTTCGATGCCGTAGCCATACTTGGCGAGCAACGCCTGCACTTCCGCCACCAGCGGACCCGCGACGCCGACGCCCATGCCCGGCTCGGCAACGACCACCGGCTGGGGCGCCACCCAATGGCCGATGCCGGCACGCGCCAGCCGCGCCCAGGGGAACTTCTCGCCGGGGTCCTTCTTGCGGGTCGGCGCCACATCCGAGTGGCCAAGCACGCGCTCGGGGCGGATGCGGTGCCTGGTGATGATGTCCTTGCAGAGCGCCTCCACGGCCCTGAGCTGGGCTTCCGGGAAGTCCGGATACCCCATCTCGTGCCCGGGATTGTGGACCTCGACGCCGATGGAGGCCGAGTTGATGTCGCACTCGCCGGCCCACGTCGCCTCGCCCGCATGCCAGGCGCGCATCTCCTCCGCCACCATCTGCGTGATGCGGCCGCCCTCGTCGATGGCGTAGTGGCAGGAGACCCTGCTCTCTTCGCGCGTGAGCCAGTCGACGGCCTTGGCCGCCGTCTCGACCCCGGTGTAGTGCAACAGCAGGATGCTCGGCTTGCAACCGTTGCGCCGGGCCTCGACATTCGGCGAAGCACGAAGTGCATAGGCCAGCTCAGTATCGGATTTGGCGCTCAAAGCCCGCGTTCCTTGGCAATGGTGTCGTAGGCCGCGTTGAGGGCGGCCAGCTTGCGCGTGGCGATCGCCACGAACTCCGCCGGTACGCCGCGGCCCATCATCTTGTCGGGATGGTTGTCCACCACGAGCTTGCGGTATTGCGCCTTGATCTCGCTGCTGGTCGCATCCGGCCCCAGGCGCAGCACGTCGTAGGGATTGCCGTTATCCTTGACGAAGCGGGCGCGGAAGAAGCGGAACTCGCTCGGCGAGAAGCCGAAGCGCCTCGCCACGTCGGCAAGGAACTCGTCCTCCTTGGGATGCAGCACGCCGTCGGCGGTGGCCACGTGCAGGAGGCCCTCCAGCACGTCCTGCCGCAGCTTCCTGTCGCCCTTAAGGAGTGCGGCGATCTGGTCGGCATAAGCCTCGTAGCCGGCCACATCCTGCTTCGCCAGGTTGTAGATGCGCTGGACGTTGCCGGCCTCCGCCGGCGACGTCCGGAAGACCTGCTTGAAGGCTGCAACCTCCAGCGGAGAGACAACGCCGTCCGCCTTCGCCATCTTGGCGCTGAGCGCAATCACGCCGATGGTGAAGGCGATGTCCTTTTCAGGCTCGCCACCATCCCGCTCCAGGCCGAATACGTGGGCCAGGTCGCCTAGAAGCCCGCCGCCGGCATCGCCGGCCGCTCCCGCAAGCCCTGTGATCTTCTGCCAAACCGTCATTGCTGCCCAAGCCTATTGCCATTTGCCGCAGGCCAGTAGCGATTGCACCTGCGCCGGGGGATCGCTAATCCCGACAATGCGAGGAATGTCAAGGAAACATCATGGAGCCGTCTGCAACTGACGAGGTCTTGATCCGGCGTGAAGGTCGCGCCGGGCGCATCACCATGAACCGACCGAAGGCCCTGAACGCCCTGACCCACGCGATGGTTGGCCGGATCTGGGCAGCTCTCACGGCCTGGCAAGACGATCCAGAGGTCGAGCTGGTGGTGCTCGACGGGGCAGGAGACCGGGGGCTGTGCGCGGGCGGTGACGTGCGCACGCTCTACGAAAGTCGAACGCAGGGCTCGCACTATGCCAGGGCCTTCTGGCGCGACGAATACCGGCTCAATGCGCTGATCGGCCGCTATCCCAAACCCTACGTGGCGATCCTGGACGGCATCGTCATGGGCGGCGGCATCGGGCTGTCGGCCCACGGCAACCACCGCATCGTCACGGAGCGCTCGCGGCTCGCGATGCCGGAGACCGGCATCGGCCTCATCCCGGACGTGGGCGGAACCTGGCTGCTCTCCCGCCTCCAAACGCGACACGGCGTGCCAAAGGAGGCCGGCACGTACCTCGCCCTGACTGGGCAACAATTCGACGGGACCGCGGCTCTGGACCTCGGCTTCGCCGACGTCCTGATCATCTCGGAGCGCCTGCGTGACGCCTTAGCGGAAATGATCGCCGACGGACACCCGGACAGCGTGATGATGCGCAACAAGGCAACGATCGACGAAGCGCCCCAATCATCGCTGTTCGACTTGGCACCGGCCATCGACGCCGCGTTCCGCGGCGATCGAATCGAGGACATCACGGCGGCGCTCGAAGGCATGTCCGGCGAATGGGCAGCCAGAACGCTCGCCGACTTGCGTACCAAATCGCCGCTCTCGCTGAAGCTCACCTTGGCCGCGCTGCGCCGCGCACGCAATCTCGGCTCGCTCGAGGAGGCTCTCAATATGGAGTACCGCCTGACCGTACATCTCTACGAGCATGGCGAGTTTCTCGAGGGCGTTCGCGCGTTGATCGTCGACAAGGACAGGAGTCCCCGTTGGAATCCGCCCCGGCTGGAGGATGTGACCCCCGAGATGGTCGAGGCGTTCTTCGCACCCCTGCCCGAAGACCTCGGGCTGGAGCCGGTGGCGGGGCGCGTGTAACGGTTGCGTTCCAACTGCTCATCCACACCGATGATGCACGGTGAACTGGGTCCCGACCTTCATGCCGGAGGCATGTCTTCGACATGACGGGATGACGTTTGCGGCCTGGTCTCGCGCTCTCAACTGGCGGTCTCCTGGGCCGCGGCGTAGCGTTTGAGGGCGTCCACCCGGTCGTCGATGGAGGGGTGGGTCGAGAACAGCCCACTGAGGCGCCCGGCCACAGGGTTCTCGATGAAGAACGCCTCCATGCGCGAGGGCACATCGAAGCGCGCGTGGTTCTCGATCTTGCGCAGCGCCCGCACCAGCGCGTCGGGGTTCTTGGTGAGCTCGGCCGAGCCCGCGTCCGCCAGGAACTCGCGCGAGCGCGACAACGCGAAACGGATCAATGTCGAGACGCCCCAGCTGATCAGGATGATTGCCACCGCGATCAGGATCGCCACGATGGCGGCGCCTCCGCCTCCCTGGCTCCGCCCGCCGGAGCGGTCGCCGCGGTCCGTGTCGCCGCCGCTCCAGCCGGTGGAGGAGTCCTGCGACTCCGACGTCCCCCACGGCTCGCGCCGCCGCGGCGTCGGCGACCAGCCGTAGGGAAAGTCCCAACCGCGGATGATGAGGTCGCCGAAGAAGGCGAAGATGCCGGCAAAGATGACCGCGATCACCATCAGCTGCGTGTCGCGATTGCGGATGTGAGTGAGCTCGTGCGCCAGCACGGCCTCCAGCTCGTCGTCGGTGAGCTTGTCGAGGAGCCCGCGCGTCACCGCCACCACGTACTGGCCCTCGCGCAGCCCCGACGCGTAGGCGTTGAGGGCCGGCGTGTCGATGATCTGCAGGGCCGGCATCGGCAGCCCGCGCGAGATGCACAGGTTCTCCAGCGCATTGTAGAGCTTGGGCGCCTCCGTGCGGGTGACGCCCTTGGCACCGGTCGCCATGCCGATCAGCGCCTGGTGCGTGAAGTAGGCGATGCCAAACCAGGCGAGCGCCGCCAGCATGGCGATGGGCCACGAGCGGCGGAACTGCCACGCGGCGCCGGCCACTATCTCGTCGAGCGTGCCGCCGTAGAACGCGCTCCAGATCAGCAGCAGCGAGAACAGCAGCGCGTGCAACAATGCCACGAACCCGGCCAGCAGGAGCGACCGAGCGGATGCGGTTGGCCTGGATGTGGCCGTAGAGTCCGTAGGCTTGGAACATTGTTGTCCTCTCCCTCTCCCCGCCATTCTTCCATGACGGGGAGAGGGTCATGGCGGAGCCATGCCTTCGGCATGAGGTGAGGGGCGGCCTCGAGCAGCGTCGGAGCTTTGTGCCGCCCCTCACCCTAGCCCTCTCCCCATGCCGGAAGAGGCATGGGGAGAGGGGACCTCTCCACCTAGAACTTCACCTGCGGCGCCGTCTCAACGGCCTTGCGCTCGCCTGCCTCGAGGTTGAAAAACTCCTGCGCGGAGAAGCCCATCGACTGGGCGAACAGCACGGCCGGGAAGGCCTCGCGCGTGGCGTTGTACTCGGCTGCGGCGTTGTTGAAGAAGCGGCGCGCGGCGGCGATCTTGTTCTCCAGGTCGGACAGCTCGCCCTGCAGCTGCTGGAAGTTCTGGTTGGCCTTCAGGTCCGGATAGGCCTCGGCCAGTGCGAAAATCTGCCGCAACGCGCCCTGCAGCGCGCCCTCGGCGGCGGCTTGCGCGGCCGGCCCCTGGGCGCTCACCGCTGCGTTGCGAGCCTTGATGACAGCCTCCAGCGTTCCCTTCTCGTGTGCCGCATAGCCCTTTACGGTCTCGACCAGGTTGGGCACCAGGTCGTGGCGCTGCTTGAGCTGCACGTCGATGTCGGAGAAGGCCTGGCGGCAGCGCTGGCGCAGCGACACCAGGCCGTTGTAGGTCATGATCAGCCAAAGGCCGACCAGCACGAGAAGCCCCAGAATGATCCAGCCGGCGGTGCCCATGTGCTTTCCTCCATTCCTGAACCTGGCGCTGTGGCAGAAGCATAACGCCGCAAACCCATTATCGCCGAGGATGCGTTTGAATTGAGGGGCCTTGCATAGCTTCGGTTACTGACCGACAAATCACGCCCGCCGCATTCCCCTGCCGCCAACCCAGGCCGATCGACATGCCAAGTGCCAATTTCCTCACCTATTGGTATCTGCACGCGCCCAGCCTCATTTTGGCGGCGCTGATCTATCTGCTCCTCGGCCGCCTCGTCCTGTCCTTCCTCCTCGATGCCGGCAGTATTGTCATGCGTGTCGTCCACGCGATCACGCATCCGGTCGTCGCGGTGGTGGGCGCCATCACGCCGCGTATCGTTCCGCCGGCGGGCGTCATCGTTTGTGCCATTGTCTGGCTGCTGGCCGCCCGCATCACGCTATTCATGGGCGCGATGGCCAGGGGCGTGCGGCTATAGCCAGCTTGGGGGGATCGTGTATCAAACTCAAAGCCCTGCGGCACTCGGGACACGCGCCCTACTGCTGACGGCGACCGGCGCAGTGGCGCTCTTCAACGGTACCACCCTGTCCCCGTTCTTCGACCCCGTCGCCTACATCTTGTATCTGGCCTCGCGCGGCTATCCGCTGGTCAATCCGGCCCGCCTGTTCTATGTGACGCCGCTGGCGATTGCTGCCTTGACGGTGCTGATCGCCGGCATACCGGCTGCCATCTACGAGCGCATCCGCGGCCTCAAAGCGAGCACGGTCGTCTCGCTTGGCATCTGGCTGGTGGCCACGGTGCTGCTGAGCCTGCCTACGATCATGCGAATGTGAGCAGCGATTGAGGCGGCGCCTCGAGAGCAGGATCGCTTCGGATTGACGACCTTGCCCAAATCGTGACGTGGCGGCCGAAGCGTGAATCCTGCTTGAGAGCAATTACGTTCCATGATCGAAGCGAAGCGCTTCGATCAGAAACGATCTTGCTCGGGCCAACCAACGATTCACTGCTTGGCCGGCGCCACCGCGACCTGCGGCGTCCAGCCCGCGGACGTACCGTCCGTCAAGGGGCCCCTGAGATTGGGGCGCTTGGCCGCCGCCTTGGCCACATTGGCTGGAGCCGGCGAGGCGGCCGGAGCCGGTTGCGGATCGAGCATGACGATGCGCCGCACGTAGTCCACGTTCGCCGCCGCGTTGTCCACGGACTGGTTGCTGGCCGCGGCGAGCCGCGCCTCGTCGTACCTGCCCTGCAGGCCGAGGACGAGGGCCAGATTCTGGCTCACGCGGGTGTCCTGTCCGGCCGCTGATGCGGCGCGCTTGAGGAGCGGCTCGGCCTTGTCCGGGTGGCCCTCCATGGCATGCGCCAGCGCCAGGTTGTTGAGCACCGAAGCCTGGTCGGGGGCGAGCGCCAGCGCCCGCTCGTAGAGCGGGATGGCGTCGCGGTATTGGCCCTGCTTGGCCAGCACCGTGCCGCGGGCCGAAATCACGCGCCAGTCCGGGTTGGTCGGGTCGTCGGCCTGCTCCAGCAGCCTCTGGGCCACGCTCACCTGGTCGAACTCCAGCGCCAGCCGGCCGTACTCGCTGTTGAGGCCGCGATGGCCAGGATGGAATAGCGAGGTCTGTTGCAGCACCGCCAGCGCCTGGCGCTTCTCGCCCATGGCCTTCAGATTGCGGGCATAGTTCAGGGCGCCCTGGGCGTCCTTCGGGTTCTTGGCGAACTCCTTGCCCCAGTACTCCGTCGCCTTTGCCAGCTCCTCTTTGGTGTTGCTGGAGGGGGCCTTGGCGGCCTCGCTCTTGGGCAGCGATGCGGGCGCGAGGTCGAGTTGTCCGGGGCTCAATTGCGAGCAGGCGCCCGTGGCCATGCACAGGAAAGCGGCTGCCAGAGCACCAGTGAAATTGCGCGGCGATCCAACCGCGTTGGATGTGCCAGCCTCGGTCATGTCGTCCCCCACGCGCGCGAAAAGCGCGCGAATCACCAAGGGCGATCTTCTGGGACGGCCGTCAACAAAGTCTTAAGAAGGATTAACTGCCGTATAATATAGGGTGGGCCGCTCAGGCCACGCCTGTCTCCTTCCGCGCCCCCCGCTCCCATTCGGCCATCGCGGGCAGGGCGAACAGTGCTTCCACGTAGGCCTGCGCGAGCCCGTCGTCGCCGTAGTCGGCGAGGTCCGGCAGGTAGGTGCGAAACCTGGACGCGACGGGCGCGTACATGGCATCCGCCGCCGAGAAGCGCCCGAGCAGGAACGGTCCGCCACTCTCGTGCCGGCTGCGGCAGTCATGCCAGATGGCAACGATGCGCCGCACATCGGTCGCCACCCGCTCCGGCAGGCTCGCCTTCGGTGCACGGCCGAGGAAGTCCATCGGGCAGTGCTCGCGCAGCGCCTGAAAGCCCGAGTGCATCTCCGCCGCGGCAGACCTGGCCAGCGCGCGCGCCGGCGCGGTGTCAGGCCACAGCCCGGCCTCGGAGTGGGTCTCGGCGAGGAACTCCAGGATGGCGAGGCTGTCCCAGATGACGCGCCCCTCCACCAGCAGCGCCGGCACCTTGCCCGAGGGCGAATGGTGCAGGATCTGCGCCTTCGCGTCGGGGGCGCGCAGGTCGACGTTGATCTCGCCGAAGCCGATGCCGGCATGCTGCATGGCAAGCCACGGCCGCAGGCTCCAGCTCGAGGTGTTCTTGTTGCCGATCACCAGCCGATAGCGCATGCGCCCACCCCAAAAAATCCTGTTCCACAGCCGCCGTTTGAGCGGGAATTGTCATTCCAGAGCGGGCCGCGGATAATGCCGCGAATGCACCCCGCGGTGGCCCCGCTCCTCCTGTCACGATCCAACCCATGCCGGCAAGAGAGAAGAACAGGACTGCGTCAGAGGCAGCCGCCGTCCTGGCACCCGCCGACGGCAAGAAGAAATCCGTTCCGATCTGGCTCGCCCGCGATCCCCGCTGGGTCGAGGAGGCCCAGCTCACGGCCATGCAAAAGGCATGGGTGCAGGGGCAAGGCTTCAAAGGCACCGGCAAAAAACACCTGCTGCTCCCCGGGGCCGACGGCACACTCGCTGGCGTCGTGCTGGGTCTCGGCGTGGCGCGTGCCGGCGACCCCATGGACAGGGCCGAGATCGCCGTGGGGCTGCTGCCCAGCCTGGCGCCAGCCGGCCTCTATCACCTGGCCAGCGGCGTCGAGGATCCCGGACTGGCGGCCGTCGCCTGGGGGCTCGGCGCCTATCGCTTCCGGCGCTACAAGTCGGGCAACGGCGAGGAGCCGGCCCAGCTCAGGCTACCGCGCGGCGCCGACCTGGAGCTCGCTCTCGCCACGGTCGAGGCCGTCTGGCTGGGTCGCGACCTCATCAACACGCCGGCGAGCGACCTGGGCCCGGAAGAGCTCGAGTCCGCCGCGCGCCAGCTGGCCAAGCGGCACGGCGCCAGCGTCACGAGCATCGTCGGCGACGATCTGGAGGCCAAGAACTTCCCGATGATCCACGCCGTCGGCCGGGCCAGCGACCGCCCGCCCCGACTGATCGAGCTCACCTGGGGCAAGGCCTCCGCCCCGCGTGTCACGCTGGTCGGCAAGGGCGTCTGCTTCGACACCGGCGGCCTCGACCTCAAGCCCGCCAGCGCCATGCTGATCATGAAGAAGGACATGGGTGGGGCGGCTGCGGCGCTGGCGCTGGCCCACATGGTGATGGCGGGCAAGCTCGATCTGCGGCTGCGCGTGCTCATCCCGGCGGTCGAGAACAGCGTGGCCGGCAACGCCTTCCGCCCGGGCGACATCCTCACAAGCCGCGCGGGCAGCACCGTGGAGATCGGCAACACCGATGCCGAGGGACGCCTCGTGCTCGCCGATGCGCTGGCGCTCGCAGACGAAGAGCGGCCGGACCTCCTCATGAGCTTTGCCACGCTCACGGGCGCCGCCCGCACCGCCCTGGGACCGGAGCTGCCGGCGTTCTACACCGACGACAGCGCCTTCGCCGCCGACGTCGCCGCAGCGGGCAATCGCGTCGGCGATCCGGTGTGGCGCATGCCGTTCTGGACCGGCTACGAAGGCACGCTGGACAGCCAGGTCGCCGACATGAACAACGTCTCGGAGGGCCCCTTCGCCGGCTCGGTGACGGCCGCCCTGTTCCTGCGCCGCTTCGTCAAGCAAGCCCGCTGCTTTGCCCATTTCGATCTCTACGCTTGGCGCCAGGCGCCCAAGCCGCTCGGGCCCAAGGGCGGCGAGGTGCAGGTCGCGCGCGCCATGTTCGAGGTGCTGCGCACGATGGGCAGACGCTGACAGACACGAGAGCACGGACCTTGAACACGACACCTCTCGATCCTCGGCGACACGCCTTCCGCGACGACCTCGCGGCCGAGGAGTTGCGCGGCAAGGTGACGGCCCCGCGCTATGTCGCAGGCGAGGTGCGCCAGGTTGTACATTCAGCCACGCCGCTCCGCGGCAGGCCCGATGCGCGCCAGAGCTGGACCAGCGAGGTGCTCTATGGCGAGCACGTCATCGTCTACGACGAGAGAGACGGCTGGGCCTGGGTGCAGCTAGCGCGCGATGGCTATGTCGGCTACCTGCGCAGCGGCTCGCTCTCGCCGCAGGTGAAGGCGCCCACCCACAGGGTGCGCGCGCTCAGCACCTTCCTCTACACGTCACCCGACATCAAAGCCCCGCCCTGGCTGCCCCTCTGCATGACAGCCGCGCTCAGCGTGGTGCAGGCCGGCGCCACCTTCGCCAGGCTCGCCGACGGCAGCTTCGTGCCGACGCGCCACATCGCCGAGCTGGGCCGCAACGCGCCCGATTTCGTCGCCGTCGCCGAGCGTTTCCTCGGCGTGCCTTATCTGTGGGGCGGCAAGACGCGGCTGGGGCTCGATTGCTCCGGGCTGGTGCAGGTAGCCATGAGCGCCGCCGGATTGGACTGCCCGCGCGACAGCGACATGCAGCAGGCAGAGCTCGGCGGCAACGTCAGGGTCCATGCCGATCTCGACGGGCTGGAGCGTGGCGATCTCGTGTTCTGGAAGGGCCACATGGGGATCATGACCGACGCCTTCCTGCTTCTGCACGCCAACGCCCACCACATGGCCGTCGCCATCGAGCCGCTGCGGGCCGCGGTCGATCGCATCGCGCGCAGCGGCCTGGCCGTCACGGCCATCAAGCGCCTCGAGGCCAAGTCCGCGTGACAACGCCGACTGAGGGCTCGTGGCGCAGGCAGTGACCCAAACCTCTTACGGTCTCGGCTATTTGGCCTCGCGCGTTGCCCGCCACGCGGCTTGCTTGCCGCCGGTCTTGCGGCTCCCCTCGATGGCATCGCCGCTCACCCGCGCCGCGTATCGAGTGCCTCCAGCCGTGAAGGTGATCTCATCGCCCTTCAACTTGCCCTTCATGATCGGCGCGACGACGTTGCCGGAACTGAGCGTGCCGGTGACCATCTGGTACTTCTGCTTGAGCTCGAGCTTGCCCTCGGGGAGTTGCCACGTGCCATCCACCTTCGCCGGTACGATCCAGAGGAAAGCCTCACAGAATTGGGAGCATTTCCTGGGGGCGCTCACCGTCTGGTCCGGCTTCCAATCCCCCATGTCGAACGAATTCGACACCACGCGGGTGCCGGGCTTCATGTTCAGGATCGTGGGTCGAAGCTTGACGTTGAGATCGGGGAGGAGGAACAGGGTGAGGACCGTCGCCTGCGAGAAATCGCTCTCGAAGATGTCCCCCTTCACAAACGTGACCTTGTCACCGAGGCCAGCCTTGGCCGCGTTCCGCTTCGACAGCTCGACCATCTCGGGGTTGTATTCGATGCCGAGCGCCTTGGCGCCGCGCTGCGCCGCCGTGATCACCGTGCGGCCGTCGCCCGAACCCAGGTCGATCACATAGTCGTTCGGCATGACCTTGGCCATGTTCAGCATCTTGTCCACCAGCGCCTGCGCGCTCGGCACCCAGACGACGTCTTTTCCCTCTTGCCCCACCTGCGGCTTGTATTTCTTCGCAGGCTGCGCCAGCGCGACGCTGCAGGTTGCGATCGCCGCAAGGCAGAGCGCCGCCAGCGATCGGGGGAGGGACTGCGACAGCTGCATGCTTTCTCCAATCAACGGCCGGGATTTGCCTAGCGCCGCTGGTGCAGCAGGCTGAGGGCGGCATCGCGCAGGTTGGCAAGGGAGAAGGGCGCGAAGCGGAACACCACGAGATGGCGGCCTTCGCTCACCTCCACGCCGCGGAACAGTACGTTGGCGCGCAGCAATCGCGCCGGCTGCCCATCGACCTCCGCGAACCAGCCCGGATAGAACGCCTCGTGCAGGATGAGGATCCCTGGCTGCTCGCTGTCAACCTGCACCTCCACGCGATCCGGGCGCCACGAGATGATTTGCGCGTGCCCGTTCTCCCCGCCCCTGGGCCAGTAGTTGCGGGTGGGCGCCGTGCCGGCATCGATCAGCGCCGTTTGGGCCGCCGGGTTGACGCGGAACTGGCCTGCCCGAACCTGCGCATTGGTGTCGGCCACCATGACGCGGCTGATCAATCGCACGCGCGGCTCGGGGTCCGTGAGCCGGTAGATCCAGACCTTCGGTCCCGCCAGCAACACGTCCGACACCGGCCGGCGCGCCAGGTGCGGAACCTGCTCGATCGGTCGCCCCAGCACGATGTATTCGAGCCCCAGCTCGCGTGCCAGGGCACAGTCGTAGCTGTCGAAGGAGGCTGGGAACAGACGCTGGTCGACGAGGTAGGTGGTCTCGCCCGGAGAGACGAGGCGGTCGTAGTGGCCGATGCGCAGCGGATTGTAGCCGTTGGTTGCCTCGAGGCCACGCGTCATGGCGAGGTTCTGCCACGGCCCACTGACGCCGACCACTTCGACGCGCGGCCGCTCGCCTTCCTTGCGCCGGGTTTCGATCTCCCGCTCGAGGACGGCCAAGGCCGCAGCCTCTTCGCCTGCCGGTTTATGCAGCACCGAGTAGTACGCAGGCCCCTCGGCATTCAGCGTGGAGGCGGCGTTCCACCACACGAGCTCGACCGTGGCGATGGCCGCGACCGAGGCGGCCGCCAGGATGCGCGCCCGCGGCGAGCGGGCCCACGCCAGCGCTGCGATCACCAGCAGGGCGATCGGCAGCACCTTGAGCACTTCCAGGAAAGAGTTCCAGCCCCGATGCGATCTCTCCGAGAAC
This sequence comes from uncultured Alphaproteobacteria bacterium, assembly GCA_963827545.1. Lineage (GTDB taxonomy): Bacteria > Pseudomonadota > Alphaproteobacteria > Rhizobiales > Hyphomicrobiaceae > AWTP1-13. The sequence goes on from CAWHBI010000025.1 coordinate 54,426, forward strand.
GCCATGGCCCACGCCACCATCACCAGCGCACCGGCCGCGATGATCGCGATGCGCCAAGCCGGCACCTGCGGGCGGCCCTCGCGCACGTAGTCCGCCAGCAGCTGGCCCGCGAGGATGGCAAGCATCGCCACGAACACGAAGGCCCCGTCGACCGGGCGGCGGAACAGGTTGATGCCGGGCACGTACTCGAAGATGAGCGTATACACCGGCGTGTAGCGGCCGAGCATGTACAGCAGGGCGAAGAGCAGCACGCCAGCCAGCACGCGCCGGCCGCGCCGCAGCAGCCCGCCGCCGGCAACGCCGAACCACAGCAGCACAATGGTCGTGGCGGCACCGACGAAGAGGTAATTGAACGAGCGGTCGGTGGCGCCGACCTCGGGCAGCGTGTCGAAATTCGGTCCCCAATAGTCCAAGGTGGACTCCAGCGAGCCCATCACGTTGGCTACTGCCATCGAGGCCAGGTTCGCCGGATACAGCGAGGCCTCCAGCGCCCGGTCGAGGGGAACATCGGGACGGTTCGAAAGCGCCGCAAACTGGAGGGTGAGCAGCACCGGCACTGCGAGCAGCGCCGCGGCGACCAAGCCCATGGTCGCCAGCACCGCCCCGCGCTCCCTCACCCAGCGCAACTTGCCGTCCGCCGCCAGGACCTCGCCGACCAGCGCCGCCACCAGCACGAAGCACAGCAGCAGCAACTCGTGGTTGCGTCCCAGCGCCAGCATCGCCGCCACCACCCCGAAGGCTGCAGCGATCGGGACCGACCGTCTTTGCAGAGCCAGCGACAGCAGCAGCATGGCGGGCGGCAGCAGGGCATAGCTCAGAATGATGCCGGTGTGCTGCAGGCGGCCTGACGCAGGTCCACCAAGCATGAAGACGGCAGCAGCCAGCAGCGAGGCCGGAAGCGGCCAGCCCGCGCGCCAGCCGATGGCGCCCACTGCAAGCCCACCGATCAGGAGGTGGCCGTAGACGATCAGGTCGAAGGCACGGAGCGAGGGCGTGGCGTCGAGCCACGCCCACATCACGAAGGCAGGTGCGAAGATCAGCGACTGCGGGTCTGCGACGCTCGGGTGCCCACCGTAGTGATAGGGGTTCCAGAACGGCGCGTCGCCCGCGTGAATGGCAGCCGCAAGAAAGCGGAAGAAGGCATAGAATTGGTTCTTGGCGTCCCAGGGAACGACGGTGTCTGTCCAGATCCACCGGCTGGCGGCGAGCAGCCAAACGGCCGCAATCGCCAGAAGCACGAGCCCCAGGCTGCGCAGTTGATCGGACCTTGGAGACGCCTTGGCGTCAGGTCGAACGACAGGCCGAGGATCGAGCACGCGTGCCCCTTCCAGAAGGCCGAAGGGTTGGCGTGACACCCCTTCGACTTCCGCGCTTCCCCGGCCGTGATGCTATTCGGTACGCTGCGCCGGCTCAATCACCAGATTGCGCCGGCGGGGACATTCGATGCTGTTTTGTCGTTGGGGATTGAATATGGCTCGCTCGCTTCGCAGCTGCGATAAACAAATCACGAACAAGCGATTGCCAATAACGGCTTGACACACCTAGAGCAAGATCGTTTCTGATCGAAGCGCTTCGCTTCGATCATGGAACGTGAACCTTGCTCTCAAGTCCATGAATAGAGCAGGATTCACGCTTCGGCCGCCACGTCCCTATCTGGGCAAAGGTGTTCAATCCGAAGCGATCCTGCTCTAGACTTTAGGCCTTGCGCAGTCCGCCTGTCGTATCGGTCACAGTCGAGAGTCGAGGAGGACGTCATGGCAGAGAGCGTTTACAAGGTCATCGAGATCGTCGGCACCAGCCCCACGTCGTGGGAGAAGGCCGCGGCTGCGGCGGTGGAGCGCGCGGCGTCGACCCTGCGCGATTTGCGCATCGCGGAGGTAGCAGAGCAGGACATTGTCATCACCGATGGCAAGGTCGAAGCCTATCGCGTGCGCCTCAAGGTCTCCTTCAAGTACGAGGATTGAGCCGAACGGGGCAGAGCGACCGCAGATTCAGGTGGGGTCAGACCCCTCGCCTCCAGCCTTGCGATTCTGCAGTCAGGTCTGCGCGAGGGGTCTGACCCCGGTCCCTCCGCAGGGTCTGGCACGGTCCGCTCAAATCACTTCGTCCGTCTTGTCGTCGGTCTCGCCGTAGCGGCGCAGGGTGGCCGGCTTTGTGCCTGCGTAGAGCTTGTCGATGTTGGGCGCGATCTTGGCGTTCTCGCGCTCGAACAGGCTCGCGCCCGTCAGGTCGCTCTCGACCAGGAACGGCCCGAAGTGCTCCACCTCCAGTACCCAGATGGCCTGTGCGAGGCCCAGCTCCTCCACCCAATGCGCGGCTATCACCCGCCGGATGCCGCGGCCCAGGAGTGCGCCGGTGCCGTATCCGACGGTCGTCAGGTAGATGGCGTTGCTCGGCACGAAGTGGCGCTTGTAGATGTCGGCCGTCATGCCGCCCTTGCCGATGATGATGTTGCAGCGTGAGAGCTTGAACCAGCCGTCGAGCCACTTGGCGAAGCGGAACGAGGCCGTCGCCGTCACTGCACCGACGGTGGCGGTGCCGTCCGGATTCAATGCCGCTGCCGGTGAGCAGTGGAAGTTCGCCGACCCCAGTTCCGGCGGCGGCGCAGGAAGCCCGACGCCATCCTCCACTGCGCGCTTGTAGACGCCCTCGCGCGCCGTGAAGATGCGGCCCCCCAGATACACGACGGTGCCTAGTTCCAGGGCGGCCAGGTCCTCGGTGGTCGCGGGCAGCTCCAGATGCACGGTTTTCAGCGCGGGTTTGCCTGTCATCGCATGATCCCTGGTGATCAGCCTCCTGCTCTCAAGTCCATGAATAGGGCAGGATTCACGCTTCGGCCGCGACGTTGCAGCTGAGGCAGAGTGCTTCAATCCGAAGCGATCCTGCTCTAGACTTCGAAGACGAAGAAATCGATCCTTTCCGTGATCTCCTCGCTCGTCGGCCTGCCGGCCGCATAGGCGCGAAGCGCGGCCAGTCCGGTTTCAAAGTCCGCGTCGGGCAGGCGCGCCAAGAAGGAATCGGCGCGCAGCGCAAGCTTGTCGGCCAGCTCTTGCCAGTTGGCGGCCAGAGGATGGGCCACAAGCGCATGGGCGCGGCTCTTGAACCCCGCAGCCTCGAACAGCTGGACCACTTCCTCCCGCGAGGGCAGCTCCATCTCGATGATGGGCACGATGCCGGGGAAGAATCGCCGCTGCACGTAGTCCGCATCGCGCGTGCTGTTGCGCACGCACACTCGGCCGCCCCGATGCAGGATGCGCCGGCACTCCCTGGCCGTTTCCGCCGGGTCATCGAGGTGATGCAGAACCATCGACAGGAAGACCACATCGGCGGAGTCGTCGTCCAAGGGCAGCCGCTCGCCCGGCGCCTGCCTGAACTCCACGTGCTCGCTCGAAAGCTTGCTGCGGGCGATGGCGAGCATGCGCTCGGACGGATCGATGCCGATGACCTGGGTCTTGAAACGCTCGGCCAGCGACGCACTGAAGCGGCCGGTGCCGCAGCCAAGGTCGACGATCAGCCCGGGCTTGGACGGAACATAGGTCGCAACGAGATCCAGCCACAGCGCCATCACCTCCGGGCGATAGCTGCGCGCGGCGTCGTAGGTCGTGGCAATCGCGGACTTGTCGTAATCCATCACGCGTCTCTTCCCCCTCTCCCCGTCATGTCGAAGACATGCCTCCGGCATAGCGGGGAGAGGGAACACCCTAGCGCCAGCCGCATATGGTTAATACTGAACATCTAATTGTTTCACGTGAAACAATCGAGCGTTCAGTGTTAACCATGTCATCCCTTGCACCTTAGAACACGATCACGCCGCGGGCCACGGCACCCGTGGTCAGCAGCCTGAACCCCTCGTTGATCTCGTCGAACTTGTAGGTGCGGCTGATCAGTCCATCGAGATTGATGCGCTTGTCCATGTCGAGGTCGGCCAGCACGCCGAAGTCGATCGGCGGCCGGATCGAGCCGTAGTAGGTGCCGGTCAGCTTCTTCTCGGCGAACACCATCTGGAACGGATTGATGGCGGCGCGGTCGGTGAAGGCCGGCATGCCCACCAGCACCGCATGGCCGCCGGGCGCCACCGCCTCGACGCAGGTGACGGCCGTCTGCGCGCCGCCGATGGCGTCGAAGGCGTAGTCGACGCCCAGGCCGCCGGTCAGCTCCTGCACGCGCTTCACCGTGTCCTCCTTCTTGGCATTGATCGTGTGCGTTGCCCCGAATTCGCGCGCAAAGCCCAGCTTGTTGTCGAGCAGGTCGCAGGCGATGATGGTCTTGGCGCCGGCGAGCTTGGCCCCCTGCACCACATTGAGCCCCACGCCGCCGCAGCCCACCACCAGCACGGAGGAGCCCGCCTCCACCTTGGCATGGCGGATGGCAGCGCCGACGCCCGTCGCCACGCTGCAGCCGATGATGGCGGCATGCGTCCACGGCAGGTCCCTGCGCACGGACACCACCTGCTCGGCCGGGCACACCACGAACTGCGAGAACGTGCCGATGCGCGCCATCTGGTTGACGGGCTCCCCGTTGAGCTTCACGCGCGAGGTGCCGTCGTGCATGCGCCAGCGGGGTGAGTCGTTGTGGCCGGTGCAGATGACCGAGCGGCCTTGCGCGCAGTAGCGGCAGTGGCCGCAGTTGGGCCGGAACGAGAAGATGACGTGATCGCCCTTCTTCACGTTGTCCACGCCCAGGCCCAGCTCGACCACGATGCCGGCCGCCTCGTGGCCCAGCACCATCGGCAGCGGCAGCGGCCAGTCGCCGTTCATGATGTGATAGTCCGAGAGGCACACACCCGCAGCCTTCACCTCGACGCGCACCTCACCGGCTTTGGGACCTTCCTGCTCCAGATCCAGGATCTGCAGCGGCTTGTTGACCTCGGTCAGGACGGCGGCACGCATGATGTCTCCTCCTCAGGCTTGCACGTTTGTAAACTCGATGAACTCGGGCGGCACGCTAGCCGTCAGCCAGACGCCATTCGCGGCCCGAAAGAAGGCCTTGCCCCGCGACCACATCTCACCCGCGCGCACGGCGAGCACAACGGGCCGGCCATGGCGCTGCCCGACCTTGCTGGCCGTGGCCGCATCGGGCGACAGGTGCACATGCTGGCGGCTGCCGGGCTTCAGGCCCTCGGCGCGGATTGCGTCGATGCTGGTTGCAGCAGTGCCATGAAACAGGATGGGCGGTGGCTCGGCGGGCTCCAGTCCGAGGTCGATCTCGACAGAATGGCCTTGGTTGGCCCTGATGCGCCGGCCCGCAGCGTCGAGCGCAAACCGCTGCTTGTCGCTCGTCGCGACGACTTCGAGGATCGTCTCGCGCGTCAGCGCCATGCCGTGTGCCCCGGCCCGCGCGATCAATTCGTCGATATCGGCCCAGCCCTGCTGGTCGAGCACAAGGCCGATGTGCTCCGGCTGATGCCGCAGCACCAGGCTCAGGAACTTGCTCACCCTGACCGTATCCTGCGTCATACCGTCTCCGGCTGATCGTGTCCGTAACGCCCGTAGGTTGGGTCAACCCCGGCGAAGGCCTGGCGAAGGCCGGGGGCAGACCCAACACAAGAGGCTCGCGATACCATGTTGGGTCATCGCTGGCGCTCGACCCAACCTACTCCGCGGCGACTGCCGGCTCCTGCTGCTCCCATTCCACCGTAGCGCGCCGCATATAGTCCGTGAACCATTGCGGATCGGTGCGGTGCTCGGCACGCCCGTCGGCGTGCACGCGCGCAGTGGCGCGGCGCGACGACAGGCAGAACATGTGCACGCTCATTGGCATGCCGCCGGTGTGGCAGTAGCCGACCTCGATGTGGCAGTCGACCACCATGGACGTGCCCATGAAACCCATGGCGCCCATGCCGATGCTGTTGCCCAGCTCCTTCAGCTCTGCCTCGAGCGCCGCGATCTTCGGATCTGGATTGCGCGAGCCGACCGTGCGCAAGCACGCGGCCTGCTTGCCCAGCACCATGCAGATGTCCTTGGAGCCGCCCAGGCCCACACCGACGATGGCCGGCTGGCAGGCGAGCCCGCGCCGGCCGAAGGCGATCAGCGTGTCGAGATAGAAGCGCCTGATGCCCTCGATGCCGTCGCCGGGGAACAGCATGCGGTAGTCGGAGCCGAACAGCCCGCCCTTGTGCACGGTGGTGAGCTCGATCCAGTCGGCATCCGGGTGGAACGAATACTCGATCTCCGGCGCGCCGATGCCGCAGTTGTTGTTGTGGTCCGTGCGCCAGAGCGGGTGCACCCGGTTGGGGCGCAGCGGCACGTCCTTGGTGGCGTTGGCGGTTGCCCGCCGCAACGCTGCCTCGAGCGCAATAGGGCCGCCCTCGATCTTGGCCTCGTTGCCGATCTTGACATACCAGCGCGGCACGCCGGTGTCGCCGCACATGGCCCGCCGGTCCTCCTTGGCGGCCTCGTAGTTCTCCAGCATCGCCTGGATCACGAACGCGGAGAGATCGCCCTTCTCGGTGTTCGCGCACTGGCGCAGCCCGCCGAGATAGTCATCCGGGATCTCGATGGCGGCTTTGGCCATGAGCTGCTCGGCCGTCTTCTGCAGGCATGCTATGGGGATCATTGGCAGAAACTCCGGGATCTCCCTCTCCCCGCTGGCGGGGAGAGGGTCGGGGTGAGGGGCGGCACAAAACGCCGACGCAGCCTCTGGCCGCCCCTCACCCTAACCCTCTCCCGTCGCGCTGGAAGCGCGCCTTCGGCACGACGCCGGAAGAGGCATGGGGAGAGGGAATTCAGTGCCAATCTCACTCCGCCGCCTCCTTCAGCAGGCTCTCGCCCGGCCTGACGATGGTGAACTGCACGGGCTCCTCCGACACATCGAGCGCGCCATCGCGCTGGCGCACCACAGTATAGGCCGAAGCCGCGAGATCGCCTTCATCGGGAAAATCTTGGCGGAAATGCGCGCCGCGGCTGTTCTCCCGCTCGAGTGCGGCCGTGGCGATCACCTTCGATACCTCGACCAGGGAGCGCAGGTTCAGCCAGTCGTGCCAGGTCAGGTTGAAGGCCCGGTCGCCGTCGGCCACGCCGGCCGACAGCAGCTCGGCCTCGATGCCCTGCAGCTTCGCCAGCCCACGCCGCAGCCCGGCCGCGTCGCGGATCACACCCACATCGTCCCACATGGTGTCGAGCAGGCTCTCGCGCAACCGATTGACGTCGCCGCCCTTGCGCCCGAAGGGGACGAGCGCTCGCGCCATCTCGGCCTCGATCAGGCCCTCCTCGGCGGGGCGGCGCCCCGGATTCGCCGCCACCCAGGCGGCCATCGTCTCCCCGGCGATGCCGCCGAACACGGTCGAGTTGGCAACGCCGTTGCCGCCCAGCCGGTTGGCGCCATGCATACCGCTGGCATCCTCGCCGGCGACGAACAGACCCGGCAGCTCCGTTGCGGTGTCCACCCCGCAAATGAGCCCGCCCATGAAGTAGTGCGCCGTCGGCACTACTTCCACGAGGCCGCCCGCCAGGTCGAAGCCGCAGTCGGCACAGCGCTCCACCATGCCCTTGAACTGCTTTCTCACGCTGTCGGGCCCCAGATGCCCCATCTTGATGTAGACGCCGCCGTTGGGGGTGGTGCGTCCCGCGCGCATTTCGGCATAGATGGCGCGCGAGACCACATCGCGGGTGGCGCGCTCGAGCTTCTCGTCATAGTCGGCCATGAACCGCCGCTGCGCCCCATCGAGCAGATGCCCGCCGGCGCCGCGCAGGCCTTCCTCCAGCACCGTGCCGGTCATGCGCGTGTCGGGGCCGGCCAGCAGCCCGGTCGGGTGGAACTGCACCATCTCCATGTCGCGCAGCGGCAGGCCCGCCCGCAGCGCCATGGCGAGGCCGTCCATGCTCTTGTCGCCGGAGGGGGTGTGATAGCGGTACATGGTCGGCCCGCCGCCGGTCGAAAGCAGCACAGCGGTCGCCTCGACGAAACGGAACAGCCCGGTGCGCACGTCGATCAGCAGGACGCCCGCGAGCGATTGGCCGTCCTTGGCCGGGATGAGCGCCACCGCGCGGTGCTCTTCCAGCCGCCGGATGGGCCGTGCCCACACCTGCTCCATCAGCCGGTTGATGATCTCGATGCCGGTGAGGTCGCCCTTGTGCACGGTGCGATCGAAGGTCTGGCCGGCGAAGGCCTTGCCGTGCAGCGTGCCGTCCGGGTTGCGGTCGAAGAAGCAGCCGATCTCGTTCTCCAGCTCCTGCACCCGCTCCACCGCCTTGGTCACCAGCGTCCAGGCCAGCTCCTGGTGGGGCAGCCACTTGCCGCCCTCGATCGTGTCCATGAAGTGGCGCTCGACCGAGTCGCCGGGGTTGAGCGCCACGTTGTAGCCGCCCTGCACCATGCGCGTGCAGCCGCACTTTCCCAGCAGGCCCTTGGTGGCAATCGCGATGTCGAGGTCAGGATTGGCCTGATGCGCATGCAGCGCCGCGAACAGCCCGGCTCCGCCGGAGCCAAGGATCAGAATGTCGGTCTTCAGCCATTCGAGCATCAGGGCGATGGCGACCTCACGCTGCCGGCCTAGATCGCCACGTCGAAATAGATACGGGCGAGATCGATGCGAAACTCGACCGCCTCGAAGTGGAGGGCATCTTCCGGACGCTTCAAGACCTCCAGTTCGAAGCCCTGCTCCCCGCGGCGGTAGTGCTCGGCCCGCATCTGGTCCTGATAGATGAAGGCGATATGGCGAATCGTGGGGAGCGACTTGTAGAAATCGAGCTTCGGCCCGCGGTCGACGTCGATCGTCGACGGCGAGAGCACTTCCACCACGACCAGCGGATCGGTGATGTAGGCTTTCGTGCCGACCGCACCGCAGCGCACGACGACATCTGGCCTCGCCTTGTCCGTCTCGCGCATATTGTCAGAGCGTTGCACGCGCATGCCGCCCTGGTAGGTCCGGCAGCCGCGCGCGTCCATGGCGAGCTTCAGCGGCGCGCCGATGTTGCCGGCAATCTGCTCGTGCACCTCGGTCGGGTTCGTCATCATGACGATGACGCCCTCGACCAGCTCGAACAGAGTCGTGTCCGCTTGCGCTTCGACGAAGGTGTCGAAGGCGTCAATGGTCACGGGCTCTGGGCGGCGCAGTGCGGTCGTCATGGGCTTTTTCTCGATGGGCTCCAGGTTAGCTGCGCCGAACGCAAATGTCATTGGTCCGACCTAGTTAACGGCCCTGAGAAGAAACAGTGCCGCGACGGTGATGGCGGTGGCGCCGGCAACCAAGGCCAGCCGCTTCTGCCCCTCGCGCCAGGGCAGGTTCTCGATCACGAGCACACGGATGCCGCCCAGCAAATGCACGGCAAGCAGGAATACCAGGATCGTCTCACCGAGCTTCACCAGCGGGTTGGCGGTCCACTTGAGGAAGCCGTCGAGGGTCGCCTCACCCTCAATCGCCAGACCCAGCGCCAGGAAATGCAACGGCAGGAACGCCGCCAGCGCCAGGCCCGAGATGCGATGCACCATGGCCGCGATCCACAGCGCATTGCGGCGATGGCCGCCAATGTGCTGTCCCCGGCGCCGGCTCACAGCACCACCGCGGCCACGGCCCGCAGCCCCAGCGCCGCCAGGAAAATGCCGAGCACCCACATCAGCGCGTCGAGCTGGCGGCCTGTGAGCGGCGACCATTCCGAAAGAACAGCCCGCAGGCCGATGGCGCCGTGCGTGGCCGCTGCCAGCACGAACACCCCGTAGAACAGCCCCCAACCGATACTGCCGCGCGTGCGTCCCAGGATCTCCGCCGCGCTCAGGCCCCGGCTGCGTGGCATAGAAGATGATGACCAGATGCGCCAGCACCAGCGGCGCCATGATCACCGCCGTCGCCCGCTGCAGCACATACAGCCGAACGTTCATGGGCGCGCTCCGCGTGCGCCCCAAGCGCCGCGCGGATTCCCCTCCCCATCGTGCCGGAGGCGCGTCTCCGACACGACGTGGGGAGGGGTTAGGGGTGGGGGGCACCCCCACATCGGCGTACTGAAGTCCCCCCCTCCCTGTCCCTCCCCCACGAGGGGGGAGGGGACGCCTTGGCAAGCGCGACTTCCGGGATGACAGCGGCCCATCACAACTCACCCCTGATATACGCCTGCATGGTGCGGCGCTTGAGGCCGGCGATGGAGGCGGTGGGGTTGAGCGCCATCGGACAGTGCTGCTGGCAGCTTTGGTGGCTGTGGCAGGCATGGCAGCCGCCATCGGCGGCCACGGCCGCGAGCCGCTCGCGATTGCCGGCATCGCGCTGATCGTTGACCAGCGTCCACGCACGATTGAGGGCTGCGGGGCCTAGATAGCTCTCGTTCCAGCGCACGGTATCACAGGCCGAATAGCACACCCCGCAGTTGATGCATTCCACGGCCGCGTCGGCGGCGATGCGCTGCGGCGTAGCAGGCGAAATCTTCTCGATCGGGTCCTGCCTCGCCTTGCTCGGCGCAAACACCCCCTTCGCTTTCTGCCACTTGGCAAAAAAAGCCTCCATATCGGCCGCCAGGTCTTTGATCACGGGCAGATTGGCGAGCGGGCCGATCTCCAGGCGGCCGTTTTCGATCACCTTCGAGATGTGCGTGCGGCAGGTCCAGCGCGGGCGTCCGTTCACCGTCATGGCGCAGCTGCCGCACATGCCGACCCGGCAGGCGAAGCGGTAGGCGAGCGTGGGATCGGCGTTGCGCTGCACCCAGGTTACGACATCGAGAACGGTCTGGTTTTCGCGCTGAGGGACCTGAAAGGTCTGGTAGCGGCCGTCCTGCTTCCCGCGCCAGAGCGAGACCTCGATGCTGCCCGCCATTGCTCCCTATCTCACCTTAACCTGCAGGCGCTGGACCACGTTGTTGCCGAAGCCGCCCACGTCCCAGCGCGGCTCCAGGGGCTGCGTCTCGCCGGCCGCGTCCGTGGCCCGGCAGGCGAGCTCATGCATGCCGGGCGTTGCGTTCCACGTGAAGCTCCACCCCGTCCAGGCAAACTTGCCCTGCGGCGGCTGCAGCTCGGCCAGGTGCCATGCGCCATCGACACCGACCTCGACCTTGGTGATGGCCGTCCCTCCGCCGGACCAGGCGCGCCCGAACAGGGTGGTTGGCCCCGCCTCCGCCATCCGGACCCGCGTATAGAAGTCGGGAATACCCGGCGGCACCATCAACGACTTGACGCGCATGTGGGTCACGGGCGTGGCAGGCCCATCCATGGCCGCCCGGTACATGTAGGTGGCTACCTGCTGGAACCCCTGGTAGGGCTTGTCCAGCGCCTCGATGCGGGCAAGCCATTTCACGCTGGCCATGCCGTACCACCCCGGCACCACCAATCGCAGCGGGTATCCATGCTGGGGCAGGAGCGGCTGCCCGTTCATGGCCCATGCGAGGAGCACGTCTTCGCTGAGCGCCGCGTCGCGCGTCAAGCTGCGGCCGTAGTCGTGCTCATGCCCGCGATCGAAGCCCCGATCCGAGCCGATGAAGGCGATCTCGATCGCATCCTCGATGAGGCCGGCTCGTTCGAGCACGTGCCGCAGCGGCGCCCCGGTCCACTCCGCGGTGCCGACCGCCTCGTATTCCCACGGCGCGCTCGGGTAGCGCGGCGCCATGGCGGCGCGGCCGTTGCCCGCACATTCAAGCGTAACGCGCAGAGTGCGAGCTGGCAGGCGCTTGATCTCGTCGAGCGATAGCGACATCGCCTTCTTCACCCGGCCCGTCACCTCGACCTGCCACTTGCCATCCGGCACATAGGGCACGTCGAAATGATTGAGCAGGTAATGCAGGCCTGCCGGTGTCAGATCGTGCCGCAGGGTCTCGAGAAGGATCCCCGAATTGCGGTTGGCGAGGCGCACCTCGTCGGCGGCGAACAGCCCGTCGGTGTGTGGGCGTCGTGCTGTGTTCAGGAAGGGATCGCTGGCAGCCATGCAATCGTGCTCTCTTGCCAAGGCTAGCAAAGGGCGCAAGCCCGAGAAACGAATAACTACCCGTGCGCCCCCGCACGCAAGTCTGCCGCGCCGAGTGCGAATACCTCGCCCTCGCTCTCGGCCGTGTCCAGCCATAGAAACGGAAGGGTGGGGTAATCCCTTTCGAGAACGGCGCGACCAGTGCCGACTTCCATGACCAGTGTGCCGTCGGGCGTCAGCCGATCGCCTGCCTGGGCCAGAATATGGCGCACGATGTCGAGGCCGTCGCGGCCGCCGGCATGGGCGATGACCGGCTCGGCCGCATACTCCGGCGGAAAGGCGGCGATGCTCGCCTCGCTGACATAGGGCGGATTGGCCAGGATCAGCTCGTAGCGGCGATGCGAAAGCCCCTCGAACAGATCGGCCTCGACCAGGGCAATGCGGTCCGTCAGCCCGTAGGCGCGCACGTTGCGCTCCGCGACGGCAAGAGCCTCGTGCGAAATCTCGGTCGCGTCGACCCTCGCATTCTCGAATGCCAGCGCCGCAAGGATGGCCAGGCAGCCGGACCCAGTGCACAGGTCCAAGACCTGCCGAACCTCGGCCGGTTCCGGCACGGCGCCGGCAAGCCCCCCCGCCAGCAGCTCGCCGATATAGGAACGGGGCACAATGACCCGTTCGTCGACATAGAACGCGTGCCCCCCGACCCATGCCTCGTTCGTCAGGTAAGGGGCCGGCTTGCGGGTCGAGACGCGCTTTTCGACGATTTGCTGCAGCGCCTTGCGTTCAGCCGGCAGCAGACGCGCATCGAGCCAGGGGTCGAGCTGGTCCATGGGCAGGTGCAGCGTGTGCAAGACGAGATAGGCCGCCTCGTCGAGGGCTGTCGCCGTGCCGTGGCCGTAAACGAGCCCCGCCGCGTTGAAACGGCTGACGGCATACCGGAGCCAGTCGCGCACGGTGAGCAACTGCTCGTTCAAATCCTCGTGTTCGGCCATTGCGATCGCAGGGGTTTGCCGCGGTGGTTTGCGTATGCCCAAGAATGGAATAGCCGATTGCGGCCGGGTGAGCACGGCCATCGCCCCACATCACCGCCGGCATCAGCCTCGAGCCTGGTTGGAGGTCTCTAACCTCTGCACAGAGTTGCGATAAATGCGCGTCCATTGAAAGGGTTGCGCCGGCCGCAATGCCCGTTCAAATCGTTCTGCCCAGCACCCTTTCAGACGATTGCAGCAGTCGGTTGCATATCGTAAGCTTTTCGCGTCAGACGTGTTGTAGGCGCCTTAGCTGAATGGCGCAAGCATATGGATGCCCCTTCTACTTCCCGCAGCCGCCAAATGGGCGATGTCCGATGCAGGATATCCAGCCGTAGCGCAGAATACTCCTGGAATTTCACCCACCTGAAAATTGTTGCCCGCATTTGGAGGATGCACCTCTTGATCGTCTCCGGTCTTCGTTTGGGAATTTCGAAGAGCGCGAGGTCATGCACCACATGGTTGTAGTATATTTTCTCCGCACCCAACATTTCACCCCCCTGATCATTGTCGCGCTTAATCGCCTTGATCGTGTCTGGTCTTACAAATAGTAGTGCGGGGATATGGATTGTCCTCCCGCTCGGCTACTTAACCATTATCCACAATCGTCCGTGTCGATATCGACCAGCGCTGAAAGATTCGAAGATTACCATTGACGACTAATTATCATCTTTGCCATTAAACCCACGGTGCAACATCTCCAATTTCTCGGAAGGAACACATTGAGATGGCGAAAGAACTCGACAGAATGTCACTGAGAGAGCTGAAAGAGCTCGAGGTGAAGGTGCAAAGGGCCCGGGCACATGTGCAGGACCGCAGCCGGGTGGAGCTGCGCAAGAAAGTCGAAACTTTGATAGCCGACTCGGGCTTCAAGGTCACCGACATCTTCGGCGGCCGCGGCGGCAAAGGCCGAACGGTAGCCGCGAAATACGCCAACCCCGATGATCCCAGCGAAACCTGGACCGGCCGCGGCCGCAAGCCGCGCTGGCTGACCGCCAAGCTGCAGGACGGGGCCAAGATGGAGAAGTTCCTGATTAAATAGAATTGCCGCGATCGTTGCTGCGCCTCCAGGCGGCTGCGCTGTCCCTTGTCGCCGCCGCGCACTGGTAAAGCAAACGGGCTGGATCACGTTCCAGCCCGCTTCTTTTTTGTACATTGCTCCGAGCGGTGCTCGGCATGTCAGGCGGTACGCCGCCCGTCAATTGACCAGGCGCCCGGACCGCCGGCGGCGAGCGCCAGAAACCCGCCGGCAATGGCCAGGTTCTTCATGAAATGAATCTCCTGATTGCGGTCGCCGAAGTTCATGTGAAAGAGGAGGGCGGCGAGGATCGAGAATGCCCCCAGCCCGATCGCCGCAAGACGGGTCTGCCAACCGATGGCAATCAGTATGCCGCCCAGCAGCTCCACGGCAATGACGATGGGCAGCAGGGCACCCGGCACGCCGGCTTTCGCCATATAGGCAACGGCTCCCTCGTAGCCGCCGATCTTGCCCCAGCCTTCCTGAATGAAGATCGCGGCCAAGAGGAACCGGCCTGCGAGCGCTGCAGCATTGCTGAAAGCCGATCCTTGCATTGATCCCTCTATATGCTTCCCTGATAAGCGCTTCATGGGCAGTCGGGCACCGATGCGTTGGGTAACCGAAACCCGCGAAGCACCCGGGAGTTAGTGCGCGGCTTCCCAATTGTCGGCTGCCTTTGCGTCCACGTGAACCGGTACGGCGAGACGCACCGCCGGCTCGGCAGCTTTCTCCATCGTCTGTTTAATGATCGGCAAGGCCTTCTCGATATCGGCGATTTTGACTTCGAACACCAGCTCGTCGTGCACCTGCAGAAGCATCCTGACCGAAGCGAGGCGCCCTTCCTGCAATGCCGCCGGCATCCGTATCATGGCGCGGCGAATGATGTCTGCGGCCGAGCCCTGGATCGGTGCATTGATGGCGGCGCGTTCGAGAAACCCACGCATGGACGGGTTCCTGGTATTGATTTCTGGATAGTGAATGCGCCGACCAAAGATGGTTTCGACGAACCCGCGCTCATGCGCCCGCTTCTTCGTCGCATCCATGTAATCGCGAATACCGGGGAAGCGCTTGAAATAGGTGGAGATGTATTCGCCCGCCTCTTGTTTGGCGATGCCGAGCTGAGCAGCGAGTCCGAACGCGGAAATCCCGTAGATGATGCCGAAATTAATGGCTTTGGCGCGCCGCCGCACCTCTGCCGGCATGTCCTTGATCGGCACCGAGAACATCTCGGACGCGGTCATCGCATGAATATCGAGGCCTTCGGCAAAGGCCTTGCTCAGTTGGGGAATGTCGGCGATGTGAGCAAGTACGCGAAGCTCGATCTGGCTGTAGTCGGCAGAAATCAGCTTGTGCCCGGCCTCCGCAATGAATGCCGTGCGGATTTCGCGCCCCTCCTTGGTGCGGATCGGAATGTTCTGCAGATTGGGATCGGTGGATGCGAGCCGGCCGGTGGTGGTGGAGGCCATTGCGTAGCTGGTGTGGATGCGGCCGGTGTTGGGATTGATGTGGTGCGGCAGCGCCTCGGTGTAGGTCGATCTGAGCTTGGCCAGCTGCCGCCATTCCAGCATCACGTTGATGAGCTTGCGGTGCTGCTCGGGCAGGTCCTCGCTGGCCGCGAGGTCGTCCAGCAGGCCGGCGCGCGTTTCCCACTGCCCGGTCTTGGTCTTGCGGCCGCCCGGGAGCTTCAGGTTGTCGAACAGGAATTCGCCCAGCTGTCTAGGCGAGCCGAGATTGAACTTGTGCCCGGCCAGATCGTAGATCTCCTCCTCGAGGCGCGCGATCCGCTGGGCAAATGTCGACGTCAGCCGCGATAGGATGCCTCGGTCGACCTTGACGCCGCCACGCTCCATGTCGGCCAGGATGCGCACGAGAGGCCGTTCCAGCGTCTCGTAAACTCCTGTCATGCGTTCTGCGGCGAGGCGGGGCTTCAGCACCATCCACAGGCGCAACGTGACGTCGGCATCCTCGCCGGCATACTCGGTGGCCTTGTCGAGCGGTACCTGCGCGAAGGTCTTGTCCGATTTCCTGGCGCCGGGCGCGTGCTCCAGCACCTGGGTGAAGGGCATGCACGTGTGCTTGAGGTGGCGCTCGGCGAGCGTGTCCATGCCGTGCGCGCTGCGGCCGCCGTCGAGGGCGTAGGAAAGCAGCATGGTGTCGTCCAGTGGCGCCAGCGCAATGCCGTGCTGGGCGAGCACGAGGCAATCGTACTTGAGGTTCTGCCCGATCTTGAGGACGGCGGGGTCTTCCAGCAACGGCTTCAGCACGGCAAGCGCCTCGGCCGAGGAGATCTGCTTCAGGTCGGTGTCACCAAAATCGAAGGCCCCACTGGCGACGCGATGTCCGAACGGCACATAGCACGCCTTGCCGGGCGCAACCGCCATGGAGAAGCCGACGAACTCGGCCTGCATGGGATCGAGGCTGGTCGTCTCCGTGTCGAAGGCAAAGCGGCCGGCTGCACGCGCATCGGCGATCCAGGCTTCGAGGCGCGCGAGGTCCGTCACAGTCTCGTATTTCGAGCGATCGATCTTGTCCGCGGTTGCCGCCTTCAGTCCGGCCGCGACCGCGGCAGCGGGGCCTTCGCCCAAAGGGGCGGCCTTGGCCTTGCCGCTCGACGTCGCCTGCGCCTCGGCGGCAGGTGCACCCTCGGTGTGGCGCACGCCCGCGGCCGGCGGCCGATCCACCGGCGGGGGCGCCTCGGCACCCAGGCCTTCGGCGATGCGCTTCGTCAGCGTCGCGAATTCCATCTCGCGCAGGAAGCCGAGCAGGATACCCGGCTCGGGATCGCGCACACCGAGCCGCTCGACGGGCACTTCGCGCGGCACGTCGTCCTTGAGCTTGACCAGCTCGCGCGAAACCCGCGCCTGCGGTGCGAACTCGGTCAAGCGCTCGCGCCGCTTGGGCTGCTTGATCTCGCCGGCACGGGCAAGCAGGGTGTCCAGATCGCCGTACTCGTTGATCAGCTCGGCAGCCGTCTTGACGCCGATCCCCGGCACGCCCGGCACGTTGTCGGTGGAATCGCCGGCCAGCGCCTGCACGTCGACCACCTTCTCGGGCGGCACCCCGAATTTCTCGCGCACCTCGTCGGGGCCGATCGCGCGGTTCTTCATGGTGTCGAGCATGGACACGCCGGGCCCGACCAGCTGCATCAGGTCCTTGTCGGAGGACACGATGGTCACGTCGCCGCCGGCAGCCAGCGCTTCCTTCGCGTAGGTGGCGATGAGGTCGTCGGCCTCATAGCCGTACTGCTCGATGCAGGCGATGTTGAACGCCTTCACCGCGTCGCGGATCAGGGGAAATTGCGGAACGAGCTCCTCGGGCGCCGGCGGACGATGCGCCTTGTAGTCCTTGTAGATCTCGTTGCGAAAAGTCTTCTCGCTGGCATCGAAGATCACCGCGAGATGCGTGGGTCCGCTCGATTTGCGCGAAGTCCTGCAGCAGCTTCCACAGCATGGCGCAGAAGCCGTGCACGGCCCCGACCGGCAGACCGTCCGAAGGGCGCGTCAGCGGCGGCAGAGCGTGAAAGGCGCGGAAGATGTAGCCCGAGCCGTCGATCAGATAGACGTGGCTGCCCTTGATGATGGGTACGGGCTCGCCTGGCGGCACCGAGCAGGCGGCAGCCGGCTTCTCGGACTTCTTGGGTCTTGCGGAGGTCGTGGCCATGGGAGCGCACTATAGGCCGGAGGGCGGGAATGTCAGCCCACCTTCCCACAAGCGGTACCGGAGAGGTCCCCTCGCCTCGCACGGCGGAGGCGTGATCACCGCGGGCGAGGGGTCTGACCCCTTTCCTGTCACGGCCGCTTTGCGTCGGGAAAGCTGTCGGTAGAGGCGAAGTAGGGCTTGATGTCGATCAGCGGCGTGCCGTCGACGCAGTCGACGTTGCGCACGGTGAGCGTGGTACCGACGATGCTCGCAATCTCGACCACGGCCAGCGCAATGGGGTTCGGCCGCACCGGCGAGCGCAGCGCAAACGTGCCACGTGAGTGGCCCAGGTGCGCGGGCACCTGTTCGATCAGATCGCGCCGGGCCTGGTCCATCCAGTAGAGCAGGACGGCATGGGAATAATGCTGCAAGTCCTTGAGGCCGGCCGCATAGCGCGCATCCAGCTCGACCTGGCCGACCGCGTTCGACCGGGCGGTGCTCTTCGGGCAGTCGTCGCGCGTCTTGAACGGCGTGCGGATGCGGCCGATGAAATAGACGCCGCCATCGAATGCCGCCGGAAGCTCGATGACCACCTCGCCCGGCCGCACCTCGCCTCGTTCAGCCATGGCCAACCCTCCTCTCATTCCCGCGCGGCGCAGCAGCGGGAAGCCAGCCGGCGCGCGTTCATTGCGGTGGACGTTTGCGGCGTTTGCGGGCCGCGGTCAAATGGAGTATCAAACTGGCGCCAAGCACCCGTAGCTCAGCTGGATAGAGTACTGCCCTCCGAAGGCAGGGGTCACAGGTTCGAATCCTGTCGGGTGCGCCAT
>CAWHBI010000026.1:0-16707 GCA_963827545.1 uncultured Alphaproteobacteria bacterium
AGAATGGCGGGTCAGTCGGGTACTTGCCCCGACGGCATCCATGCCGCACGGCCCATTCCTTGCTTGCCCTACGCTGTGCGGGGTCCACCAGGTAGTGTTGCGCCATGCGTCTTGCGCTCTTCGAGCCCGACATCCCGCAGAACACCGGCACCATCCTGCGCCTGGCCGCCTGTCTCGGCGTCGCCGTGGACGTGATCGGACCAACCGGCTTCGACATGACCGACCGTGCCCTGCGGCGCGCCGGCCTCGACTATCTGGCCCATGTCGAGATCGTGCGGCACGAGAGCTTTGCGGATTTCGACACGGCGCGGGTGCTGCGCGCCTCGCGCCTCGTCCTGCTGACGACCCACAGCACGTTGCCCTACACGAGCTTCGTCTTCCGGTCCGACGACACCCTGTTGCTCGGCCGCGAGAGCGCCGGCGTGCCGGATGCGGTGCACGAGCTGGCCGACGCCCGCCTGCGCATCCCCATCCGCGCCGGCCTGCGCTCGCTCAACGTCGCCATCGCGGCCGGCATGGTGCTGGGCGAGGCGCTGCGCCAGACGGGCGGGTTTCAGTGATATCCCCTCTCCCCGTCGCGCCTCAGCGCGAACGGGGAGAGGGTTAGGGTGAGGGGCCGCCAAGAGGTACGTCGGCGCTTTGTGCCGCCCCTCACCCCGACCCTCTCCCCACTACGCCCTCGGATTGACCGGCCTTGCTCACTCACGGGGAGGGCCGAGGGCGTAGCGGGGAGAGGGAGCCAGAGCCCTCACTCCGCTGCCGCCACCGCCTCGGCCAGGAAGCCGCCCGACTGCCGCGCCCACAGGTCCGCATAAACGCCACCCCGCTTCAGCAGCGTGGCGTGGCTGCCCTCCTCCACGATGCGGCCCCTGTCCATGATCACCAGCCGGTCCATGGCGGCAATGGTCGACAGGCGGTGGGCGATGGCGATCACGGTCTTGCCGGTCATCAGGTTGTAGAGCTGCTCCTGGATGGCGGCCTCCACCTCCGAATCGAGCGCGCTGGTCGCCTCGTCCAGGATCAGGATCGGCGCGTCCTTCAGCAGCACGCGCGCGATGGCGACGCGCTGGCGCTGGCCGCCCGAGAGCTTCACGCCCCGCTCGCCCACGTGCGCGCCGTAGCCCTTGCGCCCGCGCATGTCCTCGAGCCCGACGATGAAGTCATCGGCCTGCGCCTTCCTGGCCGCCGCGATCACCGCCCCCTCGCCGGCATCGGGCCGCCCGTAGAGGATGTTGTCGCGTACCGAGCGGTGCAGCAGCGAGGTGTCCTGCGTCACCATGCCGATCTGCGCCCGCAGGCTGTCCTGGGTGACATGGGCGATGTCCTGCCCGTCGATCAGGATGCGGCCCGCCTCCAGGTCGTAGAAGCGCAAGAGCAGGTTCACCAGCGTGGATTTGCCCGCGCCGGAGCGGCCAACGAGGCCCACCTTCTCGCCCGGCTCGATGCGCAGCGTGAAGTTGTGGATCACCCCGCCCGGCCGAGCCGTGCCGGAACCAGAACCAGAGCCGATCTGCTGGCCGTAGTGGAAGCTCACGTCCTCGAAGCGGATGTCGCCGCGGCTCACCACCAGCGCCTTGCTCTCCGGCTGGTCCACCACCTGGTTGGCGCGGCTGATGGTCTCCATGCCCTCCTGCACGACGCCCATGTTCTCGAAGATGCCGGCCACCACCCACAGGATCCAGCCCGACATGCCGATGATGCGCAGCACCAAACCTGTCACGACGGCGATGTCGCCCACGGTGACCCGACCCTCGCTCCACAGCCAGATGGCGAGCCCGGTGGCCATCACCATCAGCAGGCCGTTCAGCGAGTAGAGCACCAGGTCCATGGTGGTGACGAGCCGCAGGGACGCCCGCCACTTCCCCATCTGCTCTTCCAGCGCGGACCGCGCGTAGGCGTCCTCGCGCTCGGTGTGGGCGAAGAGCTTCACCGTCAGGATATTGGTGTAGCTGTCGACGATGCGCCCAACCAGCATGGAGCGCGCTTCCGCCGCTTCCGTCGAGCGCGCCTTGATGCGCGGCACGAACACGAACAGCGCACCGGCGTAGGCCGCGAGCCAGATCAGCAGAGGTACCAGCAGGCGCCAGTCGGCGGCCGCGAAGATCACGGCCGCGCCCACCCACTGCACGGCGGCATACCAGATCGCGTCGACCACCTGCACCACCGACTCGCGCAAGGCCGGCGCCGCCTGCATGACCTTGTTGGCCACCCGGCCGGCGAAATCGTTCTGGAAGAAGCCCAGGCTTTGGCGCAGCACGTAGCGATGGGTGAGCCAGCGCACGCGGTTGGTGATCGGCGCGGCGATCATCTGGTTCTTGATCAGCTCGTGCGCAGTCGAGACGGCCGGCCTGGCGATCAGGGCAATGAACGCCATCCACAGCAGGATGGTGCCGTGCTCGGCGAAGAAATGCTCCGGCGACTGGGCCCCCCGCATCATGTCGACGAGGCTGCCCACGAACGCCAGCAGGGCCACCTCGATCACCGAGCCCAGGAACCCGGCCACCAGCAGCAGCGCGAACACCGGCCACACCGGCCGCACGAAATAGAGGTAGAACGCCAAAAGCGTCTCGGGCGGGCGCGCCGGCGGCTCGCCCGGGAATGGGTCGATGCGACTCTCGAACCAGCGATACATGGGTCAAAGGCCTTGAAAAACGAAGAGACGCGTTCACGGTCCACGGGTGTTCGCCGGGCGCGCTCGCGTGCATATTGCTCGATAAGGGGCGGGACGGGTAATGGGTGACCGTGGCCAAACCATGACCAGCGCGGGCGAGCGAACGAGCGATGACACAACTGCCGCGAGCCATTGACGAATGGCGCGATACGGCGCGAGCGTGGTTCGAGCGGCTGCGCGATGACCTATGCGCCGCCTTCGAGCAGCTGGAGGGGGAGTTGCCTCCCGCCGGCCCCCTTGCCGACCGGCCTGCGGCGCGTTTCGTACGCACCCCCTGGACCCGCAAGGACCACTCCGGCGCGGACGGCGGCGGCGGAACGATGAGCCTCATCAAGGGCCGCGTGTTCGAGAAGGCCGGCATCCACACCTCGACCGTGCTCGGCGAGTTCGCGCCAGAGTTCCGCAAGCAGATCCCGGGCGCCGAGGACGACCCGCGCTTCTGGGCCTCGGGCGTGTCGCTCATCGCCCACCCGCAAAACCCCCATGTGCCGGCCGCGCACATGAACACGCGCTTCGTCGTGACCAGCAAATGGTGGTTCGGCGGCGGCGCCGATCTGACGCCGGTGCTCGCCGCCCGTCGCACCCAGGAAGACGCCGATACCGTCAGCTTTCATGCCGCCATGCAGAAAGCGTGCGCCCCACACTCGGTCGCAGACTATGCCCGCTACAAAAAATGGTGCGAGGAATACTTCTACCTGCCGCATCGCGCCGAAATGCGCGGCGTCGGCGGCATCTTCTACGATTATCTCACCCCGGCAGACGGGGACGGGGGATGGGACGCCGCCTTCGCCTTCACCCAGGACGTCGGCCGCGCCTTCCTACAGGTCTACCCCGAGTTGGTGCGGCGCAACTTTGCCGAGCCCTGGAGCGAGGCCGAGCGCGAGGAGCAGCTCGTGCGCCGCGGCCGCTATGTGGAGTTCAACCTGCTCTACGACCGCGGCACCGTGTTCGGCCTGAAAACCGGCGGCAACGTCGAGTCGATCCTCTCCTCGCTGCCGCCGGTGGTGAAGTGGCCGTGACGCCTTATGCCGGCGAGCCAATGCACCTACCCGTCATCCCGGAAGCCGAGGCTCTGGCCGAGGCTGTCCGGGACCTGCCGCACGGCCACACCTTGCTGCAGATCCCGGCTCGGCGCGATTGCGCTTGTAGCGCGATCGCTGGGCCGGGATGACGGGTAGTGCGTCAGTTCACAGGTTCGCTGCGTCACGCGCGAATATCCGTCGCGTCGCGGCCATTGCGCGCCAGCCGCGGGATATCGTGGCGACCGACACCGATATCCTTGAGCATGCGATCGCTCAGACGCGAAAGCTCGGCAGTCGCGCGCTTGATGCGCCGCTGCTCTGCAAACCAGCGCATTGTCGTCGCTGCCGCGCCCGCGACGGCGCGCCAGACCGCCGTCCACAGCAGCGAGCGGGTTGCCCGGCGCGCTTGGGTCGTGTTGGCCAATGTGCCGGCCATGCTTGATGCCTGAGACATGACTTTCTCCTCAATGGTCTTGGTCTTGAAACGCCTTGCTTGTGTTGTCCGCGCTCGAATGCCGGACGAATCGCGCCCTCAGCGCGGCAGCCTCAACTCCCCGGCGCGCAACGCCCCGATGTCGTCGCCGCTGAAGCCGAGGCTCCGCAACCGCCCGTCATCCATCGCGGCAAGATGGGCACGCACGATGCGCTTGGCGTTGTCGTCCCGCGCCCTGATGAGGCGCTGCACGAGGCTCGATTGCGGTTCTGGTTCGGCCGTGGACGCAAGCGTGTCCACCAGCCGTAAGGCTAGTGTGCTCATGATCAGCTCCATGTGCTCAATCGCAGCCGTTGACCGGCCTTTGCGACAAGGCTGAGATGGGGTGGACATGAAGATTGTTCAAATTTATTGTTTCAATTGTTGTCATTGGAGATCGCAATGCGCGGCCTCAACCCCGACCACCTGCGCGCGCTCACCGAGGTGGTGGCCCAGGGCAGCTTCACCCGCGCGGCCAAAAGGCTGCACCTGGCGCAGCCCACCATCAGCCTGCAAATCCGCGATCTCGAGACGCGCCTTGGCGTGCGCCTCGTCGATCGGCTCGGCAAGCGCGCGTTTGCCACTGCCGCGGGCCGCGAGCTGATCGAGCACGCCGGCCGCATCGCGCAGGAGACCGACCGGCTGCTGGCGGCCATGCGGCGCCATCGCGACGGCGGACTGGGGCAGGTGCGCATCGGCTCCAGCACCACGGCGCTGATCTATCACCTGCCCCCGGTGCTCCAGGACTTGCGCAAGCGGCACCCGAATATCGAGCTGGTGGTGACGACAGGCACTACCAACGGCGTCGTCGAACGCATGCTCAGGAACGAAATCGATCTGGGCGTCGTGAGCCTGCCGATCAGCGAGCGCCTGTTGCAGGTCGTGCCGCTCAGGAGCGAGCCGCTCGTGGCCATCTTCTCGGCGAATATCCGCGACGTACCTGCCCGGGTTACGCCGCAGTTTCTCCTGCAGCATCCCCTGCTGCTGGAGTACGCGCGCGCCCACGTGCGTGCTCTCATCATGGATTGGCTGTCGGCAGGCGGCCAGGAGCCCCGTCCGGCCATGGAGCTCGACAACCTGGAGGCCGTGAAGCGCATGGTGGCCTCGGGTCTCGGCGCTTCGATCGTGCCAGCGGCGGCGATCCTCGATGCGCACGAAAAATCGAGCCTCGCCGTCCGGCCGCTCAAGCCGGCTCTCTCGCGCACGCTGGCCCTCGTGCAGCGCCGCGACAAGCCGGGCGACGCAGCCCTGCAGCATGTGCGCGAAGCCCTGCTTGCGCTCGCCGACTGACGCTTGCGCGCAAGCAACCTGCTATCGTGCTGCAACAGAATCACTTAGAGCAGGATCGCTTCGGATTGAATGACCTTGCCTGGATCGAGACGTGGCGGCCGAAGCGTGAATCCTGCTCTGGTCATAGACTTGAGGGCAGGACTCACGTTCCATGATCGAAGCGAAGCGCTTCGATCAGAAACGATCTTGCTCCCGAGGTCCCATGATCCACGCACTCGATCACATTGCGCTTGGCGTGGCATCCACGGATGCCGCCATGCAGTCCTATGCGATCCTGCTCGGGCAAAAGGCTCGGCCCGCGACGAGCGGGGCGGCCTCGATCCAGCTGGCCAATGTGCGCCTCGACTTTGTCACTCTGCCTTCGGCGTCTGACGCAGGAGGCCTGGCTGGCCTCGCGTTCGCGGCCGGCGATCTTGCCAAGGCCCGCCACCTGCTCGATCGCCGCGCCGTGCGGGTGCACATGGCGGACGGCCGCCTGCACGTTGCAACCAACTCGACGCACGGCGTTGCGCTCTCGCTGATCGAGCGCGATCCTCAGGTTGCAGCACCATCACCCCTGGCTGCTGGCGATGCGGCCGTGTCCGGCCTCGACCACGTGGTCATCCGCACGCCCAACCCCGAGCGGGCCGTCGCCCTCTACGCCGGCCGGCTGGGGCTGAGCCTTCGCCTCGATCGCAGCGAGCCGTCCTGGGGCGCGCGGCTGCTGTTCTTCCGCTGCGGCGACCTCATCATCGAGGTGGCGCACGACCTCAAAGCCGGCGTGAGCGACGGACGCGACACGCTGTGGGGCCTCTCCTGGCGGGTACCCGACATCGCCGGCGCGCACGCGCGCCTCGAGGCGGCAGGCATCGAGGTCTCCGACATCCGCACCGGCCGCCGGTCCGGCACCCGCATCTTCACCGTGCGCAGCCACACCGCCGGCGTGCCAACCATCATGATCGGGCCGGAGGAACCGGCAGCGGCCTGACTCCCACCCGTCATGCCGGAGGCATGCTTCCAGCATGACCCGGAAGCCGAGCACAGCGAGGCTATCCGGGACCTGCCGCAAGCGATCCCCCCGTTGCAGATCCCGGCTCTGCGCAATTCGCGCTTGCAGCGCGATCGCTGGGCCGGGATGACGGGTGCACAGAGATCACAAACGCCGCCGCAGGCTCAGGATCACCACCAGCGGCAGCACGACGGCGCTCACCGTCACCGCCAGCACCAGCGCTGGCAAGTGCTCGTAGGCCCCGCGGTCGACGGGGAACATGAGGTTCACGTACTTCGTCAGCAGCTGGCTCGCCACCACGGCGAGACTCATCAGCGAGGCGATGAGCGCAAACCAGGTCGCGCGCTGGTCGGGCGGCGCATGCACGGCGATCAGCGCCAGCAGCGGCACGGTAGCAAGGAGAAACAGCGGCGACTGCGCGGCCTCGTCGATCAGCGCGATGCTGCGCGCGCCGAAGCCCAGCACGCGCTCGGTCCACTCGTGCGCACCGTTGACCAGCAGCAGGCTCGGCACGAACAGCAGCGCGGTCATGAACGTCAGCCACAGCAGCACCGTGCCTGGCGGCCGCCGCACCAGCAAATCGGCGAGCAGCCACATGGCTGCGAGGCCGACGCCCGTGCTGGTGAGCTGCAGCACGCCGAAGAAGGCCTCGTCGAACCCGAGCCGGTCCATGGCGAACCAGCGATAGCCGTCGCCGATCATCGGCACCGCGCGGAACGCGAAGATCATGATGGCCACCAGCGCGATGCGCCGCCTGATGGCAGCGTCAAGGCGCACCATCACCCGCTTCAGCATCAGGCAGATCACGGCCAGCGACAGCAGGAACACGACCTCCTGCGCATAGCGGAAAGCCGACAGGCCCAACAATGTCGCAATCGCCGCTAGTGCGAGCCCGCCGCCAAAAATGCGCTTGTCGAGGTCGCGCCTGCGGCCACCCTCGAGCCGCACGAGAAGCGCGCCGCCCAACGAGAGCAGCGGCACGACGAGCCCCATCAGGAACACCGTCTCATAGGCAAAGCTCTTGGCCAGGATGCCGGCCAGCCAGCCGACGGCGAACGCCCCGGCCGAGTAGGTCAGGCGCGCCAGCACCTCGACAAAGGCGAGATCGCGGTTGATGTCTGCCTGCGGTCGCGGGCTGCCGTCGGCGCTTGCGCGCGCCACCACCTCCGGGCTCATGGCATCGGCCACCACCTCCTGCACCACGCTGCCGATGACGACCAGCAGCTGCGCCATGACGTAGAGGCGTTCCGGTCTAGCAAAGCTGATCCAGCCGCCCGCGGCACCCGCCAGCAGCACGAGCCCCGAGGCAATAAGGCCGGCGCCGATGAAGATGTAGGCGCGGCGCTGCGAGCCGAAGATCGGCAGCGAGTTCGACGAACTCGCTGAATACCATCTTGGCCGTCCACGGCAGCTGCAGCCACACGGCGAGCGAGGCCAGCTCAGCCGGCGTCAGGGTCAGCGACTTCTTCACCCAGAACTGGTCG
The DNA here is from genome assembly GCA_963827545.1 of uncultured Alphaproteobacteria bacterium. Taxonomy (GTDB): domain Bacteria; phylum Pseudomonadota; class Alphaproteobacteria; order Rhizobiales; family Hyphomicrobiaceae; genus AWTP1-13. The sequence goes on from CAWHBI010000026.1 coordinate 7,928, forward strand.
GCGACGGCGATGATGCCGAGCGCGCCGGAAGCCAGGTAGACGCTGAGCAGCGGCAGATAGGCAAATCGGAACGCGCGAACAGGCGCCAGGATCGGCGCCTCCAGCCGCGACTTGAGAAGCGCCGCAACCCGCAATCGCGCCGGCGCTAGTCTGGTGGCTTTGGTGTCCGTCATGGCGCCGGCAGGCCCCCGCGCTCAGGCGCCATTCATTATCCCACGCCCACACCGGAGCATAGGGTTGACGGGGCATTTGCGTCTGCGCTCTCCTTGCAGGCCAAGAATTTCAAGAAAGGTATTGCCCATGGGCCACGAGATTTCGCGCCGGGATTTCCTCAACGGCGCCGCCCTCACCATTGCCGCCAGCCTCACTCCCATCGAGCAGCTGCATGCCCAGGCGCTGCGGCGCGGGCCCTACCCTCCGGCTCTCGCGGGACTCAGGGGCTCGACCGACGATGCCTACGCCGTCATCCATGGGGTCGCCCGTGAGGGCCGCAAGTACGATATCGACAAGGTGGAGCCCGAGGAGACCTACGATCTCGTCGTGGTGGGCGCAGGGCTTGCCGGTCTGACGGCTGCCTGGACCTATCGCGAGCGGCAGCCCAAGGCGCGCATCCTGATCCTCGACAACCACGACGATTTCGGCGGCCACGCGCGCCGCTGCGAGTTCCGCGTCGGCAATCGCCTGCTCATCGGCTATGGCGGCTCCGAGTCGATGGTGGCGCCCAAGGTCAGGTACGCGGGTGAGCTCGGACGCATCTTGCGCGCCCTGCGCATCCACCCCGAGCGCTTCGAGCGGGAGAGCGTGTTCCACCGCCAGCTCTATCCAAGGCTCGGGCTCTCCAAGTCTGTGTTCTTCGACCGCGAGACCTTCGGCGAGGATCGGCTCGTCACTGGCGATCCGCTCATCCTCGGCTTCGACGAGTTCGCGCCGCTCAATCCCGGCGCGCGGCCTGTCGATGCCTTTCTGGCCGATTGTCCGCTGCCGCGGGAGGCGCGGCAGGGTCTGTCAGAGCTGTTCGCCGGCAGCCGCGACTACCTCGCCGGCCGTACGCCGGAAGAGAAGGTGGCCACGCTCGCCAGGACCAGCTACCGCGCCTTCCTCACCGACATCTGCAAGCTGCCCGCCGGTGCCGCCGATTTCTTCCAGGGGCGGTCGAGCGACAACTTCGGCTACGGCGTCGACGCCATCAGTGCCATCGATGCCATGGGCGAGGGCTTCCCCGGCGCCGGCGCGCTCAAGATCGAGGACCAGGCCGGCGGCCACGCCGACGAGAAGGCAGCCTACGTCCACCATTTCCCCGATGGCAACGCATCGCTGGCGCGCGCGCTCGTTCGCTCGCTCGTCGTAGGATCGGCGCCCGGCCGCACCATGGAAGACCTCGTGACCACGGTCTTCGACTACGGGGCCTTGGACCGATTGGGTGCGCCCGTCCGCATCCGCCTGCAGGCGACCGCCGTCAAAGTGCGCAACACGGCGGATGGCAGCGCGGTCGACATCGGCTACGTCAAGGATGGCGAGCTGCGCCGGGTGCGGGCGACAAACGCGGTGGTCGCCACCTACGGCTCGGCGATGCCCTACCTCTGCCCCGAGATCGGCAAGGATCGGGCCGACCTCCTCAAGTCGAACGTCAAGGCACCGCTGGTCTACACCAAGGTCGTCGTGCGCAACTGGCAAAGCTTCGTCCGCCTCGGCACGCACAAGATCTCGGCCCCCACGAGCTTCCACACCACCGTCAAGCTCGACTACCCGGTCAGCCTCGGCGGCTACAAGTTCCCCCGCCGCCCTTCCGAGCCGATGGCCCTGCACCTCGTGCACGTGCCACTCGAGCCCGGCAAGGGCCACGACATGCGCACGCAGGCCCGCATCGGGCGCGGCCGCCTGCTGGGCATGAGCTTTGCCGACTTCGAGCGCGCCATCCGCCAGGACCTCGACCGCATGCTGGGCAAGGGCGGTTTCGACGCGGGGACGCGACATTCTCGCCATCACCGTCAACCGCTGGTCGCACGGCTACTCCTACACGCCCAACACGCTCTACGATGATGTCGAGCAGATGCAGGTGCGAAGCGGCCAGGCCAAGGCCAGGCTCGGCAACATCGCCTTCGCCAATTCGGACACGGCCTGGGACGCCTATGCCCACGCCGCCATGGAGGAAGGTGTACGCGCCGTGGGCGAGCTGCTGGGAACCGCGCCCGTGGAGGTGAGGCAGCCGTGGTATCTCCGCTTCCTCAGGCGCTTCTCGAAGACGTGATCCGCCCATCCACCCCGGAAACGAGGCCTAGCTTGCAGGCGCCATAATTTCTGGCCGGAATCGCCCGTGCAAGATCGGAAAGCCTGCATCCTAGCGGCAATGGGAGTACGAGGACCCGAAGCTCAGCCGACGCCACCATACGGCTGCGGATGGGTCCCCGTTCGGCAACTATTCGGCCGTTGTTGGATCGATCACTGAGCGCACGCGAGCGACTGCGTTCGCCGGGAACCCGCCCCTCTGCGCATGGGTTCTCACGGTCTCTTCATCCGGCGCAACATATACGCAGTAGATCTTGTCGTCGGTGACGTAGCTTTGGACCCATTGGATTTTCGGGCCCATGCTCTGCAGGACGCTGCACGATTTTGCGGAGATGGCTTGCAGCTCCTGCCTCGGCAGTTCCCCCACTCCAACGATGTCCCGCTCGATCACGTACTTGGGCATGGTGCTCTCCTCTTGGCTTGGCCGCACGACTTGTGCGGCTTGGCGGGTAGTTTGGAGAGACCGAGGGAAAACGTCTTGAGGCAGAGGCCCCGGCGCGGCTTTGGCGGACGCCCAACTACCAGGGACCAATGTCCCGGATCATGGCTGGCTGGTCAGCCTGCTGTTAGCACCAAGACCCGCTGCGCGGGCCAGCACAATGGCTTGGTACCGGTGCTCGACGCCAATCTTGTCGAAGACACGGGTGATGTGGTTGCGAACCGTCTTTTCCGACAGTCCCAGCGAGGCGGCAATCTCCGAGTTGTCGAGGCCCTCGGCGATTCCGTCGAGGACGGCGCGCTCACGGGGGGTGAGCTCGTGGAGTGGCAGCACGTTGCGAGCGAGCGTCCGGTCTACTGGCTCGTTGAGAAAGGCCCGGACCTCGGCCACCAGTCGCGGCCATTCGGGGTCATCCGCCAGAGGCATGTGGTTTTCGGTATCCAGCTGAACGAAACGGCAGTTCGGAATGAGGCCGGCGAGCAAACGACCTTCGCCGATTGGCACCACCGAATCTCGCTCCGGATGTGCGACCAGAACTGGGCACTTGATCTTGCGGGCAGCGTCTCTCACGTCCACGCTCCAGCCAATCCGGAGCAAGCGAACCGCCGTTTCGGCGGAGGTTGCCCTGCGCATCTGGTCGGACCAGGAACGCAAGTGCTCAAGTGTGCCGCCTGGCTGGAACGCCGACGCCCATACCTGCAGGAAGGCGTGGTTCTCCTGTCCCCAACCAAGCTGCGTTAGATCGAGCAACAGGCGGGTTTTCTCGACCTCGTTCGGCCGATCGGTCCATCGCAATCGTCCACGCGCGTAAGTGCCGTATAAAATGAGATGACTGACCCGCTCGGGATGTCGGGCTGCATACTGGATTGCGATTGGCCCGCCTTGGCAGGTGGCCAACAAGGCAAAGCGACGGAGGGAGGCAGCCTCGACGACACACTCGAAATCACGCACCCAGTTCTCGAATGAAAGATCGTGGGCGTCCCGGTCCGAAAGTCCGCAGCCACGGGAGTCGTAGCGCAACAGCGTGTGCTCGCTGGAAAATGCGTCGAGCCACGGCCGCCATGCGAGACTGCGCCACTGATGCTCGAGATGCGTGAGCCAGGTTGCCGACATCACCAGCGGAGGTCCTTCGCCGCTGACGGCATAGGCAAGCTTCACACCATCGGAAGAGGTGCAGAAGCGGATGTCCTGGTTCATGGGCTCACGGCCTGCCCGGATTGTTTCGACAGTAGTGCCAGCGCCAGGTTACCATATTAACCGGCACCATACGCCCCTCGCCTCATCAGGGATGGTGGTACGGCCGTTCCGTTGGCATCACCGCACAACCTCGTCAGCTGCTGGGGGTGGATCGCCGCGCCCGCGAACAGACACGAATGCATATCGTTGACCCACGATGGAACTCGCCCGAGTATCGCTCTGGCAATCCGGCGGGGCCGCAGGCCGGATGCGTCATTGCCCAATTTTCATGGTCTTGCGCATCGTCGCCGTCACGGAGTTGCGGGGTCCCGATCGACGGTTGTGCGCAGTCACAAGGATGCCGCCCGAGGTGCTCGGCGATACTGTCAGGTGGGAGGTTGCAGGTCATGGCTACGATAGATTGCCAAGTGCACGCCTATGAGCGCAACCACGCCGGTCGACCCTGGGCCGGCTTTCTGCATGGGCCGCCGCAGGTCACGGGCGATGACATGGTGGCGGCCATGGACGCCGTCGGCGTCGATGGGGCCCTGCTGGTCTCCCCATACGCCATGTACCGCTTCGACGGCAGCTACGCTCTCGACGTGTACGCCGCCCATCCCGGCCGGTTCGGGGTGATCAAGCCATTCGACCCGACTGATCCCGCGGTGGCTGAAAAGATCGCCGATTGGGCCGCGAAGGATGGCACGGTCGGCGTTCGCATTATGCTCAATCGCGAGCTGTCGACCGACGCCGCCGATCCCGGCATCAACAACGTGCTGGCCGCAGCGGCCCGGCATTCCATGCCGGTCAACATGCTCGTCTGGGGGCGTCTGGAGCAGGCGAAGCAGCTCGCGGCTCGCAATCCCAGCACGATGGTGGTTATCGACCACCTCGGGCTGCAGCAACCCTTCGAGCCGCCGGCGCCCGTGGAGCCCTTCGCCGAGCTTCCAAAGGTGCTGGAGCTGGCGGCTCACGACAATGTCACGATCAAGATCTCGGGCGCCTGCACGCTGTCGCGCGCGCCGTTTCCCTACGACGACCTGTGGGATCCGCTCTTTCGCATCTTCGATGCCTTCGGCTTCGATCGTTGCATGTGGGGAACCGACTGGACCCGGGCGGTAGCGTTGTTGACATACGAGCAGGGGGTCGAGTCGTTTCGGGTCACCGACCGCCTGTCCGAAAGCGACCGGGCCGCTCTTATGGGTGAGACATTGCAGCGGGTCTATGATTGGTCGCCGTCGAAGGCTTGATCGCCCGCTCCTCACACGAACTTGCCGTGCTCGTGTGGTCCCGGGAACGTCCGCTCGTTGGGGCGAGGCGCGCCCTCCCGGACGAAGTACCCGGCGCAATGCGTCAAGCCCTTTCTCAAGGTGCACAGGAACGGCTACCATCCCACCGTGGTGGGGATGAGGGTCAACACGGAAAACCACGGGAAGCGAGCCATGCGTCGTCGCGAGTTCTTGGAGTTGGCGGGAGGGGCGCTGGCAGCGGGTGTCGCCACCAAGGTCTGGGCCCAGGCCAAGGCCTGGCCGGATCGGCCCGTGAAGCTCATCCTGCCCTATGCGCCCGGCGGCGCCACTGACCTCATCGCCAGGCCCTGGTCCGACAAGCTTTCTCAGGCCTTCGGCCAGCAGTTCTTGCTCGAGCACCGCGGCGGGGCGAGCGGCCTCATCGGCACCGAGGCCGCAGCCAAGGCCGCGCCCGACGGCTACACGTTCCTGCTCACGCCCAATGCGCCACTAACGGTGCAGCCACTGCTCCGCAAAACGCCCTACGACCCGGTGAAAAGCTTCGCGCCCGTCGGTCGGGTCGGCGATCTGATCAGCGGCTTTGCCATCCACCCAGCCGTCGGGGTGAAGACCTTCAGAGAGATGGTCGACTACGCCAAGAACCATCCGGGCAGGCTCGCGTTCGGCTCGGCCGGCATCGGCACATCTTCGCACTTGCGGATTGAGATGCTGAAACTCAAGGCTGGCATCGACATCCTGCACGTGCCCTACCGCGGCAGCGCTGACGCGCTCAACGATCTGCTCGCCAACAACGTGCAGATGATGAACGAAATCAACCCGATGCCGCACGTGAGAGCCGGCAAGCTGATTTTGCTCGACATCAGCTATCCTGAGCGCCACCCGGATTTTCCCGACGTGCCGACGCTGTGGGAGGTCGGCTACGGCGAAGCCTACGTGCCCAGCTGGTATTCGATTTGGGCTCCAACCGGTACGGCACAAGACATCATCGATAGGTTCAACGCCAAGATCATCGAGATCGCCAGGTCACCTGAAATGAAGGAACGGCTGCTCGCGATCAACGTCGCCATTCCCATACAGACATCCGACGAGATGGGGCGCCACCTTGTCGATGATACCAAGCGCGTTGCGGAATTGATCAAGCTGACCAACCTCAAACTCGAGTGATACGCCGGTGGCTCGTCGACGCGCGGCTCTCAGGTAGGTGTCCGTCGTGGCGCCATGATCATTTGGGATTCTCGGAAAAAGGCTATGGTCCTCAATGGGCGTTTCTCCCGCCGTTTGGGATCTAGGCCGTTGAAATAGCTGGCCGAGGGCAGGTCTGGCTGGAATGGCAGCAGTCCGCTGCGGCGCGGGGCCTGCTGCTGCAAGCGAACTCCAGACAGCGAGGGCACGCATGTTCCCCTTGTCGCATATGCTGAAATCGTTCGTGCGCGTCGGCACGCTGAAGGTGATCGATGCCGACGGCCGGCCGCACACCTTCTCCGGCGCGCCCGGTCCCAAGGTCACCATGCGGCTGACCGACCGCTCGCTCTACCACAAGCTCTTTCTGAACCCCGAGTTGCACGCCGGCGAAGCCTACATGGACGGGCGCCTGCGTTTCGAGGACTCGACGCTGCGGGACTTCCTCACGCTCTTTTCGATCAATCGGCTCTCGCTCGGCTCCTACCCGCTGCAGAAGGTGCTGCGGCGCATCTCGCGCGGCCTCAAACGCTTCCAGCAGGCAAACCCGGTCGGCAAGGCACAGAGGAACGTCGCGCACCACTACGACCTCGGCAACCAGTTCTACAAGCTGTTCCTCGATGAAGGGATGCAGTACTCGTGCGCCTATTTCCTCAATGACAACGAGAGCCTCGAGCAGGCCCAGCAGAACAAGCTGCGGCTCATCGCGGCCAAGCTCAATCTCAAGCCTGGGTTGAGAGTCCTCGATATCGGCAGCGGCTGGGGCGACCTGGCGCTCTATCTTGCCTCGCTCGAGAACGTCGACGTCACCGGCGTCACGCTGTCCAAGGAGCAGCACGCGCTATCGAGCGAGAAGGCGCGTCGGCTCGGCCTTGCCGATCGTGTGCGCTTTCGCCTGCAGGACTATCGCGAGGTTCCCGAGCGCTTCGACCGCATCGTCTCGGTCGGCATGTTCGAGCACGTCGGCGTGCATCATTACGGCGAGTTCTTCGCCAAGATCAACGAGCTCATGCACGACGACGGCGTCATGCTTCTGCACTCCATCGGCCACATGAGCCCGCCCGGCACGGCGAGCCCTTGGCTCAGGAAATACATCTTCCCAGGCGCCTATTCGCCGGCGCTGTCCGAGGTGTTCACGGAGGTCGAGCAGGCGAGCTTGTGGGTGACCGACCTGGAGTTCCTGCGCCTGCACTACGCCAAGACGCTCGACCACTGGTGCCGGCGCTTCGAGGCCAATCGCGCCGAGATCGCCCGGATGTACGACGAGCGTTTCTGCCGCATGTGGGAGTTCTACCTCGTCAGCGCTGAGATGATGTTCCGAACGGGGAGCCAGCTCGTCTTCCACATGCAGCTCGCCCGCAAGCGCGATGCCGTGCCGATCGTGCGCGACTACGTCACCGACCTCCAGCGTCACTACAGGGAGACGGAGACCGGTCGCATCAGCGCTGCAGCGCCAATCCCCTCTCCCCACTCTTCAGTGGGGAGAGGGTTAGGGTGAGGGGCGGCTGCAGCACCGCCGGAGAGTGTTGCTGCCCTCAACTCGGCGCGCGCGTCCCAGACTATGGTCCAGGCACATCTAGGTCACTCGGGGCGCAAGCCTCTTGACCCTGATGTCGGCGCCGCGCCGGCGCAGCTGGGCGAGGTCGTAAGCGGTCTGCATGCCAAGCCAGGAATCGGCCGTGCCGCCCACACCCTTTTCGAGTTTGAGGGCCATTTCCGGAGTGACGCCGCTCCTGCCGTTGATCACGTTATAGAGTTGCTGGCGCGTGATACCGAGCGCTTCGGCGGCCTCAGCCACCGTCAGGCCGAGCGCGTCGATATCATCCTTTAGGCCACGGCCTGGATGGGGCGGATTCTTCATAGGCATGATCAATTCTCCTTAGTGGTAGTCCACTAGATTCACATCGAACGCTTTGCCGTCTTCAAAGCGGAACACAATCCGCCAGTTAGCCCGTACCGTGACGGCCCAGAAACCCTTCAAGGCGCCTTTGATACCGCCGAGCCAAATTTTCCACCCGTCATCCCGGAAGCCGAGGCGCAGCCGAGACTATCCGGGATCTGCCGCACGGACACCGCTCGCCGCAGATCCCGGCTCTGCGCGATTCGCGCTTCAAGCGCGATCGCTGGGCCGGGATGACGGGTAGAAGGATAGGCTGCTCGGTATGAGCTGGTGCAGCCGAAAGCTCGGCCTCCTCATCGCCGCAACCGTCGCGGCCTGGTCAAGGGCGGCGAGAATAGTGGCGATGCGCTCCACCATGTCGGGCGGGAGCTTGCTCCGGTCGTCCTGCCGGTAGAACCGTTTGAGGCCCTTGTGCCGGAAACTCTCAATCATCCGCTGTCGGATGTAAAATGTCAATTTACATTTGTCAAACGGGCGGCCGCGTTCTCGCGCTACCGAGTGCAGGGAAGGGCGGAGCACGCATCGTCACTTGCGCTCGACTGGTCCGGGT
>CAWHBI010000027.1:0-25849 GCA_963827545.1 uncultured Alphaproteobacteria bacterium
TTTGAATCAACTTATTTGCTGTCCGACCTCGGAGGGTCCTCGGTCAGCTCTTTGCGCTGGTGCACGCGAACGCGGCCCGGTTCCACGATCCAGAGTTCACGATCGATCGGCCGATCGGCGAGAACAGCGACGAACTCTCGAATTCGTGCGAGGACGGAGGCCGGTGACAGCCGTCCAGGACATTCGAGAACGACAATGCCTGCGCCGGCCTCCGGGGGGAAGCGAAGTATCTGGCCAAAGTCGTGGTCGAGCGTGATCAATACGCGATGCTCATGACAGCAGACCTCATAGAGGCGATTGTCGGAAACGCCGGAAAGGTCCTGTTCGACTGCCGTGGCAACGCCGTGACCAGCGCTGGTCAGCACATCGCGGCCGAGCGTTCCCAAGTTCTCGTCGAGCTTGAACTTCAAGCGGGCTCTCGCGTAGGAACCGGAATGATGCGCTCGCGCGCAACCTCTGCACCGTATGCGATGCAGGCCCGAACATCGTCGCGAGTGAGATGAGGATAGCTGTTGAGAATGTCCTGTTCGCTCTCCCCGCTAGCGAGATAGTCTAGGATCAGCGATACCCAGATGCGCGTGCCCTTGATGCATGGCTTGCCGAAGCTCACATTCGGGTCGATCGAGATGCGGTCGAGAAGCGGGTTCATCGCAAGTCGTCCTGGATCAGCGCTTGACGCGTGATCTCAACCTGGCCATGGCCTCTTCGGCTGGCACAGTCCTCGCCTCGCCGCGCTCCACGGCATCGATGCGGCGATCGATCTCCTCCGCCCAGGCTTTGTCGCTCTTGGGAAGCGGCTTGCCGTAGGTGAGGACCAGCAACTCATCCATGAGATCCGCCTGCTCCTCGGTCAGCTTCTTCACGCGCTCGTTCATGTGTATCTTGTACCACGCCTCCGCACGGATAGCACGGGGCGCACGTGCCGATCCGGGTCGATGTCATGAGCCGCGGAAGCGAGGTGGACGCCAAATGAAAATCCCCAGCCTGCCGTTCACCGTGACCGACTGGGCCCGCATGCCTGCCACCGAGCATCCGGGCGAAACGGGCAAGGCGCTCTGGCGCACGTTCACCATCGGCGACCTGCGCGTGCGCATGGTCGAGTATTCGCCGGGATACCTCGCCGATCACTGGTGCGACCGCGGGCACGTCCTCTACGTGCTCGAGGGCGAGCTCGACACCGAGCTTGGTGACGGCAGAACCTTCAAGCTCACGGCCGGTATGAGCTACCAGGTGTCGGACTTTGGCGATGCCGCTCACCGCTCCTCGACCCGCACGGGCGCCAAGCTGTTCATTGTCGACTGAGGCATCGCCGGGGGGTATTGCGAGCAGCGGCACGGAGTATCAATCGTCGCAGCAATGTGCCGCGGCCTTCCCTGGAGATGCATGCCGGGAGGTATGATGGAATCGTTTCCCGCGCGTGCGAAGTGAATGACAGGCAGATGTCCATGCGAGCGATCAATGTCTTAAGCATCCAGCGCATCAGCGCCGGGGATCGCGCGAAGATCGAGGCCATTGATCCGGCGGTTCGGTTGACGGATGCCGGCGGGCTGGTACGACGGCGAGATCCGGGACACCTGGCCCCCGTTCACCTCGGCCCGCTATCTGCAGCCAGGCGCCATGGGCTCCGGCACCCGCGAGGATCGAGACCGGCTGCTCGCCGAGGCAGAGGTCATTCTCGGAGGCTGGCCGTTTCCGCTCGATCTGCGCGCGCGGGCACCGAGGCTGAAATGGTTTCATCAGCGCCCCGCCGGCGCCAGCAATCTGCTCCGTGGCGATCTCTGGGGCAGCGACGTGGTGGTGACGACCGCACGAGGTTGGGGCAACACGCTGGCGATGGCAGAGTACGCGGTGGCCGGCATTTTGCACTTCGCCAAGGGCCTGCACCGCGCTGGCGTCGATCGCGATGCGGGGCAGTTCGACCATCGCGCTTATCGGCCGCTGCTATTGGAAGGCAGGACCGCCTGCGTCGTGGGGGCCGGCGGGATCGGGCTCGATGTCGGCCGGCTGTGCGCCGCGCTCGGCATGCGCGTCGTCGGCACCCGCCGCAGCCCGCGTCCAAATGCGCCTTTGCCAGACGGGTTCAGCCAGCTCGGCGGGCCCGGCGATCTCGATCGCTTCCTGCCGGACAGCGATGTCGTGGTGATCTGCTGTCAGTGGACGCCGCAGACTGACCGTCTCTTCAACAAGGAGCGCTTTGCGCTGATGAAGACCGGCGGCGTGCTCGTCAACGTAGCGCGGGGAGAGATCGTCGACGAGGAAGCCCTGGCCGACGCGCTGCAACGCGATCATCTGCGTGGCGCCGTTCTCGATGTCTACGTCGGCGAATTCGAGCGCACGCCGACGGCGCGGCTATGGTCCGATCCGCGCGTGCTGATCACGCCGCATATCTCGGCCGCCAGCGATCAGGACCGCCATGGCGGGATCGACGTCTTTTGCGAAAACTTGCGCGCCTATCTCGACGGCCGGCCGCTTCGCAATGTCATCGATTGGGAACGGGGTTACTGAGCGCGCCGGTTCGGGATCAGATCCGCGCAAGGTCAGGCAATCCGAAGCGATCCTGCTCTATTCATGGATTTGAGAGCAAGATTCACGTTCCGTGATCGAAGCAAAGTGCTTCGATCAGAAACGATCTTGCTCTAGGGTCGCCGCATCTCGTGCTCGGCGATGGCGCGCGCGATCACCCATTCCTCCTCCGCGCTCGAAAGATGCCGAGGCGCGCTGGCTTGGTGGGCCGTGGTTCGGTACTGAGCGAGCGACGCATGGTCCGCCGTTGAGGCGCATCCTGCAAGCGCAAGAGCGAGGACGGCGCACGTGGCGACACGATAGGACAGCCAACAGCAACGCAACCGGCACATGAGCAACGCTCTTCACGGACAACATTGCAACTGGCGTCAGTGAAGCACGGGCAAGTTAATGCGGCCTTATGCAGCAAACACACCAAGCGGATTTGCGGCCTGATTTGCCACTGATTGCTAGGGTTACGGCCGAAGTTTCGCTGGATCGGCGAGCATCTTTTGAACGGCCGCGTCTTCCAGTTGCTGGGCGTCCCGGCTTCCGTCCTTGGCCAAGGTCAGAACGATTTCGGCAAGCTTCAGGCGGGCCGTCTCTATGGCTTTGGGGCGCTTACTGACCAGCGGCGCAACTTGCTCCCAGGCATTTTCGAAGGTCTTGGCGATGACTTTGAGCTGGTCAGGGGTATACGCAGAGCTGGCGATGAGTTGGCGGGCTTTCATGTGGCCCCCCGTGGCGCGAACTTCGATTTCTCGGAGGAGCGGCGGCGACCCGCACGAACGCAGAGCAGGCCTGGAGGAATGACCCTGCCGTCGTCGCTCCCCACACCGACGCTATTCCCCAGTAGGCGGGCTCATCTACGGTCATCATGGTAGAAACACTTTTGCTCTCGGGGCTCAGCGCCAAGCGCGCCGAGATTCGCGGACGGAGGCCAAGGTTAGATGGGCCAGCCCTACGCCAACACCATCAGTGGATTGCTGCAGCGCCGTGCCGAGCTGATGGCGGACGCCAGAGAGCTGCGCGAGCGTATGGCCGTAGTCGGCAACGACATCGCCGCTCCTTTCAGGGCAGGTGTGGTTTGCTGAATAACCCCGAGTTAACGGGCCGATAACATGCGCACGGAAATGAAACGGTGTTCCGGGGGGTCTTAGCACACGCGACGGGTGCCGTGGACGGACCGTTCGGGTTCCGGCCGCCTCGGCACGCCATTAATCGTTAACTGTTGTAGCAGATACCGGAGCCGACCAGCCGTGATAGGGCACGAGATCGTGCGGGTGGGAAGCACGCTCAGCCCGGGGGGTTGGGCGGGCACGCAGGGAAGGGGAGGTGGGCATGCTGGCGTTCGGACAAGCCCAGGGCAACGATGAGAGCCTCAAGGCGCTCAATTTCATTCTCGAGGCTTGGGAGGAGGGGACGGGAAGTGGCATTGCGCCCGAGATCATGGCCTACGCCGCGCTCTATACAGCCCTGACCGATCTGGTGGCTGCCTTCGGCGAGGGCGCCGTTGCGTCCCTGGTCGACGGGCTCGTCCCGCGGGTCGAGAAGGGCGAATTCACGCTGTACCGGTCGCGGCAGTAGCCGTTCACCGTATTGTCGGCGGGTGGCAACAGACTTGGCCGGCGCGTCGGGCTCGGGCAGGCCTGCCGGTCCGCCGATCGGGGAGCCGGCAAGTGCCGCAAATATCGCCTCGAGATGCTAACGGATTAGCCGCGTTGCGCTGAGCAACGAATACACGGCATACTCGGGCATGGCGTACGAACAGACAGGCGGCAGGCTGAGCGAGTCGACGGCGCAAAGCGCGAGGGACCGGCACCCGGCCGTGCATTTGGCCGGCGTCAACAAGTGGTATGGCGCCTTCCACGTCCTCAAGAACATCAACATGACGGTGGCCAAGGGCGAGAAGATCGTCATCTGTGGGCCTTCAGGGTCGGGCAAGTCGACCCTCATCCGCTGCATCAATCGATTGGAGGTACATCAGGCCGGCCGCATCATGGTCGATGGCGTGGAGCTGACCAACGACCTGCGCCAGATCGACAAGGTGCGCGCGGAAGTCGGCATGGTGTTCCAGAGCTTCAACCTGTTCCCCCACCTCACCGTGCTCGACAACCTGTGCCTGGCCCCGGTGTGGGTGAAGAAGATGCCGCGCGCGGAGGCGGAAAGGGTCGCGCGGCAGTACCTGGAGCGCGTGCACATCCCCGAGCAGGCGCTCAAGTACCCGGGCCAGCTGTCCGGCGGCCAGCAGCAGCGTGTGGCCATCGCAAGGGCCCTGTGCATGAGCCCGCGCATCATGCTGTTCGACGAGCCCACCTCGGCACTCGACCCCGAGATGATCAAGGAAGTGCTGGAAGTCATGACGGAGCTGGCGCAGTCGGGCATGACCATGCTGTGTGTCACCCACGAGATGGGCTTTGCCCGCTCGGTGGCCGACCGCATCGTCTTCATGGACCAGGGCGAGATCGTCGAGGAGGCGCCGCCTCAGCAGTTCTTCAGCAATCCGAGGTCGTCGCGGACCAAACTGTTCCTGTCGCAGATCCTGGCGCACTGAGGGGTGCTATGCCAAATTGACCGTATGCTGGTGGGGTTTGCAGACAGAACCCGAAGAGCCATCCCCAGGAGAGAGAGTAAAGCCATGACGTATGTTGTTCGAGGCGCATTGTGGGCTGTGGCGGCGCTGGCCGCCATGTCCGGTGCGGTGAGTGCGCAGCAAAAGACGCTCGATGCCGTCAAGCAGCGCGGCCAGCTGGTGTGCGGGGTCAACGTCGGCCTGCCCGGCTTCAGCGCCGCCGACGACAAGGGCGTGTGGACCGGTCTCGACGTCGACTACTGCAAGGCGATCGCCGCGGCGGTGCTCGGCGACGCCGGCAAGGTCAGATACGTGGCCACCACCACCAAGGAGCGCTTCACGGCGCTGCAGTCGGGCGAGCTCGACGTGCTGGCGCGCAACACCACCTGGACGCTGGCGCGCGATTCCTCGCTGGGCCTGAGCTTCGTGGGCGTCAACTACTACGACGGCCAGGGCTTCATGGTGAAGAAGTCGGCCAACGTCAAATCCGGCAAGGAGCTGGCCGGGGCCACGGTGTGCGTGCAGACCGGCACCACCACCGAGCTCAATCTGGCCGACTTCTTCAGGACCAACAATCTGCAGTACAAGACGCTGGTGTTCGAGAAGTCGGACGAGGCGCTGAAGGCCTACCAGGCCGACCGCTGCGACTCCTATACCACCGACGCCTCCGGCCTCTACTCCGTGCGCTTGCAAATGGCCAAGCCCGACGACCACACGGTGCTGCCCGACATCATCTCCAAGGAGCCGCTCGGGCCTGTGGTGCGCCAGGCCGACAGCCAGTGGTTCACCATCATCAAGTGGGTGCACTTTGCGCTGCTGAACGCCGAGGAGTTCGCCGTCACCCAGGCCAACGTGGATCAGATGCTCACCTCCGCCAATCCCGACATCAAGCGCCTGCTCGGCAAGGAGGGTGACTACGGCAAGGGGCTCGGGCTCGACAACGACTGGGCCTACAAGGCCATCAAGCAGGTCGGCAACTACGGCGAGATGTTCGAGCGCAACGTCGGCGCCGGCTCGCGCATCAAGATCGACCGCGGGTTGAACAAGCTCTGGAGCAAGGGAGGCCTGCAGTACGCGCCGCCGGTGCGCTGACGGTGCTGGTGTGGCCCAGGCCCGGTCAACGCGTGAGAGAGCGGTGATGCCCGGTGGTGCCATGATCAGCCGATACTATGGGGAAGGCTGAGGATGGCTGTCTCCACCAGCATCCGGCCGAGCCGGGCGGACGCCTTGACCGGGTTCCTCTATCGCCCCGAGGTGCGGCAGGCCATCTACCAGGTGCTGCTGCTGGCGGCGATCGCATTCGCCGCCTGGTGGGTGGTCGACAACGTCTCCGAAAATCTGCGCCGGCAGAATATCGCCTCGGGTTTCGAGTTCCTCGGCCGCACGTCGGGCTTCGACGTATCGCAGAGCCTGATCGAATATTCCAACGCCTCGACCTATGGCCGCGCGTTCTGGGTGGGCCTGTTCAACACCCTCCTGGTGGCCGGCCTCGGCATCGTCGCGGCGACGGTGATCGGCTTCGTTGTGGGCATTGCGCGGCTCTCGCCCAACTGGCTGATCGCGCGCCTCGCCACCGTTTACGTGGAGGTGGTGCGCAACGTGCCGCTGCTGCTGCAGCTGTTCTTCTGGTACTTCGCCGTTCTCAAGAACCTGCCGAACCCACGCCAGAGCTACGTCCTTCCCGGCGGCGTGTACTTCAATGTGCGAGGGGTATATCTGCCTGCGCCGGTGCTGCAGCCGGGCTTTGGGGCCGTCGCCATTGCATTCGGGCTCGGCCTGCTCATCGCCATCGGCCTGTGGCTGTGGGCCCGGCGGCGTCAGGCGTTGACCGGCCAGCGCTTCCCCGTGTTGCGGGCCGCGCTGCTGGCGATCATCGGATTGCCGCTCGTCACGTACTTCGCGGTGGGTGCCCCGCTCGGGCTCGACTATCCTGAGCTCAAGGGCTTCAATTTTCAGGGCGGCATCGCCATCTTGCCGGAGCTGATGGCACTGTTGCTCGGCCTCTCCATCTACACCGCGAGCTTCATCGCCGAGATCGTGCGCGCCGGCATTCTGGGCGTGCCCAAGGGGCAGACGGAGGCGGCGCAGGCGCTGGGCCTCTCCGGCGGGCAGACGCTGCGCCTGGTCGTGATCCCGCAAGCGGCGCGCATCATCATCCCGCCGCTCACCAGCCAGTATCTCAACCTCACCAAGAATTCGTCCCTGGCGGTGGCGATCGGCTATCCCGACTTCGTCAGCGTGTTCACCGGCACCGTGTTGAACCAGACGGGGCAGGCGGTGGAGGTGATCCTGATGACTATGGGCGTGTTCCTGACGCTGAGCCTGCTCACGTCCCTGTTCATGAACTGGTTCAACAGCCGCATGGCGCTGGTCGAGAGGTGAGGCGATGGCCGCTGCAACCGACGCCTCCGCCTCCCGTCCCCCCCGTGCAGCCGGCGGCCCCGTCATGTGGCTGCGCGAGAACCTGTTCTCGTCGTGGGCGAACACGGCGCTGACGCTGTTGGCGTTGTGGCTGATCTACGAGATCGTCACGGCCGTGATCGCTTGGGCCTTCGTCAACGCCACCTGGGACGGGGTCGATGGCAGCGACTGCTCACGCGAGCATGCGGGCGCCTGCTGGCCCTACGCGGCGGCCTGGCTCGGGCAGTTCATGTACGGGCGCTATCCCGACGCCGAGCGCTGGCGCGTCAACCTCACCTATGGGCTGGCGCTCGCGGGCCTCGTGCCGCTGATGACCCCGCGCGTGCCGGGCAAGCTGTGGACGTCGATCTACCTGCTTGCCGTGTTCCCGGTGCTTGCGGTCATTCTCCTGTCGGGCGGCGTCTTCGGGCTCACCCACATTCCGACCAACTCCTGGGGCGGGCTGCTGGTGACGCTCGTCATCTCCAGCTCGGGCATTGCGGCGGCGTTCCCCATTGGCATCATGCTGGCGCTGGGGCGGCGCTCGCGCATGCCGATCGTGCGCTGGATGTCGGTTGGGTTCATAGAGTTCGTGCGCGGCGTGCCGCTGATCACCGTGCTGTTCATGGCCTCCGTGATGCTGCCGCTGTTCATCCCCCAGGGCTGGTCGATCGACAAGCTCTTGCGTGCGCTCATCATGGTGGCCCTGTTCTCGGCGGCCTATCTGGCCGAGGTGATCCGCGGCGGGCTGCAGGCGATCCCGCGCGGGCAGTTCGAGGCGGCCGACGCGCTGGGCCTCTCCTACGTGCAGAAGACGGGGCTCATCATCCTGCCGCAGGCTTTGAAGCTCGTGATTCCAGGCATCGTCAATTCCTTCATCAGCCTGTTCAAGGATACCAGCCTCGTGCTGATCATCGGCATCTTCGACCTGCTGGGCATGGTGCAGTCGAGCATCTCAGCGCAGCGTTGGCTGTCGCCCGCTACACCCATGACCGGCTACGTGGTGGCCGGCGTGGTGTTCTGGGCCTTCTGCTTCGCCATCTCGCGCTATTCGCAGATGCTGGAGCGGCGGCTGGCGGCGGGCGGGCAGCGCGTAACGGCCAAAGGCGGCTACGACTGAGCGATGCGGTTCGCTTTCACCATGGCCACTGCCATAGGCCTGGCAAGGATCGGCAATTTGCTTCAGGATTGCTCCCGTGAGGGCTGGAGACAAAGCGCCCGACGGCAACACTTCGTTATCGTGACTCGGGCAAGAAGCCGCAGGCAGGAGGACCCCGCCATGACGGAACATGCCTTCGATCCGCTCGCGCTGTGGCGCGACATGCTCTCCAAGTGGGAGACGGGCTTCAACGATCTCGCCAACAAGAACATGGCCTCGCCCGAGTTCAGCCAGCTCATGAATCAGGCCATGGGCATGTCCGTGCGCATGCAACACGCCATGGGAGAGATCATGGGGCGGTACCTCACCGCCATGAACATGCCGAGCCGCGCGGACCTGGTGGCCATCGGGGAGCGGCTGCAGGGCATCGAGGACCAGCTCGGACGCCTGACGGCAATGGTGGAGCGCATATCGGCAGGACCGTCGGCTGGCGCGACCAAGCCTTACGCCGGGCCGCCCCGCACCAAACGGCCAAGCGCACCCTTGAACGGGCCGTCACCGGCAGCAGAGGCGCATGCGGCCGTCGCGGCCGCGCCGGCCGCCGCAGCGAAGCCCGCGCAGCGCGCCAAGGCCGCCAAGCGAAAGGCCAAGGCGTCGTGAGCGCGGCCGGCACGCCGCAGGAGGCATCGCCCGCTCTCCGCGTGCAGAAGGAGGTCGAGCGCGCCATCCAGCGCAACATCAGGGGCGTGGACTACCTGTTTGCCTCGCCCGCGCCGGTTGTGGGCTCGAGCCCCAAGGATGTGATCCTCAGCCGTGGCACGCTGAGCCTCTACCACTACCGGCCGATGGCTGACGAAATCTATCGCGTGCCGCTGCTGATCGTCATGGCCACCAGCAACAAGGGTTACATCGTCGATCTCGCGCCGGGCCAGAGCCTGATCGAGTTCCTGCTGAAGCAGGGTTACGACGTCTACATGATCGACTGGAATGCGCCCCGAGCCGACGAGAAGCGCCTGCGGCTGGAGGACTACACGCTGGATTTCATTCCCGCCTGCGTGCGGCGCGTGCAGGAGACCTCTGGCGTCGAGGACGTCAACATCATCGGCTACTGCATGGGCGGCGTGCTCTCCACCATCTACGCCGCGCTGCACGCGGGTGGCCCATTGAAGCACCTCGTGTGCTTCACGACCCCGATCGACTGGAAGCAGATGCCGCTGTTCCAGGCCTGGTCCGACCGGCGCTATTTCGACGTCGACCGGCTGGTGGACGCGGTCGGCAACGTGCCGGCGGATTTCATCCTGTCCGCCTTCGATATGCTGCGCCCTGCCGGCCGTGTCGCCGGCCAGATGCGGCTGTGGGACAACATGTGGAATGACGAGTTCGTCAAGTCCTTCCGCATGTTCGACAGGTGGGGCAACGAGACCCTGCCGCTGGCGGGCGAGTACTTCCGCCAGACCACCAAGGAGCTGCTGTGGGACAACAAGCTCTGCAGGGGCGAGCTGATGGTGGGCGGTCGCCGTGCCGATCTCAAGAACATCACCGTGCCCATCCTGCACGCGGTGGCCGAGCACGACCACATCGTGCCCTACGCGGCCGCCAGGCCGCTGATTGCCGGCGTGGGCTCGGCCGACAAGGAGGAAATGATCCTCAAGGGCGGGCACATCAGTGTGGCCGCCGGCCCCAACGCGGTGCGGCGGCTGTGGCCCAAGCTCGACACCTGGTTGGGAGGGCGGTCGATATGAGCGAACCTCGCGCGTATCCGCGCAACGTTACGTGCGACGGCATCGAGGTGGAGCTGCGCCGCATGGGCGCGGGCGACGAAGCAGCCGTGCTGGCGTTCGCGCAGAGGCTTCCCGCCCACGACTTGCTGTTCATGCGCCGCGATGTGCGCCAGGCGAAGGTGCTGGCGGCTTGGCTGCGGGCGATCGCGGAGGGGCGTGTCGCCAGCCTGGTGGCGGTGCGCGACCGCGCTGTCGTGGGCACCACGGCCATCGTGCACGACAAGCTGTCCTGGTCGCCGCACGTGGGCGAACTGCGTATCGCGGTGGCGCCCGACTATCGCGGCAAGGGCTTGGGGCGCGTGCTGATCCAGGAGTGCTTTGCGATGGCGCTGGAGCTGGGCCTCGAGAAGCTCACCGCGCTGATGACGGTGGACCAGAAGGGCGCCGTAGCGGTGTTCGAGGGCCTGGGCTTCCGCCCCGAGGCGATGCTGAACGGCTACGTCAAGGATGCCGCCGGGGACACGCACGACATCGTCATCCTGAGCCACGACGTGGCGCGCTTCCAGGCGCAGATGGCGGCGTATGGCGTGACGGACGCGTTGTAGCGCCGTTTCGTGTAGCGCCGCCCACACCCCAACCGTCATCCCGGCGCCGCGAGTGCCCGACAGGGCACGAGCGGGAACAGGCCAGGGCCGATGCACCGCTCAGCAAGTGCCCTTTGTCAGGGCAAGCGCGACGGCGTGTCCGCGGCCGCCAAGGAGATGAGGCTGCACCGCCCGTGTACAGTCGCGGCGAGAGTAATACGTCGAGCCAAATTTTCCACCCGTCATCCGGAAGCCGAGCCCCGGCCTCCGAGCCGGGGCGAGACTGTCCGGGATCTGCCGCAGGGATACCCCTCGCCGCAGATCCCGGCTCTGCGCGATCGCGCTTCTAGCGCTATCGCTGGGCCGGGATGACGGGTGAAGTGTCGGTTCGCCGGTATCAGGGCAGCCCGAGCCGTCTCGCCGCCTCCCGCACGGCCGCTTCGCGCTCGGCCTGGATGCGGGCGCCGGCCTGCCGCTGTCGCGCGATGATCGCTTCGCCGGCGCTGGCGGGTGAGCCGGCGTCGAAGGGCGGGCGCGGGTCGTATTCGATGCTGAGCTGGATGGTTTTCGCCACCTCCTCGCCGGCGGTCTCGGCCACCACCTTCAGGGCGAAATCGATCCCCGCCGTGACCCCGCCGCCGGTGATGAGATTGCCGTCGATGACGGTTCGTTCGGCCACCGGCGTGGCGCCGAAGGCGGCGAGCATGTCGAGCGCAGTCCAATGCGTGGTGGCGCGCTTGCCCTTGAGCAGGCCTGCCGCGCCGAGCACGAGGGAGCCGGTGCACACCGCAGTGACATAGCGCGCGCCGGCGGCCTGCCGCCTCAGGAAGGCCAAGACCACCTCGTCGTTCAACAGCGCATTCATGCCCGGGCCGCCCGGCACGCAGACGAGATCGAGCTGCGGGCAGGCCTCGAGCGTCGTGGTCGGCACCAGGCGCAGCCCGCCCTGGGCCGTGACCGGCTCCAGCGTCTTCCAGATGAGATGGATCGCGCTGCCGGGCATGCGGGCGAACACCTCGTGCGGCCCGGTCATGTCGAGCTGGGTGATGCTGGGAAACACGAGAAAGCCGATAGCGAAGGGCATGGTCGATCCTTGGTCGCGTGCGCAGGGACGTCTAAGGTTGAAAATCGCGGGGCTGCCGGGCCCCTCCGCCTTTCCCTAGACAAGGAGCCGCCGCATGTCCATGAAGCCGCCCGCCGCCGCCGGCATGGCGCTGGCACAAGTCGACACGCCGGCGCTCATCATCGATCTCGATGCCTTCGAGCGCAACCTGCGGCGCATGGCTGATGCCATCGCGCAGGCCGGTGTCCGCCTGCGCGCCCATGCCAAGACGCACAAGTCGCCGATCATCGCGGCGCAGCAGATGGCGCTCGGCGCCGTTGGGGTCTGCTGCCAGAAGGTGTCGGAGGCCGAGGTGATGGTGGACGGCGGCATCGGCGATGTCCTGGTCTCCAACGAGGTGGCCGGCGCGGGGAAGCTCGAGCGTCTGGCCGCCCTGGCGCGGCGGGCCAAGGTCGGCGTGTGCGTCGATGACGCCGGCAACGTCGCCGACCTGGAGGCCGCCGCGGCCAAGGCCGGCGTTAGGCTCGATGTGCTGGTCGAGATCGACGTCGGCGGCAGCCGCTGTGGCGCGGCCCCCGGGGCGCCTGCCGCGCACCTCGCGAGCCGGGTTGCTGCCTCGCCGCACTTGCGCTTCGCGGGCCTCCAGGCCTACCACGGCTCCGCGCAGCACGCACGCGAGGCCGGCGCGCGGCGCGATCACATCGCGCGCGCGGTCGAGCTGGTCGAGGCAACACGACGGGCCCTGCGGGACGTCGGGCTGGAGGCAGGCATCATTGCCGGCGGCGGCACCGGCACCTACGAGAACGAGGCGGCAAGCCGGGTCTACAACGAGCTGCAGTGTGGCTCCTACATCTTCATGGACGCCGACTACGCCCGCAACAAGCGCGCCGACGGCGGCTTCTTCGATGCCTACGAGCACGCGCTTTTCATCTATGCGACGGTGATGAGCACGCCGGTGCCCGAGCGTGCCATCGTCGATGCGGGCCTCAAGACGTTCGCCATCGACAGCGGCATGCCGTTGCCCTGGCGGCTGCCCGGCGCCGTCTACCAGCGTCCCTCGGACGAGCACGGCGCGCTCGATCTTGCGAATTGCACCGAGCGGCCCGAGCTCGGCGACAAGGTGCTGCTGGTGCCCGGCCACTGCGATCCGACCGTCAATCTGCACGACTGGTACGTCGGCGTGCGCGGCTTCGGCACGGCCCAGGCGCATGTCGAGAGCCTCTGGCCGGTTGCCGCCAGGGGCGCCGTGTTCTGATTTCGTTCGGCGGAGACCGGTCTTGGCCGGCCATTTTTCGCCCATTGCGCAGCTGTCATCGCCACCCGATATGATGGCTCACGACGCACCCATGGGAGGGATGCCATGACCCCGGAAGAACGCGAGCTCATCAACGGTTTGTTCGAGCGCATGCGCAGCTTCGGCGCACCCGAGAAGGACAGGGACGCTGAAGCCCTGATCAGCCAGGGCGTGCGCGCGACGCCCGACGCCGCCTACATGCTCGTGCAGTCGGTTCTGGTTCAGGAGCAAGCGCTGCAGGAAGCGGGCAACCGCATCCAGGACCTGGAGGCGCAGGTGCGGGAGCTGCAAGGCGGCGGACGCGAGCGGACATCCGGCTCGGGAAGCTTCCTCGGTGGCTTGCTCGGCACCGGCCGTGCCGCGTCAGACCCGCGTTCCGGAAGCGTGCCGCAGATTGGAGCGCGCGCGACGCCGTCAGCCTATGACGACAGGCGGCCCTGGTCGCCGCCGCAAAATGCGCCCCAGCAGCCCGCAGCGGCTCCGCAAGCCGCGGGCGGCGGCTTCCTGCGCTCGGCCATGGCGACCGCGGCGGGCGTGGCGGGCGGCATGCTGGCCGCCGGCGCCATCCGCGACATGCTGGGCGGCGGCAGCGCCCACGCCAACACTGCCGCCAGCAATCCGGCATCCGGCACCACCGAGACGGCCAGGGCCGAACAGGCGCGTCTCGATGCCGAGGACGATGCGCGGCAGGATGCTCGCGACGACGACACCAGCTGGGACAGCGGCAACTCCGGCGGCGGCGACCTGGACATCTGACGCCACGCGCGGGCCTGGGCGGCACCTACCCGTCATCCCGGAAGCCGAGCGTAGCGAGGCTGTCCGGGACCTGCCACATTGGATACAGCCCGCTGCAGATCCCGGCTCTGCGCGATCGCACTTTTCAAGTGCAATCGCTGGGCCGGGATGACGGGTGGAGTGTTCGCCGAGTATTCAAGCCTTGTCAGCGACCTTCAGCGCGAACGCGTAGTCGAGCGCCACCTCCTTGAGCTGCTCGAAGCGCCCCGACGCGCCGCCGTGGCCGGCCTCCATGTTGGTCTTGAGCAGGATCAGGTTGTCGCTGGTGTTGAGGTGTCGCAGCCGCGCGATCCACTTGGCGGGCTCCCAGTAGGTGACCCGCGGATCGGTCAGCCCGGCATAGGCGAAGATGTGCGGATAGGCTCTTGCCGCCACGTTTTCGTATGGTGAATAGGAGCGGATGATGGCGAACTCCTCCTTGGAGGCCAGCGGGTTGCCCCACTCGGGCCATTCCGGCGGCGTCAGCGGCAGGCTGCCGTCGAGCATGGTGTTGAGCACGTCCACGAACGGCACATCGGCGATGATGCCGAGGAACAGGTCGGGTGCCATGTTGGCGATCACGCCCATCAGCATGCCGCCGGCCGAGCCGCCGTTGGCCACGATCCGGCCCCGCCTGGTGTAGCCTTCCTTCACCAGATATTCGCCGGCGGTGATGAAGTCGGTGAAGGTGTTGAGCTTCGTTGCGCGCTTGCCCTCGGTATACCAGCGGTATCCCTTGTCCTTGCCGCCGCGGATATGGGCGATGGCAAAGATGAAGCCGCGATCCACCAGCGAAAGGCGCGTGGTGGAGAACGCCGCGGGGATGGTGATGCCGTAGGAGCCGTAGCCGTAGAGGAAGAGAGGCGCCGAGCCGTCGCGCGGCGTGTCCTTCCTGTACAGCAGCGAGATCGGCACGGTCTGGCCGTCGGCGGCGGGAGCGTACAGCCTGCGGGTTACGTAGTCGGCCGGGTCGTGGCCGCTCGGTACCTCCTGCGTCTTGCGCAAGCTGCGTGTGCGCGTCTCCATGTCGTAGTCGAACACCTGGGCCGGTGTCGTCATCGACGAGTAGGTGAAGCGCAGCGCCGTGGTGTCGAACTCGTAGCCGGCCGACATGCCCAGCGAATAGGCCTCCTCGTCGAAGGCGATGGCATGCTCGTTGTCGTCGGCCAGGCGGCGGATGACGATGCGCGGCAGGCCGTCCTCGCGCTCGAGGCGCACGAGGTGGCCGGCGAAGGCGACGATGTCCAGGAGCAGGCGGCCGGGCTTGTGGGGCAAGACCTCGCGCCAGTTGCCCATCTGCGGATCTGCGAGCGGCGCCTCGCAGATGCGGAAGTCCTCCGCGCCGCCGGAGTTGGTCATCACGAACAGCCGGTCGCCATGGTGATCGACGGCGTACTCGTGCCCGTGCTCGCGCGCTGCGATCAGGCGTGGGGGGGTCTCCGGCGCCTCCGCATCGATGAGATAGACCTCGCTCGTCTGGTGGTCGTGCGCGTAAATGGTAGCGAACCTGCCCGATTGCGTTTCATTGACCCCGACATAGAAGCCGCTGTCCTTTTCCTCGTAGACCAGCACGTCGTCCTCCGCCGGGGTGCCGAGGCGGTGTCGGTAGACGAACAGCGGGCGGTGGTTGTCGTCGAGGCGGACGTAGAACAGGGTCTGGCTGTCACGCGCCCAGACGATGGAGCCGCGCGTGTCGGCGATGACGTCGGGCAGGTCGCGGCCGGTCGCCAGGTCGCGAAAGCGGACCGTGAACAGCTCGGAACCCTTGTCGTCGACGCCGTAGGCCAGGAACCTGTGGTCGGGGCTGTGCGCGGCGGCGCCCAGCTGCCAGTAGGCCTTGCCCTCGGCCTCCTTGTTGCCGTCGATCAGCACCGCGTCAGGCCCGCCGCCGCGCGGGCGCCGGTTGAGCCGCGGATACTGGCCGCCGGTGACGTAGCTCACGAAGTACTCGAAAGGCCCGTCGGGTGCCGGGACCGAGCTGTCATCTTCCTTGATGCGCGCCTTCATCTCGGCGAACAGCGCCGCCTGCAGCTCGCCCGTGTCGGCCAGCGCGGCCTCGGTGTAGGCGTTCTCGGCGTCCAGGTAGGCGCGGATGCTGGGATCGAGCAGGCCCGGTTCACGCATCACCTCCTGCCAGTTCGCTGCGCGCAGCCATGCGTACTCGTCCACCAGCTCGACGCCGTGGTGGGCAGAGAACACGGGGCGCCGATCGGCGACAGGAGGAAGCTGGCGGCTGACGGGGCGGTTGAGACCATGCATGTGACAAACCCTCTGGTGAACGGACTCCGGGCCTCGGCTTCGGCTGCGGACGCAACCCGAAGTCGGGCACGGGACGTGAATTCTCGTGGCGTCAGCTGTCGCCGGGCTTGAATTTCAGTGCGGCGCCGTTGATGCAGTAGCGCAGGCCGGTCGTCTCCTGCGGACCGTCGGGGAACACGTGGCCGAGGTGGCCCTCGCAGCGCGCGCAGCGCACTTCCGTACGGGTCATGAAGAGCGAGAGGTCCTGGTGCTCGTTCACGGCGGCCTCGGAGGCCGGTCTGTCGAAACTTGGCCACCCTGTGCCGGACTCGAACTTGGCGTCGGAGGTGAACAGCGGCTCCCCGCAGGACGCGCAGGTGAACATTCCCTTGCGTTTTTCATTGTTGAGCAGCGATGTGCCCGCCCGCTCCGTTCCGTGCTGGCGCATGATCCGGTACTGCTCCGGCGTCAGCTGGGCGCGCCATTCGGAGTCGCTCTTGACGAGCTTGTCCGTGCTTGCTGCGGGAGGGGTCTTGAGCATGGCGCAGGCCTTGTGCGAGTGGCGGCGTCAGTAAGGGTTGGCGGCGGCCCCATTATGGCGGCAACGCCCGTTGCAACGATGTTCAAGTCTTCGTGTCTTCCGTGTTGCATGCACCATGACTTGTAAAAGTGCGGCCTCGGGCGCCTTCCGGCATGCATTGATGATGATGAGAGCCGCTCAGGTGCCAGAGGAAGCAAATAGTCCAGGCGCCAAATGGCTCGCAGGTCAGTGTTTTCTTGGCCTAGAGACTCTGCATGCTATAGGTTATTGAGCAAATCCATTGTAACAGCCGTATGAATAGTGTAGACGGAAGTACCTTTCAAGGTGTGAGCCGTCGGCGCGCGGTCGGAGCCGGGTAAGCGAGGCCATGAGTATGAGATTGCTGCGGCTGCCCGCGAATAGGCGAATGCCGACAGAGAGGACGTTATGGATCAGGTAGATAAATCCAACCTTGTCGAGCTAACTGCCGAAATTATATCGGCTTACGTCAGTAACAACGAAGTAGACCGGGAGGCTCTACCTGGCATAATTGCGGATGTGCATGAGGCGTTGAGCAAGGCCTCGCAGCGCGTCGGCAACAGTGAGCGCGAGGAGCTGAAGCCTGCCATCGCCCTCAAGAAATCAGTGACCCCCGATTACATCGTTTGTCTGGAAGACGGCAAGAAGTTCAAATCTTTGAAGCGGCATCTACGTACTCATTACAACCTCTCGCCTGAGGAGTACCGGGAGAAGTGGGGTTTGCCCCATGACTATCCGATGGTTGCGCCGAACTATGCGGCCGCCCGTTCTCAGCTCGCCAAGCAGATGGGCCTCGGCACCCGGCGAGAGAAATAGCCGCTCCATCAGCGCCAGAAGAAGCCTGCCACCGCCAGCGCCAGGCCGGCCAGGACGAGCACCAGCGCAACCACGCTCAGCACCTGCGCAACGAAATGCCCGATCGCGGTGCCAGCCGCCTTGGTAGCCTTCCCGGTCCAGGTCGGCTGCGACTGGATATCCCTGAGCTTCGTCTCGAGCGCCGTGGGGTTCTCGGCCGTGCGCTTGCCGCGCGCCAGGGTCCACGCCGAGTCGATGGCGGCATCCTTGAGGTCGTAGCGGGCGATCCTCCAACGGATCAGGGCGCCGACCAGGATCAGGGTCGCGCCGGACAGCATCAGCCACGCGGTGGAAGACATTAGTGCCTCCAAGAGAAGAACGGGGAGCCCCCTCTCGAATGACGTTAGCACAGCGCTGAAGCGTCTGACCCCCTTCGGGCGCCCATGCTATCAGGGCCCATGCGCACGACAGCGATTCGCATTATCGGCATCGATCCCGGCCTGCGCCGCACCGGCTGGGGCATCGTCGAGTCCGATGGCGTACGGCTCGCCTACGTCGCCAGCGGCCTCATCACCTCGGACAGCGAGGGCGAGCTGGCCTATCGCCTGCGCGAGCTCTACGAGGGCCTGTGCGGGGTTATCGCCAGTTTCAAGCCGCAGGAGGCCGCGGTCGAGGAGACCTTCGTCAACAAGGACGCCCGCTCCACGCTCAAGCTCGGCCAGGCGCGCGGCATGGCGCTGCTGGCGCCCGCCCAGCGCGGGCTGCTCGTCGCCGAATACCCGCCCAACGTCATCAAGAAAACGGTGACCGGCACCGGCCACGGCGAGAAGCGCCAGATACAGGCCATGGTCGGCTTCCTGCTGCCCAAAGCCAAGTTCGAGAGCGCCGATGAGGCCGACGCCCTCGCCATTGCCATCTGCCACGCCAGCTATCGCTCCAGCCCGCAGGCGATCGCGGCGCGGCGGGCGAAGATTCCCTCTCCCCATGCTTCTTCAGCATGGGGAGAGGGTTAGGGTGAGGGGCGGCCACAAATGCTGCGTCGGAACCTCTTGCCGCCCCTCACCTCATGCCGGAGGCATGGCTCCGCCATGACCCTCTCGTCGTGCTGGAAGCACGCCTTCGGCATGACGCAAGCGGGGAGAGGGAGATCGGCCACACCATGATCGGCAAGCTCAAAGGCATCGTCGACGCCATCGGTGAGGGGCACATCGTCATCGACGTCAATGGCGTGGGCTACGAGGTGCAGGCCTCCGCTCGCACGCTGCGCGCCCTGCAGATGGGCCAGGAAGCGAGCCTCGCCATCGAGACGCACGTGCGCGAGGACGCCATCCGCCTGTTCGGGTTCACCAGCGAGGTGGAGCGTGCCTGGTTCCGCACCCTGCAGACCATCCAGGGGGTGGGCGCCAAGGTGGCGCTGGCCGTGCTCGGCACGCTCTCGCCGCAGGATCTCGCCAACGCGATTGCCCTGCAGAACTGGGCCGCGGTCGAGCAGTCGCCGGGCGTCGGCAAGAAGCTGGCGCAGCGCATCGTTGCCGAGCTCAAGGACAAGGCGCCGGCGCTGTCGGTCGCGGGCCTCAACGTGCCGGCCGCGCTGGCGGGCAAGGCCGGCACCACCCCGCCGCGCGGTGATGCGGCCGCCGAGGCGATTTCCGCGTTGACCAACCTCGGCTATCAGCCAGCGCTCGCGGGCCAGGCCGTGGCTGCGGCCATGGCCGAGCTGGGTGAGGCCGCCGACACACCCAAGCTCATTCGTCGCGGCTTGAAAGAGCTGGCGCGCTGACACCGGCCACCGGATGGCCGCAAATGCGGCCTACCCGGCGCCCGTCCGCCGCCGCCCAGAGCAGGGTCGCTTCGCAGCGCCTCACCCATGCAGATCTACCTGCCGATCGCGGAGATGTCGCTCAATGTCGCGCTGCTGCTGCTCATGGGTTTTGCCATCGGCTTCCTGTCGGGCATGTTCGGCGTTGGCGGCGGATTCATCCTCACCCCGCTCCTGATGTTCCTCGGCGTGCCGCCGGCCGTTGCGGTCGGCACCAGTGCCAGCCAGGTCGTTGCCGCCTCAGTGACGAGCGCGGTCGGGCATTGGCGGCGCAACAACGTCGATGTGCACATGGGGCTGCTGCTGATCGGCGGGGGCTGTGTGGGTTCCATAGCCGGCGTCAAGGCGCTCGCGTTTCTCAAGGCGCGCGGCCAGCTCGACCTGTTCGTCACCCTCACCTATGTCGTCCTCCTCGGCGTGGTGGGCGGCCTGATGCTGATCGAGAGCATCAATACTTTGCGCGCGACCCCGGCCAAGGCTGGTGTCAGCATGCGCCGCGGCGGGCAGCACACCTGGATCGAGGGCCTGCCATTGAAGACCCGGTTCCGCCATTCGCGCATCTATGCCAGCACCATCCCGTTCGTGGCGATCGGCGCCTTCATAGGCCTGCTCACCGCCATCATGGGCGTCGGCGGCGGTTTCCTGCTGGTGCCGGCCATGATCTACCTGCTGCGCATCCCGACCCGCATCGTCATCGGCACCTCGACGTTCCAGATCGTGTGCGTCACTGCCATCACCACGGTGCTGCAGGCAGCCTTCAATCACAGCGTCGACGTGGTCCTGTCCGTGCCGTTGATGGTCGGCAGCGTGGTCGGCGCGCAGTTCGGCGTCGGCTTTGCGGAGCGCTTCAGGGCCGAGCAGCTGCGCGCGCTGCTGGCGGTGATCGTGGTTGCGGTGGCCGTGCGCATGGCCTTGGGGCTGGTGATCAGGCCCTCCGACCTTTTCAGCCTCGAGGTGCCGCACTGAGCTTGCCCCCTCGGCGTCAACGCCGGGTGGGACCCGGCAGGCCGCTCGAGGCCAGCTCGTGCCGGTAGACGCGCAGCAGCTCCACGTGCCGGGCGAGGTCGTAGGTCCAGTGCCCGGCAATGCCGCGGCGGCGCTCCGCGCGCAGCGCCCGCCGCAGCTTCGCCAGGACTTGGCCGCGGCCCTGCGGGCTTTCGTCATCCAGCTCGTGCGGCCAGAGCGGCAGCACGCGCGCTAGCTCGGTGCGGCGGTTGTAGCTCTGTGGCGACCCGGCCGCAGATGTGGGCCGGCGCTCGTGGGTGGCGCGAATTCGTCCGAGGCGCCCTGGTGGTTTGGTGCTGGGCTGCGGCCGCCTCACGCATTTCGTGTGTGTCATGCTTGCTCCGGGAACATGTAGCGCGAGCATGTCATGCGTTCTGGCGGCGGGGATTGGCAGGCAGCGAGGCCGTGCCCGACCCACCCACCGGCCTTATCCCCGCGGTTCACCACGCCACTACGATCCGCTGGCGAACGGCATTGCCTGCGCTATTCTGGCGTCGCTGCCTGTTCGCAACGCTTCGCGTCTCGTGACGGATAGGAAGATCGATGCTCGGCAGCACCCACGCGGATTTCCGTCCGCAATCCTGGCGGCAATTCTGCCTCCTGGCCCCGTTTCTCACTGATCACCACCTGCGCTGCATCTTGGAGCAGACGGTTGCGCCGGCGTTCGCCGTACCCTGCGCCGATCTGTGGGCACGACGACGAGGCAAGCCCAGCGCGGCCTTCGCCCGCCAGGTTGCCATGTACCTGGCGCATGTGGAGTGCGGTCTGACCTTCACCGAGGTCGGCCGCCTGTTCGCCCGCGACCGCACCACCGTGGCCCATGCCTGTGGTCTGATCGAGGATCGCCGGGACGACGCGCCGTTCGACCGGGCGCTCGACCTGCTCGAGGGCGTGATGCGCCTGCTCTCGCCGCGTCAGGCCTGATCGGCCCCCACCAGCAATCGGAGTCTTCGATGCCGAGGGCGAAGCGCGCGGGCAAGGCGCTGGTTGCGGCCGATGCCCTCAGGGTGCTGGCGCTGCTCGCCGGCAAGGGCGCCTATGCCGTGCCCGAGAGCGGGACGGACGGATGGGCGATCTACGCGCCGCGCAACGGCTTTGCCGAGCCGGTGCTGCAGGTCTCGCGGCTCGCCATCGAGCACGGCCAGCGCAAGGGTTGGCTCGAGCCGGGTGACAGTGGCGGCCGGTTGCGCCTCGCCGCCGCTGGGCTGAGCGCCTTGCGCGCTGCCAAGACTACCCCGGTGCGCCGCGCACAGCCCCCTCCTGGCCGAGACAAGCAAGCCGCGGCGCAGCCCGCCCGAGGGCCACGCGAAGGATCGCTGTCCTGGCTCCGTGGCCGCAAGGACAAGGATGGCCGGCCGCTGATCACGGAGGCCCAGTTCAGCGCGGGCGAGAGGCTCGCCGCCGACTTCTGGCACGCGCAACTCTCGCCAAGGGTGACCGCGAATTGGTCTGGGATGGCACCGAGCCAGCGGGTGCGGAGGACCACGCCGGGGGCGGGCGTGGAGATGAACGATGCCGTTGTGGCGGCGCGGCAGCGAGTGTCGCATGCGCTGGATGCGGTCGGGTCGGAGCTCGACGGAATTCTGGTCGACGTGTGCTGCCTCGACGTTGGGCTGGAAGCTGCCGGACAGGCGGCGGGCTGGCCAAGGCGGGCGGCCAAGGTGGTATTGGACCTGGCCCTGACGCGGCTGGCGCGACACTACGGGCTGATCGCGCCGGAGCGTCCGCTCGCCAGCCGCCTGCGCCATTGGGGCGATGACACCTACCGGCCTACGCTGGATGGGTGGCGCTGACGAAGGATCACTTGCGCGCCCCAAAATGGCGAGCCCTTTCCGGCGTTAACCAAGCACGCCGGCGGCGGCTGCCGGTCGATGCCCGGGCCGAATACAACATGGGCGGGGGCCCTGGGATCCGCGGGCTGGAGCCTGCCAGACGGAGCCACGGCGATTTTCGAGCGAGCTGTCAACCTGTGGGTGCACCCTGGTCTGACCAAGGCAGCCTCTGCCTTGAGGTTGGCTAACATTTCTGCTCTCCAAGAGCATTGCGGGAGGGTTTTGGGGAATATCCCCTTCATTAGGGGGAGCATTATGGCTCGCGCGACAACCATTACACCGGTGCTGCGATATCAGGATGCCGGCGCGGCGGCGCGCTGGCTGTGCGAAGCGTTTGGCTTCGAGGAGCACGATCGGGCGCAGGAGCTGGACGGCCACGTCAGGTTCATTTCTCTGAGACTGGGCGATAGCTTTGCGCTGGTGCGCCCGGTCGCTAACTCGGTGTTCGATGACTTGATGGTGCAACCGGAAGCGGTCGGCGGCGCCAACACCCAGGTCTGCTATCTCACTGTCGCCGACACCGACGGGCATCGCGCGCGGGCCCAGGCTGCGGGCGCGCGCATTGAGCTCGAGCCGCAGGACGACGGCCTGGGCGGCCGCTTCTACACGTGCCGCGACCTGGA
The DNA here is from genome assembly GCA_963827545.1 of uncultured Alphaproteobacteria bacterium. Taxonomy (GTDB): domain Bacteria; phylum Pseudomonadota; class Alphaproteobacteria; order Rhizobiales; family Hyphomicrobiaceae; genus AWTP1-13. The sequence goes on from CAWHBI010000027.1 coordinate 22,881, forward strand.
AGGCCATCTGTGGAGCTTCGGCACTCGCACCTACGGGCTGGCGCACGAGGCCGCGGGCGCATTCGAACCGGCAGAGTTGAGCGCCTCGCATCCGAGCACCGGGATCGCGACGCCTCCGGGCCGCGAAGTCGGCAAGTCCGGACGCAGCCTGCGCCGAAGCATCGGGATCGCCGGGGCAACGGCGGTGGTGGCGGTCGGCGGATGGATATTCTACGGGACATTGGCGGGAGGCCCCCCGGGGACGATCGCGGCCATGTCGACGGCAACGGCCGCGCGCGTCGAGCAAGCCGTCGAGCAGCTGACGCAGGAGCGCAACCGCCGCCTCGCCGCCGAAGACGCCGCCATGGACGCGGCGAAGAGGCTGGCCGAAGAGCGCGCGGCCGCCACCGATGCGCGACAGGCGCTGCAGCGGGTGCACGCAGAGCTGGAGCAGGCGCGCCAGGCCAAGCCGGCCCAGGACCGCACAGCCGCCGCTGCCGATCCGCAATCGGCACTGCAGCGCCTCCAGGCAGAGTTGGAGGATGCGCGCCGGTCGCAGGTGGAAGCCTGGCAGGCCCTGGCATTCTCCAAGCAGCTCGTGGACCAGCATGGCCTGGCAAAGGCGGGCACGGAGGCCGAGCTTGCTGGTGTGAGGGAAGAGGCTGCGCAGATGCGGGTGCGACTTGCGAAACAGCAGCAAGACAGCCTGACGGAGAAAGAGCAATTGCAGCAGGTCGAGACCGCGCTGCTCGCAGCGAATGGGCAGATCGAGGAGTTGCGCGCCGGGCTGCTCGAGCCGATGTCTCCCGACAGCGGTGAGCCCGTCGCGGACAACTCGCCGTGCGTGCTGGCGGTGCAGGGGAAGGTGCCTTCGGCCCACAAGGGCCCCAACACCTGGGTTCCCGCCAATCTCGGGCGCCTGTGCCGGGGTGCCGAGGCATCGGTGGAGCCGGCGCGATGCTTCGAGGAGTTGATGCGGGGCAAGACCAACTGGGGCGCCGGAACCACCTGGATGACACCCAACGCCCTGGCGCTCTGCGGCGGAACGCGCAGCGCACGCCGGACGATCGATTGTTTCACCAAGCAGATCGCCTCGAGCCAGACCTGGCAGATCGCAATCAAGCAGTGCAAGAACAACTGAGCCGCCGGGCTTGGTGCACGCATTCCGAGCGGCATCATGCCGCCGAGCCAATGGATCCACCCGTCTTCCCGGAAGCCGAGCAGAGCGAGGCTGTCCGGGATCTGCCGCACGGTCACCGCTCGCCGCAGATCCCGGCTCGGCGCGATTGTGCTGGCACAATCGCTGGGCCGGGATGACGGGTGGAACGCCTGCCGGCCGCGATGCGCGGGGTCTATTTGAGCACGAGCGAGATGCCGCAGACGACGAGCGTCAGGTTGACCATGCCCTGGAAGTGCATGTCGGTCAGGGCGTGAGAGATGCGCAGTCCGACGACAGCACCCGCCAACCCCGGCAGGGCGTACGCAAGCAGCACCGGATCGAACGCGCCCTGACGGCCGACCAGGCACAGCGCACCAAGGCCCAAGACCTGCAACACGAGGATGTAGGGTTGGCAGGCGCTTCTCTGGGCGACCTTGTCCCATCCGCGCATGCCGCACCAAACGGTGACGAAAGCGCCCGGGAATGCTGCGAGCGGGCCCGTTATTCCGCCGAGCGCGCCAACCAGGACATCGATTGTGCCGCCGCCCTTGCTGACGAGAACCGGACGCCGCAACAGCATGTACAGGCCGTAGGCGACCAGGGCTGCGCCCATGGCGGCGACGCAGGTTCGCGGGTGGAGGTTCAAGAGGATGAGGATGCCGACAGGGAGGGTGATGACGCCGCCAACGATGAAGGGCACACAGCGGTGCCAGGTGATGGAGCGGTAGAGACCTGCAACGCTGTAGGCCTGAATGCCGATGGATGCGATCATCATGATCTGCACGGCTTCAACGCCGTTTGGCACGTAATGCAGGATCAGCGCCCCGGCGATGGCAGCGAACGCGAAGCCGACGATGCCGGAGACTACGGCTGCAATGAAGATGATGGCCGAAATCCCCACCCACGGTGGCACCAGCTCCAGGCGCCCGAACGCCGGTAGACAGCCTGGCCACATGCGCCATCCACCGTGAATTGCCGCCGCCGCGACGAGGAGCCCCAGGGCTGCGACGCTCGCCAAGCGAAGGTTGCGGCGCAGCGTGATTGACAGGGACATGATGCTCCCCCCGCGCGGCCATGTTGGCCGCGGCGTCGAACATTGGCGGTATGCCTTTGCGTCGGCTCGGAGCGCTTCGTGCTGCGCCCCAAAGCGGCGCTGTCTCAGTAGAAGTGCTCTCTGACGAAATGCGCCAGCTGGTCGCGATCCAGACCGCGCCTGGCGAGCTCCGCGTCCGACAATCCCGACAAGTGCTGGTAGAGGTCTTCGGCAGCCTTGGCCTTGCGCTGCTCGCTCAGGTAGGTCCGCGCAGTGCCGATGGAACGCTCGAACGCTCTGCCCACCGCATGCAGCAAAACGCCAGCGGAGAATGGGGGATACCAGTCGCTTCTTTGAATTGGTTTGCTCAGGGGCTTCATAACACGACCTCGAATATGAGAAGGGTAACGTATTGCTCGCAATGTGTTGCTCCCGACTCGGAAAATGAACCCACCGCAACGGCAGCAGCATGCAACGGGCGGAACCGCGGGAATGCTGGATCTTTCCACTGGAGAGAAGCCGGGTCAGGCTGGCAAGCAAAGTCCGACCCAAAGGCCAGCAAGCTCAGCCCATCGTGGCATCGTCACCGCCTGGAAAATGTGTGCTGGAACCGTGCCCCGCTGTGCCGCGCAGCACGCCGACAGGACGTATCTGTGGCCCTGGCCGAGAATTGGCTCAAGCTTGGGTTGCAGCAGGGGAGCGCCGGAACCGCGGGTTCAGGCCGCGGCCAGCGCACGCGCGTCGCTGCGGATGCGCTCCACCATCGAGAAGAAGCCGTTGGAGCGCTGCGGCGTCAGG
>CAWHBI010000028.1:0-292161 GCA_963827545.1 uncultured Alphaproteobacteria bacterium
ACGCCATCCTCGACCGTGCGGAAATGAATGCCGCGCTCCTCGAGCTCCGCCAACAGCTTGGTCACGTGCACAAGGCTGCGACCTACCCTGTCGAGCTTGTAGGTCGCCAGCGTGTCGCCCTTCTCGAGGGCGGCGAGTGCCTTGGCGAGCACCGGCCGATCGTGGCGAACGCCGCTCGCCTTTTCCACGAAGATATCGGCCGTCTTGACGCCGAGCTTGCGCGCTGCGTCGAGTTGCAGGTCGAGCTTCCTTCGTGCCGACCCGCGCGTAGAAGATCGTTTCTACGTAAATTCGGGCATTCCCCTTCCTACGATTATCCTGTTCGAGTTTGCGGAATAGATCGAAAAGAACCTGGCTGGACAAAGCCCCGACGAGCGTGGTTGAGATTGCCAGCGGCCACTCACTGTCGGGCGGAAGTTTTCGGCCCGATCCGGTGACAAGCTCCTAGCGTCTGATGCGTCTGCCAGTTTGTCGCGATCGCCGGGTGTCTGACTGGCCTCCATTCATGCAAGCTGCCCGGACATGACAGCCCCGTTTTTGTTCGTCATGTCGCGCGTATTCTGAAACGCCAGAACCGCCTCCAGCCGGTTGCGCACCTGCAGCTTTTGCATGATATTCGTCATATAGTGCTTAACGGTCTTCTCGCTGATCTCCAGGGTTCGTGCGACCTCTTGTTGGTCAAGCCACGAGCTACTTGAGCGAGGACTTGGACTTCCCGTTCCATCAACTCGGGCAAATCTGTGACCTCTGTCGGCTTCCGCCGCGTCGCCAGCGACAGGAGGCGCACATCCAGCCTGGGCGTGATGTAGGATTTGCCCCTGGAAACCGCGAGGATCGTCTTGTGAAGCTCGGGACCGCTCGTGCCTTTGAGAACGTAGCCCATTGCGCCAGCCTCAAGGGCCTGCGCAACGTCTTGCTCGCTCTCAGAGACCGTAAGCATGATCATCTTTACGTTGGGGCAGACCCGCGCAATTGAGCGGGCCGCCTCGATCCCACCGCCCGGCATGCCGACATCGAGCAGCATGATATCCGGGAGCGCCTCCCTTGCGATGCGGACGGCATCTTCCGCTGATCCACCTTCGCCAACGATTTCCACAAACTTGGAACTGCGCAACGTGCACAACTCCCTCTCGAAACAGAGGGTGATCGTCGACGATGGCTATGCGAAGACGATCGGCCATTCCGGCCTTACCTCCGGCGTTGTGACAGGAGGTCGGCGAGCACTCTTCGCCGCTCCGCTTCGGGCGTGCGCAGGTCGGCCGCCCCCGCCAAGCGGCCGTCGCGGCCGACGAAATACGTCTTGACGGTATGGTCGAACGTGAAGCTGCCGCCGCTTTCCGCAACCTTTTCGTAGAAAGCGCCGAAGGCTCGCGCTGCGCTGGCAATCTCGGCAGCGCTGCCGGTCAGGGCCACGATGCGCGGGTCGAACGAGGCCATGTAGGCCTCGAGCGCCGCTGGCGTATCGCGCTCGCTGTCGACCGAGACGAACAGCACCTTGAGCTGGTCGGCATCGGCGCCGAGCCCCGCAAGCACGTTCGACCAGTCGAGCAGCGTGGTCGGGCAGACGTCCGGGCAATGGGTGAACCCGAACACCACGGCCACCGGGTGGCCTTGCACGAGCTCCGGGGCAAGCCGCAACCCCCTGTGCGTGGTGAGCGCCAACAGCGGCTCCAGCGGGCGGGAACGCCTGGCGTGTTGGGCTTCCAGATGGGCGATGTATGACAGCAAGTCTGCCGCGTCGGCTTTTGCAACGCCCATTGTGGGCATGCGGACAGCCTTGAATTTGGCTGCAAGGTCCAGCGAGATCGGGTCCTTCTGCCCCCGCATCTTCTCGGGGTCGGATATGAAACTCGTCAGCCAGTCGCGGTCTCTTCGCCCCATGACGCCAGCCAGATCGGGGCCGACGCGGTCGCCGCCCCCGACCGTGTGGCAACTGGCGCACAGCCTCTTGTACAGGGCCTGTCCGGGCTGCGATGCAAAGTCGAAAGGCAAAGCTTTGGGGTCGGTGCGCGCCACCCCCGCTTGAGGACGCCACGTCGGGTCCATGCTCCGCACCGTTAGTGCCAGGCTGTCCATGTCGCCGAGCACGTTGTTCCGGGCCCACGCGCCCGTGGCGCCGTTGCCCAGCAGGATCTCGTTGCGGTGCTCGCTCAGAACCCGGCTGCGGTCGCCCAGCTTGTAGCGGATGGCGTGGATGTCCTCCGGCTTGCCGGTCAGGAACAGCCAGCCGGGACCGGCCCGAAACGCGTCCGCGTATTGCTTGAGCCGTTCGGGCGTATCGGTCTCCGGATCGACGCTGATCGAATAGAAGAAGATGTCGCGACCCATGCTGTCGCCCAGCTTCTCCTGCAGCTCGGCGAGCCGCGCCGTAGCCAAGGGACAGATGTCTTTGCAGCTCGTGAAGAGGAAGCTGATGACGAAGATCTTGTCCTTGATCAGGTCGTCGTAGAATTGCAGCGTCTTCCCGTCTTGGGTAACGACTTCGGCGCTGGGGAAGTAGTTCTTGCCCCAGCGCGACGCTTGCGCCCCGCTCGTGCCCGGCAACGACAACGCTAGGACGGCGAGAAACGCCAAGCCGAAAAAGCCAATGCGCTGCATGCCTTCATCCCCAAAACAACCGAAGGGCGCCCCGGTGCACCCTTCGGCAGAAGATTTTCGCAGGCTTTGTTCACGCTCCCGACGATCTGGGGTCCCCTTCGGGCAAGATCTCCGGTGTGGTGAAGAAGACGCCGTCCGGTGTGGGGTTCGGTGTCGGTGTCACTGCAACCTGTGGCCCCGCTCCGGAGAGCAGCTGGATCCGCTGCAACATGGCGAAGTCCTCGTGCACGGTGTTGTGGCAGTGGTTGACGTAGGACCCGCCATACTCGCCGAACTGGATCTGGAACGTGACCCTGCCGTCCCGACGCAGGCGCCACACGTCCTTCCTGACGAGGAACTCGGTCGCGGGAATCGTGTCACCGCCCCGGTCCATGGTGATGCCTTCCTCGAAGTGCAGGTGAATGGGATGGTCCCAGCCATCACCCTGGTTGATGTAGGTCCAGTGCTCGATCTCCCCAGGCTTCGGGATCAAAAGCGAAATCCGGTTGGCGTTGAAGGAGTGTGCGTCCTCGCCATTCACCTTGATGGTCCAGGGGAATGTCGCGGTCTCCGGACAGTCGGGCGTGCATTGGCCGGTGGTGGGGTCTCGCGAGTCGCCGGGGCCCGACCTGCCGAACTCGACGACCCGGGTTCGCACGGGCGCCACGATCGGGATCTGATCGGTGAGCACCAGCGGCACCTGGCTCTTGTCGTTGGGACCGCAGCTGTTGGCCTGGTTGAGCGTCACGCCCGGCGCATCGACGCTCGGCACCGAGCTCACCACCCGGAACTCCATCATCTTGCCAACCACCGGATCTTCCGTACTGCCCCCCAGCGCCTGGGCCAGCGACAGTTTCTCCTTCGGTCCGCGCCCGTTGTTGCGCATCACCAGCTCGTTCACCAGGTAGATGCGGGAGCCGACCGGGAAAATGGAGAAGTCGACGACGATGTCGTAGCGCTCGGCGATGCCCTGCTCGTCCAGTTCGGTCAGGTGGATCGGGTTCACCGACGAAGTTGCCGTCGTTGGCGATGAACTTGAAGGGAACCGGCGCCCCGTTCCAGCTCAGCGCCAGCTGGAGGAACCGCGACATGCACGCGTTCAGAAGGCGGAAGCGGTACTTCCTCGGCAGCACCTCGAAGTACGGGGCATAGGCGAAGTTGACGAGCGGCAGGTCGCCCAGGAAGCCGTCGGTGGTGAAGATGTCGAAGAAGTACTGACCCTGCTGGTCGGTGGCTCCATCGGAGAGGACCAGGTTGACGTCGAAGTCGGTGTTGCCCCAGCCGAGCTGTGTGCCGCTCGGCAACCGCAGGTTGGTGCCCGAAGTGATCGTCTCGTGGCCGCGGTCCCGGCCGCTGTAATAGTTCACCATGCCGAGATTGCCCTTGTAGACGTTCTCGGCGGTGAAGAAGAAGCGGTGGTCGTGGATCCACATGGTGCCTTGCAGCTCACGAAAATCGCCCGGCACCTTGACGATGCCGGTGCCGTTGTCGGGCCCGGCCGCCTTGGCGTTGGTGCCGTTGGTATTGATCTTGTCGCGGCGGGCCAGCGTGGTGCTCCAGCGGTAGTCGTAGAACGTGCCCGGGAAGTGGTGCGCGCCAGTGGCGCCGTCGCTCTCGGCGCCGTTGTGCGCGTTGTGGAAGTGCAGCTGGGTCTCGTTGCGGCCGAAGCCCCCGTTCTCGGCGCGCTCTACCGGCGTGTTGTTGTAGATGCGGCTGAGGATCGGCTCCCCGTAGCGGCCTTTGAACAGCGGCGGAGGCATGATCCCCTGCGTGAACTTGCCCGGGCCGTAGCACCACACGCTGTTCGGGTTCTGGTCGGGGAAATTGGGGTGGAACTTGGTGCCCGGCGCGCACTGACCCCAGGACATGACGTAGCCGACCTTGGGGAAGAACTCCTCCCATCTCTGATGCGCAAAGAACTCCCCGGGCGGGCGGCCTTCCATCGGGCCACGGTTCGTGATCGGGTTACGGAACGGGTTGGTAGCCGGGTCGCCTACAAAGCTGCTGAAGTCATTGTGGTAGGAAAGCCGCTTGGCATTGTCGTATCCCGAGCCGGCAGGAAACACCGCCTCGTCGTTGGCGTTCCTGGTCAGGGGCATCGGCGTCTGCAGCCGCAGCCGCGGCATGCGCTGGGTGAACCTGGCGGCACCGAACAGCGGGCTGCGCGGCGTGCCGGTCGGCACATCGGCGAAGGCACTGCGCGCGAACGGGCTGAGCCCGTTCTTGCATGCGAGCACCCCGGCGCTCGTCAGTAGCCCCCACTTGAAGAGATCCCGCCTGGTGATCTGGCCAAGCGACAGGGCCTTGACGATCTCAGCCCGATTGTCTCTGGCCTTCTGTGCCTCTCTTTGCCGAATGCGGGATGCTTTCTCCGAAATGTACATCGCAAGCTTCCTTGTGCTTATCGACTTGTCTTCGACCGGCTATCCGGCTTGAGCCGAGCGCCTTCACAACGACCTTGCCGTCGGGCCCGCGCAACCGCATTTTCACGTGCTGCCCTTTGAACTCGGTCTCTGCCAGCTGCTTGAGAAAATGCGGTTTGGCGCGCGGGTCTCCAGCTGCCGCCATGAGCCATAGGATGTCGCCCGAGGCCCATTGGTTGGGGCGCAAGTGCACCGGCTTGTCGAGGGCTTCCGACAGGCCCTTGTCGATGTCAGGCGACACGCGCGCCCAGAGCGCCACCGCGACCGGAACAGAGATGCCTGCTCCCTGCTGCGTCTTGCCGGCCGGCCTCATGGCGTGGCCCAGCCTGAATTGACCGGCCATCACCGGCGGGAGCACCAGCCACTCGAGGTCAGCGAGCCGCATGTTCCTGAAGTTGGGGTCGCGCATCAGCACGCCAACGACCTGCGCGAAGGTCTGGGCCATGCGCGCCTGCCGGGCGTCCCTGGGGCGCGTGACCGGCTTTGCTTTGGCAGCTATGGGAGGCGGTGGCGTGCTCCCATTCCCTGCCCCCAGGTTGGTGCCACCTTGCTCGGCGCTTCCTGTTTTTTTGTTTGTCTAAAGATCATCCGAAACGCTCCCTCACTCGATGGCCCGCCCCGCAGCTCGTCTGCTTGGTGTTTCAGAGGAGGAGGAAGTCATCCTGCGTGATGACATTCGCGCCGACGCCGTTGACGCCCAGCAACAAGATCGAGTCGGTCCCAATGGTGACGAGCGTGTCAGCACCAAGGTCCGCTATGCCGACGCTGGCGAACGTGATACCAAGCTCCCTCAGGTCGAGCAGGTCCTGACCGCCAGTTGGATTGGCGTCGAACCCCGTGATCACGTCGTTGCCGAAGCCGGCGCCGAAGATGAACGTGTCGTTCCCTGTGCCACCGTTCATCGAGTCGATGCCCGCTCCGCCGGTCAGCGTGTCGGCACCGCCGCCGCCACTCAGCCCGTCGTTGCCCGACCCGCCGGTGATCTCGTTGTTCGACCCGTTGCCGATACCGGTGAAGTTGCCGACGCCGGTGAAGGTCAGGTTCTCCACATTCGCGGCGAGCGTGAACGTGGTGCTGGACGTGAACACAGAGTCGGTGCCGCCACCCGCGGCCTCGGTGATGGTATCACCGAGGTCGGCGAAGTAGGTGTCGTCGCCGGCGCCGCCGGTCAGGTTGTTGACCAGCGCATTTCCGCTGCCGGTCAGCGTGTCGTTGCCCGATCCGCCCGTGACGTTCTCGATGTTCGCAATCGAGGCAAAGCCCGACGCTGACCCGGTCGACAGGTCGACTGTGACGTCGGCCGTCGTCCCGGCATAGCTCAACCGATCGGTGCCACCGAGCGTATCGGCGTTGATCGCCTCGACGCCCGTCACCGTGCCGCCTTCGAAGCTCGTGATCGACGTTCCATCGAAGATGACATCGAGCGTGGTGTTGGCGGCAGTACCAAAGATATTCAGGATATCGCCATCAGCGCCACCGTCGACCGCATCGGCTCCATCACCGATGGTGTAGGTGAACGTGTCGAGACCGGCGCCGCCGCTCAGGCTGTCGTTGCCGGTGCCGCCGGTCAGCGCGTCGTTGCCCAAGCCACCGATCAGGATGTCGATGCCGCCGAGGCCCAGCAGGGTGTCGTCACCGGAGCCTCCATCCAAGCTGTTGGCCGCGCCAGTGCCGCTGATGGTGTCGTTGCCCGAGCCGCCGGTGGCGTTCTCGATGCCAATGAGCGTGTCCTCGATGGGATCGGCTGCCGCGCCACGCCGAGACGTTCCAGCCACGAGGTTGATGAAAAAGGCATCGGTCTCGCCGGAGAACGATGCCGTATCGATAGCGGCGCCGCCGTTCAGCACATCGTTGCCTAGCCCGCCGTTCAGGGTGTCGTTGTCGGCCCCGCCGACGAGGGAATCGTTTCCGATGCCGCCAAACAGCAGGTCGTTGCCGGCAGCGCCGTTCAGCGTGTCGTTGCCGTCGTTACCGCTCAACGTATCGGCGCCGGCGTTGCCATTGAGGATGTCGTCGCCGAGGCCGCCATTCAGCGTGTCGTTGCCGCCGTTGCCATTGATGGTGTTGTTGAGCTCGTTGCCCGTCCCGGTGAAGTCGCCCACGCCGATGAAGGTGAGGGTCTCGACATTGGGGTCGAGCGTGTAGGTGTTGAGCGAGGTCTGCACGATGTCCGTACCCTCGCCCAGGTTTTCGAGCACGGTATCGCCAACATGGTCGACACGATAGGTGTCGTTGCCGATGCCGCCCGTCATGGTGTCGGCACCCGTGCCGCCATCGAGCAGGTCGTTGCCGAGGCCGCCATCGAGGATATCGTTGCCGCCAAGGGCGGTGATGATATCGTTACCGCCTTGGCCGAAGATCTCGTCCTGGCCGGCGGTGCCGATCAGCGTGTTGGCCGCATTGTTACCGAAGATCAGATCGCCGACCACGTCGGTCGCTGCCGAGAAGACCGTCTCGGTCGCGCCGCCGTCGTCCACGTAGGTCACCACGACGCGCAGCAGCAGGCCCACCTGGTCCTGGGTGGGCACGAAGAGCTGGCCGGTGGCGCCAGCAATTGGCGTCCAGGTCAGCCCATCCGGCGAAGACTCCCACTGGAAGGTGAAGGCGCCGGCGGCCACAGCAGCCGTCGTGCCATCAGGATCGGTGATGGTCAACGGGTTCACCGTCAGCGCACGGCCTTCCGTCGGCGTCGTGTCGTTGATGGTCGGCGCGCCCGTGGGGGCGTCATTGACGTTGGCGACCACCGTTGCGGCTGAGAACACAGTCTCCAGCACGCCATTGGCGTCCTTGTAGATCGCCATGACGCGCAGGCGCTGCCCAACGAGAGTCTCAGGCACGGTGAAGCTCGTGCCCGTCGCACGCGCCAGCTCTCCCCCGACATTCTCGTTGAGAATGGTGGTAAATCTGCCCGAACCCGGATCCTCCTCGACCTGCCAGAAGAAGCTGACGGGTGTCCTGATCTCTCCGGTCGGATTGTCCGGGGTCACGTTGTCCGCATCGGTCACGTCGGCGATCGTCACGGTGAGAGTCTCGTCCTCTTGCACCGTGCCGATGACTGTCAGCTCGCCGACCGGCTCTTCATTGACGCCCGGCACCAGAACCACCGCTTGATCGGAGAACTGCAGCCGCTCGACGTTGGTGAGGCGGTCGGTGCCGTCCGAAATGCCGGAAACGCCGTTGTCGGTGACGGTGACGATATCGTCCGTCGGGTCGCCCAATGTCCCGTTGGCGTCGATGGTGATGGTGTAATCCGCCAGAGGTCCGGAGAAGAAGACGGTGTCGAAGTTGTCGGCAGCGAGGGCATCCCCAGGCAGGATCTCACGCACGATTTGGAGCTGGCCGGGGTTGTAGGTCCCGTTGACCATAAGCGCGACCATCGGCTCCATGCTGTCGAAGCTGGCAATCTCCGCACCGAGAATGAGATTCCCGTTGGCGTCCCGATCCGGGATTCCATTGGCGTCGAGGTCGACAGTTGCGCGCACGCTGATGCGCACGTTCAGCCAGTTGTCGCCGTCGATGAGGTCATCGCCGCCGCGGCCTTCGAGGATATCGCTGCCGTTGCCGCCGAGGATGATGTTGCCCGCGCCGAACGAGGTCACGCCGACGCCGACGAACTCCTGCAGGCCGTTGATAAGGGCGAAATTGGTGAGCACGCTGCCGGTGAAGCCGGAGACGGCGATTTTCGCCGCATCGAAATCGTCGCCCTGCAGGATGTCGGCGTGTTGCGATCCCGAGAGACCTTCCGTGCTTTCGAACCGGGCATTGACCGCAGCGTTCGACCGCGGCACGATCGTTTCATCGAAGGCGCGGATGTTGAAGTCGATAGTGACGCCGAACGGATCGTCCTTGAACACGGCCCAGTCGAACCCGGACTTGCCCAGGTAGCGGTCACCCTCGCCGCCGCCCTGGTTGCCGACCAGGATGTCGTCGCCGCCTTCGCCATCCATGCGGTCGGACGTGCTGTCGCCGATGTAGACGTCGTTGCCGACGATCTGGTCGCGGGCGAACGGGTCGGCGTTGTCGGCTGCAAAGCCATCGGGGGTGCCGAACTGGATCCAGTCGTCGCCTTCGTTGCCGAATCCTTCCTCGTTCGCCCGATTGCCCAGGATAAAGTCGTTGCCGGCTCCGCCGATCATCTCGCCGATGTCCTCGTTGTTGACGAGGAAGTCGTTGCCGAACCCGCCGATCAGCAGGTTGACACCTTGGCCGCCGTGCAGGACGTCGTTGCCGTCCTCGCCCTGCATGAGGTCGTCGCCGCCGATATCGGTGAGGATGTCGTCGCCGGTGCCGCCTTTAAAGATGTCGTTGCCGAAGCCGCCGTCGAGGCGGTCGTCGCCGGCATCGCCATAGAGCGTGTCGTCGCCTTCGCTGGACTTGATGATGTCATTGGCGTCGGTGCCGCCGAGGACGACGTGCTGGTCGCCGGTGTAGTGGAGATAATTGGTATCCAGGCCCGGTGTCGCCGGGTTGTCCCGAATAACCACCTGCCCGCCGTTGTCGTCGACAGGATCGGCACTGCCCAGCCCCTCGTTGAACTGCCGCGTCTGGTCGATCTCGAGGAAAAAGCCCGGCGTCGAGAAGACGTCGCCCGGCAGGTGGGTGGCGTCGGTGTTCGCCATGATCAATTTGGCGAACGAGTTGTTCTCCAGCTCGGAGAGGAAGTTCATGCCGGCGGTCCGCTCCAGGTAGTAGAAGCGGTCGCCGTCCTGCAGCTTCTCCAGCTGCTCCTCGAACACGAAGTTGAAGGTGGAGCCGAGGAAGCCGCCGAACGGCATCTGCTCCTCGGCAAGGCCGCCGATCCAGAAGTCGACGTCGTTGAGGCCGCCAAGGCTGCCGCCGGCGAAGGCGCCGGTGGCGAAGAGGAAGTCGAGGCGGTCCAGCGGTGCGTCGACGCCGCCGAAGACGATGGCTAAGGCAGCCGCGCGCTTACCCGCAAGCGTGGTCTCGCTGGTGATCGTGCTGTGCGTGCCGTAGGCGGCGATGAAGTTGACCAGCGATTCCGGGTGCTTCATGTGCTGCGAGAAGTCGACCCAGCTGGTGTAGGGGGCCAGGCGGCTGTCGCCGGTCCCCTCATAGAAATCGGCGCGCGCCGCCTGCAAGGATGGAACCCCGGTCTCACGGCCGCGCGACAGGTTGATGGTCGCGAGGTCGAGCGGCAGGCCCAGCAGGTTGTTGCGCAGCGCTTCGGTCTTGAACTCGTCGATCTCGTTGGCGGCCTGGCGAGTGATGCCGCGCACGATGGCACCGGCCGCCTCCTCGGCGGTGAGTGTGCCGTTCAAGTCGAACGCCAGCGGGTTGAGGAACGCCTCTATCAGGCCGAGACCGGTATCTTGCTGGAAGGTGGGGTCGAACCGGTCGACCTGGTCCAGCAGCATCGAGTGGCCGAAGCGGTAGACGGTATGCGCGAACTCGGCGACGATCGCCGGATTGATGTCGCTGTCGTACACCTGGGTTGTGGCAAAGAACACGTCGACGTTCGGCTGAATCTTGCGCGCGAACTCCTCGAACACGAGGTGCTGATACTGCATCTCGGTGCCGAACCGCGCCGTCTGGAACAGGCGCTCGCCGTTCCACACCAGGGTCGACAGGTCAGCGGGAACCGCGAGGACAGGCGTCAGCAGCCACTCGTTCAAGAACGACACGTCGCCGGTCGACGCCGTCGCCAGCACCACATCCTTGGTGTGCTCGACGAGGCGGTTGTGCTCGGCATGGAACACGTGGTGCACGGCGGTCAGGCCGATGTTCTCGTTGACGCGTCCGTCGCCGGCCATGAAGTGCTCGGCCAGCAGCTCGTCGTCGTAGGTGCCAGGAAGATGGTCATCAACGCCGGCGACCAAGTCGGCATCGACCGCCAGCGGGGCACCGGTCTGGCTGCTGAACGGGTTGGCGGAATGCGCGATGTCGGCCAGGAACGGGTGGCCGGTGCGCAGCGCGCCGACGGCGAGCGGGCTGACCGGAGCCGCCGGGTTGCCTTCCACCAGTAGGTCGTCTGCCGGTCTGGGCAATGCCGTCGGCGCCGACACCGACAATCAGCTGGGCGAAGCCGTTTGCGCCGGGGATGAACTTGCCGTAGGCATCGACGCGCACCATCGGCACGTTGACGGCGTCATAGTCGCTGAGCTCGATGCCCAAGAGGTCGCGCGCCTGCGCCTTCACCACGCCCCAGGTCGACATGCCGCCCAGCTCGACGTCGTCCCCGTTGCCGAAGATGCCATCGCCCAGATCGCGATTGGTGATCAGCCTGCCGGTGGCGACCGGGTCGCCGACGGCGTTGAATTCATACGCGCGCAGGAACACCTGGTGCGAGGGGGTCGACGTATAGGTCTGGTTCTGGTCGACGAACGGCGACGTCAGGTTGGTGTGCTCGTGGATGTCGTCGGCGCCCTCATCGATGCCCACCGTAGTGAGATCGTCACCCAGGATGCCGTCGGGGCCCGGCTGATTGGTGCCCCGCGTCAGCACCATGAATTGCAGGTGCGGCGGGAGATCATCGAGGCTCTCATCAACGAGCGTATCGGGATTGTCACCAAAGACGGTATCCGCGCCGGCAATGAGCGGATCGTCCGCTCGCAGCGGAATGAACACCGTGCCGCTGCCGCCCTTCTGCAGCAGATCGAGGCCGTGGTCGAAGAACTGGCCGAAGAACACGAACCACAGGTTGAACGGCGCCGACAGGCCCGCGTCGGGCGCCACGTTCTCAAACGAGAAATCGGCAATGTCGTCAGCGGTGCCGAAAACAGCGTCCTGGCCGGTACGCACACGGAGGATCGAGACGCCATCGTTCAGCTCATCGTCAGGGGTGCCCCAAACGCCATCCGCGCCGGGAGATCCTGCCACCGCCACCGCCGCCGGGTTCCTGCTGGTCTGGTCGACGATCAGGTTGGAGATGATGCGCGGATCGGCATCGACGACGTCGCCGCTCTGGCTGAAGTCCGTGTTGGTGACCACACCTCCTGGGCCCAAATTGATCGTATCGCCGTCCTGGTCGTTGCGGAAGAACGGATCGAGCAGCCGCGGGAAGAGGTTATCGGAGGCGCCGAACTCGGTCTGATCAACGTTCCCGATATTGACCAGGTTGTTGAACGATCCATCGACTGTGCGCAGGCCAAAGGCCACGCGTGAGTTCGGGATAATGTCGAGCAGATCCTCGCCAGCGGCATTGCGTTCCGCGATCTTGATCTGCTCGAGAATGAATGCGAGGTCGGATTGGACCAGATGCACACCGGCGCTGAACACATCGCTTCCGTCCGGCAGAACCGGCGCCGGCGTGGTCACAACGACCACGTCTTCGACCGCCGCGGTTGCGGCAGAATAGACCTGCTCCAGCACGCCGTGGGCGTCCTGATAGACGGCCCTGACGCGTATCGACAGCCCGACGAGATCCGCAGTCACGACGAAGGTCGCGCCTTCGGCTCTCGCTGGCTCGTTACCGCGAACCTCCGCCCGTATGTCCTCGAAGATGCCCGTGCCCGGGCGCATTTCGACTTGCCAGTGGTAGGCGACCGGCCCGGTGATGGCGCCTGTGCCGGGGTTGTCCGCATCGGTCACGCCGGCGATCGACGCCCGCAGCAACTGACCTTCGGCCGGCGTGTTGTCAGGAGTGTTGGTTGCGGCGTCGAGGATGACCAGCTGGCCCACCGGATCGTTGTTGAGCTCTGGTGCAAAGGAGATCGATTGGTCAGAGAATTGCAGGCGCTCGATGTGGGTAAGCCGGTCGATCCCGTCGCTGACAGAGCCACCGCCGGGGACCGTGTTGTCGATGACGGTGATGATGTTGTCGGTCGCGTCAAGCGGCGTGCCGTTATCGTCGACAATGATCGTATAGTTCGCTAGGGGGCCGGAGAAATTCGCGGTGTCGAAGCCGCCGGCTCCCGGCAGGATCTCGCGGACGATTTGCAGCTGGCCGGGATTGTAAGTCCCGTTCAGCATGAACGGGATCATGTCCCTCAGGCTGTCGAAGGTGGCGATCTCCGGGCCGGTCGGCAGCCCTGTTACTTGATCGATGCCCGCCCGCACGCTGACGCGCACGTTGAGCCACTGATCGCCGTCGATGAGGTCGTCCCCGCCACGGCCTTCGATGATGTCGCTACCGTCGCCACCGAGAATGATGTTGCCTGAGCCGAACGAGGTCACGCCGACCCCGACGAACTCCTGCAGACCGTCGATGAGGGCGAAATTGGTGAGCACGCTGCCGTGGGCTCCGGCGACGGCGATCGCCGCCGCGTCGGCATCATCGCCGCGCAAGAAGTCGCCGAATGCCGATCCCGACAGTCCTTCCGTGGTTGCGAACCGATCCAGGATCCCTGCGTTCGACGCGGCCACCGGCGGTTCGAAAAGGTCGCTGACGAGCATGTCGACGGTCACGCCGAACCGATCGAACTTGTAGCTGCCCCAGTCGAAGCCGGAGCCGCCGTCAAAGTGGTCCTCGCCCTCGCCGCCGACCATGATGTCGTCGCCGCCTTCGCCGATGAATTCGTCGAATCCACCGCCGCCGATCAGGACGTCGTTGCCGGGCACCGGGTCTTGAATTTGCGGGTCCAAATTGTCGCCCGGAGCGCCATCCTGGGTGCCGAGCTCGATCCAGTCGTCGCCTTCGTTGCCGAAATTCGGCTCGTTGGTCTTGGCCCCGAGGATGAAGTCG
Source organism: uncultured Alphaproteobacteria bacterium (assembly GCA_963827545.1). Taxonomy (GTDB): domain Bacteria; phylum Pseudomonadota; class Alphaproteobacteria; order Rhizobiales; family Hyphomicrobiaceae; genus AWTP1-13. The sequence goes on from CAWHBI010000028.1 coordinate 13,642, forward strand.
TTGCCCCTGCCGCCGAAAGCCTCCGTGATGTCCTCGCCGGTGATGATGAAATCGCTGCCGGCGCCGCCGAGGATCAGGTTGATGCCTTGGCCGCCGTGAATGACGTCGTTCCCGTCATCGCCCTGAAGGTTGTCGTCGCCGCCGATGTCCGTGATGATGTCGTCGCCGGCGCCGCCGAGGATGATGTCGTTGCCATAGCCGCCCTCGAGCCGGTCATTGCCGCCGTCGCCATAGAGCGTGTCATCGCCCTCGCTGGAGATGAGGATGTCAGCGAGATCGGTGCCGCCCAGCACGACATGCTGGTCGCCGGTGTACTGGAGATAGTTCGTGTCAGTGCCCGGTGTCGCCGGGTTGTTTCGAATGACCTCCGGCTCGAGCTCATCGCCGCCGAGAGGATCCTCATTGGGAGTGGAGATGTCGTCGAAGCCCTCGTTGACGTTGGGCGTCGTGGGATCGTCACCGAGGATGCCGTCCGGACCGGGGTTATTGAACACGTTGGCGTTGAATTGCCGGGTCTGATCGACCTCCAGGATGAAGCCCGGCGTCGAGAACACGTCGCCCGGCAGGTGCGTGGCGTCGGTGTTCGCCATGATCAATCTTGGCGAACGAGTTGTTCTCCAGCTCGTTGATGAAGTTGAGACCCGCAAGGCGGGCGAGGTAGTAAAGCCGGTCACCGTTCTGGAGTCTCTCCATCTGGTCTTCGAACACGAAGTTGAAGGTCGAGCCCAGGAAGCCGCCGAACGGCATGGTCCTCTCGGCAAGGCCGCCGATCCACAGGTCGATGCTGCCGAGACCCGTGGTCGATACGCCATCAAAGTCCTTGGGACGGAGCGGGTCGGGAGGCAAGTTGCTCGCCCAGGCGCCGGTGCTGTTGAGGAAGTCGAGGCTGTCCGAAGGTACGATGAAGATAATTTCATCCCCATTAGCCGGGGACGCCGTCGGGGTCGATCGTCTGGTTGACCCCGAAAACGATAGCCATGGCTGCCGCACGCTTGCCCGCAAGCGTGGTCTCGCTGGTGATCGAGCCGTGCGTGCCGTAGGCGGCGATGAAGTTGACCAGTGATTCCGGGTGCTTCAGATTTTGCAGAAAGTCGATCCAGCTCGTGTAGGGTGTGAGCTGGCTGTCGCCCGTCATCTCGTAGAACTGAGCGCGTGCGTCGTTCAAAGACGGAATCCCGGTGTCGCGGCCGCGCGCCAGGTTGACGGTCGCGAGGTCGAGCGGCAGGCCGAGCAGGTTGTTGCGCAGCGCTTCGGTCTTGAACTCGTCGATCGCGTTGCCGATCTGGCGGGTGGTGCCGCGCACGATGGCGCCGGCCGCCTCCTCTGCCGTCAGGGTGTCGTTCTGGTCGAATTCCAGCGGGTTGAGGAAGGCATCGATCAGGCCGATCTCGCTCGACACGAAGTCGGGCGAGAGCCGGTCGATCTGGTCCAGCAGCATCGAGTGGCCAAAGCGATAGACCGTATGCGCGAACTCGGCGACGATCGCCGCATTGATCGTGGTGTCGAATCCGGCCGGGGCGAGGAAGACATCGACCTGGGGCTGAATCTTGCGCGCGAACTCTTCGAACACCAGGTGTTGATACTGCATCTCGGTGCCGAACTTCGCCGCCTGGAACAGGCGCTCGCCGTCCCACACGAGGGCGTCGATCTGGGCTTGCGTCAGCGGGAATGTCGTCCCCTCGGCGAGCGGGGTCGCCAGCCACTGGTTCAAGAACGCCAGATCGCCCGTCGCCAGCGCGACTTCCTTCGTGTGCTCGACGAGGCGGTTGTGCTCGGCGTGGAACACGTGGTGGACGGCAGTCAGGCCGATGTTCTCGTTGACGCGCCCGTCGCCGGCCATGAAGTGCTCAGCCAAGAGCTCGTCGTCGTAGGTGGCGGGATCGAGATCGTCACCGATGCCGTTGTCCGCATCCGCCGTGAGCGGCGTGCCCTGCGAGCTGAACGGGTTGGCGGAATGGGCAATGTCGGCCAGGAACGGGTGGCCGGTGCGCGGGGCGGTAAGCGGGATGCTGACCCCGAGACCGCCATTGGCGGTGGGGTCCCCTTCCAACAGCATGTCGTCTGCTGTCTGGGCAATGCCGTCGGGGCCGAGATTGACGATCAGCTGGGCAAAACCGTTCGGGCCGGGAATGAAGTTGCCGTAGGGATCAACGGCGACCAGCGGCACATTGACGGCGTCATAATCGGTCAGCTGGATGCCGAGCAGGTCGCGCGCCTGCGCCTTCACCACGCCCCAGGTCGACATGCCGCCCAAGTTTATGTCGTTACCATTGCCAAACTCGCCATCGACCAGATTGCGGTTGGTGATCAGCTTGCCCGTGGCGACCGGATCACCGGCGGTGTTGAATTGATACTCGCGCAGGAACACCTGGTGCGAGGGGGTCGACGTATAGGTCTGGTTCTGGTCGACGAACGGCGACGTCAGGTTGGTGTGCTCGTGGATATCGTCGGTGCTCTCGTCAACGCCAACCGTCGTGGGATCGTCACCCAGGATGCCGTCGGGGCCCGGCTGGTTGGCAGCTCGCGTCAGCACCATGAACTGCAATTCCGGCGGCAGATCATCGGCAGTCCCCGGCGTACCGTCCAAGCCGTTTATGAGCGGATCGTCCGGCTGCAGCGGAATGAACACCGTGCCCGACACCGGGCTCCTGACCAACAGATCGAGGCCGTGGTCGAAGAACTGGCCGAAGAACACGAACCACAGGTTGAAGGGGGCGGAGAGGCCCGCGTCCGGCGCCACGTTGTCAAACGAGAAATCCGCAATATCGTCCGCGGTACCAAGAATACCATCCTGGCCCGGTCGTGTGCGGAGGATCGAGACGCCATCGTTCAGCTGATCGTCAGCGTTGCCCCAGATGCCATCGAGACCCGCACTCCCCGCCACTGCCACCGCTGCCGGGTTGTTGCTGGTCTGGTCGACGATCAGGTTGGAGATGATTCGCGGCTGCGGATCGATCACGAGGCCGCTGGTCTGCGCGTAGGACGTCGTTATTGCCGGCGCCGGGCCGGGGCCGTCAGGATCGAAGGTTGCGGTGCGGAAGAACGGATCGGTCAACCGCGGGAACAACTCGTCCGCCGCGCCGAAATTCTCCTGACCCTCGATCAGGTTGTTGAACGATCCATCGACCGTCCGCAGGCCGAAAGGCACCAATGAGTTCGGCAGCAGGGAGAGAAGATCTGCACCGGCAGCGTCCGCTTCCGCGATGAAGATTTGCTGCAGAATGAACTCGAGATCGGACCTGATGTACGTGACCATGATTTCCTCCGGCGGGCGTTACCTCCCGGCGCGCTAATGCGCAGAGCTGCCAGCGCCTTGCACACGAGCCCCTTGTCGACCTTAAGAGGGGGCCGAGGTTTGCGTTAGCGACTACAGACCGCGAATCGGCTGGCTTAAGGGCCCAGCTTTCAGCGACCAAGAGCCAGACAAGCAATGACCACTGGCTCTTGGTCTGACGCGCCGGCGGCTTGGCTAATTGAGGGCAAGCGGATGAAATCGGGTCCCTGCAGCGTCTACCTCTTAATGGGGGTGGGGAGGATGATTATGTTTCAGCTTGCATTGCGCGTTCTCGGCATGAGCTCGTCCTAACTCTTGTACTGCGCGAGTAAACGCTCGACTGCCAATCGAGCGCTCGCAAGGGCGGCCTTGTCATTGTTCGCAGTGTGCTAAGATAGGCGGACTACGCCGGGCCGCAGCGCTTGGCCGGCGCCTTGGAGGGAGTGTGACATGGCGTTGTGGTCGAAGAATTCGAAGACTGGGCAAGCTCCGCCGCCGAAGGCGCCCTCAGGGTCCCAGAAGGCTGCAACAAAACCGCCAGTCGCAACCGGGGCGCCAAAGGAATTGAGCGCCGCGGATATGCAGAAGCGAAAGGCGGCATCGGCGCGGCTCCTCTTGAGGTTCGGCGAGGTCGTGAGCGTGCTCATGCGCGCACCGCAGTTTCGCGACCTCCCCCTTGCTGAAGTCGGAGCCCTGGTCGTGCCGCCCTTGACCCTCGGGCAGTTCCTGGTTGCGGAGGCGCAGTCGAAATCGCGGGGGTTTGTCACCCCGGTCGCCACGGCCTTGTGGGCGAAGGTGTCAAAGGAGGTCGATAAGCGACTTTCGCAAAACTTGGACAAGCCGATCCAGCTGGCGCCCAATGAGTGGAAGAGCGGCGAGATCGCCTGGCTGATCGTCGTGGCAGGGAATGTGCAGGGATTGGCCCCGATGCTCAAACAATTTCAAGAGACGCTCAAGGGCCAGCCGCTGAAGATGCGGGCCAAGGGCAAGGACGGAAAAACCGTTGTGACAACCTTTGCAGGTCAAGCTGCGCCAGTGGCCACCTAGGGCGACGATGTGCGGCGCGCGCAGCCGCCAAAGCACACGTCAATCGCCGCCGAGTACTTCGGAGAGGCGCGCATCTCGTTAGCGCCGCTCCCTCCGCTCGGCGAACACAGCCAGAGGTTCGAAGCACTCGAAACCCAACGCGCCGGTATCTGATCGAATCGCGCAGCAGCCGCCAGCGCTTCCATGGTAGAGCACGAAGCGCCGAGCGGCTCATCCGTGTCGAATGCGAAGACGCGGACGCCTCCCAATACTCCAATGTCCGGAATCGTACCAATCAATTCCGACACGCCCGATGTCGGGAGCGGCGACGCTTCCGCTTTATTGGAGCGCGGCAACCGGAAGGAGCTGAAACGGAGCCGGAGGAGACCGAGAACCGCCATGACGCGGGTGTTCGAAATGCGTGAGCCGCGCCGCGCACAAATCGCGTGCGGGATGCACAAAGTGCATGACCGCGAGGCGTAGCTTGTCGCCGATAGACCCTTTTGACATGCCCAGGGTCGTATCGACGCATTCCAAGTGGTTCGCAGAGAAAGCCCCGCCTTGGCACCCGATCAGTCCGCAATACGCGCAAGCGCGCGCGGGCGTCATGGTGTGGCCGAGGCTGCACAATAGTGCAATGCCCCTGCGCGCACCCACGCCCGTCAGGAGGTGGCACCAAGCTGAGGGAGCTGCCTTGATCTGATAGTACCCGTGGGTCGATGTGTGGTTCCGAAGTCACCGGCGGCATGCCAACGGTCTTGGTCGCTGCCAATCGAGCGGGTATCTTTGGCTCAAGTTGCTCAGAAGGGGGACACCTTTGGCGCTCGTCTGCGACAAGGCGTTCCGATAAGGTGATCATTCATTTGTTCATTATGCGAGAGGCAGCCGTGGACCCGCAGCTGTCCGAGCTGGATGCCAAGGAAGCGGCTCGCAACCAGGCCCGTCATCGACAGAGGAGCAACTGGACCGACCCGCTCTATCAGCGCGTCGCCAGCTCCGCCAGGCAGCTCGCCTGACCAAGGAACCCAAGGGGGTAACGTGAGCTCTACAGGCTGTCTTGAGGGGAACCGGACCCCATTCAGCGGACGCGCGAACAATCCACAAGCCGCCTCGCCGCTGGCGGTTGCGCTCCTTTTCGGCTGTGTGTGCCTCCCCATGCTCTTGCCGGGCGCATCCGCGCACGCGCAAGCAGACGCCGCTGCCGCCGCTCAGCCGCCACTTTCGATCGCGATCTTCGTCAGCTCGCGCAAGGACCAGTGCTACGATTCCGGCTTGGTGACGGCCGTCGAGCAGCTGACGAAAGCCGAGCAGAAACGCATCAACGCAGCGGGCGGCATCCTGCGCCGCACGCTCCAGCTCGAGTTCCTCGACGACAAGCTTGATCCGGCGCGAACCGTTGCCAACGTCAAGCAGGCCCTCGCCAACCCCAACACGGTGGCCATGGTCGGCCTGTCGGGCACCGACCGCGCCAAGGCGGCATTCGACGCGGTCGGGTCCGAGATCGGCGCGAGCGGCATCCCGTTCCTGTCGGACATCGCGGTCAACAGCATTTTCGAGAAGCAGGCCAACGTGTACACGATCCGGCCCTCACAGGACGACGAGCGCGTGCCGGTGATGGCGGCTTTCATCAAGGCCCGCAACATCGAGCGGCCGGCGTTCGTCGGTCTCAAGGACCAGCTCTTCAGCTCCAGCCTGGCCGACGGCCTCAAGAGCTCCGACGAAGTGACCCTCGTCGCCGACCATCGCCTGACCCTGAAGAATAACAAGCTCGATCCGGCCGCCCTGGCGGAGGTGGTCGTCGACCTCAAGCAGAAGGGCGCAGACCTGGTGATTCTGGCGATCGGCGGCGCGCGGACCCCCGAGGTGTTGGACGCATTCGTCGCTGCGGGTGTGACACCCCCGCTGTTCGTCTCGGGTCGCATCGAGACCATTATCGAGCGGATGGGCAAGGAATACCCGGGCGACATCTTCCAGCTCGGCTGGGACAACCTGCCCGATATCTTCAGCGACCGCCTGCGTGAGCGCATCACCCGCAACGGCCTGGAGCGCTGGGTGTTCGAGGGAGCCAAGGTTCCCGAGGCGCCGGGCTGGAAGACGGGCGAGTGCAAAGCCCGCCCCGAGGGCGGCGTGCCCGACGTGTTCGACAGCCGCAACATGATTGCCATCGGCCGCGGCACCCAGTATGCCGACATGGTCGCTCTGGTCGCTGAGGCGCTCAAGGCGGCCGATGCCCGAGCCAACATGGCGGCGCTGCGGGCGCACGTGCTGAAACAGCTCAAGACCAACTATGTCGCCGGGCGGGGCGCCTTCCGCGGCAGCTTCGAGAACTGGTCGTTCAGGCCGGGCTCGCGCGCCGCCGACCGCACCCCGTTCATCGTCATGCGTCCCAACGGGCTCGGGGCCTCGCAGCTGGCGCCGCTGCAATTCCTGCGCCTGCGCACCGATACGCTGCGCAAGATCGATACGCTCTATCTCGATATCGACCTGGTTCGCACCTATCGTGTCGACGACAATGACAAGAGCTTCTATGCCGACTTCTATGTGTCGATGCGCGGCAACAACGCATCGATCAAGCAGATCGAGTTCGTCAATGGCGCTCTCGACCCCAAGACCAACGACCGTCAGATCACGGTGCGCAAGCTGCACGAGGCGGGACCGAGCGAAGTCTACCCGCCGGAAATGAGCATCTACCTGGTGTCCGGCAAATTCACGTTCGAACCCCGCCTCGGGGACTACCCGTTCGATTCCCAGCGCTTTGCCATCAACATCCAGCCCAAGTCCAGCGACGCTCCCTTCATCATCCAGCCCCCGCCGCATTCCCTGCGCGACAAGGCCGTCGAAACCGACGGCTGGGTCCCGCGGGAGCAATACGTCGGCTACGACGAGGACTTCGTGCCCACCATCGATGCGTGGACATTCCGCCAGAGCATCGTGCCCTACTACAAGGCAAGCTTCGTCTGGCAGATGCAGCGGCAGACGACCGACTACTATTTGAGGGTGGTGGTGCCGCTGGCATTCATTCTCGCCGTCGCCTACATGTCGATCTTCATTCCGATGAGCCATTTCGAGGCGATCGTGACCATCCAGGTCACGGCGCTGCTTTCGGCGGTGGCCCTCTACCTCGCCCTGCCGAAGGTGGATGCCGGCGACGGCACCACGATGTCGGACAGAATCTTCCTGTTCATCTATACGGCGGTGAGCTTGATGATCGTCATCTCGATCCTCAGGGTCAGCCGTCCCGTCTCGCAGTCGCGATGGGTCAGCAAGTCGTTCGGCTTGATGCACATTGTGGCCATCCCGATGCTGGTCGCCGCCATGATGCTCTATGTCTATCGCGCAAGCCTCGGCGATGCGGCAGGACCGGTATGGCCTTGGCTGGGTGCGAGTCTCACTCGGCCATTCGGGTAGAATTGCCCGTCGGCACGGGCACATTGCCAAGGCTTGACTGTGCAAGAATGGAGTTGCGTTGGCGCATGAGTGATGACCTAGATCTCAACCGCAAGCGATGCCTCTTTACTGAAGAGATTGAGCGCGCTGGCGCGGCGATTGGTGCATGACACAGTTCAGCCGTAGCACGGCGGAACTGGCAGAATGCCTTTGCGACGCGGCAGGAGGGAGCCGATGGATTGGCGTGCAGAGGGCGCGGCCTTGCTCGAACAGATGCACCGGGCCGCTGGCGGGCCCTTGCTGGCCATAGGGGCGTTGTGCACTTCGATCGTCCTGCTGCTCGCGCTGCTCGTGCTGGCCGTCCGCCACAGGCGCCTGCACACTGAGCTGGCGACGAAGGCGCCGAGAGCGGAGCGCCTGGCCGCCACGCCACCGTTGGACCCGCAGGGCGAGATGATACGGACGCCGCTCGACCGCGTCCTGCCTCGACACCCGGTGGCCTTCTATCTGCTGGCCCTCGGGCTCTCGGTGGGTTGCTGGCTGGGGGGATTGGTCCTCGCGCCGAGCGTGCCGCGCTTCCTCCAGTCACGGGAGTGGCACGTCCAGCCTTTCTACCTGGCGGCGCACCTTATCGCGCTGCGGATGTTCGTTCGACTGTTCGTGGGCAAGTACGTGGCGGGCGCCGCAGGGCTCGATATCCCAGCGGACACGGTCGCTAACGGCATCCGCCGCATCCTCGGCGCGCCAGGAGGACTGGCAGCGGTCGCGATCGCCCTGCCGTTCTGCGTGCTCGACTATCGCTATCTGGTGAGCGACCGCTACGAGAAGCTGAGCGAGGATCAGCTGCTGCACGCCATCGACTATGTGATGTGGGGCATCTGGTGCGCGGAGTGGTTGCTCAACGCCCTCATCTGGGTGACCCTGGCGGGCTTCCTGGCGATGAGCTACTGGGCGCTGCGCACCCATCGCTTCCGCGCTCCCATCGCCGTGGTCGTGCAAGAGAAACTCTATCGCCCGTTCCTGCAGATGAGCTCCCAGGGCGCTACCATCGTGCTGGGTTTTGCCTGCATCACGGCATTCTACATCTGGTATGCGGGCGGCGCCGTGTCGGATTTTCTGGGCCTCGGCGTGACCGGCCTGCTGCTGGTTGTCGGGTTCATACCGTCGTGGCTGCTGCTCAACGCCAAGGTGAAGCGCACCGTGAGAGAGGAGATAGAGGCGCTGCGGCGCAATCTGCCTGCGCCGGTGGCGGGCGAGAAGGTGCTCGGCGCCAGCGCCGGCGAGGCGCGGGCACGCACCGTGGAGGAGCGGCTCGACGAGTTGGTGGCGCTGATGCGGGCCTGGCACCTGGAGCGCCTGCAGCTCGATCTCGGGCGGAGCGAGGCGCAGGCCCTGGCCGTGCGGCTCGCCGCTCCTGCGGCCACTGCAGGCTGGCAGCTCTACAGCAACTTGCAGGGCATTCTCGGCAATGTCGGCAGAACGATAGGCTCGATCCTCTCAGCGATCGCGAAGCTGTTCACCTAGAGCAAGATCGTTTCTGATCGAAGCGCTTCGCTTCGATCACGGAACGTGAATCCTGCTCTCAAATCTATGAATAGAGCAGGATTCACGCTTCGGCCGCCACGCTGCAGTTGAGGCAAAGTGATTCAATCCGAAGCGATCCTGCTCTAGACAAACCGCTCCAACGTCATGGCTCCGAGGGCAGGCAGCCACAGCCAAGTCTAAGTCTTTTGGCGGCTGAGGGTCCCAGCTACATGAGACCAAAGGCCAGACCAGTGATTTCGACACTGGCTCTTGGTCTGATGCCCGCGCTGAAGCACCCGCTGTTGCGCCGCAAGAGCGATCACACTTCCGCGAGTGGGGAAGGATCGGCAGCCTAACTCGTATACATGATGTAGTCTTTTTGAGTATCAAGCCTGAATTGGGGGAGGTAGCGTCTCATGCTCGCACGGAACCATTTTCGGCCCGACAAACGTCGGCCCTACGACCATTGTCGCTGGTACGAGCCTCGCCTAGGCCCGCCTGCCAGCACGCGGACCCAGATGCCGGCAGGCTGACGGCCGGTGTAGCACTGGGCTCGAAGGGCACCCTCGTTCGTGCAGAACTCAGTCTTTCCGCGATGGAGCCAACTATGGTTGGGCAATGTCGCGTCGCCATCGTCGACACGTACCCCCTCTACCGCGTCGGGCTAGTGCTTGCGATTAGTCGGCAGGCGGACTTCACTTTCGTTGGGGAGGGCACAACGGCCGAAGACGCCGAGCACTTGGCCCGCATAAGGAACCCTCATGTCCTGCTGCTTGAAGCGGACGTGCCCGACAGCCTAGGTGCAGCCAAGGCAATTTTGCGAGCGTACCAGAGTGTCAAGATACTGTTCCTCGCGTTGGTGGAGGACCCGGAATTTGCTATTGGGGTAATTCGCGCTGGCGCGCATGGCTACATAACAAAGAGCGTTACGGGACAGGAACTTGTTAAGTCAGTAGCGACGATCCACGCTGGGCACAGGTACATGGCCCCTGACTTGGCATGGCGTTTGATCACAAAGCCCGCATCATCTCCGGCGCGACGCGAAGTGGTTGACCGCGAACATCTGAGCCAGCGAGAGCAACAGGTGCTGAGCTACTCGTCGCAAGGCCTCAGCAACCAAGAAATCTCGGTCATGCTGGGTCTAGGGCTCAGTACCATCAAATCCTGCAAGACCGTCGCTTATAGAAAAATCGGCGTCCGCAATCGAGTGGAAGCGGCCCTGGCAGCAGACAGTATGGCGATGTTCAAGACCTAATGCAGTCGGCCAGGAAAGCTGGCCGATAGGCGCACTGACCAACCCTCGCCTGAGTTTCCCGTATTCAGTTGAGTTTCCCGCATTCAATCCGGCTTACCCGGTCACCGGGGCGAGCGGGTGAACCTGGCGCCATGCGGCACTCTTGGTGAACGAGGCGCGGGCATGTTCTGCGGAGAAGATGCGTTCATACAGGGCGGCGGACCGGTGCCGCAATCGCTCGGGGAGCGAGTCCTTGGCTTTCTGGTGTGGTGGCAGGACGTGCCCTGGGGTTGCCGGAGCGGTCCGCCGGTTGTTTGCGGCCGACGAAGCGCGATTTTGACGCCGACATCCAAACTCGAGCTGGCGTCGATCAGCGGAAGACGCGATCGACCTGTTCCCTGCGGTCTGGCGGCGCCTGGCGCTGCGGCCGCGTGGTCAGGTTGATCTTAGCACGAAATTCTTCAGTGATGGCGCGTACTTGCGAGGAGTCCTTGACGATGCGCGGCGTGATGGCAACCAGCAGCTCGGTCCGCGTGATCAGGTCGCCCTTGTTCTTGAACAGATTGCCCAGCACCGGCACCTGGCCGATGAGCGGGATCTGGTCTCGCTGGTTGTCGGCCCGGTCCTGGATCATCCCCCCCAGGAGCAGTCCCTCGCCATCGTTGACGGCCACCGTGGTCTTGATGCGCCGCTGCTGAATAGTGGGAGAATCGATCGTTGAGGTGTTGGTCTGCACCACATCGCTGGCCTCCTGCTCGACATCGAGCAGGATGCGGCCCCTGTCGCCGATGCGCGGCGTGATGTTGAGCACGATGCCCGTGCTGCGGTAGGTGATGGAGTTGACGATCGGCGAGCCGGGCGTGAGCACGGCCACGGCCGATTGGGTGGCAATCGGCACCTCGTTGCCGACCTGCAGGGTCGCCTTCTTGTTGTCGAGCACCATCAGGGTGGGCGAGGAGATGATGTTGATGTCGGTGATGGAGCTCAAGGCATTGAACACGACCTGCACGTTGGGGGTATTGAAGAAGTGCGAGAAGCCGGGGAACGTCGGGGTTACGGCACCCAGGGCGCTGTCCGTGAGCTTCAGCTGGTGATTGCCCATCTGGAAGAACCAGCGCACCCCCATCTTCAGGTCGTCGTTGAGCCGAACCTCCGCGATGGTGGCTTCCAGCAGGACCTGGTTGGGCGACACGTCGATCTGGTCCAGGATCTGGCGCAGCCGCCGGTACTCCTGCGCCGTGGCCGTGATCACCAGCGAGTTGTTGGCCTCGTCGGCGACAACGCCAATCCCGCTGGCGCGGTCATCCCTGGGCCCGATGGCTCCAGTCGTGGTCGCGGCTGCAGGGGCAGCCTGGGTCGGGTCGGTCTCGGGCCCCGGCGGCGGCGGGGTCACACCAGGCGCCGCCGGGGGAGGCATCGGCTGGAGCCCTGGCCGAAGCACCAGTGCGTCCGGGAACGGACCCGGCGCGATGACGGTCGAACCCGGCGGCCTACTTGCCGCGGAAGCGGCCACGCCCGCCCTTGCCTGATCCTGCGAGCCGTAGATCTTCTGCAGCAGCTGGGCGAGCTCGATGGCAGGGCGGTTGCGGATGGGATAGACGAAGACCTGCTTGACCGTCGCGCGGGTGGCCACGTCGATCCGCCCCAGCCAGGTCTCGGCCTTCCTGAGGTACTCAGGACGCGAGCTGATCACGAGGATCGATTTCAGGCGGCGGTTCGGGATGAAGCGGACGATGCCTTTGGTGGGACCATCGCGGTCGTTGGCAAAGACGGTGTCGAGCTCTTGCGCGATGGCGTCGGGATCGCCCAATTCGACCGGGAAAAGGCCGAACGACATGCCCTTCATCCAGTCGACGTCGAAGACGCTGACCGCGTCCGCGATCTGGTCGAGGTCTGCCCGCGTGCCCGAGACCACCAGCAGATTGCGGGCCGTATCGACCCTGAGCAGGCTGGTGTTGGGTGCTATCGCCTTGAGAATGCGCTCCATTTCGGCTGCCGCCACGTGCTGCAGGGGAATGATCTGCGCGCTGACACCGGGCATGCGGCGGTAGTTGGTGCCCTTGCCACGCAGCGGCGCGGAGGTGACCGCTTCGCTCGTCGGCACGATCCGGTATATGCCCTGCTCGACCACGATCGCTGCACCCTCGCCCCGCAGGATCACCTCGAAGGTCTCCAGCAACGCGTCCCTGGGAATGGCCTTGGTCGACTGGATCGTGATCGTGCCCTTGACCCGCTCGCTGACCGAATAGTTCACCCCCAGCGTGTCGCCCAGGATCGACTTGGCAGCCTCCGCGATGCTCGCATCAACGAGATTGAGCGTCACCCCGCCTCGACCAGGGGCGTCACTCACCAGCGGCCGAGGCTCGGGATTGCCCGTGAGCTGCCCTGTTCCGGCGATGACTAGATCCGTCTCGCCTTTGCCCGAGGTCTTGGCGAGAGGCACACCGCCTTGGGCGCTCCGGGGCCCGGCCTCTGGCGGCCCGGAACTGGGAGGCAGAGGATTGGGCAACGCGAGTTGCTGCCAAGGCAACGCACATGATGCCGATGCTGCAGCTGCGGCAACCGCAAGGGCCACTCGCCACAAGCTTGCACCCTGCAACGCCCCTATCCACACGAGCGACTGTGGCGATCCCAGATCAACCACCGTACCGATCCCAGATAAGCAGCAGTACAATCAATAACGTAGACCTCCAGGCCCTGCGCAGCAATCCGACATGCGATGAAGACCAGGACGTGTGCTTCCTCAGTACCAGTGGGACGAATTTCCGCGGTTGCGGAGGAGTCCTGGGCCCATCATCAAGGTCTCGGGCTGGGCACGCTCGGCGGCGGCTGCGAGAGGCTGCCAACGAGTAATCGGAGGTTGCGCACCATTGCAGCGCCCACGCCCGTACCCTGTAAGCACGGAGTCAGAGTGGTGGCTCAGTTGTGGTGACGACGCTGTCCTCGCCCGTGCCGCCTGCGCGTTATCCCGCGCCAAGCGTGAAGGTCGCTTCATCTCTCCCTGAAAGCGCGCGTCATCTGATCGACGAGGGGCTTCACGAGGTAGGAAATGACCTTCCGATTGGCGGTCTGAATGAAGGCCTCCGCGGGCATGCCAGGAACCAGATTGACATCGCCGAGCCGCGCGATCTCCTCGCCGCTCAGCGTGATCCGAATCGTGTAGTAGGCTGCCGAAGTGCGTTGATCGACTGATGTGTCCGCGGAAACCCTGCTGACGCTGCCGTTGAGCTCCGGCGTCGTGCGCTGATTGAAGGCAGAGAAGCGCACTAGAACCTTCTGGCCGATCTTTACCTGATCAATGTCCTGCGGAGCGACCTTCACTTCGACCACCAACACGTCCGCCACCGGTACGATCAGCATGATCGTCTCGCCGCCGGTGATGTAGCCGCCGACGGTGTGAGCGGTCGATTGGTGTACGATCCCATCCTGTGGCGCGCGGATGTCGATGCGCTTCAACTGATCCTCAGCGCCGACCCTACGTTCCAAGAATTCGTCAATCTTGGCTTCGACTTCGCGGAGCTCCTTGCTGACCTCACCGGCAAGGTCGCGGTCGATCTGGAGAATCTGCAGTTCCAGCTCGGAGATTTTTCCTCGGGTTTGGGCATTGCTGGCAATGAGCACGGCGCGTTCTCCCTCCAGTCGCGTCGCCTCGCGCTCGAGTTGAGTCAGCTTCGTGATTGGTATCAAGTTCTTTTCCCAAAGCTCGCGCGCGCCATCGAGCTCTCGCTGGATGAACATGCCCTCCTTGGCTTTAGCCGCTGCTTGAGCCTTCAGTCCGCCGATCTCCTCTTCCAGTTGCGAGATACGCTGACGCAGCTGCGACTGCTGTCCGATGCGTGCGAAGCGGCGCAACTCGAAGAGCTTGCGCTCGCCAGCGATCGTAACGACCACGTTCTGGTCGTTCACGCGTGCCGCAAAATCGTTCGGAAAGGCAATGACCTCGGTCCCGTCGCGCTCGGCCTCGAGCCGGGACTTGCGGGCAACGAACTGATCGATGCCCTTGGTCACGATCGCGAGATTGGCTCGCGGTATTGTCTCGTCGAGGCGCAAGGCAACTTCACCGGCAGAAACGCGATCGCCGTCGCGTGCACGAATCTCGGCCACGACGCCACCGGTCGGATGCTGCACCTTTCTCACGTTGGAATCGACCACCACCACTCCCGGCGCGATGACCGCGCCTGAGATTTCGGCCGATGCGGCCCATCCGCCAACACCCCCGCAAAGCACTACGAGCAAGATTGCCCCCGCCTTGATGAGCCGGCGCATTTCTCCACGGGGATCGATCTTGACCTCCCTTTCAGTCATTGGCTTGACGCGGATCTGGAACCACTTTGAGAGGTTCGCGTCCCGGTGCCACGAGCCCTAACTTCCTGATGATGGTCTCCTTCGGACCCACTCCCTGCACACGTCCCTTGTCCAGGGCGAGCAACAGATCGACGTTTGCAAGGACATTGGGACGGTGCGCAACAACAATGACGACACCTCTGCGGGTCCGAATGCTGCGGATCGCGCGGTCGAGCGCCGAGATTCCCTCGGAATCAAGGTTGGAATCCGGCTCGTCCAGGAGGACCAGAAAAGGCTCGCCATAAAGGGCGCGCGCGAGTGCTATCCGTTGCCGTTGGCCGGCAGACAAGGCCGCGCCGTGCTCTCCGATCTGCGTCCTGTAGCCCTCAGGCAAGCGAACGATCAAGTCGTGAACATCTGCGGCCTTGGCTGCCCTGAATATTGTCTCTGGGTCGACGTCGGACTGAAAGCGGGCGATGTTCTGAGCTACGGTGCCGGCAAACAGTTCGACGTCCTGCGGCAGGTAGCCCACGTGCCCCCCGAGCAAATCGAGCGGCCACTGGTCGAGCGAGGCCCCATCCAGGCGAACCTTGCCGCGTGCCGGCAACCAGGCGCCAACGATCACTCGCGCAAGACACGACTTGCCCGATCCGCTTGGTCCGACAATGCCAAGTCCTTGCCCCGCCCCGAGCGAGAACGTGACGTCCTGCACCACGGTTCTCTGCTCGCCCGGAGGCACGATGCTGACGCCCTCGACAGAAAGCGCCGCAGTCGGCGCCGGCAGGGCCATGGGCGATTGAAGGCTCGGCAGAAGGGCCATGAGTTTGGTCAGGCGCTGCCAACTCTGTCGCGCGGCGACAAATCCCCTCGAGTGTGCAATGGCGAGGTCGACCGGCGCCAAGGCCCGAGCGGCAAGGATCGATCCAGCAATGATGATGCCCGCGCTCGCTTCCTGCTGGATCACAAGATAGGCGCCGACGCCAAGCACAGCTGACTGTAGAACCAAACGAAGGACCTTGGAGATCGTGCCAAGCCCACCGCCAATGTCGCTCACATGCCCATGCGCAGCTATGTACCCCTTGTTCGCGTGCCGCCATTGGGTGCCGACGCGATGTGTCATCCCCATGGCCACGAGGACCTCGGCGTTGCGCCTGCTGGCTTCGGCGAGTCGATGGCGCAACGCACCGTATTCGGTTGCGACCCTCATAGGCTTGCGGGTCAGCACTTCCGTGATCAACGTAAGGCAGACCAAAATGACCGCCCCTGCCAGCGCCGTCATGCCGAGGGCGGTGTGAAATGAAAAGATAATGGCGAGATAGAACGGAATCCACGGCAAGTCGAACAGGGCAGTTGGTCCCATGCTCGAGAGAAAGGCACGCACGGTGTCGAGATCGCGAATTGGTTGCAGACCATCCATTCCGCTTCCGGCCCGGACCGGTAGCCTGACGATCGCGTCGTAGACACGGTCGCTCAGTGCAGCATCGAGCGCTGTCCCAGTTCTGCTCAGCAGGCGGACCCGGATCAGGTCCAATCCACCCTGCGCGCAAAAGAGAACCATCGCGAGAATGGAAAGGGCGACGAGTGTCGGCACACTGCGGCTTGGCAGCACCCGGTCGTAGATCTCCAGCATGAAGAAGGCACCCGTCAGCAGCAGCACGTTGCTGACGGCGCTGAAGAGTCCGATGGCGACGAATGCGCCCCGACAAGACGCTAACGCCGTCACAAGTTCTGAACCTGGTGAGGACTCCGAACGCGCATCTGCGTGTACGGCCTGCATACCGGCGGACTCGCTATGATCATCCGGCTTGGGGTGCTTGCTCCGGCCCGTATTCGCGGCAACCCAAGCGGCGATCCCGGCTACGGCCAATACCAGGGCCACGGGGACGACTAGAATGGGCTGGATGAATGTGTCCCAGGTCCATTGATAGCCGTGTCTGCCCACAAGCTCGCGCACGAACAGCATACTTTGGTCATGCGCAACCAGCCAAACATCTTGCAAGCTTGTCGGCGTGAGGCCACTCGTGACCTTGACACCGACCCACGCATCTTCAAGCAAAAGCACGAGGCTGGCGATCAAGAGCCCCCCACCCAACAGCCGCAACATGACGCAGAACTCAAAAAGTCGACTTCCCCAAAGAGATCTGAGCTTGCTGTGAACACTAGCACTAGCGTTGGGGCATGCGTAAGCCGCATTGGTGCTGGTCGTCGCCAGCGAAAGTGATGGGGCCGCCTTCGGAGTTCCGCCGCCTCCTCGATCGCGTTGAGGCAATGGGACCGAACGATCTCGACGCGCACACAGGCACCCACAACCATGCCGATGCGCCCCTCGCCTCGACCGAGCGCCGCTCCATCACCAACCCGTGGAAATCGCAGGAGAATCTTTGGCCCAGAACGCGCAGACCAGCAGGGTCCTTACGCGGACTTTCCACCAAACGTTCTTACAATCGCTTTTCCGTTCTTGTCCCGTGCCCGCATCTTCAGAGGCTGGCCCTTGAGAGTAGTCTCTTGAAACTGCTTGAGCATCGGGGCGATCGCCTGCGGATTTCCGGCCAGCACGATCAGCCAGGGAATCTCGCCGCACTTCCACTCATTGGGGGCAAGCCGGATCGGCTTGTCCAGATCCTGAGAAAGTCGCTGGTCGACCTCCTTTGACACTTTCGCCCACAGCGCGGTGGCGACGGGGGTGATAAACCCCTGCGACTTGGATTGCGCCTCCGCAACCAGGAACTGCCCGGAGATCAACGGCGGCACGACCAGAGCTCGAACCTCGGTAAGCGGGAGGCGCCCGAACTGTGGTGTCCGCATCAGCACGCTCACCACCTCGCCGAATCTCAAGAGGAGCCGGGCCGATGCCGCTTTGGCCGCCTCTGCATCAGCGGTGTTCTTGCCCCTAGGTGCCTCTGTTGTAAGCTGTCGGTTTCCTGCCGTACCGTTCTGACCTGATGGGGTCTTCGGGGCCGGAGGTTGTTCAGCCTTCGAGTTTTTCGACCAGAACGCCATGCTACACTCCCCTTTACGATGCACTTGCTACTGCTGCTGTCGAAAATTGCAGTGATGTGATCGGGGCGCCAGACTAAACTGGCTCTCTTCGTTTTGTTCGTTGCCAAGCGCGACTTCTCTAAAGTGGCGATGCTCGCTGCTGCGTGCTTCGCTCCAGCAGCCTTGCGATCTCCAGCATCTTCGGCAGGCGTTAGTATCTCGGCCATCCGGAACCGCATGGTCAAGCGTGTAACGGACACAGGGACACCGGCGATGCACGCCGAGGGCGGTCAGCCCGAGCCACCAACAGCCGTGGGGATCAAGCTATTTTTGCGGGTCTCATCGCATCCATTCAACCCGTCCACCCGCACGGTCATCGACCGGCCGCGCCACAGCGAACTCTCCCAGAATGCCAACATAACGCAAGCCGCGATACGCGCGCGCCGGGCGTGTCCACCCGTACGCGCCATGAGCCGACGGCTCAGCAGAGCGCGGCGATATCCGGGGACGGGCGCCGAGGTCCCGTAGTCGTGGCGCCCCATGGTTCAATTGCTGCGGAGGTTAGCCAGGCGCTCCTCGGCCTCTGGGGCACCCAGTTCGCGAGCGCGCTCGTACCATCTGCGCGCCAAGTCAAGTTCTGGAGCGATGCCTTGGGCTTGCAGGCGATGCAACTCGACTGGGTCGTAGGTTGCTGCAAGCCGCAGCGCGGCTGCCGCCAGACCCGCGTCAGCGGCGTGCCGGAGAAACTGTCGGGCAACAAGGATACTGCCACTAGCTAGGTACTTCTCCCCTTGCGCGAGCGCACGATCAGCGCGCGCCTTGTCCTCAGGAGAGAGTTTTGACGGCCGCACCGGGGCTGCCAACGCGTTACGATCCTCTTTGCTGGCTGGTACCGGCGCGGCGGGCGGAGCGAGGGCAAATCGTGCCTGTGGGGGCTCGCCTTGCGCCTTTTCCTGGGAGAGGCCCATCACGGTGGGCCCTACGACCAGCGTGCTTCTGGCCTCGGCGAGCAGCCTGCCGTCCATTCCGATGAGGCTAATGACGATGTCAGCCCGGCCGGAGATTCCAGCCGGAATGTTGAACTCTCAGTGTCTGCAGACCAACCAAGGGAACGGCCCACGAACCCGGACCGATCGCATGCCCCTCCGTCAGGGATGCGCTCGGAGGCAACCCGCGCAGGCTGACGAAGCTCCTTTTCGGCAATGCCTCCGGCGGACCGATCTCGATCCCCAGCAACGCCTGCGATGCAGGTTCGGCAACGATCGTCCGCGCAACACTGATCTGCGGCTGGTCCAAGCGTTGGGCGTCCACCCGTTCTGGGGGACCAAGTACTGCCAGCGCGGCGATCACCGCGATGGCAAAACTCGGCCAATGCATCCGCCGACAAGTTGCGTGCAATGCGCGCACCCCCCCCAGAGCAGGCACCGAAGGCGGCTTGTCGCTCAGCACGAATCGCACCCCAATTCGTTCTGTTCTCTTGTGTCCGGTATCATTGCTTGCGTTGCCGTGACTTGCTCCACTCGAGGAACTGCTGGAACAGCAGTTCCTGTTCTGCAGCTTCAGTTGGGGATGCGCGCACGGCCTGCTGGCGCGCCAGTTGCGCGTCGACTGCTGGCGGCGGGGGTTGAGATTTGCGCGCCGCGGCTGCCGCTTGTCTCAGCTTCTCCTCGGCCACCCAATAGCGCGTCCAGCCCGGCACCTTGGCCCCCAAGTTGACGCCCTTCCAATCTGGATGATAGGGCGGTTGTTGGAAGCCCTCGAAGCGATCGAAATAGTATTGGATGAAACGCTCCACGCGCCGGAAGCGGTCGCTTTCCTTGGGCCAGTTATAGACGGCCAGCACGACCGGAACCCCGATTGTCTCCACCTTCTCACCCGCCTTGATGTATCCTGGATAATCCTTGTCAGTAAGGACGGACGGCACATAGTATTCGTCGAACTTGTCGAACGGTATTGAAAGGAACTTGAAGCCGTAATCGTTCTTGAATTTTCTAAAGAGGTCTTGTGGCTTCCCGCCAGGGTTCACGAGGCCCACGAGTTCGCCCGTCTTCATTTTCTCGAGCGCAATTGCGTTGTTGATGTAAACCGGTTCGACCTTAACGGCGAGACGACGGAAAATGACTGGCGCGCTTACCGCGGCTCCGGAGCCCGGCGAGTGAAAGCTCACCTTCTTGCCTTCGAGGTCCTTGAGCGAGCCGATTTCCGGCCGCACGAGCAGGTGGATGTCGCCGATGTACATCTCGGAGATGTAGTGGACGCGATTCTCGATGTTCGGAATCTTCTCAACCGTCTTGAAGTGCTCGAGGACATCGGCATTCGTGAGCGCAATGTCGACGCCCTTCAGATAAAGGAGGTCCCTGATGTTGTCGACGGCGCCCGGAGTGACCATGGGAATTATGCGTAGCTCGTCGCCGTTGTTCAGGTTGCGGGCGATTTCGGCGCCCACGCGAAGGTACGTCCCCTCCGGCAACCCGGTGGCCAGGCCCACCGTCCAATTATTCACCTTGGCGACCGCCCTCCCCTCTCCGCTCGCGGCAGCAGTCGGAGCCCGCGGCACGAGTTTGGACTGAGCGATCTCGAGCTTCTGCAGCGGTCGATCCGAAAACGGCAAGGTCTGGGCCACACCTACCCTAGTGGTAACGCACAACGCCGCCATCAGCAGAACCAGGCCCGCCAGCACGCGCATCCGCAGTCCCTCCCTCTTGGACTTTGCGACATTACGAAAGACGCCAGTACACCCAACGGCGTATACGCAGCCCCGCCAGCAGCGTTGGCCGTCTCCCGTGAAACATCATTGCCGATATCATCCGCCCGCGACGGTTCTGTGTCCATCTGGTCATGCCCGATCACGAAGACGAGAGCGATCTACTTGGACCAACCCGCAAGTTGCGGCCCTCTTGCAAGAGGAAGTCGTCGTAACGCCCCAACTCTTCAGCCCTCGTCTGCGCAACAAGTTTTTGCTGTTGATCCAGTAAGTTGAACTGAAATAGCCTTGGGGTCGTGGTGCAGGAAAAGGCCGAGGGCTGTCGTCTCTGCGCAGCTGCCCTCAGTTGGCCGCCGGTGTTCGCGCGTAGTGCTAAGGAGCAAAGTCCGGCGAGAGTGCGAAGAGCGAGAGGGGGCCTAATGCTTAAACTGCCAGGACACGGACGGTACGAGTTCCTGCCGATCACCAAGCGGCAACAATACAGCTGGCCAGGTGGCAAGCGGCTTGCCTTCTATATAGCTCTCAACATCGAGCATTTCGCATTCGGCACCGGCCTGGGCATGGACCCGCACAATCGCGGCGGTCCTCAAAACTCTCGCAATTGGGCATGGCGCGACTACGGCAACCGGGTGGGCAACTGGCGGCTGTTTGAGATCCTCGACGAGCTGAAAATTCCTGCCACCATCCTTCTGAACAGTGCGGTCTGCTATAACTATCCGGACATCGTCGAGAAGATCAGGCAGCGCGGCGACGACGTGGTCGGGCACGGCCGCACCAACGCTGAACACCTCAAGCCCCTGTGGGAGCACGACGAGGCGCGCATCATCAAGGAATGCACCGAGGTGATCGAGAAACATGTCGGCGTCAGGCCAACTGGCTGGATGGGCCCGGGTGCTAACGAATTGAATGTCACTCCGGACCTCCTCAAAGAAGCAGGGTACACGCATCTGTTGGACTGGCCGGTGGACGACCAGCCGATCTGGATGAACACCCGGTCCGGGCCGCTCCTCTCAGTGCCTTATCCGATGGAGATCAACGATGCCGGCACACTGGCGCTTCGCGACCATTCAGGTCGAGAGTTCGCCGACATGATTGTCGACCAGTTCGACGAACTGCTCGAGCAATCCGAGCGCCAGCCGCTGGTCTTCTCGCTGTCGCTGCACGGCTTTATCGTTGGTCAGCCGTTCCGGCTGCGGCCGTTGCGTCAAGCGATCAATTACTGCGTTCGCCACAAGCACAAGGACCAGATCTGGTACACCCGCGCCTACGATATAGCCCAACACTGCTTCTCGCTGAGACCCGGCATCATTCCCGGCAGTAGCGACGCGGCGCCTCCGCTGACGGTCGGCTAGGAGGAGCTCAAGAAACATCAAGACCGTTGTTGCGGCGAAAGCCTGGCGCAGCCCTGGTAAGTCGCCGGAAGGCGGGAGCCAACCTGCTGATCACTGTATGAAAGGAGGCTGGACCTTGTTAGGGAGAGCCAATGCAGCCGAAATTCGTGGAGGTTGATCGCGTGTGGCTCCGATACGGCCACGACAATGGGACGCTGGCGCTGCGCAGCACCACATTGGCAGTCGAGCGTGGGGAGTTCATCGCTGTGGTCGGGCCGTCCGGATGTGGCAAGTCGAGCCTGATGAAGGTCGTCACCGGGTTGTGTCCGGCCACTGCGGGCACCGTCAAGGTCGAGGGTAAGGCCGTCACTGCACCACTCACCTGCGTCGGCATGGCGTTCCAGAACCCGACGCTGTTGCCCTGGCGCTCGACCCTTGCAAACGTCATGCTGCCGCTCGAGATCGTGCGGCCGCACAGTTCGCGGTTGCGCCGCAACAGGGCCGCCTACGAGGCGAAGACGCGCGAGCTGCTAGCCCTGGTCGGGCTCGAGGGCTTCGAGCGAAGCTTTCCCTGGCAGCTCTCCGGCGGCATGCAGCAACGAACGCAGTTGTGCCGGGCGCTCATCCACGAGCCCTCGCTGCTGATGCTGGACGAGCCGTTCGGCGCGCTCGACATGTTCACGCGCGAGGATCTATGGGTGTCGCTGCAGGATCTATGGATGGCGCGGCGACCGACCGTCATCCTGGTCACGCACGATCTGCGCGAGGCCGCCTTCCTCGCTGATCGCGTACTTGTCATGAGTGCGAGGCCCGGGCGCATCGTCGCCGAGCGCAAGATCGACCTACCGCGGCCGCGCACCCACGAGATGATATTCTCCGCAGAATCCGCTGCAATAGTCCACGAACTGCGCGGCCACATCGGCGCATCCCGGGTCGCCGCATGATGGGAAACGGCAGCATGGACATGAGCGAGGCCACCGACGAGGAGATCGCGACCGTCCGCCGCCGCCAGCCGCTGCTCGACCGGCAGTATGTGCGGCGCGCTCTGCCATGGCTCGTGATCGCCCTCTTCTTTCTCGTGTGGGAAATCGCTGTCCGCACCTTCGCCATTCCCGAATTCGTGCTGCCGGCCCCGAGCGCAATATTCGCCGCTGGCTGGGAATGGAGAGCCGCCATTGTGGACAACGCCTGGCAGACCCTGTTCACAACCGTTATCGGTTTTGCCATCGCCATCGTTTTCGGCGTACTAGCGGGCGTGGCGGTCGGATCATCGACTCTCGTCTACGACAGCTTCTATCCGGCGCTGATCGGCTTCAACTCTATCCCCAAGGTGGCCATCGTGCCGATCCTGGTGATCTGGTTCGGTATCGGCACGGTGCCGGCCGTGATCACCGCCTTCCTGATCTCGTTCTTCCCGATCCTGGTCAACGTCGCCACCGGCATTGCCACACTCGAGCCTGAGTTGCGCGACGTGCTGCGTGCCCTTGGCGCCAGCCGGCGGCAGGTGATCATGAAAGTCGGGTTGCCTAGGGCGATGCCTTACTTCTTCGCCTCCCTGAAGATTGCCATGACGGTCGCCTTCATTGGCTCCATCGTCTCGGAGACGGTGGCGGCCAACAAGGGCATCGGTCATCTCATGCTGGTCGCATCATCGCGCTTCGAGGTGCCTCTGGCGTTTGCCGCCCTGCTCGTCACCGGCGTGATGGGCGTGGGAATGTACGTCATCGCCGGCGCCTTCGAGCGGCGCATGACCGGTTGGTCAGTGCGCGGCATCGAAGGTGTAGGCCTGATCCCGCAAGGCTGATTGAAGGCCGAAGCCGGCCGCAGGGCAGCTTTCGGACCGTGTAGCTCACGAGCAAGAAAAGGAGACCCCCATGTCGAAATGCTGGAAGGTGCAGAGCGGCGCAGGGCTTGCTGGGCTGGTTCTCGGCATCGTGCTGGCGCTGGCGCCGCAGCCAGCGGTCGCCCAGCAGAAGGACGTGCGCGTGATGCTCGACTTCATCATCCAGGGCACGCATTCGCCGTTCTTCGTGGCAAGGGAGAAGGGCTACTACAAGGCCGAGGGCCTCAACGTCGCCGTCGACGCAGGCAAGGGTGGCACCAACACGGCCGTCAGCGTGGCCAGCAACGTCTACCAGTTCGGCTACGTCGATCTCGTGACGATGGTGAACTTCAACGTACAGAACCCGGCCAACCCGCTCCTCGCCGTCTACATGGCATTCGACGAGACGCCGCTGGCGGTGGTGACGCTGAAATCGAAAGGCATCAAAACGCCCCGCGATCTGCACGGCAGGAAAATCGCGGGCGGGCCCGGCACTGCGGTGCACGACACGATGTCGATCTTGCTCAAGGCGGCCAAGGCCGAGGACGTCAAGATCGACTGGGTAAGCGTCTCCATCCAGCTGTGGGCCGCCATGTTGGCCAAGGGCGAGGTCGACGGCATCGGCGGCTTCACCAACTCGCAGATCCCCGCCGCCATGGCGGTGGGCTTCAAGCGCGAGGACATTTACGCTCTCAAGTACTCCGACTACGGCACCGGCCTCTACGGCCTCGCCCTGGTCACGACCAAGAAGTACGCCGACGACAACCCGGAGATCGTCAGGGGCATGGTGCGCGCGCTCAACCGCGGCACGGTCGACACGATCCGCGATCCGGCTGCGGCACTCGCTATCATGAAGGCCGGCGATCCGATGATGCGGAACGATCTCGAACAGGTCCGGCTGGAGGTGGCGCTCGGCCACACCTACACCGAGCATACCAAAAAGAACGGCTTGAGCTCTGTCGATCCGGCTCGAGTGCAGCAGAACATCGCCGCGGTCGTCGACGCGTACAAGCTGTCAAAGGCACCGAAGGTCGAGGACGTATGGACAGACAAGTTCCTGCCGCCGCTCGCGGATCGCATGGTCGGCAAATGAGGCAGGGCATGCGTTCGAGCGCGGCCTGGCAAAGACCGAGAGACCGGACAGCGTAGTCCTAGCTGTTTGCCCGCTGTCCGAGCTTCGGTCCACTCTTCCTGCGACGCTCACCCGTCCGCTGGAGGGTCGTCTCCAGAGGTGCAGGATACCCGCACTCGCTCGCAGGCACTTATTTATTCCCTGTCGCCGCGAAAGGTCGTGGCGATTCAGTTCTTGCCTTGGGAGGCCGCCTCCAAGTCCGCCAGTTCTCTTGCCCTGGCGTACCAGCACCGGGCCATCCGAAGGTCGCCACTCATTCCGATTAGTCTTCCGCGCAACGTCTCATGGGGATCGTACGTAGCGCCGAGCGCGAATGCCGCTGATGTCGCCGATCACGGAGATCCGGCGCCTCAGAGCCGAGCTGACTTGTGCAGGCCCCGCGTTTAGAGCATCCGCGCAATGGCGGCCCTGGCGGCTGCTGCCGTCTGCCCGCACGTTGATCGCACGAGTTCGCCGATCCTCCTAAGCCAAGCCTGAAGTCGCGCCTGGGCCGTGGAGCCATCGCTCAGATAGACGAGCCAATACGCGGCCGCGAGGCCCGCCCCGCCAACTGTATTCCCGAGCGTGACCGGCACGATGTTGCCGAGGAATCCAGCCAGGGTGACGTTGGCGCCGCTCAGCATGCCAACAGGAAGAAGGTAGAGGTTGGCGACGCAGTGCTCGAACCCCAGCGCCACGAAGGCGCCGATGGGAAAGACGATGGCCATCACCTTGCCTTCTACGCTGCGTGCGGCCATGCTCAGCCAAACAGCAAGGCACACCAGCATGTTGCAGAGAACGCCGCGCAAGAACGCCGGCACAACGCCGAGTTGCGTCTTCGCTTCGGCAATCCCCGCAGCGGTCGCCCTGACGCCACCGGAGTCCAGAATGCCGGTATGATGAATGGTGAAAGCTAGCAAGAGCGCGCCGGCGGCGTTGCTGGCGTAGGCAACGGTCCAGTTCCGCCAAACGCAACGCCACGAGACTTTGCCGCTGGCCAGCGCCACGATCATCAGGTTGTTGCCGGTGAAGAGCTCTCCACCGGCGATCACCAACAGGATGAGTCCAAGGCTGAACGCGACGCCTGCCGCCAGCCTACCTAGCCCAAATCCAAGGCTTGTGTCCGTGATGGCCAGGGTCGCCAGTGCCCCGCCAAAGGCGATATAAATGCCGCCGAGCACACCGAGGACGATCAAGCTCCTGAGGGGCAAGGCCGCCCGTTTCACGTTGGCCGCCTCCAGGCGCCGGGCAACATCGGTAGGCACCAGCGCATCGGCAGACGGCTGCTCTGTGCTCAGTTGATCGGTCATGGGGTCGCTCGGCGGTTGTTCGCTTGACGCCCAATTGAACCCATCGCCGTCAGCCCGGCGTTATCGTGGCGTTAGTTCTTGCTGGCCCACCCGTGAAAAAATGTAGCGAAATTGCCTTTTTTGGACCCGAACGACCTGGAGGACAGCTTGGGTCATACCGAGCAGCCTATCCTTCCACCCGTCATCCCGGCCCAGCGATCGCGCTTGAAGCGCGATCGCGCAGAGCCGGGATCTCGCGAGCTGTGTCCGCGCGGAATCGGCTAGTCTCGGCTACGCCTCGGCTTCCGGGATGACGGGTGGAATATTTGGCTCGGCGGTACACAGGTGTGTGCGCACCAGTTCAAGGATTCCCACCCCGGAGTCAGCACGCTATTCGGATGGAACCTTCCTTGCCGGCGGCGAGGCGCTGCCAGGTTTTCAGCCGGCCGTCCCGCAGCTACGGCAGGCTGAGATTCGGGACGGGTATTCCGGCCGTGGGAGAAACGCCTCGCAGTGATCGGCGGCTCATGTTGGCGGCCACTTTACCTTGGTGCGGAGTGCCACAGCCGCCTCCTGTGCCTCGCGCACGACCTTGGCGTGGTCGAGCGCAATGAAGTTGCCCGACCGCCGCAGAATGCGGCCATCCACGATCACGGTGTCGACGTTGCTCGGCTGGGCCAGGGAGACGAGTGCCTCGTAGGGGTCGCCGACTGGGGTCATGTTGATGTCGGTGGTGCGGACGAGGATGACGTCGGCGCGCTTGCCTGGCGTGAGCGAGCCGGTCTTGTCGGCGATGCCGAGGTCGACTGCACCATCCAGGGTGGCGAGCTGGACGAGGCGCTTCAGCGTCAGTGGAATCTTGTTGCCGATGCGGTGCTGATGCAGTGCGAACAGGATGCGCATGCCGACGAAGGGATCGCAGTTGTAGTTGGTGGTGTGGTCGGTCGACAGGCTGACCTTGACGCCGGCTTCCAGCATCTCGCCGAGCTGGATGACACCGACACTGGACGGACGGCGCGCCTCACCGACCGGGGCCATAGAGTAGCTGACGCCGCGCGCCTTCAGGATCGCGCGATCCTCGGGCGTGGTGAGCAGTGGGTGCACGAGCTGCACGTCGGGACCGAGCAGCCCGGCCTCCTCGAGCGCCCTGATCGGACTCGGGCCGGAGGTGTGCAGCGTGATTGGCAGCCCCAGTGCGCGCGCTCCGCCCCAGTCCTGCTTCGCCATGTCAATCGTCAGTGTCCCGCGCGTTGCTGCGCCGCCGATGCTCATGGCGCCGATGTTGCGGGAGCAGATGCCGAGCGTGAGCAGGCCATCGCCGGGCATCCAGTCGCGCTTCACGCGAGAAACGCCGGCCATGTCCATCGGCCGATCGTCCGGCATCCCCTGCGCGGGACCGTAGGCGAACCGCCCGCGGATGCCCGCATCGCGCATTGCGGAGAGCTCGGCGTCGGCGTGATCCGGACTCCTTACATTGTGCGCCCAGTTGTGCACCGCCGTCACACCGGCGCTCAAGGCTTCGGCTATGCCGAGCTTCACGCTGCGGTAGCTGTCCTCGGGCGTCGAAGAGCTGGCCCAGGCGGCTGCTCACGGGGAAGTAGCCGAGCTCGCTGACGTCGGCCCTGACAAAGGGCCGGAACAGGCTTGTCCAAAGATGCCAGTGCGTGTCGATGAAGCCAGGCATGCAGATCATGCCGCGGCCTTCCATGATCTGGACATTCGTCAGGTCGATCCGGGGGCCGACTGCGGCGATCGCGCCGTCGCGCACGTGCACGTCGCCAGTCGCGAAATCCCCGAGGTTGGGGTCCATCGTCAGCACGGTGGCTCCGCGGATGACGAGCTCGCCGCGCGGCGGCAGCGACGCTGCCGAGCCGGCCGTAAATCGCGTACCCTGCTGGGTGAGAGCATTGCCCGATGCGGCCGCCAGCGCGCCTAGCGCGGTCGCCCCCTTGAGCATGGTGCGGCGGCTCAAACGACAGCGCATCATCTGCAACCTCCCCGTCTCGCGTCTTGTTGTAGGGTACTTGCAACAACATAGTGCGGTCGCGCGCTATTTGGCTATCGGGCCATGCCGGCGCCCTCTGCAGCGGGGGCTGACCTGGTGAACCAGCGTGAGCCGATCTCACGTGACATTGATCGCGGTCATCGGCTCGTGGTCGCGGCCTTGCGCCTGCACTGCCTCAGGCGATGCGCCGAGTTGCCCCACGCGGGCAGCTCGATAAGCGCGTGAACCCATCAAAGTAGGAACCGTTGGGCCGGAGCTGGGCATCGAGCGAACTACCTCGAAAAGTAGCGACTGCGATGACGGTGCATGAGCCAACGCCCATTGACGTGGTCCTTGATACAAAATCGGACAATCTGTTGCCGCGCTGACAAGACTCCGCAGGAGAACCTCGTCAAGAATATCCCCAACGCGATCAAACAGCTCGCGGGCGGGGGCGATGAATGCCACTGCCTGGCGCTCTCTCAGACCTTAGTCTTTCGTTCTGAGGCGCGCTGGGCAGTGGCAAGGAAGAGCCGGCTAGCTCACGGGGGAGCCCAACTCGGGGTCGCTCGTGGGCGCCGACATCTCGCATGTTTTGCTCCGAGCGGCTCAGGCATAGACCAGGATGCATGCACCGCAATGGACACACCAAGCGACAAGATCATGAAACGGGCCGTCAGACTTGCTCGTTCGGGCAGACACTCGGGATGGTGGGCTGTGAAAGTGGCCCTGCTAGCGGAGGGGCATTCGCAGGTCCCCGAATTGATGGCGAGCGAGTGGAAACGAAATTGGATCGATCTGTTGTGCTGGGAAGCTCGCGCCAGCCAGGGGGTTATTACAGACGCGCCCTGATCGAGGACCTTGGGGAGGGTCCGACTGTAGCGTCATGCACCAGCGGCAACCCCCGATGTGCCTCGCGGCACGCCGTGGAGAACCCAATCGCATCTCCCTCCCGGCTCTGGACCGTTGCCCATCCTCGGCATCCTACTAGTTGAGGCTCCCGGCGCGCGCCGTCGCGGCTTACCTCGGATTTCCTGATCCTGCGACGCCGCCGCGGTTGCGCGCCCTGCTGCGCTGCGGTAACACGGCCCCACGCGTAGAGCTTGTCGTTGTCGCACGACTGCGCGGGAGCCGCCTTATGAACCAGCTGCTGATCGAGTATCTGCCGCTCGTCGTCTTCATGGGTGTGGCGTTGGCTATAGGCTTGGCGCTGATGGTGGCGCCGTTCCTGGTGGCGGTGCGCAACCCCGACCCTGAGAAAGTGTCGGCTTACGAGTGCGGTTTCAACGCCTTCGATGACGCGCGCATGAAGTTCGACGTGCGCTTCTATCTGGTGTCGATCCTGTTCATCATCTTCGACCTCGAGGTGGCTTTCCTGTTCCCCTGGGCCGTGGCGTTCAAGCACGTGGGCGCCTTCGGGTTCTGGTCGATGATGGTGTTTCTTGGCGTGCTAACCGTGGGTTTCATCTACGAGTGGCGCAAGGGTGCGCTGGAGTGGGATTGAGAATGACCGCTGCCATCGCCAAGCCGGGCTCCCCTGCCAAGGGTCTGGTCAAGCCAGGTGACCCCTACTTCACCGAGGTCTCGAACGAGCTCGCTGACAAGGGCTTCCTCGTCACCACCACCGATGATCTGATCAACTGGGCCCGCACCGGCTCGCTGATGTGGATGACGTTCGGCCTCGCCTGCTGCGCGGTGGAGATGATGCAGGCTTCGATGCCACGCTACGACCTCGAGCGCTTCGGCTTCGCCCCGCGCGCTAGTCCGCGCCAGTCCGACGTGATGATCGTGGCCGGCACGCTCACCAACAAGATGGCCCCCGCGCTCAGGAAAGTCTACGATCAGATGCCCGAGCCGCGCTACGTGATCTCCATGGGTAGCTGCGCCAACGGCGGCGGCTACTACCACTACTCTTATGCCGTCGTGCGTGGCTGCGACCGCATCGTGCCGGTCGATATCTATGTGCCGGGCTGTCCGCCGACAGCGGAGGCGCTCGTCTACGGCGTCCTGCTGCTGCAACGAAAAATCCGCCGCACCGGAACCATAGAGCGCTAGCACGTGTCAACGATAGTTCGCACCTGGATGGCCTACGCCAAACCGGAGAATGCTCGCGCCTATCGCGATCATCTGACGGCCTTCGTTCTGCCGGCCCTGCACAGGCTGCCGGGCTTCTTGGGCTTGGACCTGTGCCAGGCGCCGCGTGGTGACCGTGTCGAGCTCCTCGTGATCAGCCGCTGGGAATCCATGGATGCCGTCAAGGCGTTCGCCGGTGCCAACCCGGACCGTGCGGTGGTCGAGCCCGGTGCCAAGGCCGTTCTCGCTGAATACGATGACTTCGTTTCCCACTACGAAGTGACGCTCGAGGCCACGGGAGCCTGAGATGACGCTGGAAGAGCTGTCCAGTCATATCGACGCAAAGCTGGAGGGTGCGATCCAGCGCCGGGACATCGCCAGGGGCGAACTCACGCTCGTCGTGGAGCGGCAGGACATCGTGCGTGTGCTCACGGAGCTGCGCGACGATTTACAATGCCTGTTCCAGGTCCTGATCGACATCTGCGGCGTCGATTATCCCGAGCGCGCCCAACGCTTCGATGTGGTCTACCACCTGCTTTCCCCGCGGCGGAACCAGCGCATCCGCGTGAAATGCGAGACCGACGAGGACAATCCTGTCCCGAGCGTTGTCGACGTCTTTCCCGCCGCCAACTGGTTCGAGCGCGAAGCCTACGACATGTACGGCATCCTGTTCTCCGGCCACCCGGACCTGCGCCGGATCCTCACCGACTACGGGTTCCAGGGCTACCCCTTGCGCAAGGATTTCCCGCTCACCGGCTATGTGGAGGTGCGCTATGACGATGCGCAGAAGCGTGTCGTTTATGAGCCGGTGAAGCTCACCCAGGAGTTTCGCTCCTTCGACTTCATGAGCCCGTGGGAGGGGGCGGACTATGTGCTGCCGGGAGACGAGAAAGCCAAGGGGTGAATGGCGAGTGGCGAATGGCCAAGTGGGGGAGCGGTTCAGTGCGAGGATCGGGCATCCGCTCCTTCAAAGACCTCGAGGTTTGGCAGATGGCAATGACACTTGCCGCTGACTGCTACCGCTTGACCGCTCATTTTCCGAGGGATGAGCTCTACTCGATGACCGCGCAGATACGGCGCGCGGCGGCATCCGTGCCCGCCAACATTGCGGAGGGGCACGGTCGTGAGAATACAGGATCTTTTGTCCAGTTTTTAAGAATTGCTCAAGGCTCGTTGAAGGAGTTGGAAACACACTTGCCGCTTGCCGAGCGCGTGCAGCTGACGAAGGAAGAGCATCTCGCTCCTTTGCTCGAGACTTGCCAGAGGATCGGCAAGATGCTCCGCGCCTTGATAAGGTCGCTTCATGCGGGACCATCGAACAATGAATAGCGAGCTTGCGCCGATCGCCATTCGCCATTCGCCATTCGCCATTCGCGCTTGGCTCGAGTAGCTCCAATGCCAGAAACCGAAATCCGCCAGTTCCACATCAATTTCGGGCCGCAGCACCCCGCTGCTCACGGCGTGTTGCGTCTGGTGCTGGAACTCGATGGTGAGGTGGTCGAGCGCGTCGATCCGCACATCGGGCTGCTGCATCGCGGCACCGAGAAGCTGATCGAGCACAAGACCTATCTACAGGCCATCGGCTATTTCGACCGGCTCGACTATGTCGCTCCGATGAACCAGGAGCACGCCTTCTGCCTCGCGGTGGAGAAGCTGCTCGACCTCGATGTGCCCAAGCGCGCGCAGCTGATCCGCGTGCTCTATTCCGAGATTGGCCGGCTGCTCTCCCACCTCCTCAACGTCACCACGCAGGCCATGGACGTGGGCGCCCTCACCCCGCCTCTGTGGGGCTTCGAGGAGCGCGAGAAGCTCATGGTGTTCTACGAGCGCGCTTCGGGCAGCCGCATGCACGCCAAATATTTCCGCCCGGGCGGCGTGCACCAGGACTTGCCGCCCAAGCTGATCGAGGACATCGCCAAATTTTGCGAGACCCATCCCAAGGTGCTCGACGACATCGAGGGGCTGCTGACCGACAACCGCATCTTCAAGCAGCGCAACGTCGACATCGGCGTGGTGAGCCTGGAGGACTGCTTCAAGTGGGGCTTCTCGGGCGTGATGGTGCGCGGCTCGGGTGCCGCCTGGGACCTGCGCAAGGCGCAGCCCTACGAGTGCTATTCCGAGCTGCAGTTCGATATTCCGATCGGCAAGAACGGCGACAACTACGACCGCTACTGCATCCGCATGGAGGAGATGCGCCAGGCGGTGAAGATCATGGCCCAGTGCTGCAAGAAGCTCATGTCGGCGGAGGGCCAGGGCCCGCACGTCACCGACGACAAGAAGGTGGTGCCACCCAAGCGGGCCGAGATGAAGCGTTCCATGGAGGCGCTGATCCACCACTTCAAGCTCTACACGGAAGGCTTCCACGTGCCGAAGGGCGAGGTTTATGCCGCCGTTGAGGCGCCCAAGGGCGAGTTCGGCGTGTATCTCGTCGCGGACGGCACCAACAGGCCCTACCGCTGTAAGATCCGCGCGCCCGGCTTCGCCCACCTGCAGGCCATGGATTTCATGAACCGCGGCTACATGCTGGCCGACGTCTCCGCCATCCTGGGCTCGCTCGACGTCGTATTCGGGGAGATCGATCGTTAATCATGGAAATCCCCACGAGGGATAAGGGTGTGGCCAGTCAGAAATCAACGCACCTCGAGCGCTGGATCCTCGCCCTGTGCCTCATCGGTGGCGTTCTCCTCACCGTCATCGGCATCCGATACTTCATCACCCCCGATGGGGCGGCGCGAACCTTCGGCGTGACGGCCAGGCCCGCCGGGTATGAGTTCCACTACATCATCGGTTTGAGGAACGTCTGGCTCGGCCTGCTCGCGGTGGCCCTTGCGGCCCTGCGGGAATGGCGCGCGCTGGCGCTGTGGTTTGGCCTCGGTGCCTTTGTGTGTTTCGCCGACGCGGCGATCGCAGCAAGCTCGACGGGCCGGCTGCCGCAGATCGCCTTTCACGTCGGCTGCGGCCTTGCGTGCGTCGGTCTGGCCGCCGGCAGCTGGCGCCTGGCGACCAAGAAAAAACCAGCAACCTGAGCCTGTTCGACCTAGGCCGCAGCCAGGCCGGGCAGCGAATTTGCCGCGTTTTGCGGCAACAGCAGATCGACCAAAGACCCGCGACAATCGGCAAATCCCCGCCTATAAGGGTGCCGCCACCGACCGCCGCGAGCGCGAAAGGCAGCAAGGAACGAATGGCCGTCCGCAGACTATACCCCGACCAGCCCAAGAGCTTCGCCTTCACGCCAGAAAATTCCGCATGGGCGAAGACCATGATCGGCAACTACCCGGCCGGCAAGCAGGCCTCGGCAGTGATCCCGTTGCTGTGGCGGGCCCAGGAGCAGCACGGCGGCTGGCTGCCTGAACCGGCGATGCGGCTGGTCGCGGACATGCTGGGCATGGCCTACATCCGCGTCTACGAGATCGCCACCTTTTACACGATGTTCCAACTGTCCCCGGTCGGGAAGAAAGCTCACGTGTGGGTGTGCGGCACGACACCCTGCATGCTGCGTGGCGCAGAGGCGCTGGTCGAGGTGTGCCGGCGGCGAATCCATCACGACCCGCTCCATTTGTCCGCCGACGGCAATTTCTCCTGGGAAGAGGTCGAATGCCTCGGCGTGTGTGCCAATGCGCCCATGGTGCAGATCGGCAAGGACACCTACGAGGACCTCACCCCTGAGCTGTTCGAGAACGTGCTCGATGGCTACGCCAAGGGCGCTGCCGCCGAAGCCGGGCTCCCAAATCGGAAGGCAGGCGTCTTGTCCCGTCGGCGGGCCGACAACGCTCGCGGACTATGCCAAAGCTGGGAAGTAGGGGCGAACCACCGTGGCTCTGCAAGACAAGGATCGCATCTTCAAGAATGTGTACGGCTTCCAGGATTGGAAGCTCGCCGGCGCCAAGGCGCGGGGCGCCTGGGACAGCACCAAGGCGCTGATCGACAAGGGCCACGACGCCATCATCAACGAGGTCAAGAATTCAGGGCTGCGCGGCCGCGGCGGCGCCGGCTTCCCGACGGGCCTGAAATGGTCGTTCATGCCCAAGAGCGACCCGCGACCGAGCTACCTCGTGATCAACGCCGACGAGTCCGAACCCGGCTCCTGCAAGGACCGCGAGATCATGCGGCATGATCCGCATCTCCTGATCGAGGGCGCGCTGCTCGCCTCGTTCGCGATGCGGGCCCACACCTGCTACACCTACGTCCGCGGCGAGTTCATGCGCGAGCGCGAGCGCTTGGAGGCTGCCGTCGCCGAGGCCTATGACTCAAAGCTGATCGGCAAGAACAACATTCACGGCTGGGATTTCGACTTTTTCGTGCACCACGGAGCCGGTGCGTATATCTGCGGTGAAGAGACCGCCTTGCTCGAAAGCCTCGAGGGCAAGAAGGGCCAGCCGCGCCTGAAGCCGCCGTTCCCGGCCAACACGGGCCTCTATGGCGCGCCGACCACCGTCAACAATGTCGAATCCATCGCCGTCGTGGGCGACATACTGCGCAAGGGTGCGACTTGGTTCTCCGGGCTCGGCAAGCCCAACAACACCGGCACCAAGCTGTTCCAGATCTCGGGCCACGTGGAGAAGCCGTGCGTGGTCGAGGAGGAGATGGGCATCCCCCTGCGCGAGTTGCTCGAGCGCCATGCGGGTGGCGTGCGCGGCGGGTGGAACAATCTGCTGGCGGTCATCCCCGGCGGCTCGTCGATGCCGTGCCTGCCAGCCGACATCTGCGAGACCCTGACGCTCGATTTCGACACCCTGGCCAAGCTCAAGTCCGGCATGGGCACGGCGGCCGTCATCGTGATGGACAAGTCGACCGATATCATCGCCGCCACCCGTCGCATCGCCTATTTCTACAAGCACGAGAGCTGCGGCCAGTGCACGCCTTGCCGCGAGGGCTGCGGCTGGATGTGGCGGGTTCTGCAGCGCATGGAGCGTGGCGAGGCGGAGAAGCGCGAGATCGACCTGCTGTTCGACGTGACGAAGCAGGTGGAGGGCCACACCATCTGCGCCTTTGGCGACGCCGCCGCGTGGCCCGTGCAGGGCCTAATCCGCCATTTCCGGCCCGAGATCGAGGCCCGCATCGATCGGCGGCAGGCGTTGCTCAAGCAGGCGGCGGAGTAGACAGAACTGGGATTCCGTACTATATTTGTTCTCGTGCGTGAGCGGCATGCCAAAGGCCAGGATCACAATGCCCGACCTTGAGCAGCGCGTGTCGACCCGTGAGCGCGAAATGGCCGCACTGAAGGCTCTAGTCGACAGTGGCGAAGAGGATGCGAAGAACATCCCGGAATTGATCAAGACCGAATTCAGGCTCACGAACAGTCAGGTCGCGCGATTGGCACGAGATGTGGCGGAGCTGAAAGCGGCTTTCAGCGGGCTATCATGTGAAGTCGGGGAGCTGCGCGATCTGCCCGCCAAGGTCGACGCTATGCCGCTCGTGATCGCCGAATTGGTGGTGGAGTTGCTTGCTGATCGCGATAGGAAGCGCTGATCGGTTCCATCGTGGAGATCCCGGCCCCGCGCCAATTGTCGCCCTAGCGCACCCGCGCTCGCCCGTGTAGGAAGCGTGGCGGGACTGTGGCGGGTTTCGTTCCGTCTTCGCTGGCACGCGACGGCGCTGATCTGCCAGCGGAGGCGGCGGTGGACTTCAAGAGGCTCGGCGGCATCCTGATCATGGGCGGGTTGGTCGTGGTCGCTGGGGCGTTCGCCTGGTGGCTGAGCTTCTACTCGTCCATCCTGGGGGAGCTGTCGCGAGCCCCCGCCGCACCAGCAAGCGGCAACAGCGTGTTCGACCTCTTCAGCTGTTTCTACAGCAGCAGGGACGTGTGCGGGTTCATAGCCGGGTTTGCGCGCCTGGTGGGCAGAACGCCCTACGAGCCCATGCTACTCTGGCTGGGTTTGGCCGGGCTCGTTGTCGGCGTGGCGATCCGCTTGGCCGCGAAGCCGAGCGGGGGCGGGCGCGCCTGAGGAGAGGCATGCGGGAGCAGGCATGGCAAAGCAGCTCATCATCGACGGCAAGGCCATCGAGGTGGAGGATGGGATCACGCTGATCCAGGCCTGCGAGCAGGCGGGCGTGGAGATCCCGCGCTTCTGCTACCATGAGCGCCTGTCGATCGCCGGCAACTGCCGCATGTGTCTCGTCGAGGTGGCCGGCATGCCGAAGCCGGTGGCCTCCTGCGCCATGGGCGTCAACGATCTCCCCCCTAACAAGGACGGCAGCCCCAAGGTCATCCACACGACGACGCCGATGGTGAGGAAGGCGCGCGAAGGCGTCATGGAATTCCTGCTCATCAACCATCCCCTCGACTGCCCGATCTGCGACCAGGGTGGCGAGTGCGACCTGCAGGACCAGGCGATGGCCTACGGCATGGGTGGATCGCGCTACGTGGAGAACAAGCGCGCCGTTGACGAAAAGTATCTGGGCCCGCTCATCAAGACGAGCATGACCCGCTGCATCCAGTGCACGCGGTGCGTGCGCTACATGACCGAGGTCGCTGGCGTCGAGGAGCTGGGTGCCATTGGCCGTGGCGAGGACATGGAGATCACCACCTATCTCGAGCGCGGCATGATGTCGGAGATGTCTGCCAACGTGGTCGATCTCTGTCCCGTCGGTGCGCTGACGCACAGGCCCTGGGCTTTTGCCGCGCGACCCTGGGAGCTGTCCAAGACGGAAAGCATTGATGTTATGGACGCGGTGGGGTCGGCCATCCGCGTCGACTGCCGTGGCCGCGAGGTGGTGCGCATCCTGCCGCGCAACAACGACGCGGTGAACGAGGAGTGGATCTCCGACAAGACGCGGCACGTTGCCGACGGGTTGAGGACGCAGCGCCTCGATCGGCCGTTCGTGCGCAAGAACGGCCGGCTGGAGCAGGCTGGATGGGACGAGGCGCTCGCGGTCGTTGCAGCAAAGCTGAAGAGCGCGAAGCCCGAGAGGATCGGGGCCATAGCGGGCGATGTCGCGGCCGCCGAGGAGATGTTCGCGCTCAAGGACCTCCTGGAGCGCCTCGGCTCCAAGAACGTCGATTGCCGGCAGGATGGCGCCAAGCTCGATCCGAAGCTTGGCCGGGCGAGCTACACATTCAACACCACTATCGAAGGCATCGAGCAGGCCGACGTTATCCTGCTCATCGGCACCAATCCTCGGCTCGAGGCGGCAGTCCTCAATTCCCGCATCCGCAAGCGCTGGCGTCAGGGCGGCTTGGCCACAGCCATGATCGGGGAGCGGGCCGATCTCACCTACCCGTATGACTATCTCGGCGCCGGCCCACAGACGCTCAAGGAAGTGCTGGATGGCAAGCAGAGCTTTGCTCGTGCATTGCGGGACGCCAAGCATCCGATGGTGATCGTGGGATCCGCCGCAGCTGCGCGCGCCGATGGAGCCGCCGTGCTGTCCGTGGCGGCGAAGATCGCATTGCTTGCGTGCGACGGGAAGGATGCGAGCTGGAATGCCTTCAACGTGCTCCACACCGCGGCTTCGCGCGTCGCGGGCCTCGATCTGTGTTTCGTGCCGGACAAAGGCAGCATCGACCTGGCCGCGCTGGAGGTCGTCTACCTCCTGGGTGCTGACGAGCTCGACACGAAGTCGCTGGGCCAGGCATTCGTCGTCTATCAGGGCAGCCACGGCGATGCCGGCGCCGAGCGGGCCGACGTGGTCTTGCCGGGCGCAGCCTATACCGAAAAGAGCGGCACCTACGTCAACACAGAGGGTCGGGCGCAGATGACTTCCCGCGCGGCTTTTGCGCCGGGTGATGCGAAGGAGGATTGGGCCATTGTCCGCGCTCTCTCGGGGCACGTGGGCCAAACGCTCCCCTATGACACGCTGTCGGCCCTGCGGGCGGAAATGTACAACGAGGCGCCCGTGCTGGCGCGGCTCGATGCCGTGGAGCCGGCCGGCCTCGCAGGCGTCGAAGCTCTTGCTGCCCGCGGCGGAGCGCTCACGTCGGAGCCGTTCGGCTCTGCGGTGCGCGACTTCTACCTCACCAACCCGATCGCGCGCGCGTCCGCTGTGATGGCAGAGCTGAGTGCGCTCAAGAACAGCATGGGCCAGGGGACCACGGGAACGCATGGATAGCGCGTGGCAATGGTCGGAGATCTGGCAGGGCTACCTCTGGCCGCTGCTGGTGATGGCGTTCTGGAGCGTGCTGCTGCTGGTCGTGCTTCTGGTCGCTGTCGCGTTCCTGATCCTGATGGACCGCAAGGTGTGGGCGGCGGTGCAGCTGCGTCGCGGCCCCAATGTGGTGGGACCGTTCGGCCTCCTGCAATCGTTCGCCGACCTCCTCAAGTTCGTGCTGAAGGAGCCGCTCATCCCGGCGGGATCGGACAAGGGCGTCTTCCTGCTGGCACCCATTGTTGCATCGGTGCTGGCGCTGGCAGCGTGGGCCGTGATCCCGGTGAACGAGGACAGCTGGGGCCGCTGGGTCATCTCCAACGTCAACGTTGGCATCCTCTACCTCTTTGCGATCTCCTCGCTCGGCGTCTACGGCGTGATCATGGGCGGCTGGGCCTCCAACTCGAAATACGCCTTTCTGGGCTCACTCCGGTCCGCCGCGCAGATGGTCTCCTACGAGGTGTCGATCGGCTTCGTGATCATCACGGTTCTCCTGTGCGTGGGCTCGCTCAACATGACCGACATCGTCAACGCACAGAAGACTGGCATCGGTACCCGGTACGGGCTGCCGAACTCGGCGCTCGACTGGCACTGGCTGGGCCTCTTCCCGATGTTCATCGTGTTCTTCATCTCGGCCCTGGCCGAGACCAACCGGCCGCCGTTCGACCTGCCCGAGGCCGAGTCCGAGCTGGTCGCGGGCTTCATGGTGGAGTACTCATCCACGCCCTACCTGCTGTTCATGCTGGGCGAGTACGTGGCGATCACCACGATGTGCGCGCTCACCACGATCCTGTTCCTGGGGGGCTGGCTGCCGCCGGTTGCTGTTCCGCCGCTCACCTGGGTGCCGGGAATATTCTGGTTTGCCGGCAAGCTGGTGCTGGTTTTCTTCATGTTCGCCATGGTCAAGGCGTTCGTGCCGCGCTATCGCTACGATCAGCTCATGCGGCTCGGCTGGAAGGTGTTCCTGCCGCTGTCGCTGACCATGGTTGCGGCGGTGGCTGGCGTCCTGCACTTCTTCGAACTCGCGCCCTGAAGGCAAGCTCACATGGCCCTGCGACAAGCTGTCAGTTCGCTGTTCCTGAAGGAGTTCGTCTCGGCGTTTTTCCTGTCGATGCGCTACTTCTTCAAGCCCAAGGCGACGCTGCACTACCCCTACGAGAAGGGTCCCATCTCGCCGCGTTTCAGGGGCGAGCACGTTCTGCGCCGCTATCCCAACGGCGAGGAGCGCTGCATCGCCTGCAAGCTGTGCGAGGCGATCTGTCCGGCCCAGGCGATCACCATCGAGGCGGGTCCCCGCCGCAACGACGGCACCCGGCGCACGACGCGCTACGACATCGACATGGTGAAGTGTATCTACTGCGGCCTTTGCCAAGAGGCTTGCCCCGTAGACGCCATCGTCGAAGGGCCGAACTTCGAGTTCGCCACCGAGACGCGCGAGGAACTCTACTACGACAAGGAGCGCCTGTTGGCCAACGGCGACCGTTGGGAGCGCGAGATCGCCAAGGCGCTGGCGCTTGATGCTCCGTATCGGTGAGCGCGACGATGCTGGCCCCCGCCTTCTTTTATCTGTTCGCGGTCGTCATGGTGGCGGCCGGCATCATGGTGATCGCCGCGAAAAACCCCGTGCACGCCGTGCTGTTCCTGATCCTTGCCTTCTTCAATGCGGCGGGATTGTTCGTGCTGCTGGGTGCCGAGTTCCTGGCGATGATCCTGGTCGTGGTCTACGTCGGGGCGGTGGCAGTGCTGTTCCTGTTCGTCGTCATGATGCTCGATGTCGACTTCGCGGAGTTGCGCGCCGGCTTCATCAAGAATGCGCCGCTGGGCGCCGTGATCGGCCTGGTGCTGCTGGCGGAACTCCTACTAGTTGTCGGTTTCTACGTCGTGCGGCCAGGCACGCTTGCCGCGCCCTCCGCGCCGATCCCACCGGTCGCATCAGGCATCACCAACACCGAGGCGATCGGCCGCGTGCTCTATACCAAGTACGTCTACTTCTTCCAGGGTGCCGGCCTGATACTGCTGGTTGCCATGATCGGCGCCATCGTTCTCACCCTTCGCCACAAGGAAGGTGTCAAGCGCCAGTCGATTGCGGCGCAGGTGGCGCGCGGGAAGAAGACGGCTGTCGAGGTCGTGAAGGTTGCGCCGGGAACGGCCATCGTTCCCCCGGCCAAAGTGTCTTCGTGAAGCAGGGTGTCGCCATGGAGTTGATCACGGAGTTCTTCAGCGGCAGTCGCTGGGTGTGGGTCACGATCCTGGTGATCGCGGCCATGGCGATCGCCGTGCGCGTGCTGGGATGGTGAGGGACTAGCAGCGCATGACGATCGGATTGGGCCACTACCTTGCCGTTGCTGCCATTCTGTTCACGCTCGGCGTCTTCGGCATCTTCCTCAACCGCAAGAACGTGATCGTCATCCTGATGTCGATCGAGCTGATGCTGCTGGCGGTCAACATCAACCTGGTGGCGTTCTCCGCCTTCATGGGCGATCTGGTCGGCCAAGTGTTTGCACTCTTCGTCTTGACGGTGGCGGCGGGCGAGGCGGCCATCGGGCTCGCCATCGTCGTCGTGTTCTTCCGCAACCGCGGCTCCATCGCGGTGGAAGACGTCAACATGATGAAGGGTTAGAGGGAATACGCGGCCGATGATCTACCACGCCATCGTATTCCTCCCGATCCTGGGCGCGCTCATCGCGGGCTTTCTGGGCCGCCTGATCGGGGCCAGGGCCAGCGAGGTGGTCACGACGTCGTTCGTGGGCATTGCTGCCGCGCTGTCCTGGGTCGCACTTTGGCAGGTCGGCTTTGGCGGGGAGACGACGCGCATACCCGTGCTGCGCTGGGTGGCCTCGGGCGAGCTCGACGTGTCTTGGGCGCTGCGCATCGACACGTTGACCGCCGTGATGCTGGTGGTCGTCAACACCGTCTCGTTTCTCGTGCACCTCTACTCCATCGGCTACATGGCGGACGACGACAGCCGGCCCCGCTTCTTCGCCTATCTCTCCATGTTCACCTTCGCCATGCTGTCGCTGGTGACGGCCGACAACTTCCTGCAGCTGTTCTTCGGCTGGGAGGGCGTGGGGCTCGCCTCCTACCTGCTGATCGGTTTCTGGTATCTGAAGCCTGAGGCCAATGCGGCCGCCATCAAGGCTTTCGTCGTCAACCGCATCGGGGATTTCGGCTTCGCCCTCGGCATCTTCGGCATCTTCGCCGTGTTCGGCACGATTGGTTTCGATGCGGTGTTCCGCGCCGCGCCGGGAATGGCCGGCAAGCCCATGGAGTTCCTCGGCTACCAGCTCGACACGCTGACCGTGCTGTGCCTGCTGCTGTTCATGGGCGCCATGGGCAAGTCGGCGCAATTCCTGCTGCACACGTGGCTGCCCGACGCCATGGAGGGCCCGACGCCAGTCTCCGCCCTGATCCACGCGGCCACCATGGTGACGGCCGGGGTGTTCATGGTAGCGCGGCTCTCACCGCTGTTCGAGCTGGCGCCATTGGCGCTGCAAGTCGTGACGCTGGTGGGCGCGGTCACCGCGTTCTTCGCCGCGACTGTGGGTTTGGTCCAGAACGATATCAAGCGCGTGGTCGCCTATTCCACCTGCTCCCAGCTCGGTTACATGTTCGTGGCCTGCGGTGTCGGCGCCTACTCGGCCGGCATCTTCCATCTCTTCACGCATGCCTTCTTCAAGGCGCTGCTGTTCCTGGGCTCGGGCTCGGTGATCCACGCCATGCATCACGAGCAGGACATGCGCCGGATGGGCGGCCTGGCGCCGAAGATGCGCATCACCTGGATCGTCATGCTGGTCGGCACGCTGTCCCTGACCGGGTTCGGCATCCCGCACCTCATCGGCTTTGCCGGCTTCTATTCCAAGGATGCGATTATCGAAGCATCCTTCGCCGCGCATACGCCGGGCAACTACGCGTTCTGGCTGCTGGTCATCGCCGCGTTCATGACCGCGTTCTATTCCTGGCGCCTGATCTTCATGACCTTCCACGGTCCCACCCGCGCCGATCACGAGACCTATGAGCACGCGCACGAGAGCCCATGGGTGATCCTGGTGCCACTGCTGCTGCTGGCGCTCGGGGCCGCCGCCGCCGGCTTTGCCTTCCAGAAGTTCTTTGTCGGCGATGCCTACAAGGAGTTCTGGCGGGCTTCGCTGTTCGAGGGTCCACAAAACCACATCCGCCATGCCATGCACGAGATACCGGGCTGGGTCGGCTGGGCGCCGTTCTGGGCGATGGCGGCCGGCTTCGCCCTCTCCTACCTCTACTACATCGTGGCGCCATGGCTGCCCGGCCTGACCGCGCGCATCTTCCAGCCGGTCTATCTGTTCCTGCTCAACAAGTGGTACTTCGACGAGCTCTACGACTGGCTGTTCGTGCGTCCCGCCTTCTGGCTCGGGCGGCTGTTCTGGAAGCAGGGTGACGGCACCATCATCGACGGGTGGGGCGCCGACAACCTGGCCGCGCGCGTGCTCTGGACCACGGGGCGCGTCGTCAAGCTGCAGACCGGCTACGTCTACCACTACGCGTTCGCCATGCTGATCGGCGTGGCGCTCATCGTCACGGCCTTCATGTTCAACGATATCCGGGCTTTGTTCAGCGGGGTGATGCGATGACCGGCTTCGGCGTCCTCTCCCTCGTCACCTTCTTCCCGCTCGTCGGCGCGCTCTACATCGCCACCCAGAACAAGGAGGCCAAGGGGAACGCGCGCTGGGTGGCGCTCTATACGACCCTCTTCACGTTCGGCGTCTCGCTCTACATCTGGGCGCACTTCGACAAGGGCAGCTCTGGCTTCCAGTTCGTGGAAGAGATGGATTGGCTCGGCGGCTCCATCAAATACAAGATGGGTGTCGACGGCATCTCGGTGCTGTTCGTGGTGCTTACCGCGTTCCTGATGCCGCTCTGCATCATCGCCAGCTGGGAGGCGATCGAGGAGCGCGTCAAGGAGTACATGATCGCCTTCCTCGTGCTCGAGACGCTGATGATCGGCGTCTTCTGCGCGCTGGACTTGGTGCTCTTCTATCTGTTCTTCGAGGGCGGCCTCATCCCGATGTTCCTGATCATCGGCGTGTGGGGCGGGGCGCGGCGCGTCTATGCGAGCTTCAAGTTCTTCCTCTATACGCTGCTCGGCTCCGTGCTGATGCTGCTGGCGCTGATGGCCATGTACTGGCACGCCGGCACTACCGACATTCCCACCCTGCTCACCCACAGGTTCCCGGCCGACATGCAGTGGTGGCTGTGGCTCGCCTTCTTCGCCTCCTTCGCCGTGAAGCTGCCGATGTGGCCGGTGCACACCTGGCTTCCCGACGCGCATGTCGAGGCACCGACCGCCGGTTCCGTCATCCTCGCCGGCATTCTGCTGAAGATGGGTGGCTACGGCTTCCTGCGGTTCTCGCTGCCGATGTTTCCCGTTGCGAGCCAGGAGTTCGCGCCGTTCGTGTTCACGCTCTCCATCGTTGCCATCATCTACACCTCGCTGGTGGCGCTGGCCCAGGAGGACGTGAAGAAGCTGATCGCCTATTCCAGCGTCGCCCACATGGGCTTCGTGACCATGGGCATCTTCAGCTTCACCGTGCAGGGCGTCGACGGCGCGATATTCCAGATGCTCTCGCACGGGCTCGTCTCTGCAGCGCTGTTCCTGTGTGTCGGCGTCGTCTACGACCGCATGCATACGCGCGAGATCGATGCTTACGGCGGGCTCGTCAACCGCATGCCGATGTACGCCTTCGTCTTCATGGTGTTCACGCTGGCCAACGTCGGCCTGCCCGGCACTTCGGGCTTCGTCGGCGAGTTCCTCACGCTCCTTGGTGCCTTCAAAGCCAACACGTGGGTGGCGTTCCTCGCCACCTTCGGCGTGATCCTGTCCGCGGTTTATGCCCTCTACCTCTACCGCCGCATGATCTTCGGGCCACTCGAGAAGCCGAGCCTCAGGGCCATCACCGACCTAGGCTACCGCGAGGTGGTAGTGTTCACGCCGCTCGTGCTGCTGGTCGTGCTGTTCGGCTTCTACCCCGCGCCGCTGCTCGACGTCACCGCGGTGTCGGTGAAGAAGCTCGTCTCCAACTACGAGGCGGCCATTCGGGCCACGCAGGCCACGGCGTTCCCTCCCCCATCGCGCCAGAGGCGCGTCTCCGACACGACGTGGGGGAGGGACAGGGTGGGGGGGATGGCAGAACGTCTGCCGTTCAGATTCCCCCCACCCCTAACCCCTCCCCGTCATGTCGAAGACATGCCTGCGGCATGGGGGGAGGGGAATCCGCGCTCCTCTTTGGCGAGCGGTGGAATGTTGCCTGAGGACGGCGCACGATGAGCGAGTTGGCATCCACCTACTGGCCGCTCTACCCCGAGCTTGTGCTCATCGTCGGCGCCATGGCGCTGCTGATGCTGGGCGTGTTCCGGCCCGAGAGCGACCGCGAGGCTGAGGCCATCGGCTGGCTCGCCATCGGCCTGCTGGGGTTGGCGGCGTGGTTCGTCCTGCAGCAGCCCGAGGGAGCTCCGGCTCTGTTCGAAGGCGCGTTCGTGGTCGATGGCTTTGCGCGCTTCATGAAGGTGCTGACGCTGGTCGCCTCGGCGGCGGCGCTGCTCTTGTCGTTCGACTACTTGCGCGAGACGAGGACGCTGAAATTCGAATACCCGGTGCTGGCCCTGCTCGCTACCGCCGGCATGCTGATGATGATATCGGCCAACGATCTCATCTCGCTCTATGTGGGCCTCGAGCTGCAGAGCCTGGCGCTATACGTCATGGCCGCCTTCCGCCGCGACGATCTGCGCTCGAGCGAGGCGGGCCTCAAGTATTTCGTGCTCGGCGCGCTTTCGTCGGGCATGCTGCTCTACGGC
Source organism: uncultured Alphaproteobacteria bacterium (assembly GCA_963827545.1). Classification (GTDB taxonomy): domain Bacteria; phylum Pseudomonadota; class Alphaproteobacteria; order Rhizobiales; family Hyphomicrobiaceae; genus AWTP1-13. The sequence continues at coordinate 58,577 of CAWHBI010000028.1, forward strand.
GCCTCGCTGATCTATGGCTTCACGGGGTCGACCAGCTTCGCAGTCATCGCGACCGCGGCCGGCCAACCGGGCGCCGGAGAGAACATCGGCCTCATCATCGGGCTGGTGTTCCTGCTCGTCGGACTGGCCTTCAAGGTCTCGGCCGTGCCCTTCCATATGTGGACCCCCGACGTCTACGAGGGCGCGCCCACGCCGGTGGCGGCCTTCTTCGCGGCTGCGCCCAAGGTCGCGGCCATGGCGCTCCTCATGCGCGTGGCGCTCGCCAGCTTCGCCGGCATCAAGCCGCAGTGGCAGCAGGTCGTCACTGCTCTCGCCATCGCCTCCATGGGACTCGGCGCTTTCGCGGCCATCGGCCAGAGCAACATCAAGCGGCTGCTGGCCTACTCTGCCATCGGCAACATCGGCTACGCCCTGATCGGCCTGGCGGCCGGCTCGCCCGAGGGCGCGCGGGGCGTGATCATCTATCTCGTGATCTACGTCGCCATGACGCTGGGCGCCTTCGCCTGCGTGCTGGCGATGCGCCGGTCGCAGGGCATGGTGGAAGACATCGACGAGCTGTCCGGGTTGGCGCAGACCAATCTGGGCATGGCGACCGTGCTCGCGATCCTGCTATTCTCGCTCGCTGGCATCCCGCCACTCGCCGGTTTCTTCGCCAAGTTCTACGTCTTCGTTGCGGCCGTGAAGGAGGGGCTGTGGGCGCTCGCCATCATCGGCGTCCTTGCCAGCGTGGTCGGCGCCTACTACTACGTGCGGATCGTCAAGGTCATGTTCTTCGACGAGCCGAGGGAGAGGTTCGCGAGCGTCCAGGCGAAGGCGGCCCTGGTGATGGGGGTGACGGGGCTTTACGTGCTGCTCTACGTTGTCTGGCCGGCGCCCTTGGTGGACGCTGCGGGCGCAGCGGCGAAAAGCCTGTTCTGAACGAAGCCGTTGGCGGACGGAAAGAGCCTGTGCCGCAGCCTTTTCGTAGTGTCGTCCTTGAGGAGGTGGGCTCCACCAACCGCGAAGCGTTTGCGCGCGCCGATGCCGGCGAGACCGGGCCTTTGTGGATCATGGCGCGGCGTCAGACTGCGGGACGTGGCCGCGTTGGCAGGCTCTGGACCTCCGATATCGGCAATCTCTATGCCAGCCTGCTTGTGAAGCTGCCCTGCCCGCCGGCGGCCGTGTCGCAGCTGTCGTTGCTCGCCGGCGTCGCCACGGTCGACGCGATGGCCCGGACCGTCCGCGCTCCCCCGGTCGGCGTGCGGCTCAAGTGGCCGAACGATGTGCTGATCGGGCATGCCAAGTGCGCCGGCATTCTGGCCGAGAGCCTGGTCGGGCGGGATGCGGTGACCGCCGTCATCGGCGTCGGCATCAATCTGGCCTCGCATCCGGCCGATATCGGCCGTGAGGCAACCCACCTCGCGGCCCATGGCGTGCAGGTTGCGCCGGAGGCCATGCTGGGTTTCCTAGCGTCGGCGATGCAGCATTGGCTCGATGTTTGGGACTGTGGCGCTGGATTTGCGCTGGTACGCGCGGCATGGCTCGAGCGGGCGGGTCCAGTCGGTGAAAGCTGCTCCGTCAACACTGGGACTGAACGGATTTCAGGCAAATTTCTCGACCTCGACCGCTCATGGCGCGCTCCTGCTGCGAGACGGCGAGGGACAACAGCGCACAGTTTCTTTTGGGGACGTGACCTTGGCGCCGCCAGCCTCTGGGAGCCGAGATGATGGCTGACGAGCGCAGGCCGGGCCGATCGAGCCAAGACGAGTTCGTGTTCGTTGCACTCGGCGGCATCGGCGAGATCGGGATGAACTGCTATCTGTACGGCCTCGGCCCTCCCGACGACCGCCAGTGGTTGATGGTCGATCTCGGCATCACCTTCCCCGAGGGCGAGAACGATCCCGGCGTCGACGTCATCCTCCCCGATTTGCGCTTCATCGAGGCTGAGCGGGGCAACCTGGCCGGACTGCTGCTCACGCACGCGCACGAGGATCATTTCGGTGCCGTGATCGAGCTTTGGCCCAGGCTCAGGGTGCCCGTCTACGCGACGCCCTTCACCGCGGCGCTGCTGAGAGCAAAGCTCGCGGAGCATGGCCGCGGCCTGAGGCTCCCGATCCACGAGGTGGCGCTCAACAGCCGCTTCGACGTAGGGCCTTTCGGCGTGGAGCTGATCTCCGTGGCGCATTCTATCCCCGAGTCGAACGCGGCCGTCATTCGCACTCCTCTTGGCATGGCGCTGCATACCGGCGACTGGAAACTCGATCCCACTCCGGTGATCGGCACCTCCACCGACGTTGGCCGCTTGACCGAGCTGGGCGCCGAGGGCGTCACGGCCATGCTTTGCGATTCCACCAATGCCTTGCGGGAGGGCCGGTCTCCCTCGGAGCTGGATGTGGCCCGCTCGCTCGCCCGCATCATCAAGGATGCCAAGCGGCGCGTGGCCGTCACCATCTTTGCCTCCAACGTCGCGCGCATTCGCGCCGTGGCCGATGCCGCACGCGGCGCCGGCCGTCAGCTGGTGGTTGCGGGTCGCGCCATGCACCGCATGATCGAGGTGGCGATGGAGACGGGCTACCTGGCGCCCGACTTCAAGTATCACGACCAGGATCGCTTCTCCTATCTGCAACCCGGCGAAGTCGTGGCGCTGTGCACCGGCAGTCAGGGTGAGCCGCGCGCGGCACTCGCCCGCATCGCCGCGGACGAGCATCCGGACATCAAGCTCGACAGGGGTGACCTGGTGATCTTCTCCTCGCGCACCATCCCGGGCAACGAGCGCGCCGTCGGGCAAATTCAGAACCGGCTGGTGGATCTGGGCTGCGGTCTCGTTACCGATGGCGACGCGCTGGTGCATGTTACGGGTCACCCCCGCCGCGATGAGCTGAAGGAGATGTATGGCTGGGTGAAGCCACGCATTGCCATTCCCATGCACGGCGAGGCGCGGCACCTGGCTGAGCACGCCAAGCTTGCACGGGCTGCGGGCGTCAAAGAGGTTGTCGCCGTCAGGAACGGCGACTTGGTGCGGCTGGCGCCGGGCGCGGCTGAGCTGATCGACGAGGCTCCGGTGGGGCGCCTGTTCCGTGACGGGAGCCTGCTTGTGCCGAGCGATGAAGGGCCGGTGCGCGAGCGCCGGTCACTGGCCTATGCCGGCATTGTGGTGGTTGCTCTCGCCCAGTCGGCGCGCATGGGGGTCGTTCCGGACCCTGAGATCGTCCTGGACGGCGTGCCTGCCACGGACGCGGAGGGACGGGCCATGTCGGAGATCGTGCGCGATGCGGTGGAAGGTACCATCGCCAGCATACCGCGCGGCCGGCAAAAGGATAAGGAGCTGGTTCGCGAGGCTGTACGCCGGGCCGTGCGCGCCGCGGTCGACGAGGCATGGGGCAAGCGGCCGATCGTCAAGGTCTTGGTGACGCCGGTACCGCACTGAACGCGCATCGATTGTGGTTGTGTCGGCGGTCCGGTGTAGAGTGTCCTTCCCAGCTGGAGACCACGCCGTCATGGTTTGGCCGGGCGTCGGACCGAGAAATGCAGGTTGCCAGTGATCGGACGTCTCAATCACGTAGCCATTGCCGTGCCGGACCTCGCGACTGCGGCGGCGCAGTACAAGGACACGCTGGGGGCGGAAGTCTCTCTACCGCTGCCTCAGCCCGAGCACGGCGTCACTGTGGTGTTCGTGACCCTGCCGAACACGAAGATCGAGCTGCTGGAGCCGCTCGGCAAAGATTCGCCCATCGCAGCCTTCCTCGCGCGCAACGCAGCCGGCGGCATTCACCATCTCTGCTACGAGGTGGCGGACATCCGCACGGCGCGCGATCAGCTCAAGGCTGCCGGCGCGCGCGTGCTGGGCGACGGAGAGCCGAAAATCGGCGCGCACGGTAAGCCGGTGCTCTTCCTTCATCCGAAGGATTTTTGCGGGACGCTGGTCGAAATCGAGCAGGCTTGAGCGGTGAGCGGCATGAGCCTTTCCTTCGCCATTGCCATCTACGCCATCATCTGGTGGACAGTCCTGTTTGCCGTTCTGCCCATCGGGGTGCGCACCCAGGGCGAAGACGGCGCGGTGGTTCCCGGCACGCCAGAGAGTGCGCCGTCGGCTCCACGGCTGCTGCGCGTGGTACTGATTACGACGGTCGTGTCGGCGCTGGTGTTCGCGGGCCTGTGGGCGGCTGTCAGGTACGGCCTGGTCGACTTGGGCGCGATCCTGGGCCGAAGCGCCGACATGTAAGCATCAAACCGACATCAAAAAACGAAGAGAGCAAGGCATGAAGCCTTGCTCCCAAAGATTCCACGATTGTTTGCCTTTTGCGCTACGCGAGCCGAACAGCGTATGGTAGCGCACTCCATCCCCAGACTTGGGCTTGCCGAGCCCCGTGCGACGCGAGCTTTCGTGCTCTTTTCTTTTCGACCAGCGCACAATAGCTAAGCCGCGGCCTTCTGTCACCCCTACCCGGCGCGGGAAACGTTGCGGCTAAGCATTCTTTCCAAAGCGTAAAGGATGGGGTCTGGGGTGCGCTTGCTGTCGGCGCCAGGAGGCGCTTGGGCATGCCTCTTGTCCATGTTTGGCGGGCGTTGCCACCCCAGCGGGAACCAGATATGACGCGCTGCTACCTTGAGGCCATGGGCTTGTTGCGCTGCAACAAACAAGCATCGGCGGCGCCCCAGTGCCTCGGCGAGCTAACGGGGTCCCATGCGCCTTTCCCGGTATTTTCTGCCCCTCCTGCGCGAGACTCCGAGCGATGCAGAGATCGTCTCCCACAAGCTGATGCTGCGTGCCGGAATGGTCCGCCAGGCAAGCGCAGGCATCTATTCGTGGCTGCCGCTCGGGCTTGGCGTGCTCAGAAAGATCGAGCAGATTGTGCGCGAGGAGCAGGACCGATCGGGGGCGGTCGAGATGCTCATGCCCACCGTCCAGTCAGCCGATCTCTGGCGCCAATCCAACCGCTACGACGCTTATGGCCCGGAAATGCTTCGGTTCCGCGACCGGCATGAACGGGAAATGCTGTATGGGCCGACCAACGAAGAGCTGATCACGCAGATTTTTCGCGACAGCGTCAAATCCTATCGCGACCTGCCCCGCAATCTTTACCATATCCAATGGAAGTTCCGCGACGAGATGCGCCCACGCTTCGGTGTGATGCGGGGCCGCGAGTTCCTCATGAAGGACGCCTATTCCTTCGATTTGACCGCGGACGCGGCGCGGCACGCCTACAATAGGATGTTCGTGGCCTACCTGCGCACCTTTGCGCGCATGGGGCTCAAATCGATCCCCATGGCGGCCGAAACGGGCCCCATCGGCGGTGATGTCAGCCACGAATTCATCATCCTGGCCGAGACCGGCGAGAGCAAGGTGTTCTGCCATGCCGATTTGATCGAGACGCCGATCCCGCCGGCGGAGGTGGATTTCGACGGTGATCTTGCGCCGCTGATTGCACGCTGGACCCGCCACTACGCGGCGACCGACGAAAAGCACGATCAGAGCCGCTTCGAGGCCGAGGTGCCACAGGGCAAGCGGGTTTCCGCGCGCGGTGTCGAGATCGGCCACATTTTCTTCTTCGGCACCAAGTACTCGGAACCCATGGGGTGCCGCGTGCAGGGGGCGGACGGGAGCATGGTCGCGGTGCAGATGGGATCGTACGGGATCGGCGTTTCGCGGCTGCCCGCCGCCATCATCGAGGCTAGTCACGACGAGGCTGGCATCGTTTGGCCGGTGCCGGTGGCGCCGTTCGAGGTGGGGCTCATCAACCTCAAGGCGGGCGACAAGGACACCGACGCGGCCTGCGACGACCTCTACGGCAAGCTGCGGAAGGCCGGCCTGTCCGTGCTTTACGACAACTCGCAGGAGCGTGCCGGTGCCAAATTCGCCAGCATGGATCTGATTGGACTGCCCTACCAGCTGATCGTCGGGCCGAAGGGATTGAAGAGCGGCGAGGTCGAGGTGAAGGAGCGCAAGTCGGGCGAACGTGCGAGCGTATCTCCCGACACGGCATTGAAGCGGCTGGTCGAGCAGGTAAGCGCGCAGCGCGTCCTGGCCTGACGAAGCCTGCGAACGGCAAACGACGCGAGGCTTAGGGCCCCATGACAGCGCCGGCCACTGACACCCGTCCTTTCGCACCCTTCGAGTGGATATTGGCGCTGCGCTATTTGCGGGCCCGTCGCAAGGAAGGTTTCATCTCGGTCATCGCCGGATTCTCCTTTGCTGGCATCCTGCTGGGCGTGGCGACGCTGATCATCGTCATGGCGGTGATGAACGGCTTCCGCAAGGAGATTTTCGCCAAGATCCTGGGCCTCGATGGCCACGTGGTCGTCTACAGGATCGGGACCGACGAGTTCCCCGACTACGCGGACGTGGCCAGGCGGCTGGAGAAGGTTGCCGGCATCAGGCATGCCGTGCCTCTGATCGAGGGCCAGGTCATCGCCTCCACGCCCGCGCAGGCGGTCGGGGGCAAGGTGCGCGGTCTCACCGAGGAGGGTTTGAGGGCGCTCCCCCAGATTGCCAACAACATCAAGGCGGGCATGCTCGACGGCTTCGACAAGCAGGAAGGCATCGCCATCGGCTTGCGCCTCGCCCAGCTCCTGCGCATCAATGTGGGCGACAGCGTCACGCTGGTCTCGCCGCGGGGCGCCACAACCCCCTTCGGCACGGCTCCGCGCATCAAGTCCTACAGGATTGCGGCCCTCTACGAGATGGGTATGGCGGAATTCGATCGCAGCATGATCTTCATGCCGCTCGCCGAGGCGCAGCGCTTCTTCAGCAAGGGCGACTCCGTCGACGTGCTCGAGGTGCTCGTGGAGAACCCGGAAAACGTCGGGCTGTACGTCGCTGCCATGAAGGATGCGGGCATCCCGTCGCTGCATTATGTCGACTGGCGCCAGAGGAACTCGAGCTTCTTCACCGTGCTCGAGGTCGAGCGCAACATGATGTTCATCATCCTTTCCATCATCGTGGTGGTGGCGGCGTTCAACATCATTTCTGGGCTGATGATGCTGGTGAAAGACAAGGGGCGAGACATCGGCATCCTTCGCACCATGGGCGCGAGCCAGGGCGCCATCATGCGCGTTTTCCTGATCACCGGTGCCAGCATCGGGGTGGTCGGCACCATCGCCGGCTGCATTCTGGGCCTCGTCTTCTGCTGGAGGATCGACGAGATCCGCAAATTTGTCGCCTGGCTGACCAGCACCAACCTGTTCGACCCCGAGATCTACTACCTCACGAAGCTGCCCGCGGACCTGAACTGGCACACGACCGCCGCGATCGTCGTGATGGCCTTGATCCTTTCGGTGTTGGCAACCCTCTATCCGTCCTGGCGCGCTTCGCGGCTCGACCCCGTCGAAGCCCTTCGCTACGAGTGAGCTACGTGCACGACGCCCACGCCCGACCCGTGCTGCAGCTTCGCGACGTGCACCGCACGTTCCGGCAGGGCGATCGCGAAATCGGCGTGCTCAGGGGCGTTAACGCGGACCTTTATGCGGGGCAGGCGGTGGCGCTGGTCGGCCCGTCCGGGGCGGGCAAGTCGACGTTGCTGCACATCGCGGGCTTGCTCGAGACGGCAGATGCTGGCCGGATTTTCGTCAACGGCCGGGATTGCTCGCGTTTCAGCGACAGCGAGCGCACGCGGGTACGCCGTGTCGAGATGGGCTTCGTCTACCAATTCCACCAGCTGCTGCCAGAATTCTCCGCGCTCGAGAACGTCGCCATGCCGCAGATGATCAAGGGGATCGGGCGCGGGGCGGCCGAGCGCCGGAGCAGCGAACTCCTCAGCATGCTCGGCCTTGGCGAGCGGCTAGACCACCGCCCGGCCCAGCTCTCGGGCGGCGAGCAGCAACGCACGGCGATTGCCCGCGCGCTTGCCAACGCGCCCAGGATTCTCCTGGCCGACGAGCCGACCGGCAACCTCGACCCCGGCACCGCCGCCCTGGTTTTTCGCGAGCTCATCGAGCTGATCCAGCACACCGGTGTGGCCGCTCTCATCGCCACCCACAACCTGCAGCTCGCCAAGCGCATGCACCGCGTGCTGCGGCTCGACAACGGCACGCTGCACGAGACGGGGCCAGCGGAGGTCGGGTGACGACGCGGCGGCGTTGCCGCTTAACCTTTCCCGCTAGGAGTCTCTTTGGGGCAGCATTTTTGACCCATTAGTCGAAATTGGGTCTTTACAGCTCCCCCCACAGACCCTATTTCCCCGTTTCTGAACGTCACGGCGGCTTCTGCTGGTTCGAGCAGCGCCCTGGTCCAACCCGACTGGTGGAGGTCCCATGAGATGCACAGGTTCCCCTCTGCGAGTGCGCTGATCGGCGCAACCAAGCCGGACATTCCGGTTATCGGCCTTCGCCCGCATGCTGCGGGCCGAGCCGCCAGATGGTTCATCCGACACTTCCCGGGCGACGTGGCTTACGCCTACAAGGCGAACAGCTCGGTGTTCCTGCTGGGCGCCCTTTACGGTGCCGGCATCCGTCACTTTGACGTGGCCTCGCTCCCAGAGATCGAGGATGCCGCGACCATCCCTGGCGCCAACCTCCACTTCATGCATCCCGTGAAGCCGCGCAGTGCCATCCGCCGGGCCTTTGCGGAGTTCGGCGTGCGGAGCTTCGCGTTGGACAGCGAGGAGGAGCTCAGGAAGATCGTCGAGGAGACCGGCGGTTGCCGCGACCTCACGCTGTGGGTGCGCGTCGTCGTGGCGGCCAAGAACAGCAAGATCCCGCTCGAGCGCAAGTTCGGCGCCGCGGGCGCCAAGGCCGCGCGCCTCCTGGTGAAGGCACGGCAGGCGTCCAAGGAGCTCGGCATTACCTTCCACGTCGGGTCGCAGACGGTGACGCCCGACGCGTACGTGGCTGCGCTCGGGGAGGTCGGCAGACTGATTGTGAAGGCGGGCGTTGTGCTCGACCGGCTGGACGTGGGTGGTGGGTTTCCTTCGATCTACGCGGACGCACGGCCTGCGCCGCTGTCGGCCTTCACGGACGCGATCGCACATGGCGTGGACCGGCTGCCGATCGGCGACCGCTGCCGGATCATGTGCGAACCGGGCCGGGCGCTGGTGGCCGAAGCCGAATCGCTGATTGTGCGTGTCAACTCGCGCCGTGGCAACGAGCTGTTCATTAACGACGGCAGCTACGGCACGCTGTTTGACGCTGCCCACCTGAACTTCAACTTCCCTGCGCGGCTTGTGAGCCGGCCGGTAGACACGGCCGAGGCTTTCGCAGATTTCGCCTTGTGGGGTCCCACGTGTGACACCATTGATCACATGCGCGGTCCCTTCCGCTTGCCGGAGCGGATCAAGGAGGGTGACTACATCGAGTTCGGCAACACCGGTGCCTATGGCCGGGCCCTTGCTGGGCGCTTCAACGGCTATGGTGCCTATCAGGAGGCAATCCTGCTCGATGAGCCCATGCTGACAATGTACCCGCCGTCAGCCGAGCAAAGCGAGCACCGAGAGGCGCAGCAGGTTCAGGCGTGAGCGCAAAGCTCGAGTTCCTACCGCCCAAGCAAAGCTTTCTCGACCCTGTCCGCGCGGATGCCAATGATCCGGCGTCCGCGCGGGCGATCGTGATCCCGTTCGGGCTCGAAGCGTCTGTCAGCTACGGCGGCGGAACCGCGGCCGGGCCAGCGGCCATCCTGGCGGCGAGCCAGCAGCTCGAGCTCTACGACGAAGAGCTGGAGTGCGAGCCCTATCTCGACTACGGCATCGCGGCCGTCCGCGAGCCGGAGATCGCGCGGCCGATCGAAGCGGCGCTGGACCAGTTGGCCGGCCTGGTCGAGACCGTTCTGGCGGGCGGCAAATTTCCGCTCGTGCTGGGGGGCGAGCATTCGATCACGGTCGGCGCCATCCGCCCCTTCGCCCGCCGGCACAAGGACTTGGTGGTTCTGCAGTTCGATGCTCACGCGGACTTGCGGGATGGCTATCAGGGCGAGTATTTCTCACACGCCGCCGCCATGCGGCGGGTGCTGGATCATCCGCATGTTAGCCTGATCTCGGTCGGCATCCGCGCCATATCCAAGGCGGAGGTCGAGTTCTACGAGGCGCACCGCGATCGCGTTGCCATTCATTGGGCCAAGGATCAGGCCCGCTGGGACATCGACCAGATCATCGCGCCCCTCAAGGACCGGGCGGTGTACATCACCTTCGACATCGACGCGCTGGATGCGGCGATTATGCCGGCCACCGGGACGCCGACGCCGGGTGGGCTAGCCTATTGGCAGGCCCTCGCCATCCTGCGGCGCGCCTGCCAGATGGGCACGGTCGTGGGCGCCGATCTCGTCGAGTTTGCGCCCATCAAGGGCCTCCATGCGCACGACTACACAGCCGCTGCGCTGGCCGCCAAAATGCTCTCGTACGCGCTTGGCAGAAAGCGCGGCTGAGCAGGTATATCCAACTCAGTCACGTGATCAGGAGCGCGGAGGGCCCGCTCGCGCCTCGCGCAGCCTTGTTGCCATCACCGAGATGGTGCGCTGGTAGACCTCGGCGCGGTTCCAGTCCTTGATGACGTCGTAGTTGGTGGAGCCCGGCTCCCAGGACTGGCCGGCCTGCCAGCCATGCCCCTTCAAGAAGTTGGCGGTCGAGGCCAGGATGTCCGGCACGCTGCGCACGAGATCGCGGCGTCCGTCGCCATCGAAGTCGACGGCATACTTGACGTAGGGCGTGGGCAGGAACTGCGTCTGCCCGATTTCTCCAGCCCAGCCGCCGCGCATGTCCTCGGGCGTCATGTCGCCGCGCTGGACGATGCGGACGGCATCGAGCAGCTGGCCGGTGAAGAACGGCGAGCGCCGGCAGTCGTAGGCGAGCGTGGCCAGCGAGCGAATGATGGAGAAGCGGCCGGCGGTGTCGGCGCCGTAGTTGGTCTCGAGGCCCCAGATGGCAATGATCACTTCCGGCGGCACGCCGAAGCGCTTTTCAACCCGGTCGAGCGTGGCCTGGTGCGTGCGCATCAAACCCTGGCCGCGGCGGATCAGCGCCGAGCCGACGCGCCGGGCGTAGAACTCCTCGAAGCTCAGCTTGAAGGAGCGCTGCGAGCGGTCGAGCCGCACCACGGTGGGATCGTAGGTCACTCCGTCAAGGGCGGAGGATATCGCCGCTGACGAAATGCCCTGGGCCGCAGCCTTCGCCTTGAGCCGGCTGAGCCAAGTGTCGAAACCCGCACCGTTGTTGCCGCAGTCCTGGGCGTGGGCAGCAGAGGGCAGTGAGGCGAGCAATGGCAACAACGCCGCCGCAAGCACGACGACCTTCTTTCGAGCATTCAGTTGGATCATGTCCCCGTTCCCAGGCTCTTCATGCGGCAAAGGTTGCGTCGTGTCCTAGCACAGGCCGCGCCGATGGTCAGGGGCGGTTGGCGGCCAACATGCGAAAAATGCAGGCGGATAGGTGGCGCGATGGAACAATCAGGGCCGTTAGCGTGCGCGAGCCACGATCGCCGGCCGCTAGTCCGGCTCGGGCTTGAACGGAAGCCCGCCAACACTGGGACGCGGCGGCAGCGCACAGGCCCCAGCCGACCGAAGTCGTGGTCGAGCTCTTTGGCCCCGATGATGATGGTCGGGACGGCGCGCACTGACGGCGCCAACCGCATGCCTACCGACCCAGGCTGCGCATGAGACCACGCAGCGCCTCGGGGTGATTGTGGAGCCTCCAGCGGGCGAACAGGCCGGCGGCGACAATGAGGGTGCCGTTGAGTGTCAGGGTTGCCGCCAGACCGATGCGCTCGGCCAGGCTGCCCGCCAGGAGGCCGCCGATGGGCGCCGTGCCGGCAAACGACATGCTGTAGAGGCCGATGACGCGGCCGCGCCAGGCGTCGGGCACCGACTGCTGGAGGAGCGCGTTGGTGGCGTTGACCGAGATCAGTGCCGCCGCACCCAGCGCCATCAGGAGCAGGAAAGAAAGAGGGAGCAAGCGCGACCACGCGAAGGCGATCAGCACGAGGCCGACGGCCAGCGGAGCTGTCGTGAGCAGGCGGATTTGCCGCCCAAAGCGCGGCTGCAGGGCCAGGTAGGTTGCCGATCCGAGCGCTCCCACGCCTGCGGCGCTCATGAGAAGGCCGACGGTCGAGGACTGGCCGTCGAAGAAATGCGCGACGATCGAGGGCATCAAGGGCACATATGGGGTAGCGAACAGCCCAATTGCGACGACGGTGGGGAGAAGATAGCGGACGGCGGGGAAGGACATCAGAACCGAGAGATTGGCGCGGAGGCCTTCGGGTTGTGGGCCCGTTGCTGTGGTCGTGAGCGTGCGGGGCAGGCGCATCGCCAGCAGCGCGCCGATGATGGCAGCATAGCTCAGGGCGTTCAGCGCGAAGCACCAGGCTTCCGAGACGTAGACCAGCAGAATGCCGGCGATGGCGGGTCCCACCATGCGACCGACGTTGAAGACCATGGCGCTGACACCGATGGCGCTCGTCACCAAGGCGCGATCCTCGACGATGTCCTTGAACAGGGTCTGCCGCACCGGCATCTCGAAGGCATTGGTAACGCCGATCAGCGTGGCAACCGCGAGGTACGCGTTGATGCTCTCGACCCCCGAGAGGCTCATCAGCGCCAGCCACACGGCAAGGGCCGCCAGCACCAGATCGATGACGATCAGCATCGGCAGCCGCGGCAGGCGATCGGCGGCGAGCCCGGCAATCGGCCCGAGCAGCAGATAGAAGATGTTGAGCAGGAAGCCGGTGAGCCCGAGCAGGAAGATCGAGTTGGTAAGCCGGAACACCAGCCACGCCAGCGCGACCTGCTGAAGCCAGCCGCCGATCACCGACACCAGGTGGCCTGCAGCGTAGAGACGGAAACGCCGCTTGCTCAGTGCTGGCGGCAGCCATAGATGCCAGTCCGCCACCGGTGCTTTCCTCCTTGGCCAGCGGGCGAGGGAAGCTAATGCCGGCTGGAAAGGCCGACAAGGCGTCGGGCAGGCGAGGCGTGGACAAGGCTTTCAGCCGGCGGCGTTGACACCACGTGGCGAGATCACGACAGTCTCGAGCCTGCCTGTGGAAGCGACCAGGGGTCGAGAAATTTGCGCGAGCTCGTTGCCGTCCTGATCGGGGTGGCGGTAGCCTGGCTGCTGCCGTTGGACCTGCTGCGGTCGGCGTTCAAGGAGCGGCCGCGGCGTGCCGTTGCTCTCATCCGCGATCGGGCCCTCGCTGCATGGCACACGCTGTCTTCGCCAGGTGAGGCTGCGACGCCAGCACATGGCACTGCTCCTGCAGCCGCAGGCGAAGGCGAACCGCTGAGCGCCCGTCTGCACCAGCTGGAGAGTGTGTTCGCTCCCACCGTTTCCAATTCCGCGCATCCGCGCGAGCTTGGCGAGCAGCCGCAGTTCTTGCAGGCGGTCGATCTGCTGAAAGCCGCGAGCGTGTCCTTCGACACGGTGATGCAATATGCGATCGGCGCCAACTGGGGTCTGGGGTGTGCGGCGCTCGCGGCACTCGGGCAGCGTGTCGACGGTGCGCAGGGCGTGGACGAGGTGGTCGCGCAATTCGACAAGCTCTATCCGTGGCCCATGTACTTTGCGCTGCAGTACTTCGTGACGGTGGAGCCGCGTCCGCCCGTCGGTGCCCCTCTGGTCAATGCCAAGGACTGGTGGTGCGAGAACGTCGTCCTGCCGATCGTGTTTCGCGAATACTTGAGCCAGCGGGAACGGCTGGGAGATGCGCCCCTGTTCGGCACGACGCCGCCTGCCGCTGCGTCGGCAGCGATCAGGGCGCTCCTGGAGCGCGTTCATCATCCCTACGCGACGGCCCTGATCGACCAGCTGCAAAGTCTCCAGAGCGGCAGCATCGATCACGCCTTTCTCACCTCGGTCGGCCGCTTCTGGAAAGAGGGGCGCGACCTCAACGTGCTGATCGAACCCAGGCCGTGGCACGAGGGGCTGACTGGCGCCCAAGCCGCTGTGCTGGAAGCTCCGGCGCGTTCGCTGCTGGCGAGCGGGGATCATCGCGTGGGCAAAACCTCGTTTCTGCGGCTGCTGGCAAAACGCCTGGAGCCTCAGGGATGGACGGTGTTCGAGGCCAGCGGTGCCGATCTGATGGCCGGCCAGCAGTGGTTCGGCCAGCTCGAGGGGCGCATCCAGCGCGTGGTGGAGGAGTTGGGGGTCGCCAAGAAGGTCATCTGGTACATTCCCGACATCTTGCAGATTGCGCTCAGCGGCACGCATCAGGGGCAGGCCGCCAGCATTCTCGACCAGATCCTCCCCGCCATCAGCGCCGGACGCCTGGTGGTGTGGACCGAGGCGTCGCCGGCGAGCACGGCGCGCCTGCTGCGGCTGCGCCCCGCGCTGCGCGGCGCCATCGAGGTGATCCGGCTGGATCCGCAGTCGCAGGATGAAACCCAGGAGCTTGCCCACGCCCTCGTCGAGCCGTGGTCCGAGGCGGCGGGTTTGCCCATCGATGCGGGCTGCGTGGAGGCGGCGCTGAGCGCGGCGCGGCAGTATCTGAGCGCCGGCAGCTTTCCAGGTACGGTGCTGGACCTCATCAAGCTGACGGTCGGCAGGGCGGCCAAGGACGGCAGCGAGCGGGTGGACCCGCATGGCGTCATCCTGACCCTGTCGCAGCTGACGGGCCTGCCCGCCTCGATCCTGGACAACAAGGAGCGCGTCGACCTCGCAGCGATCCGCGGGTACTTCTCGGCCCGGGTGATGGGGCAGGACGAGGCGGTCAATGCCGTGGTCGAGCGCATCGCCATGCTGAAGGCGGGGTTGAACGACCCGGCCAAACCGATCGGCGTGTTCCTGTTCGCCGGGCCGACGGGTACGGGCAAGACTGAGCTTGCCAAGACGGTGGCCGAGTTCCTGTTCGGGTCGACGGACCGGCTGATCCGCCTCGATATGAGCGAGCTGCAGACGCCCGAGTCCACCTTGAAGGTCCTCGGCAGCAACGAGACGGGCGGCGATGCCGACTCGCTCATCAACCGCGTGCGCAAGCAGCCCTTCTCGGTGGTGCTGCTCGACGAGTTCGAGAAGGCGCACGGCCAGGTCTGGGACCTGTTCCTTCAGGTATTCGACGACGGGCGGCTGACGGACCAGCTGGGGCATGTCGCAGATTTCCGCCATTGCCTGATCATTCTGACCACCAACCTGGGCGCGACGGCCCACCGTGGCTCGGGGCTCGGCTTCGCGCCGACAGCTGACGCCTATAGCGGCGACCACGTGATGCGGGCGATCGGCCAGACGTTCCGGCCCGAGTTTCAGAACCGGCTCGACAAGGTGATCGTGTTCCGCCAGCTCACCCGCGACCTGATGCGCGGCATCCTGGCGAAGGAGCTGAACCGCGTGCTGGAACGGCGCGGGCTCAAGGACAGGGAATGGGCGGTGGAATGGGAGGCCTCGGCGCAGGACTTCCTGCTGGAGAAAGGCTTCTCGCCGGAGATGGGCGCGCGTCCGCTGAAGCGCGCCATCGAGCAGTACGTGATAGCGCCGCTGGCGGCGACCATCGTCGAGAAGCGGTTCCCCGAAGGCGACCAGTTCGTCTTCATCCGCAGCGACGGCCGCGCGATCCAGGCCGAGTTCGTCGACCCCGATGGCGATGTGGAGGTGAGCGGGGGCTCGGCGGCAAGCCCGCCGTCACTGGCGGGCATGATCCTGGCACCGGAGGGGACGGGTGCCGAGCTGCAGGTGCTGGACGCCGAGCACGCCGGCATCTCACAATCCCTGCACTCGGTGGAATGGGAAGACCTCAAGGATCGGTTGTCGCAGCACATGCTGGCCGCTGACTTCTGGACTAGGGCCGATCGTCACGAAACGCTGTCGCGGTTGGCACTGCTGGATCGCGTCAAGGCGGCCGCCAGTACGGCGGACGCCTTGCGCGCGCGGCTCGCCAAGGGCACGGAGCGCTCGGGCAAGTCCTCGCGCGAGCTGGTTGGGCGGCTGGCCCTGCAACTCTACCTTCTCAAGGAGGGCATCAGGGACGTGTTCCAGACCGCGCCGATCGAGGTCGCGCTGCTGGTGGAGCCGGCCCTGGAGCGGCCGGGGGGGAGGGAGGCGACGCGGGCCTGGTGCGCGCGTCTTCTTGCCATGTACCGCGCGTGGGCCGGCAACCGGCACATGCAGCTGGCGGAAATTGCCGGCGTTGGCCCCGGCGACATGCCGCTCCTGCTGATCAGCGGGTTCGGCGCCCATCGCCTGCTGGAGCAGGAGGCCGGCCTGCACGTGCTGGAGCGCGCCGACGACGAAAGGGGCCGCAGCGGCAGGGCGACGGCGCGGGTGCGGCTGGCGGTGGCGCCTCTGGGCGATCTGCCGGCCGACAAGCTGCGGCGCGCGCTGCTCGAGGCGCTGGAGCACGGCGCGCGGCCGCACGCCGTGGTGCGCCGCTATCGCAGCGATCCGTCTCCGCTGGTGCGCAACATGAACGGAGCCTGGCGCAGCGGGAGGCTCGACGCGGTGCTGGGCGGCGATTTCGATCTGATCGCGGCGAGCCAGGTGGCGGCGGAGTAATGGTGGAGCCCGCGCTGCTGATCTATTCAATGCCGGGTGCGACAGGGATCGAACCTGCGGCTCTGCCGGACAACATTGCCGAGATCTAGGCGTTGCGCACCCCGTCCCCGGCATGCCATGAGACACGCACGGGCGATTAGCTCAGCGGTAGAGCACACCCTTCACACGGGTGGGGTCGTAGGTTCGATCCCTACATCGCCCACCACCGACTGAATGAGCCAAATTCTCCCCAACATTACCGCTTCTGCTGCCGGGTCCACTGCATGAACTCGTGGAACAGGCGCTCCTGCTCGGCCGGATTGCTGGGCGCCGCCCGGATGGCCTTTGCCCGCGCAACGGCTGGGTCGATGGGAGCGTTGAGGGAGGACTGGCGCGAGGTCCTGTCGAGCAGGTCCTGCGCGGGGGGAAAGCGCGTCCATCCGGGGAGCGTGCCGGCCAGGTTCATCTCTTTCCACCCCGGCTGGAAGGGGGCGGAACGCAGCATGTCGAAGCGATCGAACAGATACTCGACAAAGCGCACGGCGCGGCGGTGGCGGTCCGTCTCCGGCGGCCAGTTGTAGACCGCGAGAACGGCCTGCACCGATATGGTGCGAACGATCCGGTTTTGGGCAATGAGGTTCGGGTAGTCCGCGCGCGTTAGCTCGCCGGGTGCGTAGTAGTCGCGGAACCTGTCCGAATACTCGACCGGAAGGAGGTGGAACCCCGTTTCAAGCTTGATGGCCGTGAACAGCTCGCTGGGCCTGGCGCCCGTATGCACGAGCCCCGCAAGCTCGCCGCTACGCATGGCCTCGAGCGCCAGCGCATTGTTCATATAGACCTTCTCGACCTTCACGCCCAAGCGCTCGAAGACGATGCCGCCCGTGTAGTTGGCGCCGCTGCCGGGCGTATCGAAGCCGACCTTCTTGCCGGCCAGGTCCTGGATGGACTTGATGTCCGGCCGCACCAACAAGTGGAACTCTCCCTGGAACATGGGGATGATGTAGTTGAGGCGCCGCTCGAGATTCGGGACTTTCTCCACGTTCCTGAAGTGATCGAGGACGTCAGCATAAGTGAGGACGACGTCGACGCCATTGAGATAGAGCAGGTCGGTGATGTTGCCGACCGCTCCGTAGCTCATGATCGGCAGCACGCGCAGGTTTTCGCCGTCGTCGAGCACCTTGGCGAGATCGGCGGCGTACCTGTGGAAGCTCCCCTCGGGTTGTCCCCCGGCGAGGCCGATAGTCCAGGCGTTGTGCTGCGCCGCCTTGGCTTGCTCCTCCTCGGTCACCACCGGCTTGTCGGTCGCCGACTTGGCCTCCTTGGCGGATTCTGTTCTCTTGCTTGAGCGCACGGGGCGAGGGTCGTCGCGGCGCAGGGGGCGGATCGGCTTTGACCGAGGCGTCGAACAACGGAATTTGGGCCCCGGCGGTCAGAGGGGAAAGGATGAGAATCGTGGCGAGGCTGCAAAGCCCGAGCAAGGAAGCATGCATGCGGTGACCTCCAGTCCGGTCCGGACGTTCGTTCTGATTGGTCTTGGTTGGGGGTGGCGCTCGTGCGCTCACCGGACCCCCAGCCGCCGCAGGCGCTCGGCGGCGTCGGCCGCTCCCATTTCGCGCGCTTTGCGGTACCACGTGCGCGCTGTCTCCGCGTCGGGCCGAGGTCCGAAAGAGCCCAGGCTGGCGAGCTCCTCGGGATCGAAGGTGGCCGCCAGCGCCATTACGCTCTGCGGTAAGCCGGCCTCCGCACCGCGCTCGAAGAACCTGCGTGCGGCGACGATGTTGCCGACCCGAAGCTGCTCGACGCCCTGAGCATGAAACTGGAGAGCGCGCTCGTGATCCTCCGGCGTGAGCCAGGGCCGGGGCGCGGTGGCGGCGGCTTCGTTAGAGCGGGAAGGCAGAGCGACAACCAGCTTCGTCTTCGCCTCCGCCAGAACCTCCCCGTTGGCTGTAACAAGTGTCAAGGCGACTTCCGACCATCCCTGAACTCCATCGGGCACCGTGATCATGAGATCCGGTAGGGCGGCCAGGGCAACGGCCCAGGTGCCGGCGGTGATCGCATGCCCCTCCATGACGGCAATGGTCGGCGGCAAGCCCCGAATGCGGATAAAGGTGCCCTGAGGAAGCGCCTGTTTGGGGCCTACCTGCACCTGCACCTGCAGGCGCGCGCTGGAAGCCGGCTCGGCCAGCGTCAGCGACGCAACGGCTATGCTTGGGCGCTGCCCCTGCGGCGGGCTGGCGCCGTCCGACCGCGGGGCAAAGGCGGTCGATGCGATCGCGGCGATGCCGGGGACCATGACGCTGCAGGAGAGGTCGTGCGCCACGCAGTCCTCGCGGGCGCCGCCCGAAGCGCCCAAAGCGCCATGATCCCGGTCTTTGGCCTGGCCCTTGACCGGTGCAGCCGGGGCCAGCGTTGCCGCGGGCGCTGCATGCGCAGCGCTCTGAGCAACCGCGTTGCCTGCGGGGTAGTACAGAGTGCAAAGAGAAAATATCAATAGATTTGCGCGGTTCATTTCCCGCTTCCCCCATCGCTCGTTTTGCCATTGCGCGATTGCGCGACGCTGAACTCCTCAACTCGGATCGTGTGTTTCTCAGTTTGGCCCGAAGGCCGCTCCTGCGGTTGGGTCCCCTTACGGGTCGGCTCGAGCGAGCGTGAGGGCTGGCTCCGCGTCCCGTATTTCGAGGTGCCGGTAGCCAATCCCTAGCAGACAGACCGCGGTCTCCATTTTCAAATGTTTGTCTGTGGACGCGTGCAGGATATCCTTTGTAGGATCATGCCAATGCCATAATCTGGTCCGCTTGGCGCGAACGGCGAAATTTTCGCCACCGATGCTGCCAGAGACAGGAAAGAGGGGCTGAAAACGCTGCCGCGGCAGGGCCTTAACGTGGCGGCTTCCGGCCTTCGGGCGCTGCCCCGCGGCGATGGAGGACTTCAGGCGCGCCGTGAGCGCTCCATCGCCAGCATCATCGGTGAGCTGTTGCGCCTGCGGTCGTCTGGTTCCCAGGTGAGGAACTGCGGGCCCAGGCTGCGGATGTCGGGTGCGCCCATCTGCACCATGGTGCGGCCGATCTCGTCCTTGAAGATCTCGAGCGCTCTCGTGACGCCCGCGGCGCCCGCGGCGGCGGCCCCGTAGAGCGTGGGCCGCCCCACGAATACGTACTTGGCGCCGAGGCACAGCGCCACGATGGCGTCCGACCCGCGGCGGATGCCACTGTCGAACATCACGGTCATCTTCTCGCCGACAGTCGCCGCGATGGCTGGCAGCACCTCGATGGCCCCGGGACTCTTGTCGAGCTGGCGGCCGCCGTGGTTGGACACCATGATGCCGTCGACGCCCAGCGCCGCGCAGCTGGTCGCATCGTCGGGGTGCATGATGCCCTTCACGACCAGCTTGCCCGGCCATAGGCGGCGGAAATTCTCGATGTCGCGCCACAGGACGGGCACGGGCATCTGCTGGGCCACGAACTCGGCGACCTCGGTGGCCGACGCCCCGGGCGGCGCGTAGCGCTGCCAGTTCGAGAGCATCGGCGTGCCCGTGCGCAGGTATTCGGCCATCCAGGCCGGATGCAGCAGGGCCTCGAGCTTGGCGCCCAAGGTCGGCTTGATCGGGCGCGTGAAGCCGTTGCGCAGATTGCGCTCGCGCTTGGAGTTGGTCGGGACGTCGACGGTGATGACGAGGGTGGAAAGGCCGGCATCGCGCACGCGGCGGATCATGTCTTCGGAAATGCCGCGGTCGCGCGCGACGTAGAGTTGATACCACCCGTGCTCGGCTGCAACGCGCCCCAGGTCCTCGATGAGAGCGGTGCTGGCGCCCGACATGATGAAGGGCACGTTGGCTGCTTTGGCCGTTTGGGCCAGCATCAGATCGGCGCCCGGCCGGAACAGCGCGGCGAGCCCGGTCGGCGCAATGCCCAGGGGGCCCGAAAAGGTGCGGCCAAACAGCATGGTGGATTGATCGATGGCCGTGACGTCGATGCCGTAGCGGGGCACAAGGTCGAAGGAGGCGAACGCGCTCTCGTTGCGGGTGACGCCGCGCTCGTCCTCGAGGCCGCCCTCGATGAAGTCGTAGGCGAGCCTTGGCAGGCGCCGCTTCGCCAGCTTGCGCAGATCGTCGACGTTGACTGTGCGGTCGAGATTCACGGGCGCTTTGCCTGTTCGATCGATGAAAAGCGGCCCTCGACGGGGTAGGCCGGATCGTTGAAGCCCGGGGTCGAGGGGTGGCCCGGCGTCACCAGGCTGTCGGCCAGCGCCTCGTCCTCGGCCGTCCACGTGTAGTGGAGGGCACCGAGGTAGCTCACCCACTGCTCGAAGGTGCGCGGGCCGGCGATGCTGGACGTGACCGCGCGATTGTTGAGCACCCACGCGGTCGCCCAGTGTACGAGCGTCGCGCCCCGCGCCTCGGCGTGCGCCTTGAGCTTTTCAGCGACGATCAGACTCTCGGGCCGCCACTCGGCTTCCAGCATGCGCTTGTCCTGGCGGGCGGCGCGGCTGCCCGCCTCCGCCACCTGGTTGACCTTGTACTTGCCGCTGAGCACGCCGCGCGCGAGTGGGCTGTAGGGCACCACGCCGAGGTTGAAGGCGTTCGCGGCCGGCAGCAGCTCCACCTCGGGCTGGCGGTTCATGAGGTTGTAGTAGGGCTGCAGGGCGGCCGGCTGCGGCACGCCAAGCTGGCGGCAGAGATGGACTACGTGGGGAATGTGCCAGGCGCGCACGTTGGATAGGCCCCACTCGCGGATCTTGCCCTGGCGGATCATGTCGCCGAAGGCGGCAATCGTCTGCTCCCAAGGGGTGTCGGGGTCGATGCGGTGGATGTAGTAGAGGTCGATGTGATCGGCCTGCAGGCGCTTCAGGCTGGCCTCGACGGCCCGTATCAGGTGCCGGCGCGAGAGCCCCATGTCGGTAACGCTGGGGCCCGCCTTCTGCGCCACCTTGGTGGCCAGCACCCAGCGGTCGCGCTTTGCCTTGATGGCCGGTCCGACAATCGCCTCCGAGCGCCCCTCGGCGTAGACGTCGGCGGTGTCGATGAAGTTGACGCCGCTCTCGGCCGCATGATCGACGATGCGCCGTGCCTGTGCCTCGTCGGTAGGGCCGCCGAACATCATGGTGCCGAGGCAAATCTCCGACACCTTGATGCCGCTCGAGCCGAGCACCCGATATCGCATTTGCGCCATGTCAGGATCCTCGCTGCGCGCGTTTCTCAGGCCGAATGCTGGAGCAAAAAGCGATAGATGCCGCCGGCCTCGCCGTGCTCGATCAGGGCATTGCCGGTGGCTTCGCTGAAGGCCGTGAAATCAGCGACCGAGCCGGGGTCGGTGGCAAAGACCTCCAGGGTGGCACCTTTCGGCAGCTCTAACAGCGCCTTCTTGGCCTTGAGGATCGGCAGCGGGCAGGCGAGACCCTTCAAATCCAACGTCTTGTCGGGCATCGGGCGGCCTTTCGACACACGTGAGCAGCCGCAGCCTATATCAACGAATGGGAAGGCCTGGCAACGCTCCGAGCTGGTGGAGCTGGGGTTGCGCTTGCGCAGCCGGCACGCCACCATAACGGGGGACCACAGATTCTCCGCCCCTCGCTTGGCACGTCGGGGCAAAGCAAGAACGCGGCCCGGCGCAGCAGGTCGAGGGAGCCTCATGGACGCCAGTGCGGATGTACCGCGACGCTCCTTCGCGTTCGGCCTGGAGCGGGCCGGGCTGCTGGGGCTGGCTTGGCCGCGTGTCACCATCCTGCTGATTGTCGTGGTGTCGGCATTGGCGGCGTGGGGGCTGTCGATGCTGAAGGTGGACGACTCGCTGTCAGAGCTGTTCCGCACCGACACCGAGGAATTTCGCCGCTACGAGGAGATCGACCGCCGCTTCCCGTCGAGCGAATACGACGTGCTGGTGGTGGTGGAGGGCAAGGACCTCCTCAAGAAGCCGCAAGTCGAGGCGTTCCGCCGCGCCATCGTCGACCTGCAGCTGACTGACGGCGTCGACGGCGTCGTCTCCATGCTCTCTGCCCGCGGCAAGCCCGACGCGTCGGGCTACGCCGCGCCGATCGTTCCCGACGAGCTGCCCGATGGGCCTGCCTACGACGCCATCATCGCGGCCATCAAGACCAATGAGATCGTGTCGGGCAAGTTTCTCTCTGACGACGGCGAGCTGGCGCTGGCCGTGCTCGCGCTCGACCGCGAAGCTGTGAGGGAGCAGGGCGCAAAGCAGGTCATCGGCAGCATCAACGAGCTGCTGCGCAAGGAGCTGGCGCCCGTCGGCCTCAAGTCGCACCTGACCGGCGCGCCGGTGATGCAGCTCGAGATCCGCAACGCGGTGGAGCGCGACCAGATCGTCTACAATGGCCTGGGCCTGCTGTTCGGCGCCACGATCGCCGTCATCTTCTTCAAGCGCGTGTCGCTGATGCTGCTGGCGGCGCTGCCGCCCGTGCTGGCGGTGCTGTGGTCGCTGGGGCTGCTCGGCTGGCTCGGCTTCAAGCTCAACCTTTTCCTCAACGTCATGACGCCGCTCGTCATGGTGATGGGCTTTGCCGACAGCATGCAGATGGTGTCCGCCATCCGCATCCGTCTGCGCGAGGGCGACACCAAGGCGCAAGCGGTGCGGTTCGCCGTCCACGTCGTCGGACCGGCATGCGTGTTGGCGCACGGGACGGCCCTGTTGTCGTTTGCCGCGCTGCTGGTCTCGCAGTCGGGGCTCATCCGCACCTTCGGCATGGCTGGAGGATTCGCGGTCTGCATTTCCTTTGTCGCCGTTATCCTGGTGCTCCCTCTGATGGGGCTCTTCCTCATCCGCAACGAGGCAAAGCTGGCGCAGAGACCGGTCGCCCGCTGACCGGCTGATGGACGGCCTCGGCAATCTCGTGGGGTGGATCGTCGACCGCGTGGTGCACTGGCCCTTCCTGACCACCATGGTGGCGCTCGTATCGTTCCTGCTTCTGGGTCAGGCCTACCTGCAACTCGAGCCGCGCTACCGGCTGGCTGACCAGGTGCCCGATCGCGAGCAGGCGCTGGGCGCCACGGCGCGCATCGACCAGAAGCTCACCGGCGCCAACCCCGTGCACATCATGATCGAATGGAAGACGGGTGCATCACTTTACTCGCCCGGTACCATTGACGTGATCGCCAAGACGCACGAGGTGCTGGAGAAGCAGGCCGGGCTCGGCAATGTCTGGTCGCTCGAAAGCCTGCGCCGCTGGCTCAAGGATGCAGGCGACGAACGCATCGAGACGGTTGAGCGCTACGTCAAGGTTTTGCCCGAGCACCTGGTGCGCCGCTTCATTGCCAAGGAGGGCGACGCCGTGCTTGTGACGGGGCGGCTGCCCGACGTGGACTCCAGCCAGATTCTTCCCGTGGTCGAGAAGGTCGATCGGGCGCTGGATGCCGTGCGCAAGCAGCATCCGGATTTCCGCATCTCCGTGACCGGGCTGCCGGCGATCGCGGCGCGCAACAGCGCGCGCATGATCTCTCAGCTCAACGAGGCCTTGCCGCTCTGCGTGGCCTTCGCGGCCGTGCTGCTTGCAATCTCGTTCCGATCCGTGTTCGTCGGGCTCGTCAGCCTGCTGCCGGGGCTTTATCCCGTGGTCGCATCCGGCGCGATCCTGTGGGCTACGGGTGCGGGGCTGGAGTTTGCGTCCGTGGTGGCACTGCTGGTCGTGTTCGGCCTTGCCATCGACGCACTCATCCATTTCTTCAATCGGTTGAGCCTGGAGGAGCGCAAGGAGCCGCGGCCCGACCTTGCGATCCGCAACGCGCGCGTCCTGGTGGGCCCGGCCATCATCCTGACGACGCTGGTGCTGGCTTTCGGCCTCGGCGTGACGGTGTTCTCGGATCTGCCGAGCTTGCGCACCTTCGGCTTCGTGTGCGGGACGACGCTGGTGGCCTCGCTGCTTGCCGACCTCGTGTTCCTCCCCGGGCTGATCATGCTGGTGCGCAAGGTCTGGCGGCACCGGGTGGTGGGGTGAGGTGGCGTCGGTTTTCGTGTCGAGGCCTGCCTCGGCAAGCTGGTGATCATTGACCGATTGGGCCGGCAGGACCACACACTTGTGGAGTATGCAGCTTGATCAGCGGGCCGAGCGGCGCTTCGCGAGCCGCAGAGATCCGTCCGTCGATGATGATGAGGGCGGTGGCGATCACGAGCGCGCCCAGCATGTCCCGGGTCGACAGGCGGTCCCCAAGGAAGACGGCGCCGAGCACGATGGGGGTCACGGGCATGATCAGCGTGACGAGCGAGGCATTGGTGGCGCCGGCGCGCTGCAGAACCGTGAAGTGGCACAGCGGTGCCAGCGTCGAGCCCAACACGCCCATGCCGACGATGGCGCCGAGCGCCGCGAGGGAAGGCATCGGCAGTTGCCAGGGCTGGTCCACGGCGGCAGCCAACGGCAGGGTGATGAAGATCGAGCCCAGCATCTGCATTGCCGCGACGACGAACGGCGGATAGCGGCCGAGACGGGTGCGAGCGAAGATGTTGGCGCAAACGTAGCAGAGGGGGGCGGCGAGCAGGGCAAGCCGGGCCAGCAGGTCGGTGGTCGAGCCGATGGCGAAATCGTACCCGACCAGGATCCCGACCCCGCCGATGCCGACCAGGATCCCCAGAAGCTTGTTCCACGACAATTTCTCGTCGTGGGTGAGGAGGTGCGCCAGAAAAATGCCGAACAGCGGGGCGGCAGCGTTGAGAATGGCAGCCACGCCACCCGTCGCCCTGGCCTGGCCCCACACGATCAGGAGGAACGGGAGCACGGTGTTGAACGCCGAGAAGGCGATGAACAGCCGCCATTCGGCCAGCGTCGCCGGCAGGCGGTAGCCGAGGGAGAGCACGATGAGCAGCAGGGCTGCCGACGCCGGGAGTGCGCGCAAGGCCGAGATGGTGAGGGCCGGCAGCTCCGGCTGGGCAACGGCGATGAAGAAATAGGAGCTGCCCCACAGCATCGACTGGAGGACCATCAGTCCCCACTCGAGCCCGCCCAGCCGCAGCTGCGCGCCTGCTGTCCCCCCTTGCACCGGCATCAGCCCCATGTTGCGCTGATCCGGCCCGACACCGCAACGAAAAGCAAACGGCGAATGGTCGGGTGACCGACCGGCCCCCCGCCACTATCCTGCCGCGGTCCGACCCTCAAGAGGCTTGCCCCAATGCCCCAGCAGTTCGCCTCCGACAACAACGCCGGCATTTGTCCCGAGGCGCTGGAAGCGCTTCTGCGAGCCAACGCCGAGGGGCACGTGACGGGCTATGGCGACGATCCTTGGACCGGGAAGGCTTGCGACCTCCTGCGCCAGCTGTTCGAGACCGACTGCGCGGTGTTCCTCGTGTTCAGCGGCACGGCGGCAAACGCGCTGGCGCTCGGCCACATCTGCCGCCCTTACCATGCCGTGATCGCGCACGCGGAAAGCCACGTCGCGACCGACGAGGCTGGTGCAGCCGGCTTCTACAGCGGCGGCGCCAGCCTACTCACCGCCGACACGCCGATCGCAAAGCTGACGCCGGAGGCGGTGGAGGCCCTGGTGGCCAAGGGCAGAGGCATTCACAGCGTCAAGCCGCGGGTCCTCTCCCTCACGCAGGCGACGGAGATGGGCACCGTCTATGCCCGCCGGGAGGTCGAGGCCCTGACCGGGACCGCCCGCCGCCACGGCCTCAAGGTGCATATGGACGGCGCCCGCTTTGCCAATGCGGTGGCGGCCCTCGGCTGCAGCCCCGCCGACCTGTCCTGGCGCCTCGGTATCGATGTGCTGTGCTTCGGCGGGGTCAAGAACGGGCTGGCCGCTGGCGAGGCCGTGCTGTTCTTCGATCGCGGGCTGGCGGAGGAGTTCGAATGGCGGGTCAAGCAGGCCGGCCAGCTCAATTCCAAGATGCGCCTGGTGGCGGCGCCCTGGGTGGGCCTGCTGGAGAGCGGCACTTGGCTCAAGAACGCGCGGCCACGCCAACGCCATGGCGCGGCGACTGTGGGAGCGCATTTCGAGAGTGGACGGGGTCCGGCTGATGGCGCCGGTCGAAAGCAACGGCGTGTTCATCGAACTGGCGCCTGACGTGCAGGAGAAGCTGCGCGCGAGAGGCTGGCGGTTCTACGCCTGGGGCCCGGCGGGCTGCCGGCTGATGTGCGCCTGGGACACGAGCCCGGAGACGGTCGATCGGTTCGCGGTCGATTTGGCTGCGGCCGCTGCGTAGGTTGGGTCAAGCGAAGCGCAGACCCGACTTTCGTGGGACATGGGGACCTCACTGTTGGGTCATCGCTACCGCTCGACCCAACCTACGCTGCGTGCTGCCCACGCCAGCAATCGGCCGTCGATGATCACGAGACCCGAGGCAATGACGAGAGCGCCCGTAATCTGGTTCGTTGTCAGCGTCTCGTCGAGGATGAGGACGCCGAGCGCGGTGGCTGTCACGGGAATGAGCAGGGTCACCAGCATGACGTTGCTTGGTCCTGCCGTGGCGCTGATGCGGAAGAACACGATGTAGGCGAGCGCGGTCGAGATCGCGGCCAGCCCGATCACGGCCGCAACGACCGACGCGTTAGGCGCCGGCAGCAGCCAGAATCGGTCGACGAAGCCGGCGATGGGCAACAGCACCACCGCCGAGCACGTCAGCTGCGCGCCGGCCGAGACCAGCGGCGGCACGTGCCGCAAGCGGCGCATCCACAGGGCGGAGAAGCCGTAGGACATGGCACCGCCGAGCACGCACAACATGCCGATGACACTGGAGGCGTTCGCATCGAAAGCGGCCGGCCCCATCAGGACACCCACTCCGGCGATTCCGAGCAGCACGCCGGCGATCTTGTTGGCGGCAAGCTGTTCGCCGGCGAAGACGCGCGCAATGACCAGTGTGAACAGGGGTGTGGTGGCATTGAGCACCGAGGCCAGCCCGCTGGCGATGCGCGTCTGGCCGTAGAAAATAAGCGTGAAAGGAATGACGTTGTTCAATACCGCCAGCACGGCGAACGGCCGCCACGCGGCGAATGTCACCGGGATGCCGTGGCCGAAGGCCGCGACAAGCGGTATCAGGATGAGCGCCGCGAGCGCCACGCGCGCCAGCACCAGGGTGAGCGGCGGCAGCCCCTGCAGGGCGAGCGCGGCGAAAAAGAAGGTCGCGCCCCAGAGGACGGAGAGGAATACGAGCAGGAGCCAGTCGGTGGCGCGCATGGGAGGAGCCGGGGTGACAGAGGAGGCCGCTTGATAAGCGGGTGCGGGGCGCCGAGTCCACCCGATTCCTGAGGCAGGGGCTCCGGCGACAGGGGTCTGATCCCTCTCTCCCTCAGGTCGCGTCAGGACCGCTTGCGCACCGGCCGCGCGTTTCGAGAATTGTCAGGATTTGCACCCGTTCCGGCAGCTCGACGAGGAACTCCGGGTCGCGCTCGAGATGGTGCGTGCGGCGGGGATCCGCGCCGGCTCCTCCCGTCATGGCCTCGATGCTCTCCCAATACGAGACCGTCACGAACTCCGTCTCCGTCTCCAGATCCTCGCGGAGCATCTGCACGCCGAGCGCGCCCTTGGCCTGGAGCGGCCCGATCCCGTTCTCGAGCCAATAGTGCTCGTAGGCGTCGGCCTTGTCCCTTGTGGTGCGGCCGCGCCAGACACGAGCGAATTTGGGTCGCACGGTGCGCGATGCACTGGTCATGCTGCCTCCTTGCCATCGTGGTTGCGATCTGGGGCGAACGCCGCGAAGCGATCGCGTGTTCCAGGGGTTCCGCCAGGAATTGAAGGGGGTCAGACCCCACGCCCCTACCGTCCTGAAGGGTCGCCAGCGTTTCCGCGAGGGGTCTGACCCCGCTTGGCCATCACCTGCTCCAGCGCACCCATGAACTCGCGGTAGTGATCGATGACGGCGCCGGGGCCCAGCTCGCGCACCGGGCGCGGCGTGTAGCCGAAGGTGACGCCGATCGAGGGGACGCCTGCTGCGGCCGCGGTGGCGAAGTCGACCTCGCTGTCGCCGACCATGACGGCGCGATCCGCCCGCCCGCCGGCCATGGCGATGGTGCGGGTGAGGTGGCCGGGCGCCGGCTTGAACACATCGAAGGTATCGCGGCCTGCGATGACGGCAAAGCGATGGTCGAGGGCCAGTTGCCGCAGCAGCGACTTGGACGGCGCCTCGAACTTGTTGGTGCACACCGCAAGCCGCACGCCCGATTGCGAGAGGGCATCGAGCAGTGCCGGGACGCCCTCGAATGGTCGGCTCAGCACGGCGATGTTCTCGGCATAGTATGGGAAAAACAGCCCGTGCAGGTGCGTGACCTCGGCCTCCGATTTCGCCACGCCATGAAGGCGCAGCCCCTCCTCGATCATGGCGCGCGAGCCGCGGCTGATGAAGGGGTGCAGCTGCTTGGGTGATACCGGGGCGAGGCCGATCAGGCCGAACACGTGGTTCGCGGCCGCGGCCAGGTCGGGCGCGGTATCGACCAGGGTGCCGTCGAGGTCGAAGACGATGGTGAGATCGCGCAAGGGGACAGGCATGAACGGCCGAGCGTTGGACAAGAGCGGCGCAAACTAAGCGGCTTTTGCGGGCGCGGGAAGGGGTCAGACCCCTCGCCCTGCCGTCTCGACCGGTCACCGACGTGGGCGCGAGGGGTCTGAGCCCTCCTCTTGCTTGCACGCGGCCATCGGCATAGACAGGTCGCCGATAACTCCCCGCGCCCGAGGGCGGGCGCCAGCCGTGTGGAGGCGTCAGCATGGACAAGCCCACGATCAGCCTTGCCAAGAACAAGTGTTATGTCGATGGCCAATGGGTCGGCGAGCCGAAGGTGCCCGTCACCAACAAGGCCACCGGCGACATCATGGCCCGGGTGCCCGACTTCGGCGAAGCCGAGACGCGCCAGGCCATCAGCGCGGCAACCCGCGCCTTTCCGGCCTGGTCGAAAATGCTGGCCAAGGACCGCTCCAAGCGCGTGCGCAAGTGGTTCGATCTGATGGTCGAGCATGCCGACGAGCTGGCGCTGCTGCTCACCAACGAGCAGGGCAAGCCGCTGGCCGAGGCGAAGGGGGAAATCCTCTACGCCGCGGGCTTCGTCGAGTTCTTCGCCGAGGAGGCAAAGCGCGTCTACGGCGAGACCATTCCCACCTTCAAGTCGGATGCCCGCATCGTCGTCATCAAGCAGCCCGTCGGCGTAGTGGCCGCCATCACGCCCTGGAACTTCCCTGCCGCGATGATCACGCGCAAGGTGGCGCCCGCACTGGCGGTCGGCTGCACCGTGGTCTGCAAGCCGGCCTCCGAGACGCCGCTGACGGCCCTGGCACTCGCCGAGCTTGCCGAACGCGCCGGCATCCCCAAGGGCGTGTTCAACGTCATCACCGGCAAGGCCAGCGTGATCGGCAAGGAGCTTACCTCCAACCCGGACGTGCGCATGCTCACCTTTACCGGCTCCACCGAGATCGGCCGGCTGCTGATGGCGCAATGCGCGCCTACCATCAAGAAACTGGGCCTCGAGCTTGGCGGGCAACGCGCCGTTCATCGTGTTCGACGACGCCGACCTCGACAAGGCCGTGCAGGGGGCGATGGCCTCCAAGTACCGTAACGCCGGACAGACCTGCGTGTGCGCCAACCGCATTTATGTGCAGGAGGGCGTCTACGGCACCTTTGCCGAGAAGCTGGCCGTCGAAGTGAAGAGGATGAAGGTGGGGCCCGGCACCGAGGAGGGCGTCACCACCGGCCCGCTCATCAACAAGGCCGCCATCGAGAAGGTCGAGGAGCACGTGGCGGACGCCCTGAAACACGGCGCGCAGGTGGTGCTGGGCGGCAAGCGGCATGCGCTGGGCGGCAACTTCTACGAGCCGACCATCCTGGCCAACGTGACATCCCAGATGATGGTGGCACGCGAGGAGACGTTCGGGCCGGTCGCGCCGCTCTTCAAGTTCAAGACCGAGGCCGATGTGATCGCGCAGGCTAATGACACACCGTTCGGTCTCGCTGCCTACTTCTACGCGCGCGACATCGGCCGCGTGTGGCGCGTGGCCGAAGCCATCGAGTGCGGCATCATCGGCATCAACGAGGGCATCATCTCCAACGAGGTTGCCCCGTTCGGCGGCTACAAGCAGTCGGGGCTCGGGCGCGAGGGCTCGCACCACGGCATCGAGGAGTTCCTGGAGACCAAGTACATGCTGATGGGCGGCCTGTGAGCCCTCCCTCTCCCCGCGCCTCGCCGGCCTTACCGCACACACCATCAGCGCGGGGAGAGGGCCGGGGTGAGGGGCGGCCTCAAATGACGTCGGCGCCTTGTGCCGCCCCTCACCCTGACCCTCTCCCCACTGAAGAGTGGGGAGAGGGGAGCCCGACGGAGCCCACATGACCGCAGACCAGTGGAAGCAGCAGGCCGCCGAGCGCGCGCTGACCCTGGTCCAGGACGGCATGACGCTGGGCCTGGGTTCCGGCTCGACGGCGGCCCGGTTCGTCGATCTCGTGGGGCGCAGGGTCAAGGAGGGCATGAAGCTCAGGTGCGTCCCGACCTCGGAGGCCACCAAGGCGCAGGCCGAGGGGCTGGGGATCACTCTCATCAGCCTCGACGACCAGCCCTTCCTCGACCTCACGGTTGATGGTGCAGACGAGCTGGACGAAGAGTTGCGCCTGATCAAGGGGGGCGGCGGCGCCCTGCTGCGCGAGAAGATCGTGGCGACCGCCTCCGGGCGCATGGTGGTCATCGCCGACGAGTCGAAGCGGGTGGCTACGCTTGGCAAGTTTCCGGTGCCCGTTGAGGTGGTGCGCTTCGGCCTGGCCGCCACGCGCAACATGATGGAGGTGCTGGCCTCCGATGCAGGATGTGTGGGCGACATCAAGTTGCGCCTGAAGGGTGACGGCCAGCCTTTCGTGACCGACAGCGGGAATTTCATTCTCGATTGCGCGTTCGGGCGGATCGAGGAGCCGGAGGCGCTGGACGAGGCCCTCAAGCTCATCCCCGGCGTCGTCGAGAGCGGCCTTTTTCTCGGCATCGCCGATGCGGCCATCATCGCGGGGCCCGGCGGGGTCGTCGTGCTGGAGCGCGACGAGGAACCGGACGCGCAGCCGGGCGCCTGGTAAGGCAGCGCATGGCGATCACCCAAGTGGCACGCGCTGCTCCTCGAGCAGATCCCGATGGCACCCGCCGTCGCTGACGAGCTGTCGCGCCAGCTCGTCGCCCACGCGCGAACGCTGGCGCAGGTCGCGCTGGATGACGGCCATCATGCGCTGATGCCGCCGGACGACGGTTTCATGGTGCAGTACTCGCAGCACCGGCGGCATGACGATCGCGAGCGTCGAGGGGTACCTGGTTGGGCGCGACAACGTGGGCTACCCCGCAGTGCTGGCCTGGCGCTCGACCACCGGTGCCGATCCGACGGCTCACGCCAGAGCGCGGTGCTGATGACCTCGAGTTCTTCTGGCAGGAGTTTCCCGCCGAGATCGCACACCCCACGCAGATCGATACCGGCGATCGGTTCGCGCGCAACCGGTTTCGCTTCGACGTCGACGCAAAGCTGTACACGCTACCCGATGTCTGGCTGCAGCTCACCGCGCGGACCGCGTTCACGCCCGAGCGGGTAGCTGAGATCCTCGCCACCATCGACGGCGCGATCGAAGAATGGAACTGCACCGCAGCTGCGCAGCCGAACGAGCCCACCTCGCAAGGGTTCGTGCACTACCGCGGCGAACGAGGATATCCGTGACGATGGCTGCACTATCGCCACGCACATCGACCTCGGCAGCGGCGGGCTCGACGCGCTCGCCGCCATCCTCGATGCCGTCAGCGCCGCGCCGGTCGGCGCAGAGGTGGGGCGATGTCGCGTCGGCCTCCGCACGAAGCGCGGGATCGAGCTGTGAGCCTGGCGCGCTGTACCCGGTGCGCTCGAGGGCTTGCGCCGGCTTCAGGATTGCCAGTGCGGTCATCATCGCGCGGGCCCGACGGGGTCGTCGTGCTGGAGCGCGACGAGGATTCGCAAACCGACTAGGCTCCATGACATCGGCTGCATGGCGCGAAGATGCTTGACAACCTTGATTAACTACGGGGCCTCCGTATATTGTGCAGGACGATAGGTTTGAATGGAGCGATGCCAAAGCACGCGCCAATCTGCGGAAGCATCAGGTCAGCTTCGAGGTGGCAAAGCTGGTGTTCGACGACCCGCACAACGTTGACCAGATCGATCACCGCGATGACTACGGCGAGGATCGTTTCAACACCATCGGAATGGCCCGCGGACGGCTGCTGAGCGTCATTTACACGGAGCGCGAGGGCCGCATCCGCATCATCTCTGCCAGGAAGGCGACAAGGCATGAGCAAGACGACTACTTCAGTCAGGACCTCTAAGGGCCGAGACTCAGGTGCTCGGGCCCCCGCGAGGCGTGTTCGGCGGACCCCTGACGGCGGTATGGATTGGGCAAGGTTCGACGCACTGAGCGACGAGCAGGTGATCGCGCTCGCCAAGACGGACCCAGACAACAAGCCGCTGACGCACGCCGACCGGGCGCGCATGAAACGCCGACCCCGCGCCTACATTGTGCGCCGCGCGCTGCGCATGACGCAGGAGGAGTTTGCCGAGGCGTATCGCATCCCGATTGGCACGCTGAGAGACTGGGAGCAAGGGAGGACCGAGCCTGACCAGGCGAACCGGGCGTACCTCAAGGTCATCGCCGCAGATCCCGAATTCGTCAGGCGCGCACTGGCGCAGCGGCCGGGGCAGAAGCGGTGAGCGCCGGCAGATGAGCGATTTCGATTTCGACCTCTTCGTCATCGGCGGGGGCTCCGGCGGGGTGCGCGCAGCGCGTGTGGCGGCGCAGCACGGGGCGCGGGTGGCCATTGCCGAGGAATACCGCTTCGGCGGCACCTGCGTGATCCGCGGCTGCGTGCCGAAGAAGCTGTTCGTCTACGCCAGCCGCTTCCGCGACGAGTTCGAAGACGCGGAGGGGTTCGGCTGGACCATCAGGGGAAGCCGGTTCGATTGGCCCACGCTCGTTGCCAACAAGGATGCCGAGATCAAGCGGCTCGAGGGCATCTACCGGCGCAACGTCGAGGCGGCCGGCGCTAAGGTATTTCACACCCGCGCGACGCTGGCCGACGCCCACACGGTCGTTCTCGCTTCCGACGGGCGCAAGGTGACGGCCAAGGTGATCCTGATCGCCACTGGTGGGCATCCGGTGATGCCTGACGTGCCCGGCGCAGAGCACGCCATCAGCTCCAACGAGGCATTTCATCTGAAGGAGCTGCCCGACTCGATCTTGGTGGTGGGCGGTGGTTACATCGCCGTCGAGTTCGCGGGCATTTTCGAGGGGCTGGGTGTGGAAACAACGCTCCTTTATCGCCGCGAGAAGATCCTGCGCGGCTTCGACGAGGACCTGCGCGACGGGTTGACCGCCGAGCTGTTCAAGCGCGAGATCGACGTGCGCGTGAATGCACAGATCGCGTCCATCGAGCAGGGCCGCCTGCAGCACACGGTGACGTTGAAGGACGGCACCGAGCTGGAGGTCGGCGGCGTCATGTTCGCGATCGGTCGGCTGCCGAACACCAAGGGGCTTGGCCTGGAGGCGGCCGGTGTCGAGCTTGGCGAGAACGGCGAGATCAAGGTCGACAAATGGTCCCGCTCCTCGGTGGAGAGCATCTATGCCGTCGGCGATGTGACCGACCGGGTCAACCTCACCCCCGTGGCCATCCGCGAGGCTCATGCCTTTGCCGACACCGTGTTCGGCGGCAAGCCCACCGCCGTCGACCACGAGCTGGTGCCGACGGCCGTGTTCGCGACGCCCGAGATCGGCACCGTGGGCCTGCCCGAGCACGAGGCCCGCGCCCGCTACCCAAAGCTCGACGTCTACAAGGCCCGCTTCCGCCCCCTGAAGCACACGCTGTCGGGGCGCGACGAATTCATGATCATGAAGCTGCTGGTGGACGGCGAGACCGACAAGGTCGTCGGCTGCCACATCCTCGGCGCCGATGCGGCCGAGATCGTGCAAATGGCAGCGATTGCGCATGAAGCTGGGCGCCACCAAGGCCGACTTCGATGCCACCATCGCCTTGCATCCGACCGTGTCGGAGGAGCTGGTGACGATGCGCGAGAAGTGGGCTGCGCCAGCCAGGCCCGCGGCGAGAACAGAGCCGATCGAAAAGAAGAAGGGCTACGATGAAACGTCTTGAGGGCCGCATTGCGCTGGTCACGGGGGCCGGCTCCGGCATCGGTCGGGCGACGGCGCACGTGTTCGCCGGCGAAGGCGCGCACGTGTATGTGACGGACGTCAATGGCCCTGCGGCGGAGACAGTGGCCGGCGAGATCGTGAAGACCGGGGCGGGTGCGCAGGCCATCACCACCGACGTCTCGCGCGGCCAGGACGTCGCCGCCATGTTCCGGGCCGTGGAAAAGGCACACGGCCGGCTCGACGTGCTGGTCAACAATGCCGGCCTCAACGTGCGCGGCGACTTCCGCCACCTGAGCGACGCGGATTGGGTGAGAATCCGCGAAGTCAATCTGGACGGCGTCGTGCGTGTTGCACGCGATGGCTTCGCCTTGCTCAAGGCCTCAGGCCGCGGGTCGCTGATCAACGTGGCGTCGATCATGGCCCATCGCGGGTTGCGCCAGCTCACTGCCTACTCGGCCACCAAGGGTGCGGTCACGGCACTGACACGAGGGCTCGCTGTCGAGTATGCGCCCTTCGGCATCCGCGTGAACGCGCTGTGCCCTGGCTTCGTCGAGACGGCACTGACCCAGCGGGTGTTGCGCATGCCGGCGCTGCAGAAGGCCCTGGTCGACTCCACCGCCCTGCGCCGGCTCGGGCGGCCCGAGGAGATAGCCAAGGCCGCATTGTTCCTCGCCAGCGATGAGGCGTCCTACGTCACCGGGGCCGAGCTGGCGGTGGACGGCGGCATGGCGGCGGCGTTGTGAAGATGTGAAGGGGTCA
Organism: uncultured Alphaproteobacteria bacterium; assembly: GCA_963827545.1. Classification (GTDB taxonomy): domain Bacteria; phylum Pseudomonadota; class Alphaproteobacteria; order Rhizobiales; family Hyphomicrobiaceae; genus AWTP1-13. The sequence goes on from CAWHBI010000028.1 coordinate 93,738, forward strand.
GACCCCTCGCGCAGTCCGCGCTTTTGTCCTTTCACGTCGGAGGCGAGGGGTCTGACCCCAGGTCGCCCAGCGTCTCCGCGATCAGATGGTCGACCACGCCCTCGAGTGCATCCTCGCGCGAGGCACCCTCAGCCGTCAGGCGGTTGAAGCAGGCGACCTGCCCGTCGGCGCTGGTGCCGCGCGCCACGACGGTGCGGGCGTGCTCAACCTGCGGCCAGCAGTCGAGCGCCTCGGCATCCTCGCGCACCAGCACCAGCAGCTCGTCGACGAGGTCGCGGAAGGGCACCAGCTCGCCCTTGCCGAAGTCGAACAGGGTGCCGTCGACCCCGTAGCGCTGGGCGCGCCAGCGGTTCTCGGACAGCAGGAACAGGGGATAGCTGCGCCAGGTCTGGTTGGAGCGGCGGATGCGGTAGAGCATGCGCACGATGCTCACATACATGGCGGCAACGCACACGGCGTCCTCGATCCGCGTGCAGACATCGGTGATGCGCATCTCCAGCGTGGGAAACTTGGCCGACGGGCGCAAGTCCCACCAGATCTTGCTGGCGTCCTCGATGATGCCGTTGCGCACCAAGATATCGATGGTCTGGCGGTATTCCTCCCAGCTCTCGAAGCGCCCGGGCAGCCCCGTGCGCGGCAGCTCTTGGTAGGCCGCGAGGCGGTAGCACTTGAGGCCCGTGTCCTCGCCCTCGGCGAACGGCGAGGAGGTGGACAGCACCAGCAGATGGGGCAGGAAGTAGCGCGCCTGGTTCATCAGGTCGATGCGCAGCTCTTCATCGTCGATACCGACGTGCACGTGCATGCCGCAGATGACGAGGCGACGGCCGACGCCGGCAAGGTCCTTGGCGATCGCCTGGTAGCGCTCGCGCTCGGTGGGCTGCTGCGCGCTCCAGCGGGCGAAGGGATGCGTGGAAGCGGCGATGGGAGCAAGGCCGTGCTGGGCGGACAGGCGTGCCACGGTCTGGCGCAGGGATTGCAGCTCCTCGCCGGCGGCCCGCGGCGTCGTGTGAACGCGCGTTTCCACCTCGATCTGCGATTTGAGGAACTCGCGCGCCACCTGGCCGCGCAGTGCCTGCTCGCAATCCCGGAACAGCTCAGGGGGTATCTCGCGCACCAGGTCGCGGGTGTCGCGGTCGACGAGGAGGTATTCCTCCTCGATGCCGATCGTGAATGACGGTTCCTTCAGCACCATGCCGGCATGGTGCCATGAATTGGCGGGGCTTCAAATCGACGCCAGCGCCGTGGTTAGGACGGAGTATTGCCGTCCAGCCAGGCGACCGTAGGCGCCCAAAGCGTGTCACGGAACTCGCTGCGGAAGAAGCCGTGATGGCCGATCCTGCGGGCATTGGCATCGCACAGGCGAACCCGCCAGATCGAGTGGTCGGCGCTGGTCTTGAAATGCTGGGCGATGGCCTCGACGGCCGCAGGCGTGCCCCACGCATCGTCCTCGACCTGGGCGAAACGGATGGGGGCACGGAAGCGGGTGAAGTTGGCGATCTCGGGCAGGGTTCGGTCCCCGAACAGGAACTCCGGCGTCATGCACCACCGGCGCCATTCCAGGAACGCCGGTCCAGGCATGTCCTCGCCGCCCATCAGTATGCCGGGCAAATAGCCAGCGAGCCGTACGATGGCTGGACCGGCGAGCCCCATCAGCACCCGCACGCGATAGCGCTCGGGCACGGCCATGTGGCGCCAGTAGCCGCTCAGTGTGGCAATGTTGAGCTGGCGCGCGATCAGATGGTTGTTGTGCGCCAGGCCGGTGGCGAAGCCGCCCATGCTGTGGCCGACCCAGTGGATTGGCCGGCCTGGGTATTCGCGAGCGGCCCAAGCCAGCACGCCTGGGACGTCGAGGGTGCACCAGTCGCGCATGCGCACGGCCGAGCCTTTGAGCGATCCCGTGCGCGAGCCGCCGACATCCCGGTAGTCGAACGTGACCACGAGGCGGCCACGCTCGGCGATGAACGCGGCGAACCTTGCGTAGTAGCGGCGGGCGATGCCGGCCCCACCGGCAACCACGGTGAGGGGCCGGGTGCGGGTGGCGGGAGTTGTGGGTCCGAACAGGCTGGCCGCCAGCAGGCGACCGTCCTCGGCGGGGATTTGGACCTCCCGGGCCGCAACAGGAGAGGTCTGGTTTTCGCGGCTTTGCTCGATCGCGGTCAGCATGGCCACACATCCTTCTGACGTTAACGTAAACGTTAAGGTAATGCATTGGCATTGAAGCGCAAGGGCAGCGCGCCCCCGGGATTTGTCAGACGCAGTCCGGTTCCCTATAAGGGCCGCCACAAAGCCGAAAGAAAGAAGTGGATTTCGTTCCCTGGGGGACCGCGGCAAGCGGTCTGCCAAACCCTCGGGGCTTGCAGGAGTATCGAGCATGCCCGCCACCTGGAAGCCGGACAGTTGGAGAGGAAAGCCTATTCTCCAGGTACCGAACTACCCGGACCAAGCGGCCCTGGAAGCGGTCGAGCAGGATTTGCGCAACTTCCCGCCGCTGGTTTTTGTAAAGGAGGTGAGCGACCTCAAGGCCAAGCTTGCCGGCGTGGCGGCCGGCGAAAGCTTCCTGCTGCAGGGCGGGCGACTGCGCCGAGAGCTTCAAGGAGCACAAGACCGACTACATCCGCGACTACTTCCAGCTGTTCCTGCAGATGGCGCTGATCCTCGTGTTCGTCGGCAACCGGCAGGTGGTGAAGGTCGGCCGCGTCGCGGGCCAGTTCGCCAAGCCGCGCTCCTCCGACACGGAGAAGAAGGACGGCAAGGAGCTGCCGAGCTACCGCGGCGACATCATCAACGGGCCCGATTTCACGGCCGAGGCGCGCATCCCCGATCCGAGGCGGCAGCTTCAGGCCTACCGGCAGTCGGCAGCCACCATCAATTTCCTGCGTGCCCTGCTCGACGGCGGTTACGCCTCGCTCGCCAACGCGCACCGTTGGGAGTTGAAGTTCATGGAGGGCACGCCCATCGAGGCCCGCTACGACAAGCTCGCCCGCGAGATCGAGCGCACGGTGGAGGTCAATCGGCTGTTGGGCATCACCGAGGAGAACTCGCTGGCTTTGCGCACGACCAGCTTCTACACGAGCCACGAGGCCCTGCTGCTTCCCTACGAGCAGGCCCTGACACGGCGGGACGAGCTGATGGGCTCGGGCGACTATGTGGCGACCTCCGCGCACATGCTGTGGATCGGCGACCGCACGCGCCAGCTCGACGGCGCCCACGTGGAGTTCTGTCGCGGCATCGTCAATCCGATCGGCATGAAATGCGGGCCGTCGCTGCAGCCCGACGAGCTGCTGCGCCTCATCGACATCCTCAACCCCAAGAACGAGCCGGGCCGCCTCACGCTGATCTGCCGCTTCGGCGCCGACAAGGTGGAGAAGCACCTGCCGGGGCTCGTCCGCGCGGTGAAGCAAGCGGGCCGCACCGTGGTGTGGGAATGCGATCCCATGCACGGCAACACGGTGACGGCGGCCAGCGGCCTCAAGACGCGGCCCTTCGACAGCATCGTCGGCGAGGTCGAGCGCTTCTTCGACATCCACCGCGCCGAGGGCACCTACCCCGGCGGCGTGCACATCGAGATGACCGGGCAGAACGTGACGGAGTGCACGGGCGGAGCGACGAAGATCTCGGAAGCGGACCTGTTGCGCCAGTACGACACGGGTTGCGATCCGCGGCTCAATGCGGGGCAGGCGTTGGAGCTCGCGTTCCTGCTGGCCGAGCGCTTGAAGCAGGAGGAGGCGAACGGCGCGGGGGCGCACCGGCGGGCGGCGGAGTAGAGGCCCCAGGACACCTGTCTGCGATCATTGCCGCATTCGAGGGCAACGAGCGCCTGCCGGGGGCGGAGCTGCTCCGTTTGATTGGCTTGGGGTGATCAACGCAGGAGACACGTTCCCCCCTTCTCGCGAGGCGGGGCGGGTAACCATTGACCCGCGTCGCGACCACGGCCGCCGCCACCATCAGCACGCAGGCGATGGCGAGCGACCAGGTCGCCTCGGCTAGTCCGAGTGCCACCAGCAGCGCAGTGGAGAGGATCGGCGCGGCGTAGGACAGCACGCCCAGCAGCGGACGTTGCCCTGCTTCATGCCGATGTCCCAGAGCAGAAAGGCGGCTCCGAGGGGCCGAGGCCAAGGCCAATGAGAGCCGCCCACGAGAGGTAGCCGGCGGCGTGGTCCATTGTCTCGAAGAGCGAGGCTGCAGATGCGCGGCGAGAACGGCGGTGATGAGGCAAGGCGCGGCGATGCTCTCGCTCGGCACCGAGGCCAGCAGGCGCGATGCGACGGAGTAGCTGGACCACACCAGCGCGCATCCGAGGGCGAGCGCGAAACCCAGAGGGAGCGCTGTCGAGCTGGTGCCTGCGCCGAGCTTGTCCCGCACCAGGATCGCGGCCGCCGCCAAACCCGAGCAGGGCGCCGACGACGTGTGCCAGCGCGCAACCGATGGCCGGGCAGCAGCCCCGAGAACAGCACGGTGAGAAGCGCCCACAGCGAGGTGATGAGGCTGCGCTTCGGCGGGCGGCGCCAGCGTCAGGGCGGCAAAATAGAGCGCGTGATAGCCGAACAGGCCGTAGATCCCGAGCGCCAAGGAGGCTGGTGTCGGCCTCAGCAGGGCGGCGCGGCCGCGCAGCGCGGCGACGAGCACGATGACCGAGCCGCCGATGGCGAAGACGATGGCCGTGGTCTGGAACGGGGGAATGGGGCCCCGCAGCGCGGTGAGACTGGCCAGCGTGGCCCACAGCAGGATGGCGCCCATCCCAAGCGCGGTTGCGGCTCTGGCGACGACATCGGGCTTCCCCTTCCCAATGCCATCTGCCGCGTTGCGCGGTGCGCGGCGCAAGCCCTAATGTCGGCCCATGCCGCACGCAATCACCAATTCGCTCAATATCGCCCTGGCTCAGCTCAATCCCCTTGTCGGCGATCTCGCCGGCAATGCGACGAAGCTCCGCAAGGCGCGGGCGGAGGCCGCCGCCAAGGGCGCCGATCTCGTTGTCTTCCCCGAGCTGTTCATCACCGGCTATCCGCCAGAGGACCTGGTGCGCAAGCCGGCCTTCGTCGCCTCGGCGCGTCGCGTGGTCGAAGCGCTCGCCGCTGAAACCAGGGATGGCGGACCTGGCGTTCTGGTCGGCACCATCTGGCCCGAGGAGGGCAGGCTCTACAACGCGGTGGCGCTGCTCGATGGGGGCAAGGTGCAGGCGCTGCGATACAAGGTCGATCTGCCCAACTACGGCGTGTTCGACGAGAAGCGCGTGTTCGACGTCGGCCCCATGCCGGGCCCGATCGGCTTCCGCGGCGTGCGCATCGGCGTGCCGATCTGCGAGGACATCTGGAAGGACGAGGTGTGCGAGTGCCTGCAGGAGACGGGCTCCGAGTTCCTGGTCGTCGCCCAACGGCTCGCCGTTCGACTGGCCCAAGCCCGACCTGCGCATGAACGTGGCCGTGGCGCGCGTGACCGAGACCGGGCTGCCGCTCCTCTATCTCAACCAGGTCGGCGGCCAGGACGAGCTGGTGTTCGACGGCGCCTCGTTCGTGCTCAACGCCGACCGCAGCCTCGCCGTGCAGATGCCGGCGTGGGAGGAGGCGGTAACGCAGGTCGAGATGCGCCGGACGTCCAATGGATGGACGTGCCGGCAAGGAGAGCGGGTCGCGATCGAGGAGGATGAGTCGGCGGCCTACCATGCCTGCGTGCTGGGCCTGCGTGACTACGTGAACAAGAACGGCTTTCCCGGCGTGGTGCTGGGGCTCTCCGGCGGCGTGGATTCGGCGCTGGTCGCCGCCATGGCCACCGATGCCCTCGGCCCGGAGCGCGTGCACTGCGTGATGCTGCCCTACCGCTACACCTCCAACGAGAGCCTCGCCGACGCCGCGGCGTGCGCCGAGGCGCTGGGCGTGCGCTACGACATCGTGCCCATCGCCGAGCCGGTGGAGGGCTTCGCCAGGGCGCTCGCCAAGACGTTCGCCGGCACCAAGCCCGACATCACAGAGGAGAACATCCAGAGCCGCGTGCGCGGCACCACCCTGATGGCCATCTCCAACAAGTTCGGCGCCATGGTGCTCACCACCGGCAACAAGAGCGAGATGTCGGTGGGCTATGCCACGCTCTACGGCGACATGAACGGCGGGTTCAACCCGATCAAGGACCTCTACAAGATGGAGGTCTACCGCCTCTCGCGCTGGCGCAACGCGCATGCGCCCAAGGGCGGCAAAGGCCCGAGCGGCGTCGTGATCCCCGAGAACATTCTCACCAAGGCGCCGACGGCGGAGCTGCGCGAGAACCAGAAGGACCAGGATTCGCTGCCGCCCTACGAGGTGCTCGACGACATCCTCAAGTGCCTGGTCGAGGACGAGATGCCGCTCGCCGAGATCATCGCGCGCGGCCACCCGGCGGAGACGGTGAAGAAGGTCGAGCGCCTGCTGTACATCGCCGAGTACAAGCGGCGGCAGGCGGCGCCGGGCGTCAAGATCTCCGCGCGCAATTTCGGCCGCGACCGGCGCTACCCGATCACCAACAAGTTCCGCGAGCCGATCTGAGATTTCCCCGCGGACACTCGAGTGTGGCGGTACCAGCACTTCGCGACGGTGGATCGCTAAGACCGACTACCGGCACGTCGAGCAGATCTGCGCTGCGTGCAAGATGGCGGCTTGAGGCCAACGGGGCGGCTGGCCCAAGTGTGGCCGCCGCGCCCGCGTTGCTGGCTCACATCGCCGGCATGATAGCGATGTCGCCGACTTTGCCTTTGAGCCCGGAAACCCGGCCCATGGATTTGGTGGCTCCGGTGGCGAGGTCGACGCTGAAGAGCTAGCCGTCGTTCAGAAGCCAGCCGGTGTTGGCGCCCTTGCCGTCAGACCAGATGTCGAACGCGGCTGGCGTTGCCAGCTTGAGCTGCAGCTTGCCGATGGTGTTGAGGATGCCGTCGTTCGGCGGAGCCTGCTTGACCAGCACGCCGTTGGCCGCGTCGATGTCGTAGAGCGCGGTTTCCTTGGTGCCGGCGAAGCTGTTGGAATAGCCGGCGGCGATCACGCGCGGCGTCTTGCCCTTGTTGGCGTCGGCATCGGCATATTTGAGTTGGCCGTCGACAGTGGTCTTGCCGTCATCGACGTTGATGCGCAGGCTCGTGCCGCCGCTGGTAATGACGCGCAGGCGGTCGGCGGCCGGATTGAAGTCGACGGAGAAGGTGACGCCGGTCGGCAGCTTCTCGGAGATCTGGCTTTTCTTCTGCCATTTGCCGGTGGTGGTATCGACGACAACGATCGCTCCTTCCGGCGTGATGCCGTAGAGCTTGCCGTCCGCGGGGCGCACGTCGATTCCGACGAGTTTGGCGCCGCCATCCAGCCGGACGGTCTTGGTAACCTTCTTCTTGTCCGTGTCGATCCAGGCGATGGATGTGCCGTCCTGCAGGGCGGCGATGGTGGCAGCTTGGCTGCTGGCAATGGCGACGCCGATGGCCAGCGCTGCCGCAACGACGGCAAGGGCTGAGTTGGTACTTGTTGAAGGACGCATTCCTGTCTCCCGAATTGTGTTGGGCTGCGGCCGGAGGTGAGGTGGTTACGGCGCGTGCCGCTGGCGGTTTCGGCAGAGCGATCACGAAGCGGTGAAGGCGCAATGAGGGTTAATGGCGTCGAGCGAATGAATCCACCCGTCATCCCGGAAGCCGAGGCGCAGCGAGGCTGTCCGGGATTTGCCGCGAAGCATGGAGCGCGCGGCAATCCGGCTCGCGCAGCCTCGCTCTGGCGCGACTGCTCTGGCCGGGAGACGGGTGGAAGATCAAGCGGCAGGCACCTGGGCGGCCCGCGCCACGCGGGGCATGCTCTTGCGCAGGAAGGCAACCGGCAGCGCGCAATCAGGTCCAAACGTCTTCACTCCGCGCGAGGCGACCTGGTAGCCGAGCTTCTCGAAGAAGGGCACGGCGTTGGCGGTGGTGCTGGCGCCCAGTTGGTCGAAGCCCGATTGGTAGGCGCGGGCCTCCACCTCGGCAAGAAGGCGGCGGCCGATGCCCGCACGCATGAACAGCGGGTCCACGAAGACCGAGGAGATGCGGGCCATCTGACCGTCGTCACCGTTGACCTGCCACGCGGCCGTGCCGATCAGCTGGCCGTCCATGAGTGCCCCGTAGACGTCCTCGGCCATCAGGTAGGAGCTGTAGGCCGGTGACCTGACGAAGGCGACAAAAGCTGCAGCTTCCGCGTCGGAGAGAGCGTCGGCTGACTGGGTGCTCATCGACTTGGCGTGCAGGTAACGCACGTTGGAGTGGTCGTCGATGCTAATGCGGCGGATGGCAACAATGTCTCGTCCGATGCCGCCAATTGGTATCATACGCATAACCCGCTCGCACATCTGGGGCGCCGCTACCGGCTGCCGCCTGCGTCCAGTCTACTGGACCGCAGCAATCCCTCGCGGCGACCTCTCGACCACCGCGCGAGCTACCTGTTGGCCCCGATCTTGACGCCGGGTGCCACCGGTTGCACCTCGGCTTTCTTGTCGGTCCCCGGCTTGTATTCCGCCTGCTTGCACGAGCAGCCCGCCACGTACTCCTTGCGGTAGCGGAAGGCCACCTTCAGGCTCGTATACGGCTGCTGGCTGCTGGCCGAGACCGCCTGGTCCATGGAGCCGCCGGGGTTCTGGTGATAGTAGAGGTCGGCTGGTGCCGCGCATTGCGACTGGCACACCTGCGCGTCGCGCTGGAAGTGGTTGGGCAGCGTGGAGAAGCTGACCGGGAAGTAGTAGCCGTCGCACAGACGGACGCACAGCGTGCGGTAGGTGGCAAACGGCAGATTGCCGAACTGATTGGGGGCTCCCCGTGGCGCATCGCTCTCCTCCCCCCCGAACAGTGCCGCGAAGGGGTTGCGGAACGTGTCGCGCTTGCGGGCTTCCTGCATGTACTGCTGGCCGCAGCCATTGCGGGCAAGCTCGCGAATGATCTCGTCCTGGAAGGACCGGTCGCCGGTGCCCATGATCTGCCGCCGCTGACGGTCGAGGTCAGCCAGCCGGAAGCGCGAGTTCTCCACATCGGCGTTGAGCTGTCTGCAGCGCGGGTTGTTGCGCAGGGTCCTGGAGAACAGGAACTGGTCCCAGCAGTCCGAGCGATCGAGTTGGATGGTGGCCGAGCGCACCGTGCGCTCCAGCTCGCGCATATCGCTCTCGATCTTGGGCAGCATCTCGCGGCCCTGGCCGGCACCCTGCGTCTCCGCCACCAGCCGCTGCTCGAGCTGCAGGCAGATGTTGCTGGGCCCACGTTGGCCGTATTGAGCAGGCTGGACGCCGGGCGGCAGAGGTTGCCCGGGCGGGAACGGTTGCCCTGGAGGCAGCTGCCCCGGCTGCCGCATCGGCTCGCGCGGAACCGGAGGGCCCCGGTCCTGCGGCGTCGACCACGGCCACCAGCCCTGCGCCAGCACATCGGCCGCAGTCAAAGCGACGCCAGCGGCCAGGCACATAGCGGCCAAGGCGAGGCGTCGGGTGCGCGTTTGCGGTCCGGCGGACGACATACGGAAAATTCTCGAAGTTCCCAAACGGCTTGTGCCCGATCCCGGCGAACTCTCAGGGCCAATTATGGGATTGTTGCGGCCGGGGGTCAACGTCAACCCTGCTTTTGTCGGGCTGCGCGCTTGACGTTTCTGGGGAAAGCGCTGATAAGGCCCGCCATGCCGGCCATGCGCACACACACCGCGACCGCCATTTGCGGCATTATTGCAACGAGCTAGCCACTGAGCTGGCGCGCGGCCGCTTCTTTGCCATCCATGACAGAGAAAAAAGCCCCGCCAGCGGCGAGGGACCCGTGACGCTTACGCTCTACAACACGCTGACGCGCAGGAAGGAGCCGTTCCGGCCGATCGATCCGGCCAACGTCCGCATGTATGTGTGCGGACCGACAGTCTACGACTTTGCCCACATCGGCAACGCGCGGCCCGTCATCGTGTTCGACGTGCTGTTCCGGCTGCTGCGGCACCTCTACGGGGCCGAGCACGTCACCTATGCCCGCAACATCACCGACGTGGAGGACAAGATCAACGCGCGGGCGGCGGAGCTTTATCCCGACATGCCGTCAGAGGCGGCGATCAGGAAGCTGACCGAGGAAACGGCCGCGCAGTTCCACGCCGACGTCGCGGCGCTCGGCGTGCTGCCGCCGACGGTGGAGCCGCGCGCCACCGATTACATCCGCCGCAGCGACAACAAGCTCGACATGGTGCGGCTGATCGAGACGCTGGTTGAGCGCGGCCATGCCTACGTGGCGCAGGACCACGTGCTGTTCGATGTCGCGTCCATGCCGGACTACGGGCGGCTCGCCAACCGGTCGCTGGAGGAGATGGAGGCCGGCGCGCGGGTGGAGGTGGCGCCCTACAAGAAGGGGCCCATGGACTTCGTGCTGTGGAAGCCCTCCAAGCCGGGCGAGCCCTCGTGGCCCTCGCCGGCGGGCATCGAGACGCCCGGACGTCCCGGCTGGCACATCGAGTGCTCGGCCATGGCGGGCGCGCTGTTGGGCGAGGTGTTCGACATCCACGGCGGCGGCATCGACCTGGTGTTCCCCCACCACGAGAACGAGATCGCGCAAAGCCGCTGCGCGCTCGGCACCCCCGTGATGGCCAACGTGTGGATGCACAACGGCTTCCTGCAGGTCGAGGGCGAGAAGATGAGCAAGTGCCTGGGGAATTTCGTGACGATCAGGGAGCTGCTGGCCACCGAGAATTTGGTGGTCGGCGTGGCCGGGTGAGGTGCTTCGACTTGCGATGCTCATGACGCACTATCGTACAACCAATCAATTGGAGCAGCTCGCCTGAAAGAAGCTGAGAAGGAGCTATGGAGCTGGGTTGCGAACTCAGACAAGCCGTCACTGACGACTACTTTGCGTGCCATCGTCGAGTGGGAACGTCCGATGTCGAGGTTGTTGCGGCGCTTTCTGACGATCTAAATACGCCAGAGGCTAACTCGGCTGAGGGACCTACACAAGCGTGCCGAAGCGGGCGAAGACGATGATGCCGAGCGGCTCGTTTGGACGCTGAATTGCTAGGGCTCTATCGTCGACCGTACCACGATGCCTATGGAAAGGATCTGCCGTTTGCCAGCGGGACCGAGGCGTCGGGTGGAGAGCACCTCCGATCCACCTAATCACGAAGTATGCAAAGGCTTAATCGGAGCGAAGATCATATTCTCAACGAGAATGCGTCGAAGACGCCAGTGGCGGAAGAGCGTCAACAATCACGAATGCCATCGAGCAAAAGATCAATCGATTGTGGCCGGAATGGTGCAGGATCGAGTGGCATTCCGACTTCACGAGCATTGCTACATTGATCTGGTGCCGTTAGACGCGCAGTTGCAGGTGACAACCAAGTTGAGACGCTGATCGCCGCCCGCAACGCCGCCCGCAAAGCCAAGAACTTCAAGGAGGCCGATCGCATTCGCGACGAGCTTGCCGCCATGGGCATCCAGCTCAAGGACAGCAAGGATCCCAAGACTGGCGAGATCGTGACGACGTGGGAAGTGAAGCGGTGATTCTCCACGAGTGCGACATTGCCTTCCGCCGTGAGCGCGCCACGTGCGTCACCTCCCCCTCGAGGGGGGAGGGCGGCGCGCCATCACTTAGCCCCGCCTCCATCGCCGTCGCGATCCGCGGGCTGCGTCATGAGGGGCTAAGTGATCGTGGCGCGCCGGGTGGGGGTGACCGGCCCACGCGCGTCACCATCACCCCCACCAGGAACGCCATCGGACTTAGCTTGCCGGTCTCCCGTGCCGCAAGGGATGCGATCGGCAAGCTAAGCCCGTGGCGTTCCGTCCTCCCCCCTCAAGGGGGAGGCAACCGCAATGCCGCTCGCAAAGCCAAGAACTTCAAGGAGGCCGATCGCATCCGCGACGAGCTTTCCGCCATGGGCATCCAGCTCAAGGACAGCAAGGACCCTGCTACCGGCGAGATCGTGACCACATGGGAGGTCAAGCGATGAGGTCAATCGTCACCGCGAGCGTAACGCGTCTCCCCTCCCCCTTGGGGGAGGGGTTGGGGTGGGGGGACACGAGAGAACGGCGTAGGTTGGGTCGAGCGATAGCGATGACATAGAGCCGTTCCCTGCGTCTCACCCCACCCCTAGCCCCTCCCCGTCATCATGGAAGGGTGTCTCCAACACGACGGAGGGAATCCAGGCGGCTATCTCGGGTCTGCGCGGCGACATGACCCATCTACAGGCGCCCTTCTCGATGGCAATCGACCACACCAGCCTCAGCGTGTCCGACTTTGCCGCGGCCAAGGCGTTCTATAGTGCGGCGCTGAAGCCGCTGGGCATTACGGTGCTGATGGAGTTCCCGAAGGAGGTGACGGGCAACGTCGACGTGGCGGGCCTGGGTGCCGACGGCAAGCCGTTCTTCTGGCTCGCAGCTGCCGGCAAGACCACGCCGCGCGTCCACATCGCCTTTGGCGCCAACAGCCGATCCGAGGTCGACGCGTTCTACCAGGCGGCGATCGCCGCCGGCGGCAAGGACAACGGCCCGCCCGGCATCCGAGCCATGTATCACCCGACCTACTACGGCGCCTTCGTGCTGGACGCGGATGGGCACAATGTCGAAGCGGTCTGCCACAAGCCCGAGTAGGCGCTCGCAAGGAAACATCGCATGAGCGATCCCAATACGCGGCCGCCATTCCGGCAGCATCCGTACTATTATCCGGCATCAAGCTGCTCGTGATCGCGTGCGCGATTTACCTTGCGGCACGGATTCTCGGGTATTTGTGAAGGCGAATGGGCCAGATCGTCACGCAGGAACCGACAGATGAATACCCTTGAAAGAAGCATCCTCGGCCGCTTCTCGTCCGAAGTCCAAAAGGCCTACGGCGCACGCGTGCTCGGCCTCTATGCGTTCGACTATCTCTTCGAGGAGAGTGGCGAGGATGATGAGATCTCGGTCGATGTGGACGTCGCTGTGGTCCTGGCCGACGGCGAGTGGACCCTGCTCGACGAGAAGAAGCGGCTGATAGAGATCACGTTCGACGTCCTGCTGGAAACCGAGGTCTACATTCGCGCTTGGCCGCTGCCGGTCTCTGCTTGGCGCGACCCGTCCACCTACGCCAACCCCGAACTGGTACGCGAGATCAAGCAGCACTCCGAGCCGATCATGGAGGCAGTGTGAGTGAAATCCTCTGGGAGAAGGGCCGTACGGCGGCTCGCTCGGCGAGGCTTCTCGTCGATCCGGCGGTTGCGGACGCCAATGGTGCCGTCAACCGCGCCTACTTCGCGATGTTCCACGCGGCTCGGACCGCCCTCGCCGCTGTCGATCCGCACCTCGGTCAGGTCAAGCGTCATGCCACGGTCATCGGGCGCTTCGGACGGCACATGGTCAAAGACCGCGGCCTCGATGTCCAACTCGGCAGAGATTTGAGCCTGGCTTTCGACTTGCGCACCATCGCCGACTACGAGCCTGTCACGATCGATTTGGGCGACGCGGCGGAACTGGTTGGCACGGCGGAAGGGTTCGTGGCGGCCGTCGAGCAATTCATCACGCAGTGGAAGCCATGACCCGCGAGCGCCTCTATCTGTTCGACACCACGCTGCGCGCCCGTTCGCGCGCAGGCGCCCTGCGATTGGGATTTGCTCGCCGCTCGGAGCGCCGAGCACGAACATTGAAAAAATGCCGTCGCGCAGGCAGCAGGGACTACGTGCATGGCTAGGGAAAGACTGTACCTGTTCGATACAACCCTGCGCGACGGCGCGCAGACGACGGGCGTGGACTTCTCGCTCGAGGACAAGCGGCTGATCACCCGCACGCTGGATGACATCGGCATCGACTACATCGAGGGCGGCTATCCCGGCGCCAACCCGACCGACACCGAGTTCTTCAGCTCCGATCCTGGGCTCGCCAACGCAACCCTCACCGCCTTCGGCATGACCAAGCGGGCGGGGCGCTCGGTGTCCAACGATCCGGGCTTCCAGGCCACCTTGCAGGCGCACGCGGGCGCCATCTGCCTGGTGGCGAAGGCCTGGGACTATCACGTGCGCGTGGCGCTCGGCATCTCCAACGAGGAGAACCTGGAAGGCATCACCCAGTCGATCGAGGCGGTGGTGAAGAGCAATCGCGAAGCCATGCTCGACTGCGAGCACTTCTTCGACGGCTACAAGGCCAACCGCGCCTACGCGCTGGCCGTGGCGACTGCCGCGCACAAGGCGGGCGCGCGCTGGGTGGTGCTGTGCGACACCAACGGCGGCACGCTGCCGCACGAGATCGCGGCCATCGTCTCGGACGTCAGCAAGCACGTGCCGGGCTCGCAGCTCGGCATCCACACCCACAACGACACGGAGAACGCGGTCGCCAACACGCTGGTGGCGGTGCGGGCGGGCGTGCGCCAGATCCAGGGCGCGCTCAACGGGCTCGGCGAGCGCTGCGGCAACGCCAACCTCGCCTCCATCATCCCGACGCTGCTGCTGAAGAGCGAATTCGCCGAGCGCTTCGAGACCAACGTCACGCCGGAGCGCTTGCGCAAGCTCACGCATGCGAGCCGCCTGCTCGACGAGCTCTTGAACCGCGCGCCCAATCGGCAGGCGCCCTATGTCGGCGAGGCGGCGTTCGCCACCAAGGCCGGCATCCATGCATCCGCAATCCTGAAGGAGCCGGCGACCTACGAGCATGTGCCGCCCGAGAGCGTCGGCAACCGCCGGCGCGTGCTGGTCTCCGACCAGGCGGGAAAATCGAACCTGCTCTACGAGCTGGAGCGGCTGGGCGTGCCGGTTGGCCGCGACGACCCCCGCATCACGCAGCTGCTCGACGAGGTGAAGGCGCGCGAGGCCATGGGCTACGCCTACGAGGGCGCGGACGCCTCCTTCGAGCTGCTGGCGCGCCGGCTGCTGGGCGAGGTGCCGCGCTTCTTCACGGTCGACAGCTTCCGCGTGATGGTGGAGAAGCGCCACAACGCGCTGGGCAAGCTGGTGACGGTGTCGGAAGCCACCGTCAAGGTGTTCATCGACGGCGGCGAGGAGCCGGTGTGGTCGGTGGCCGAGGGCAACGGCCCGGTCAATGCGCTCGACCAGGCCCTGCGCAAGGACCTCGGCCGCTACCAGCACCTGCATCAAGGACGTGGAGCTGGTCGACTACAAGGTGCGCATCCTGACAGGCGGCACCGAGGCGGTGACGCGCGTGCTGGTGGAGAGCCACGACAAGGGCACCGGCGAGCGCTGGTTCACGGTCGGCGTGTCCTCCAACATCATCGATGCCAGCTTCGAGGCGCTGATCGACTCCATCACCTACAAGCTGCTGCGGGCGGGTGCGACGGCGGCGTGAGGGCGCACAGGATTGACGCTGGCGCGTGCTCGCACTACGATGTAGTGCATGGCCAAGACAGAAGTATACAGCTGGCGCGTCGATCCGGACCTCAAGCAGAGTCTGGAAGAGGCTGCCCGCGCCCAAAGAACCAGCGTCGGCGGCCTGCTCGAGCGCATCGCCCGCGAGTGGCTCGGCACCCAGCGCCCCAACGAGGACGAGGAGGCGCTGCAGCGGCGGCTGCGCATGCGAGGTCATGAAATTGTCGGCACGATCAGATCGGGGGATCGCTACGGGTCCGAACAGGTGAAGGAGCGGTTCAGTGCCAGATTGATGGTAGCAAGCACAGGCGTTTGCAGCGCGATGCGCCCCCACGGTCTGATTGACGCTGGCGCTCTCATCGCGCTGGTTGACGAGAGTGACCACTGGCACTGCGGCGTGTCTCGACGCCTTCTTGCGTGTGGACCATCCGCTGGCAACCACTGCCGCGGTGCTTGACCGAATTCTTCCACTATCGATCGAGGACGCCTCATCGCCTGCAAGCTGCTTGGCGTCTCGTGCGCTCGCGCTCGATCAAGGTGCTGCCTATCGATGACGAGCGACTTGCCCGAGTTGGAACGCCTCATGCTCAAGTACGCTGACCTTCCCATGGACTTTGCCGATGCGACGCTAGTGCGGCTGGCGGAGCGGGAGGGGCTCTCCACCATCCTCACGGTCGACCGCGACTTCGAGGTCTACCGCATCGGCGGGCGCAAGGCGTTCCGGGTGCTGCCCAAGCGATGAGCTTGCCTGGGCGCCGGCGATTGCGAGTAGGCGCGAGCAGGCTCAGAACGAGAACCGCGGGCGGCCGTTCTGGTACTGCAGGCACACGTCGCGAACGCGGTTGTCGTAGCCGATGGCGCGGCACACGCCGGCCTTGACGCTCTCGCTGTGGCGAATGGATTCGTCGGACACCCGCATGCCATAGGCACGGGCCACTCGAGCCAGGTTCTGCTCCTGACAATAGGGCGTCGACAGCGGGTGGCCCTGCACGATCTGATAGCTGCCGTCACACACGATGCGCGACTGCGCCGGCTGAACCAGGGCAACCGGAACGGCTATCGGAAGAAGTGCGAGAGCGAACATACGGAAGCGCATGGGATTTCCCCCAGCGGTTGGTCGTTGACGGCAATGGAAGCAGCACAACAAGGCGTATGCATAGGTGAACTTTACGGCCATTTTTGGCGCGCCGGATCGCCGGCGCGACGTGTCGCGGTCATTTGCGCTTCTCCCGAGACCAGCAGGAGAAAGGCGCGCCGACCCCCAAGTTGGGCCCAGTCGAGTCCAAGTCGGGTCCAAACTCAGCGCTCGATCAGCGTCTTGGCGGCGTCGGCGGGGAGCAGCGTGCCGGCGAGCACGGCATCGGCGAGCTTGTCCAGCTCGCTCCCAGAGCCAGCGCGGATGCGATCGGCGACGAGGTCTGCGGCGGCGCGGGCGATCAGGTAGCGGGCGCGGCGGCGGCGGCGCGCATGCGGATCGGGCGCGGCCGGGCCGGCGCCGGCCTCCTCGATGGCGAGGGCGAGCGCGGCGACGCCTTCCCCTGTTGTGGCCGTGAGCTTCAATACCGGCACCTTGGCGCGCGCGCCCGACTTGAGAGACAGCGCGCCCTTGAGATGCTGGACCGTGCGCTCGGCCCCTTCGCGGTCGGCCTTGTTGACCACCAGGATGTCGGCGATCTCCAGCAGCCCCGCCTTCATGGCCTGGATGTCGTCGCCGAGGCCGGGCGCGGTGACGACGAGGCGCGTGTCGGCGACCTCGGCGATGTCGATGTCGGTCTGGCCCGTGCCGACCGTCTCGAGCAGGATGACGTCCTTGCCGGCGGCATCGAGGGCATCGATGACGCGCACCGCCGCCGGCGTGAGCCCGCCCAGATGGCCCCGGCTCGCCAGCGAGCGCATGAACACGCCGTCGTCGTCCAGCGTGGCCGGCATGCGGATGCGGTCGCCGAGGATCGCCCCGCCCGAGATGGGGCTGGACGGGTCGACGGCGATGATGCCGACGGACTTGCCCTCGCTGCGCAGGTGCCGCGTGTAGGCATCGATCAGGGTGGACTTGCCCGCGCCGGGCGGCCCCGTGAAGCCCACGACCAGCGCATGGCCGAGGTGGGGCTGCATGGCCTCGAGCAGGCGCGGCGCAGCGGAGGACAGACGCTCCAGCTCCGTGACCACACGCGAGACGGCGCGCCGCTCGCCTGCGCGCATGCGCTGGATCAGGGCCGGGATATCGGCCAAATCCTGCGCCTCGGGGCTAGACTTGGGTCGCGCCATGGCAACTGGAGATATCGGGCGGCGGGCTGGCGCGCAACTGCAAGGGGCGCCGCATCTCCGCGAGAATGCGGGCTATCTGGTTGGAAACTGGCTGCGCCGCCGCTCCCCCGCTGGCGCCGACCGGTTCCCCTCCCCGCCCATGCGGAGCATGGTTCGCCATGACGCGGGGAGGGGTTAGGGGTGGGGTGAGATACAAGGGGCAGCCTTCCCTTGTGGCTTCACCCCACCCGGCTCGGCACGTGAAGGACGTGCCTCGCCACCCTCCCCGTCAAGGGGAGGGTGATCACCGTTACCCCCTCTTGCTGGAGGTTGGCCGGTGCGCATGGCGCGCGCACCGGCCCCGGGAAGGCGAGCTAGAGGATGAAGTCGTTGGCCGTGAACGTATAGGCCTGCGACATGTAGATCTGCATCTCGGCGGCAGCGTCGGCATCAACCGAGACGTTAGATGGTGGTGATGCCGCTCCTGGCATTCGTGGTCTGCCACACCACGCCGGTCCAGTCGCCGGTATGGTTGGCGGGATCGGCGAGGAAGACGAAGGCCTGGTCGCCCGCGAGCGCACCGTTGGCATCGATGAAGGAGAGGTCGATCTTGTCCTCGCCCTGGGTGAAGTCGGCGATCTGATCCAGCTGGCTGACGCCGTTGATCGCGATGTTCTGCGACTCTTCGACGGCCAAATATTGGAAGATGTCGGCACCCACCTCGCCGACGAGAAGGTCTCCGCCGAGGCCACCCGAGAGCGTATCGTGGCCTGTGCCCCCGACCATCCGGTCATTGCCACCGCCGCCCCACAGTTCGTCATCGCCGTTGTTGCCCTGCAGGTAGTCATCGCCGAGATCGCCAAGAATCACATCTTGGCTTTCGCCGCCGAAGAGTTGATCATTGCCGTCCCATCCGTGGATTTCGTCGTCACCACCGAGACCGTAGATCACATCATTCCCAGCTTCCCCAAAGACCTCGTTGGGATTGGCATCTCCACGGAACGTGTCGGCGAAATCTCGACAGAGCGAACTGTTCAATCGAGGTCAGAACGTCGCCCTGCGCATCGCCCGTCCAGGTCGACGAGGCCTTGGTGAGATCGATGCTGACGCCCGCAGTGGCGGAGAGATAGCTCGCCAGTGTCGAACCCGGCGCCACCCGATAGGATATCGGCGCCCGGGCCGCCTCTAGAGGAGTCGATCGTTGTTGCCGCCATCAAGAATGTCGTTGCCGCCCTTGAAGCAGACGAGGAGGTCAGAGCCGGACCCGCCGAAAACGATATCGTCGCCGCTGCTGCCATGAAAATACGTCGCCATAGTCGGACAGGAAGAACCTGCTCGATGCCCCAATAGGTATCGCCCGACTGCATCGGCACGGTTCAACGTCACGTCGTGCAAAATCAATGTATACCCACGACCCTCGGCATAGCTCACGGTGTCAAACCCGTCGCCGCCAATGAGCAGATCAGCCCCCTGCCCACCCATTAGCGTATCATCCCCTGCACCCCCTTCGATCCGATCATCGCCATCACCGCCATAGATGAGATCGCGGTGATCTCCCCCAAACAATCGGTCATGGCCTTCTTCGCCAAAAAGGGTGTCCAGCCCCGGGGCCGCCGTCGATGATATCGTTGCCCACGCCGCCATAAGCCAGATCGTCCCCGCATCGCCCGCGGTCATTTCCGGCCTGGCCGTGGAGCTTATCGTTGTCACTGCCCCCATCCAGACCATCGTTGCCGTTGGAGCCGTAGAGGGTGTCGTCGCCTTCCTAGGCCGTTAGATCAGGTCATCGCTGAAAGAGCCGAAGATCGTATCGCCGAACTCGTCCCCGTGATCGGGCCAGTCCTCAGGCGTGCACCACCACAAAGCCAGGGTCCGGGCCCGTCACAAGTGAGCTTTCCAGCGTTGCTACGGCGTCGCTGCTCCCAAGGTCGCGGGCGGGCGGCGCCTGGGTTGCCCGAGCGGCAGCGATGCTCCGCGGGGCTTCCGGCGTCAGCCCCGCCCAGTCTGCTTCGAGATCGGGCGCAGTCTCCTCAAACATGTCGATCGGCTTTCTCATCACGAGGCGCTCTCCTGTTACGGGCGCTGCTGGCGGTCGCTCCAGCACATCCACTTGCTACAGGAACCAGACGCGCGCCGCGTCCGCCGATCGGGGGAGCCTGAGGGCGGGAGTGAGATACCGGGGCAGCCTTCCCTTGTGGCTTCACCCCACCCGGCTCGGCACGTGAAGGACGTGCCTCGCCACCCTCCCCGTCAAGGGGAGGGTGATCACCGTCCGCGCGGGGCAGCCTGGTGCAGACAAGACACGCGCAGAGATTTTGCATCCCTCACTGCACGTAGACATCCTCCAGCTCGCGGGGACGCAGAGTTGGGCTGGGCCTCTGCGTAACTGGGACTGCCATCGACGCGCTGCTCCGGACGCAGGTACGTTGCCAGCATGTGCATCGCGACCTCTTGCGCGCTGCCGACCCCAGCAGTGCCCAAGTCACCCACAAGAGTGCGGATGGCGATCGGCGTTTGTGGTTATCGGTTGCGGCGACGCATTGTTGTGGTAAGGCCAAGCCGGGAGTGTTGGAGCGAGACAGCAGGGAACGGGGTTCGCGATGCGGAAATTGCTGGCCGTGATGATGCTGGGCCCACTGGCCTTGGCTTTTGCAGGCGCAACCGTGGCGCAGGAGCGCAAGGAGGCTCCGCCCGCCGCAGCGCCGGGCGTGATCACCAAGGGCAGCGGGGACGTCTCCATCGGCGGCATGCCGGCGGCCCGCAAGGGTGACGCAACGGACGGCGGCACTGCGATCGAGCAGGGATCGCCCAACGTCTTCATCAATGGCAAGCCGGCGGTCACGGTGGGCGACAAGACCGGGTGCGGCGGCATTACCATCGGCGGCGCATCCAACGTTTTCATCAACGGCAAGCCGGTGGCGCGCGCCGGCGACCTGACGTCCGGGTGTCCGGGCAAGTAGATCATCCCTGTTTCGGAGTTCCACGCTCATGAACGGCGCGCTCGGATTTCTGCGGCCACGGCTGATCGCTTTCTGGCTCGCGGCGTTGGCATTCGCCACGGCAGGGCATGCCCAGCAGCCATCCAAGCAGCTGCAGGACCTGCGGGATACCACCAACGCCCTGTACCGGGCGGGCGACTACGCCAGCGCCATGCAGTTCGCCGAGCGGGCGCTGCCCCTCGTCATCCGCGAGTACGGTGCCGAGCATGAGCAGACCGGCATTCAGTACTTCTCGCTGGGCCTCATCAGCCGGGCGGCCGGCAATCTCGCCGCCGCCGAGAAGTACTACGCCGAAACGGTGCGGCTCAGGGAGAAGGTGTACGGGTCCGAGAGCCCGAGCGTGGCCGACGCACTCGATCGGCTCGGAACGGTGCACCTGAGGATGGGGCGCGTCGATGCCGCCGAGCCGCTATTTCGCCGCGCGCTCAAGATTCGCCAGGACGCGGTGGGCACCAATCACGCCTTCTCTGCGGGCGGGCACGCCAATCTTGCCGACGTGGCGCTGGCGCGGGGCAACTGGTCGGCGGCGCGCACATCCTATCGCGAGGCAATCCGGCTGCTGACGGGGCAGGACACGACCTACGAGGTCGTCAAGCAGCTGGTGCAGAACGAGATCAAGGAATTCCGCGACACCTTCGTGGGATTGTGCCGCGCCATTTGGCAGCTCAGGGCCGAGCCGGGCGCCAGCAGCGCGCAGGTGCTGGAGGAGACCTTCGCCGCCGGCCAGCTCGCTTGGCACACCTCGGCGGCCGCGGCGCTCGCCAAGATGGCGGCGCGGCTGGGCACCACCGATACGGAGCTGGGACGGCGCATCAGGAGCGTGCAGGACAATGCCGACCGGGTGCTGGCGCTGAATGCGGAGGACAACAAACTGCTGGCCGACTGGAGCGCCGTGCAGCGCGCCCACCCGGCCTACAGCGCACTGCTGGAGGAGTTCCGCGCCACCAGCATAGCGCGCAGCCGCGACCAGGCGCCCACCATCAAGCGCCAGACCCAGCTGGTGCAGCAGCTGACGGCCCTGATGCAGCGCTGCCCGCCGGGGCAGCAGAAGGCCGGCTGCGACGCGGCCGAGCGCGAGCGCGACGCGATCAGCAAGGAGCTCAGTGTGCTAAGTCAAGCGACGGCCAAGGGATCCGGCGAGATCATGGCCCTCCATGCACGGATGGAGGCGGCGGAGAAGGCACTGCCGGGCCACGCCCAGTTCATGGCGCGCCGTGCCACGCTGCGCAGCGACATCGACCGCTCCGAGACAGAGGCAAGGGCAGCGCGCGCGGACATCGTCAAATCCTTCCCCGACTATGTGGCGCTATCCGACCCCAAGCCGCTGTCGGTGGCCGCGGCCCAGGCGTTGCTGAGGGACGATGAGGTCCTGGTCGCCATTCTCGCCGGCTCGGCCAAGAGCTTCGTATGGGCGCTGACGCGCGAGCGCGCGGAATGGGCCGAGGTCGACGCCGGCAATGCGACGCTGGCCGAGCACGTCAACGCGTTGCGGCGCGGGCTCGACCCGCTGGCGCAGCAGGACGCGGAAGGCGCAGCGGGCAGCCGGGCCGGTGTCGTGCAGGGGTTCGACCTCAACCGTGCGCATGCGCTCTACAAGCTGGTGCTCGGGCCGGTGGCAGGGCTGGTCGCGGGCAAGCGGCACCTGATCGTCGTGCCGACGGGGCCGCTGACCAGCGTGCCGTTCCAGGTGCTCCTGACCGAGCCGCCAGGACCACACACGGGGGTTGAGGCCCTGCGCAATGCCGCGTGGCTGATCAAGAGCCATGCGTTGAGCGTGCTGCCGTCCGTGCAGTCCCTGCAGGGGCTGCGCAAGCTGACCCCTGCCGCTACCGCGGCGAAGCCGTTCTTCGGGGTCGGCGACCCGGTGCTCGAGGGGCCCATCGGCGCGCCCGATCCCAAGCAGCGCAGCGCCCGGCGTGCTGGACCGGCGCCGGCGCCAGCGCGCTTCTACCGCAATGGCCTCGCCGATGTCCGGGCCGTGCGGGAGTTGACACCGTTGCCCGACACGGCTGACGAGCTGCGGGCTATCGCCAAGGTGCTGGGCGCGGCGCCAGGTGACGTCAACCTGCGCGAGGCCGCCTCGGAAACCAGGGTGAAGGCGGCACCGCTCAACCAGTACAGGATCATCCACTTCGCCACGCACGGGCTGGTGGCCGGCGATCTCTCGGGCCTGGCCGAGCCGGCGCTGGTGCTGACGCCCCCGGCGGCCCCGACGGATGCGGACGACGGGCTGCTGACGGCCTCGGAGATCGCCGCGCTGAAACTCAATGCCGAATGGGTGGTGCTGTCGGCCTGCAATACGGCCGCGGGCGAGGGCGAGGGCGCGGAAGCGCTGTCGGGACTTGCCAGGGCCTTCTTCTATGCGGGGGCGCGGGCGCTGCTGGTCTCGCACTGGGCGGTCTACTCGCAAGCGGCCACGGAGCTCACCACCGCCACCTTCGCCACGTTGGCCGACAATCCGAGGATCGGCCGGGCCGAAGCTTTCCGCCGCGCCATGCTGGCGCTGATCGCCAAGGGCGAGGGTCCCTCCTACTGGGCGCCGTTCGTCGTTGTCGGCGAAGCCGGAGCAGTGGGCGCGCTAGCCGGGCGTCGGGTCGCAGGTGCCTACTTGGTTAGGAAGTAGGGCGAGGACGCCGCTGCTATCTCCGCTGCCACGCGCTCCCGCTGGATGCGCGCGCTGCGCTCGCGGCGGGCCTGGTAGCGGGCCGCCTTGGCAGCTCTCTCGGCCGCCTCCTTGGCGATACGCATCTCGGCGAGCCGTTCGCGGGCCTCCTTGGCAGACCTTTGTGCGGCATCCGCGGCAACGCGCTCCTGCTCCAACCGCTCACGCGCAGTCATGGCGACGAGCTCGGCGGCCTGTTGTGCCGCGCGCATTTGGGCGAGCTCCTCGCGGGCCTGCTGGGCAGCGCGCTCTGCCGCCGCCAACGCAGCACCGTGATCCGGCGCGGGTCGCTCCGGAGCTTCCGCCGCGGCCCGCTCTGCCGCTTCCGCGTGGCGGCGCAGATGCACGAGCTGCTCGCGCATCTCCTTTGCGCCAAGCTCCGCGGCTTCGCGCGAGCGACGCTCCTGAGCGAGCAATTCGCGCGCGCCGTTGCTTGCGCGCTCGGCGGCGTCCCGGGCGGCGCGCTCTTTCGCCGCCAACTCTCGCGCTTCGCGCACCGTGCGCTCAACCTTCTCGTTGGCCCGCCGTTCGCGTGCATGCGCCGGTTCGACGGGAGGCCCGATCCTCTCCAGGACCGTGAGCGCCGCCTCGGCGACGGCGTTCTGCGCCGGCTCATAGGTGAAGGCGACGGCCGCTATGAGCGTGATCGACAGGAGTGCCGCAACGGCGCGCCCCTTGACGGGCGTGGGCCACCCGGAATTGCGAGGACCCGCGGACTCCCAGGGGTCGTAGGTGCCGAAGTTCCAGATGTGGCCTTCGGGATCGCGGCAGGAGTAGCCGCGCCCGCCATTGGCCTCGTCTTCCATGTCCAGCACGATCTCGGCGCCAGCCGCTTTGGCGTGGGCATGGTGTGCGTTGGCATCCTCGACGAAGAGGTAGCAGATCTGGGTTTCGACGCCGCCGATCTCACTGGGCTGCACCATCAGCCGGCCGAAGGCGGACTCCTGGATGGGGGCCACCATCACCATGCCGCTGCCGAAAGTCAGCTGGGCAAACCGCACCGCGCCGGTCTTGTCGGTCACGATGCGATGCTCTTCGAAGCCCAGAGCATTGCACAGCCATTCGATCGCCGCCGGTACGTCGCGATAGCGCACCGTCGGTACGACAGAGGCACCTGCCTGGTTGCCGTGTTCGCTCATCGATCACTCACCCATGGAAAACTGGGACCACTGCTACCGTCTAGCGAAGAAGGCTCACCACATTGTTAAGGTCCGTACCAATTTCAGAAGTGTTATGAATAGGTTAGCGTAAGGCCACCTGAGACGCCCGTGCGGCGTTTTGCGGGCGTGCGCCGCACGAAAGGGCCATCCTCCTGTGCTGGGCTGTGCCGGTCGCCGGCCTGATGCGAGAGGGCATCGATGCCAAGCTTTGCAAGAGCAACCTGTATGCGCGGCCTTGTGGCGGCGGCTATCGCTGTCGTGCTCCTCGCCGGCGCAGATCGCGTGCCGGCTGCCGGACTGCGGGCTCCAGGTCGACAGCAACGCTGCCCAACAGTCGCAGGCACAACTCGTCGCGTGCGCTTTGGCTGAATTGCAGCCTTCGTCGCCCGGCACCCCCCAGCTCTATTTCGTAGGTTTTGCGGGCTACGGACCGGAGGCTGTCTTCAAGCGCGAGGTGGTGGCCGTGCGCGACCTGTTCAACGAGCGGTTCGGCACCAGGGGCAGGTCCGTCGCCCTCATCAATCATGCGAGCACGGCAAGCGAGGTCCCGCTCGCCACCCCGCAGAACCTCGAGCGGGTGCTGCGGCATCTGGGCGAGATCATGGACACGAGCCGCGACACCCTCTTCCTGTTCCTCACCTCGCACGGCGAGCGCGCAGTGCTGGTGGTGGAAATGCAGGGCATACAACTTGCGAACCTCACGCCGGTCAGGCTCAAGGGCATGCTCGACCGCTCCGGCATCAGGAACCGCGTGATTGTCGTTTCGTCCTGTCACTCGGGAAGCTTCATCCCGGCGCTGGCCGGCCCCACGACGCTGGTCATCACGGCGGCCCGCGCCGACCGCGCGTCGTTCGGCTGCGACGACACGCGGGAGTGGACGTACTTCGGCGACGCCTATTTCAACCAGGCCCTCAGGCACGAGACGTCGTTCAAGCGCGCGTTCGCGCGGGCCAAGGGCCTCGTGGAGCAATGGGAGAAGGCCGAGAAGCTCATACCCTCGCTGCCGCAGATGATGGGCGGGGAAGCGCTGCCGGTCGGCGAATGAGGCGTGGGCCGAACAGGCAAGGTGCGGTCAGCTCGCTCTCGGTTTCGGATTTCGTAGGGCGCAATAGGCGTAAGCCGTATTGCGCCGTCTTCCTGGCGCATGAACCGGTGGGGGCGCAACGGCGCAATGCGCTGCCGCTTATTGCGCCCTACAGCCTGCAACCGAGGTCCTGGCCTCGCCTAGAACCACACCCCCGTCCAGCGGTAGCGCGGGCGCATGGCGACGGGGCCGAAGCCGACCAGCGACGCCATCGGCTCCTCGGCCATGGGCATCTGCGGCAGCATAGGGCGCTCGGTCAGCGCGCGCAGGCGCGCCACGCGCTCCTCGGTGAGGGGATGCGAGCGCAGGAGAGACGGCTGAGGAATGCGCCGGCCGGGAACCGGCAACGTCATGTCCTCCCAGAAGCGACCCTGGTAGCGCTCGAGCTTTTCCAGCGCCGAGGCGAGCGCGGCCGGGTCGCCGGTGAGGCTGACGGCTTCCAGGTCGGCGTCGTACTCGCGCGTGCGCGACAGCGCGAGCTGGATCAGGCTGCCCGCCGTGGGCGCGAGGTAGAGCAGAACGAGTTCGGCGAGCGGGGTCTCGGCTTCGCCCAGCAGGAACGCCGGCAGATTGAACAGGGCCAGGAACAGCGCGAGGTAGGCCAGCGCCTGCGTGAAACGCGTCATCACGTCGGCCAGTCCCATGACGGCCAGGTCGTTGTTGCGGATGTGGCTGATCTCGTGCGCCAGCACGCCGGCAAGCTCGCTCAGATTGAGGCGCCGCAGGAGGCCCTCGGTAATCCCGATCACGGCCTTCTGTGGCGTGCCGGTGGCAAAGGCGTTCAGCGTCATGCTCGGGATGATGTAGATCCGGGGCGGGGCCGGAAGCTCGGCGCGGTCGCTCAGAGCATCGATGAGGTGAACGATCTGGCCGCCATGCTGCGGATCGAGCCGGCGCGCACGGTACAGCCCCATGATGATCTCGGGCGGGATGCGCGGGGCAAAGGCATAGATCAGCCCGATGACGACGAGCGTGGCGGCGACGCCCATGCCGCCCCAGATCAGCCACGCCGAAAAGCCGGTGACCAGCCCGAGGCCGCCGACCAGCAGGGCGGAGTGCAGCGTGTTGCGGGCCTTGTGCGCGCGAAGCTGGCCTTCGTCGAGAAAGGGTGTCATGAGCCCCCATTGCCTCCGGCGGCGGGCGCCGGGCGTCCCGGCATCAGAATAGGACGCAACGGCGGGCCGGGCAAAGGTCTCGAGCCGCGATAGGAGCGTGGCGGCCGGTGTATCAGAACTTCTCTGTGACAGTGGCGTCGGCTTCCCGCCGCGGCGCCGCGGCGGCAGCGGCAGCGGTGATGGCACCCAGAACATCCTCGGCCCGGTCCACCGTCACGAAGCGCACCTCCATGCTCTGCTGGATGAACGCTTCGCGGCGCATGTGATGCAGCAGCTCGAGAAACGGCGCCCAGAACCCCTCGATGTTGACCAGCACGATGGGCTTGGTGTGGCGGCCGAGCTGGGCCCACGTGAGCTGCTCCACCAGCTCCTCCAGCGTGCCGATGCCGCCGGGGAGCGCGACGAAGGCATCCGACCTGTCGAACATCAGCTTCTTGCGCTGGTGCATGTCCTCGACCACGATCATCTCGTGGGCGTCGCGCAGCATACGCTCCTTCTCCGACAGGAATTCCGGAATGATGCCGGTCACGTGTCCGCCGTGCGCCAGGACCGTGCGAGCAACCTCGCCCATGAGGCCGAGGCCGCCGCCGCCGTAGACGAGGCCGACGCCGGCTTCGGCGATCAAACGTCCGAATATGCGTGCCACTTGGGCGTAGGCGGGATTGATGCCGGGGTTGGAGCCACAGTAGACGCAGATGTTGCGGATGGGGCGGATTTTGGTACGGCTGAGTTTCTTGGTTCTTTGTTGCATATTTGCCTTGTGCTGATCGGCGTTCCGACGGCGGTCTCCCATGAGGATGCCTTGTTCTTGATCATGTTGTCATGTCTCGGGCCCCGGAGACGTAAATCGTAGCGACGGGGGGGCGGCCAAATTGCGGCGCACGGACGCAGGGCCAACTCCGGCGGCCGGCGGGGGCGGGCATCGAAACAGCCGTTTGCGGGTCTTTCGCGATCTGGCTAAGGTTACCGTTCGCAGTTAACGGGCTCACAGAGAAATCCTACACAATACCCGGAAAACAAGGGCACTTCTTGCGGGCTTCGGGCTAGAGGAGGCAAGGCTCTCATGAAGGCTGCGCGCGTGATCAAGGGGCCGCTGGCGGCCACGGTCGCCGTCGGGCTGGCTGTGCTGGTCCTGGCGGCTCCGGGCGCTGCCGCTGATGGGCAGGAGGATGTTCGCGCCCGTGCCGAAGGTCTGGCGGACGCCGCCTCGAAGGAATTCAACACCTTCATAGAGAGGCAGCGCCTGGCCCAGGCGCAGGGTCCGAGGTCGCAAACGCCGGGCGACACAAGGAAAAAAAGCGAAGAGCCCTGGCCGCCGCCGTTCAGATGGCTGCAATACTCGCGCCAGGAGTTCCAGGCCTTGATGCGCATGCTGGCCAGCGGCGTGCCGCCTCCGGCGCCATGGGACCCCGTGGCTGACGCGGAGAAGAAGGCCGCGGGCGCTCGGAAGGGGGAGGCCGACAAGGCTGCAGGCGCGCCGCCCAAAGCGGACCCGCCGCCTGCGAGCAAGGAGGCCGTCGCCAAGACACCCGAAGACAAGACACCTGAGGAAGAGCGCAAGCTCGCGGCAACGCGACGGGCTGAGGCGGACAAGCGCGCTGCAGAGGTGAAGCAGACCGAAGACGCCATGAAAGCCGCACAGGCCAAGAAGGCGGCCGATGCCAAGACAGCCGCCAACGCCAAAGCTGCTGACGACGCCAAGAGCGCCGCGGAGGCCAAAGCCGCCGAAGATGCCAAGAAGGCCGCGGAGGCAAAGCGGCTGGCCGACGCCAAGACTGCGGAGGAGGCCAAGAAGGCTGCCGACGCCAAAGCGGCCGAAGACGCCAAGAAGGCTGCAGAGGCAAAGAGGCTGGCCGACGCCAAGGCCGCTGATGAGGCCAAGAAGGCTGCCGACGCCAAAGCGGCCGAAGATGCCAAGAAGGCCGCGGAGGCAAAGCGGCTGGCCGACGCCAAGGCCGCTGATGAGGCCAAGAAGGTTGCTGACGCCAAAGCGGCCGAAGATGCCAAGAAGGCCGCGGAGGCAAAGCGGCTGGCCGACGCCAAGGCCGCTGATGAGGCCAAGAAGGTTGCTGACGCCAAAGCGGCCGAGGATGCCAACAAGACCGCGGAAACAAAGCGGCTGGCCGACGCCAAGGCCGCTGATGAGGCCAAGAAGGCTGCTGACGCCAAAGCGGCCGAAGATGCCAAGAAGGCCGCGGAAGCAACGCGGCTGGCCGACGCCAAGGCCACTGATGAGGCCAAGAAGGCCGATGCCAAAGCGGCCGAAGACGCCAAGAAGGCCGCAGAGGCAAAGCGGCTGGCCGACACCAAGGCTGCGGAGGCGGCCAAGAAGGCTGCCGAGGCCAAGGCGGCCGATGAGGCCAGGAAGGCAGCCGAGGCAAAGAGGGTAGCCGACGCCAAGGCCGCGGAGGACGCAAAGAAGGCGGTTGACACCAAGAGGGCAGCTGACGCGAAGGCTGCCGAGGATGCCAAGAAGGGGGAGGATGCGAGGAAGACCGCCGAGGCCAAGAAGGCCGCTGATGCCAAGGCGGCGGAGGCGAAGAGGGCCGCTGATGCAAAGGCTGCCGAGAACAAGAGGGTGGCCGACGCCAAGGCTGCAGACGACGCCAGGAAAGCGGCCGAAGCCAAAAAAGCCGCCGAGGCAAAGAAAGCGGCCGATGCAAAGCTAGCGGACGACGCGAGGAAGGCAGCCGACGCGAAGCGGACGGACGCCCAGAAGGCGCCAGCCACCGACAGTCCAAGCCGGCAGGCCGCACCCGCAACCTGCGAAAGAGCAGGGTCGAGGATCGATCTGCCCGGGTGGTATGTGGTGAAGGGCGGCGACACGCTCTGGGGCATTGCCCAGGTCTACTACGGCTCCGGTGTGCGCTACCGGCGCATCCGGGCGGCCAACCGGCGCAGCATCCGCAATCCCCACATGATCCATGTCTGCCAGCGCATCTACATTCCGCGGGCGCCGCGCAGAGGCTGACAACGACTGATCGCGTGCGATCGGGCCTCGCGCCCGGTCGGGGCCCTACTACCTGCCCGCTTGGGGCATCGACAACCGCTGCCACCGGGGCTAAGCCTCACCCATGCAACGCCCTCTTGGAAGCTCTGCCGGCGGCGCGATCGCCGGCGCGGCCGCGCGCCTCAAGCCGTCGCCCGAGCAATTGCGCGTGCTCAGGGGGCTTGGGCCCTACGTGTGGCCTTCCGACCGGCCGGACCTGCAGGCCACCGTCGTCGTCTCGCTCGTGCTGATGCTGGCCGCGAAGCTCGTCACCGTCGCCATGCCCTTCACCTTCAAGTGGGCGACGGACGCGCTGGTGGCGGCGTCGGGCGGCAAGCTCCCGGACGCGGAGGCGCTGACCTGGCTGATCGGGGTGCCCGTGCTCGCCATCGTCATCTACGGCGCCACGCGCATCGCCATGACGCTGCTGGTGCAGGTGCGCGAAGGCATGTTCGCCAAGGTGGCCATGCACGCGGTGCGCAAGCTGGCACTCAACACGTTCCAGCACATGCATCGGCTGTCGCTGCGCTTTCACCTGGAGCGCAAAACCGGCGGCCTCACGCGCGTGCTGGAGCGCGGCCGGCTCGGCATCGAGAACATCTCGCGCATGGTGCTGATGACGTTCGTGCCGACCATCGTCGAGTTCGTGCTGGTGCTGGCCGTGTGCGCCTACGAATTCGACTGGCGCTATGTCGTCACCGTGCTGGCGATGATCGTGCTCTACCTGTGGTTCACGGTGCGGGCAACCAACTGGCGCATCACGATCCGCCGGGCCATGAACGAGAGCGATACGGAAGCCAACACCAAGGCGATCGACAGCCTGCTCAACTATGAAACGGTAAAGTACTTCGGCGCCGAGGAGCGCGAGGCGGCGCGCTACGATCAGTCGATGGCGGCCTACGAGCGGGCGAGCATCAAGGCCTACACCTCGCTGGCCGTGCTCAACGCCGGCCAGGCGACCATCTTCACCACGGCGCTGACGCTGTGCATGGTGATGGCGGGGCTCGACGTCGCTGCCGGACAGAGGACGGTCGGCCAGTTCGTGATGGTCAACGCCCTGCTGCTGCAGCTGTTCATTCCGCTCAACTTCATGGGCATGGTGTATCGCGAGATCAAGCAGTCGCTGACCGACATCGAGCGCATGATGGACGTGCTGGAGGTGGCGCCCGAGGTGGCGGACCGCCCGGGCGCCGCTGAGCTCAGGGTTGCGGGCGGCAGCATCCGCTTCGACAACGTGAAGTTCTGCTATGAGCCCGAGCGCATCATTCTCGATGGCCTCTCCTTTGAGGTGCCGGCCGGCAAGATGGTGGCAATCGTCGGCCCGTCCGGAGCCGGCAAGTCGACGGTGTCGCGCATCCTCCTGCGCTTCTACGATGTGGCCGGTGGCCGCGTCACCATCGACGGCCAGGACATCACGTGAGGTCACGCAGAAGTCATTGCGCTCCGCGCTCGGCGTGGTGCCGCAGGACACCGTGCTGTTCAACGACACGATTCTCTACAACATCCGCTACGGCCGGCCCGACGCCAGCGACGAGGAGGTGCGGGAGGCCGCGCGCCTGGCCCAGATCGACGCCTTCATCGGCGCGCTGCCCGACGGCTATCGCTCCATGGTGGGCGAGCGGGGCCTCAAGCTCTCCGGCGGGGAGAAGCAGCGTGTGGCCATCGCCCGCACCATCCTGAAGGGCCCGCCGATCCTGATCCTCGACGAGGCGACCAGCGCACTCGACAGCCACACCGAGAAGGAAATTCAAGACGCGCTCGACGAGGTGGCCAGGCACCGCACCACTTTGGTCATCGCCCACCGGCTTTCCACCATCGTCGGCGCCGACAACATCCTGGTGCTCGATGGCGGCCGCCTGGTGGAGCAGGGGACCCACGGCGAGTTGCTGGCCACGGAGGGGCTCTACGCCAGCCTGTGGAACCGTCAGCGGCAGGCCGAGAAGGCGCGCGAGGAGCTGGCAGAGGCGCTGGCGCAGGATGGCCTGCGCATCACGGATGGCCGGCTCACCGGAGCAGCGGCGAGCTTGCCGGGGAGCCGCGTGGGCGCAGAGGACAGCCAGGAGCGGCTGCCATCGGCGACTTAGCGCACCTGGCGGGCAAACCCGGTGCCCTGGAGAATGCGTTGAGACAACGGTAATCCGCCGCGCCCGCAATGCCGCGGCGGATCATTGGAATGGCTTCCCGCACCCAAACCATCAACGCCGATTATGACGACGGTACCATCCCCTCCGCAATATCGATGTAGCTGCACTGTAGTCGAAATGACAAGCATTTGCAGTCACCTCTGTGACACACCATGAGATTTTTTGCGCTGGGCGGGGCACACGGAGCGACGGCGTGCGACCGCTGGGCGGACACAAATGCGACGCTCTCATCGTTTCTTAACCCGCAACCAACGCGGCTAAGCTATTTTTTTAGCGGCTGAATTCCGGGCGGTGACGTCCCAACGAGCAGTGGCCTGTCATGGACGACGAAGCCAAAGGTGCAACGAGGTGGGCGCGGCTCGGTGAGCAGCTGCGGCCGTGGCGACTGCGCGCGCTGCTTCTGACCAAGCATACGGCGCGTCAGGTCCGCCCAGCGCTGCGGGCGTTTTGGCAGGCGGCCAAGCCCGTGCTGCGGACGGCACTGCAAATCTTCCTCGCGCTCATCATCCTGCTCGAGGAGTGGGGCTGGCGTCCGCTCGCCGATTTGCTGGGGCGGCTGGCCCGCTGGCGGCCGTGGGCGCTCGTCGAGTATGGCATCGCGCGCTTGCCGCCCTACGCGGCGCTCTGCGTGTTCGTGCTGCCGAGCGCGCTGCTGCTGCCTTTGAAATTCCTGGCGCTGTTCCTGGTCGCCAAGGGCCAGCTGGTGCTTGCCGCGATGCTGTTCGCGGTCGCCAAGGTTGTGGCCACCGCACTGGTCGCGCGCCTCTTCATGCTGACCCAGCCTGCCCTGATGCAGATCGGCTGGTTCGCGTGGGGCTATGATCGCTTCATGCCGTGGAAGGAGGCCCTGGTGGAGTATGTGCGCGCCTCCTGGGTGTGGCGTGTAGCCCGCATCTGGAAGGAGCGCGCAAGGCGTGTGGCCGTGGCCCAGTGGCGAGTGTGGCGCCCCACGCTCCTGGACCTCAGGGCGGCCATGCTGGCGGCCGCCGAGAGGATCGCGGCGCAGGTCCGGCGCCTCGTCCAGGAGATCAGGGCACGCTGGGCGACGCCGCAGCGGTAAGGGGCGGGCCAGCTATTTCAGCAGCACGATGCGCATCTCGGGCGCGGCGTCGGGCTTGACGCGCACTGGCTCCTGCAGGCCCTTGGTCATGGTCATCACCCGGCGGCGCACGTAGACGGAGAGTTCCTCGGTGTCGACGTAGCCTACCCGATCACGGTCGGCCGCCCCCCCAAGCCCGTCGAGCATGGCCCGAGTGAAGGCGCCATTGGCCCATTCGGCCCGCTCGTAGGAGAACTGGCGGCCGCGCGCGGAGGCGTAAAGCAGCACGCCCAGCGACTTGTCGCCGAGCTCGTTGGCCAACCGGTTCATGTCGACGCGGCTGCCGCCAGCGGGAGGCGCGTCGGCGGTGGCACCTGAATGGCAGGCGTCGAGCATGACGACCATGGCGCCCTTGCGGTTGCGGATCGTGCTCAGGATCTCATCGCGGTTCACAGCGGTGGCGCGCGCCCTGTCGGGGTCGCTGTCGGCCGCCATGTAGTAGAAGTTCTGATCGATGGTCGCACCGTGGCCAGCGAGGAACAGCAGGTTGACATCGCCCTCCTCAGAGCCCTTCTCCAGCCACTCCAGGCCGTCGAGCACGTCGGCGCGCTTGGCATTGGGCAGCAATTTTGCTTCCACCTTGCTGTAGCTCTTGGCCTGCTGCGCATTGAAGAAGGCGGCGAGGTCGGTCGCGTCCTTGGCGGCGAAGTCGAGCTTGGTGAGCCTGGGCGACGTGTAGGCGTTGACGCCGACGAACAGCCCGCGCAGGCGCGGCAGGACGACCTGCCCAGGCTTGGCACCGTCCCAGCGCAGCCGTACGGATACGGGCTCGCTGGTCCTGTTGCCCTCGTCGCGGGCGACAAGGGTGATCGTGACATCCTCGGGCGGCAGGGGAAGCGTCACCCGGCCAGACGCGTATTTGCCGGTGCTCACCGGACCGGCGAAGCGGGCGCCGAGTGCGGCATTGTTGATGAGGTAGTCGACCTTCGTGATCTTCTGGCCAGTGGGCGCGAGGATGTCGTACTCGAGCGTCACCTCGGGCGTGCGGAAGGTGGCGCCGTCTCCCGGTTTCTGGATCACCACCATGGGCGGAGCGATGGTGCGCACGTCCTCCACGCCGCGCGTCCTGTTGCCGCGCTTGTTGGCCTCCTCGATCGCCTTGGGCTCGTCGAGCGTTTCGAGCGCGAGCTTGACGATGTCGGGCCGGTTGAACTGTTCGCGGAAGCGATCGACCGGGAAGAATTGAGCGGCCTCGCTCCAGCCGCGATTGACGTGCCAGCCGATGAGCGACTCCGCGCCAGGCGAGGCCATGTAGTAGCCCTTGGGCGTCCAGGCCACCCAGCGGCGGTCTTTGGCATGGACGAAGAGGGCGAGCAGCTCCTGGCCGTCAGTGAGCCGATGCCAGCGAATGGTACCGTCACCGT
The DNA here is from genome assembly GCA_963827545.1 of uncultured Alphaproteobacteria bacterium. GTDB lineage: Bacteria > Pseudomonadota > Alphaproteobacteria > Rhizobiales > Hyphomicrobiaceae > AWTP1-13. The sequence continues at coordinate 127,846 of CAWHBI010000028.1, forward strand.
AGGCGGCGATGGCTAGTCTGCCGTCTCGGGAGACATTCGCACCCCAAGCTATGCCCGGAACCTGTTTCTGCCACAGCAGGGTTCCATCCCTCCGGTATCCACGCAGCGACCACTCGGCGCCGAGCACAAAGTGCTGCTTGTCCGGCGCGACGGCAAACGAGCGTGCGATCTCGAGCGCCTCCAGCTGGATGGGCGTGCCGGCCAGCTTGGGATCCCGCATATTGTTCCAACCTGTAACTGGAAGGCTCGTCGTGTCGGGCCCGGCAAGGTCACTCGGTCGGTCCGGCGCTTCGACGAGCTGCTCAGCCATCAGATCGAAGAGAACCGGGCTCTTGCCCGCTGCCTGGAGCCCGAAGCGCAGGCGATGCCCGTTGGCCGCAGCCGAAAGGCCGTCTTCCCGGACTTGGCCGCGTAGGTCAGCCTGCACGCCCTCCTGCCAAAGCTGCCGGGTACCCTGCGGAGTAAGAAGGCCGAAGACCGGATCTTGTGCGACGATGGCCATGCGGTCGCCGCAGGGAAGCAGCTGCATGATGGTGTCTCGCGGACCGTCGAGTTCTCGCGCCAGACCTTTGCCACGCCGCCCCCACACGAGAACCGAGCTATTCCTGTCCAGCGGGTAGTTGCCGCCGGCGTAAAGCCGCGCGCCGTCAGCCGACCAGGCAACCGAGGCAAGATTGCCGTTGTCCTTGCCGCGAGTGTCGGCAGCAAAGCGCCGGGCCAGCGTGGCCGTCTCATAGACGTCGACCGCCTTGGTATCGAAGTGGCCCACCGCTACGCTGTCGGCGGAGGGATGTGCGGCAACGGAGTACGGCTCCTTGCCGCGGGTTGCGGTCAGCGTCGGCTTGGCCTTGAAGCCCGGCGCGTAACGCCGCAGCTTGCCATCGTAGGCGACCGTGTAGAGCGCGCCGGCACTGTCGAAGGCCACTCCATAGGCTGCGGCGCCGTCGTATTCCCTGTCCTCAGCTGCAAGACGCCAGCTCGCCAGATCGACGCCCGTTCTCTCCCACACTCGCACACCCAGACCACCATGAATTGTCGCCGCCAGAAACCGTCCATCAGCTGAGACGGCAAGGCGATTGACGACATCGCCTTCAGGGCCGAGCCGAGCCAGCAGCACCCCCGTGGCAGTCTGAAAGACGTAGACAAAAATTCCTGCTTTGCTCGAAAAGGCCGCATCCCACCCGCCAGCCGCAGCCCAGCTGCCATCGGGCGCGACGGCCACGGCATAGATCTTGCCGTCGTTTCCTGGACCAATCGGCGGGCGCAGGGTCCGCAGCAGCTTGCCGTCTGGTAGCCCCCACAACCGCAACGTCTTGTCATCGGAACCCGTTGCCATCAACGCGCAGGCGCCGTCGACACCCGCGCTTCTGATTGGTGCCGTGTGCATGCCCGGATCGATGCGAAGGATCGGCTCCTGCGGTGGTGGGGGGGGCTGTTGCGCCAGCGCCGGCGCGGCCAAAAGCGCCCATGTGATGATACAAATGCAAGACAACACGCGCGATGTCATGACGCGTCTCCTGAAGTAATGATCAAGGTCGAATGTGCGCATACTTGCACCGTCCGCGCGTGCAGTGCAAGAGAGGCGCGAGCCGCGTTCGTGCGGCTCGGCTACCATGCACAGGCTGATTTCGCATGTGCTTCTCCAGGCTATTTCGCCCACCCGCTGTCCTTGGTCAGGAAGCGCCCGGCCACCCAGCCCTGCATGCCCTGATACTCGACCCGGCACCATTGGGTAAGGGCCTCGCGGCGCGCGCTTTCGTTCATGCGCATCCACAGGTCCAGCGGCGGCTGGTTGCGGCGGCAGCCCAGGTGCTTCAGGCCGCGCGCGTTGGGCGGGATCTGGGCCAGGCTCTTGCTGTCGGCCGAGGGAACGTCGCGCATGTGCAGCACGTCGCCGGCGCCGACGCCGGTCACCGCCCAGAATTCCGACGGGTCTTCCGCGCGGGCACTGGTGGTCACCAGGAACACTGCGAAGAGCGCCGCAGCCACGGCGCGTGAGCAGGCAGCACGTTGCATCCGAGAACAGCCCTCGACTCCAGGATGCGCCCAAGGTGCTCCAAAATGTGCCAGGGATATGGCATGCTGAGGTGTGAGGTTGGGCGGTGACGGCGCTGTGGGCGTGACCGCGGTATTGGCGGGTTGGGGTCAGACCCTGCGGGTCTGACCCAGCCATTGCACGACCGGGCCCCCACCATCCCTCGATCGCCACGCAATATTCCGGACACGGGCGGTCCTCCCAAATCACTTTGAGGGTTTACCCCAGTTCCGGTGCAATGACCGGCACCGCAAAGTGGCTCCCCGCGAATGCTTGCCGTCGGCACGGTGGCATTTGCCATTTCAACGGATCGAGCCTTTCGATGGGGAGATCGGCCATGACCAGCATGCAGAAGACCGCAATTGCCTCCGCTGCACTCTTGGCAGTCGTGTGGGCTCCTTGGGACGCATTCGCCCAAGCCCAGCTCAGGGACCGCGTGGCCGCAGCGGTTGAAACAGTCGAGAAGGCCTGCGGCGACGATATCAGCAGCTTCTGCGGCAAGGTCTCGCGCGGCGAGGGCCGGCTGCTCTTGTGCATGCAGGCTCACGAAGATCAATTGAGCTTCAGGTGCCAATTCGCACTCTACCGGGTCTCGCGCCGCCTCGAGAATGCGCTCCACCGCGTCGAGCGCCTGGCCGATGCGTGCTGGAGCGACATCCAAGCACAGTGCGGCGAGGCGGAGAGAATCGGACAATGCGTGGTGCAGAAGAGGGCCGCGCTTTCGAAGTCGTGTCAGACCGTGGTTGGAGCCCTCCAGCGGGGCGTTCAGGGCTTGGCGAGTTTGAAGGGCAAGTCCGTCTACAGCTCCGACGACAAGAGCCTCGGCCAGGTCGTGGATGTCAAAAGGGGCCCTGACGGCAAACTCCATTCGATACGGGTCGAGATCGGACGGTTCCTCGGTCTCGGCAGCAAGGTCGTGGAGATCACCGTGGATACATTCGAGGAGCTCGCCGACCGGGTCAGGCTGCGGATTGGCGGCGATCAGGTCCGTTCCCTGCCGGAAGCGCAGAAGCAGTGACCGACAGCTGCTGCGGTGGTCACGGGCTGCTTGCTACTCTGCCTTCTCGAGCAGGAATTTGACGCGCTCCTCCACCACACGCCGGCATGTGCGTTGCCATTCCTGCTTGGTCATGTGCGTGGCCGGCTCCCAGTCCTGCATGCACTGCGCCAAGTATTCCGCGCCGCGGTCGTGGATCGACTTGATCTGATCAGGGGACTTGGCGCTGTCTGGTTTGGCGCGGGCCTTTGGCGGCATTGGAGGCGAGGCCGTGCTTTCCGGGCGAGCGCCGGATTGGGCAACGGCCGCGCCGCCGGCCAGGATCAGGGAGAGCGAGCAAGCAAGAAGCAGCACACGCATGGGGCCAGCACGGGTTACGCCAGGGCAATTGCAAATCGAGCGTAGCGCCACGCGAGTTGAGACCAATCCGGACAAGTACCGAGAATCGATGCAGACAAGTCCCGATCAGGTTGACGCGGGGCTGCCCTCCCGCACCCTCAATCCAGCACGTGGCTTACCATGCCGTCGGCGAGCTTGGGCTCGAACCAGGTGGACTTCGGCGGCATGATCGCGCCGGCATCCGCCACGGCCATCAGGTCGTCCATGGTGGTGGGGAAGAGGGCGAAGGCGATGGCCATCTCGCGCGAGTCGACGCGGCGCGCCAGCTCGGCCAGCCCGCGTCCGCCGCCGACGAAATCGATGCGCTTGTCGGTGCGCTGGTCGGCTATGCCAAGGACGGGCTCGATCAGGCTGCGGGCGAGCAGCGTGACGGGCAGGCGGCCGATGGCGTCGCGCTCCGGCACCAGCTCGGGGCGCAACTTGAGCTGGTGCCAACGGCCGGCCAGGTACATGCCGAACTCGCGCGCTTCCGCCGGTCGCACGGGCGAGGCCGACGTGGTGACGGCAAAGCGCTCGGCGATCTCGGCGAGCAGGGTCTCGGGCGTGCGGCCGTTCAGATCGCGCACCACGCGGTTGTAGTCGAGGATGGTCATGGCGTGGTGGGGGAAGACGACACTCAGGAAATAGCGGTGCGAGCCCTCGGCGCCCCCGCGCGCCGCCGACACCCGAGCCGCGGCGGCCGAGCGATGGTGACCGTCGGCGATGTAGAGGGCCGGCAGGCCGTCGAAGGCGCGCGTGAGCTCATCGATGGGGGCGGCATCGGCGATCACCCATAGCTCGTGCATGACATCGTCGTCGGCGGTGACGGCCACGTCGGGATCGCGCTCGGTGGCACGCTTCAAGAGCGTGTCGATCTCGGGGGCATGCGGATAGGCCATCATGACGGGGCCGGTCTGGGCGTTGAGCGCCTCGATCTGGCGCACCCGATCGGTCTCCTTGGTGGGCGTGGTCAGCTCGTGCTTCTTGATGCGGCCGTTCTCGTAGCCCGCGAGCGCGGCGACGCAGGCGAGCCCGGTCTGCCGCCGGCCCTGCCAGGTCGTGCGGTAGGCGTAGTAATGCGGGCGGGCATCGCGCGCGAGCACGCGTTCGGCCAGCATGCGCTCCAGGTTCTCAGCAGCCTTGGCGTAGACGGCGTCTGCGTGGGGATCGGTGCCCTGGGGCAGATCGATCTCGGCCTTTGAGACGTGCAGGAAGCTCCATGGCTTGCCCCTGGTGCGCTCGCGGGCCTCGGCGCTGGAGAGCACATCGTAGGGCGGGGCCAGGACCTCGCGGGCCCTGGAAGGGGTGGGGCGCAGCGCGCGGAACGGCTGGATGAGCGTCAAGGATTGCTCCTGGGGTCTGCCTCGTCTCGTGCCCTCTGTTAGTGGCAGCGGGCCCGGCTTGCAACGCCCGGGCGGCCCTTTGCGCGACTATGCCGCTCAGCTTACTCTGGCCCGCCCGATCGCCTCCGCGATCAGCCGCTTGGCCTCGGCTGCATCGCCCCAGCCCTGCATCTTCACCCACTTGCCGGGCTCCAGGTCCTTGTAGTGCTCGAAGAAGTGCTGCACCTGCTCCAGCGTGATCTTCGGCAGGTCGGTATAGTTCAAAACATGCTCGTAGCGCTTCGTGAGCTTTGGGACCGGCACCGCCAGAATTTTTTCATCACCCCCGGCGTCGTCCACCATCTTGAGCACGCCGATCGGCCGCACATTTATGACGGCGCCGGGGACGATGGGGCGCGTGTTGGCCACCAGCACGTCGATGGGGTCGCCGTCCTCGGAGAGCGTGTGGGGGACGAAACCGTAGTTGCCGGGATAGCGCATGGGGGTGTGCAGGAACCGGTCGACCACCAAAGTGCCGGCCGCTTTGTCCATCTCGTACTTGATGGGCTCGCCGCCGATCGGCACCTCGATGATCACATTGATGTCCTCGGGAGGGTTGATGCCGACGGCGATGGCGTCGATGCGCATGGGGTCTCTCCTGGGTCGGCTGCACATTACGCGGGAATTGTGACACGTGCGGGCGCTTGTTGATTCACCGAGTGCGGGGGCCTTAAGTGGCGCCATGACAGTGCCGCTGCGTGAACGCGCCATCCTGATCGCCGGGCCCACGGCCAGCGGCAAGTCGGGGCTGGCCCTGGCCTTGGCCGAGCGGCTTTCCGGCGTCGTCATCAATGCCGACAGCATGCAGGTGTACCGCGAGCTGCGCATCCTGACGGCACGGCCCTCGCCCGAGGACGAGGGGCGCGCCCCGCATGCGCTCTACGGGTTCGTGCACGGGAGGGATGCGTACTCGGCCGGGCGCTATGCCACGGACGCGGCGCGGGCGATCGCTGCGGCGCGTGCTGCAGGTCGCGTGCCCATCATCGTAGGCGGCACGGGATTGTACTTCCGCGTGCTGCTGCAGGGCCTGTCCCCCGTGCCACCCGTGGATCCGCACGCGCGGGCTTACTGGCGCGAGCAGGCAGCAGGACGGCCGGCGACCGAGCTGCACGCGCTGCTCGGTGCACGCGACCCCGCGACCGCATCGCGGCTGATGCCGACCGATCGGCAGCGCATCGTGCGCGCACTGGAGGTGCTGGAGAGCACGGGCCGGTCGCTGGCCGAATGGCAGCGCGAGCCCGGCACGCCGGTGCTGCGCGAGGCGGACACCGTGCGGCTTCTGGTGCTGCCCGAGCGCGCAGCCCATGGCGCCACCATTGATGCCCGCTTCGAGGCGATGCTGAAAGCGGGTGCACTGGAAGAGGTGCGCGCCCTACTGGCTCTTGGCCTCTCCAGCGAGCTGCCGATCATGCGGGCGCTGGGCGTGGCCCCCCTGGCGGCGCATGTGACGGGGCGACTTGCGCTCGAGCCGGCTGTCGAGGCGGCCAAGGCCGACACTCGCAAATACGCCAAGAGGCAACTGACGTGGCTGAGACGCAATATGATTGCGTGGACACCTGCTGATCCGCAAGAAATGGAAAGAATAGACCACATTACCTTATCGTTTATTGATCGTTAGCGATTGACCCGGCATCCTGCGCCCGATATAGGCTCTGCCGGCCCCCCGTGACCTGGAGCAAGGCCGCCGACGAGCGTGGAGTTCTGTCATGACCTTGAAAATGACCGGCGCCGAGATGGTGATCCGGGCGCTTGCCGACCAGAGCGTCGAGCACATCTTCGGCTATCCGGGCGGGGCTGTGCTGCCGATCTATGACGAGCTGTTCCAGCAGGACAAGGTCCAGCACGTTCTGGTGCGCCAGGAAGGCGGGGCGGTCCACGCCGCCGAAGGCTATGCCCGCTCCACCGGCAAGGTGGGCGTGGTGCTCGTTACGTCGGGCCCGGGTGCCACAAACGCCGTCACCGGCCTCACCGACGCGCTCATGGATTCTGTTCCAGTTGTCTGCATCACCGGCCAGGTGCCCACCCACCTCATCGGCAATGACGCCTTCCAGGAGTGCGATACGGTTGGCATCACGCGCCCCTGCACCAAGCACAACTGGCTGGTGAAGAACATCGATGATCTTTCCCGCGTGCTGCACGAGGCCTTCTACGTTGCCCGTACGGGCCGGCCCGGCCCCGTCGTGGTCGATATTCCCAAGGATGTGCAGTTTGCTACCGGCACCTACACCGGCCCCAAGGACGTGAAGCACAAGACTTACCAGCCCCGCGTCAAGGGCGACCCGGCTGCCATCGCCAAGGCGGTGGAGCTGATGGCGCGCGCGAAGAAGCCTGTGCTCTATACCGGGGGCGGCGTGATCAACTCCGGCCCCAAGGCCAGCCAGCTGCTGCGCGAGCTGGTCCGTCTCACCGGCTATCCCATCACCTCCACCCTGATGGGGCTCGGCGCCTTCCCGGCTTCCGGCAAGGAGTGGCTCGGCATGCTGGGCATGCACGGCACCTACGAGGCCAACCTCGCCATGCACGACTGCGACGTCATGGTGTGCATCGGCGCGCGCTTCGACGACCGCATCACCGGCCGCATCGATCAGTTCTCGCCGCGGTCGAAGAAGATCCACATCGACATCGACCCCTCCTCCATCGGCAAGAACGTGCGCGCCGACGTGCCCGTCATCGGCGATGTCGCCTACGTGCTGGAGGAGCTGATCCGCACCTGGAAGATGAAGGCGGCCACCGTCGACAAGACCGCGCTCAAGACCTGGTGGGGGCAGATCGACAAGTGGCGGGCCAGGAAGTGCCTCAGCTACAAGAACTCGCGCGACTTCATCATGCCGCAGTACGCGATCCAGCGGCTCTACGAGCTGACCAAGGACCGCGACGTCTTCATCACCACCGAGGTCGGCCAGCACCAGATGTGGGCCGCCCAGTTCTTCGGCTTCGAGGAGCCCAACCGCTGGATGACCTCCGGCGGCCTCGGCACCATGGGCTACGGCTTCCCCTCGGCCATCGGCGTGCAGATGGCGCACCCCAAGTCGCTCGTCATCGACATCGCCGGAGACGCGTCGATCCTGATGAACATGCAGGAGATGTCGACGGCGGTGCAATACCGCCTGCCGGTGAAGGTGTTCATCCTCAACAACCAGTACATGGGCATGGTGCGGCAGTGGCAGCAGCTGCTGCACGGCAACCGCATCTCGGAGAGCTACACGGCGGCGCTGCCCGACTTCGTCAAGCTGGCCGAGGCATACGGCGGCATCGGCATCAAGTGCGAGAAGCCCGATGATCTCGACGATGCGATTCATGCCATGCTCAAAGCGCCGGCCGACAAGCCGGTGATCTTCGACTGCCGCGTCGCGGCGCTGGCCAACTGCTTCCCCATGATTCCCTCCGGCAAGGCGCACCACGAGATGCTGCTGGGCGAGGAGGTGAGCGAGGAGGAGATCGACAAGGCGATCGGCAAGGAAGGCAAGGTGCTGGTGTGACGGCGCCTGCCCTCCCTCTCCCCGTTCTTGCGGGGAGAGGGTAGGGGTGAGGGGCAGCCCATACGCTGACCTCAGCTAGGCGCGTCCCACGGGTTGATCACCTCAACCGAGAGGTCCTCGAAATGGCGCACGTTGCGGGTGGCGATGGCGGCACCGCGGCTGGCCGCAATGCCGGCGATCTGGGTGTCCCCAAAGCCGGCAGGACGCCCTTGGTGCCGGCGATCCGCCTCGATCCGCGCAGCATGCATCGCCGCCGACAAGTCGAACGGAAGCACGCGGTTCTGGAAATCGTGGATCAGAAGCTGGTCAAACGCGGCGAGCAGGGCCCTTTTGCGCCGGCCTTTCGGCTTTTTGTCGATGCCGCCCTTGATCTCGAAGACGGTGATGGCGGTCGTCCACAGTTGCTCAGGATCGGTCCGATCCAGCCACGCGATCACTTGCGTGCTGGGCTCGTCGGCCATCAGCTCGGAAGCGATGTTCGTGTCCACAACGATCACCGGTCGAACTTCGCAAGGCGTGGCCGCTGTTTGCGTCTCTTATCGACGGCCCGGTTGAATGTCTCCAGTTCTTGCCTCGTGAAGCCAATTCCCTTGAAGCGCGCTGATGCGCGTGTTCCGAAACCCGGTACCGCCGCTGCTTTTGTTCGCTCCTTGTCTAGCTTCGAGGTTTGCGTGCTCCAGTTTCCGTTGAGCTCATCGATGCCCTTCTGGAACTGTGCGTACTCTTCTTCAGTGAGCCCGATCTCCTTGAACCGCTCGTGCATCAGCGTGCCGAAGCCCTTCTCCTTTTTCCGGGCCTCGTTGCCGCCAGCTTTGCCCCCGGCGGTCTCCTCGAGGATTGCGCGCGCCTCGGCCTCCAGGCTGCGGCCGTGCTTCCTGGCGCGCGCCCGCAGCCGCTCCTTCACGGCATCATCCAGCCGACGGACGATAAGCTGCGCCATTGCAACCCCATCTGTGATATCACTTCGATTAGGTGATATCACTTTCCTCGCCCAACCTCAAGGCTGAACCACCAATGCCCAACACCCAGCCCGGCTCCGCCTACTTCCTCGAGGAGCGCAAGGAGGCGCCCGTCACCCACACCATCTCGGTGGTGGTGGACAACGAGCCGGGCGTGCTCGCGCGCATCGCCGGGCTGTTCTCCGGGCGCGGCTACAACATCGAGAGCCTCACGGTGTCGGAGACGGAGCACGAGAAGCACCTCTCGCGCTTCACCATCGTCACCACCGGCACGCCGCAGGTGCTGGCCCAGATCAAGAGCCAGCTGGAGCGGCTGGTGAACGTCCACCGCGTCATCGATCTCACCGTGCTGGGCGAGCCGCTGGAGCGCGAGCTGGCGCTGGTCAAGGTCGGGGGCAAGGGCGACAAGCGCATCGAGGCCCTGCGCATGGCCGAGATCTTCCGCGCCAACGTGATCGACGCCTCCACAGAGCACTTCGTGTTCGAGCTTACGGGCCGCACGTCCAAGATCGAGCAGTTCATCTCCATCATGACGGAGCTGGGCCTCGTCGAGGTGTCGCGCACCGGGATTGCCGCCATCGCCCGCGGGCCAAAGAGCATGTGATAGACCCGTGAAGCACGGAGGATCGAAGCAGCACTCCGCTCGGGTCTCTTGAGCAAGAGGATGATTGAAGTCGTCCCACGCCGTCGCGCTGGGCTCGATGTCCTGCTCTAGGAAGGAAGGCCACAGGCGTGGGGTCAGACCCTGCGGGTCTGACCCCGATCACCCGTCAATACCGCGTCGCAGCGCCTGCGCCGCTGGCGTCGAGCTCGCGCAGCAATTTGCGCTGGTAGCCCATCATGGACGGCGAGGCCGGCGCCGCCTGGACGCCCAGCGCATTGTACTGGGTGCCGAGCTGCAGGATGCGCGCTGACGGCTTGGGAGCGGTCGCGGCGAAGGCGTTGATCTCGGTCGCGTTCTGCTGGAACAGGCTGCGTGCCTGCTCGAACTGGCCCTTGTCACGCAAGATCACCGCCTGCCGCGCACGCTCGCGCGTGATCTGCTCGACGACCGCTTCACCGACCTTGGGATCAGCGCCGGCCTTGACCTCATCCTCCGATGCGCTGAAGCGCCCGCGGATGGCGGTGTCGAGTGTCTGCTGGGTGCCGCTCTTGGCCTGCGTGTAGGCGACCTTGACGATGCCCAAGTCCTGCTCGCCAGGGACTGCCAGCCCTTTGTCGAGCTCCACTTCCAGCAGAACATAGTGCTCGGTCCCGGCATAGACCTGGTTCATGCGGAACTGCGCCTTGGCCCCCGCGATGGTGCCGTCGCGCGAGAGCGCGCGCACGGCGCGCACGCCGGCTTTGAGCTCGATGTCGATCGACACCGTCTGCGCGCAGGAGGCGAGCACGTCGTTGAACTCGCGGTTGAAGATGTTGATGAGGTCGGAGGGGTCGCGGGCAAAGGCGTGGTTGCCGTCGCTGGCGCGGGCCAGCTCCAGCATCAGGTCCTCGTTGTAGTCGAGGCCGAGGCCGATGGTGCTGACCGATACGCCCTCGACCATCAGGGTGCTGCCGAGGCGTATGAAGTCCTCGATCCGCGACGGGCCGACGTTGGCCTGGCCGTCGGACAGCAGCACGATGCGGTTGAGGCGGTGCGAGTCCATGTTCCTGAGCACCTCGTCGCGGCCGCGGAGCACGCCGTCGTGGATGGCGGTCGAGCCGCCGACGGCGATGCGCTGGATGCGGTCGGTGAACATGGCGGGGTCTGTGACCCGCTGCGCCGGGATGAGCACATCGGACCTGTTGTCGAACACCACCACCGAGGCGATATCGTCAGGGTTCAGTCGGTTGATGGCCAGGATGGCCGCCTCGCGCGCCTGCGCGATGCGCGCACCCGTCATGGAGCCGGAGCGGTCGATGACGAAGGCGACGTTGACGGGGGTGCGCTTCTCGGTGGGCTCGGGCCGGCAGCCGCCCAGCGCGACACGCAAGTAGTTCTTCTGCGCCTCGCCGTCCTTCATGACCGGCTGGGCGAGCCGGGCGTCGAGCGTGATCGCCTGGTTGGCGCTGGCGGTGGGTGTGGCAAGGAGGAAGCAAAGCGCGAGGGCCAATGCCCCGAGTGCATGGTATGTCATGAAAATAACCCCGACTCTGTTGAGCTGTCCTCCCGTGCACGGGTGTGAGCTTGGCCGGTGGCGGAAGTGCGGTCGGATGGTGTCGATCCAGATTAAAAATACGTCATCGTCGAATACTCTCCGCGAGTGTAAGGAGGGCCGGCAACGGCGGAGGCGAGGCATGAGAGGCAGGTGGACCCTGGCAAGTCGCAGCGAGCGGGCCCATGCAGTCTGAGCTCATCTGGGCGCTGCTCGTGTTCGTGGTGGTGACCTTGTTCACGCCTGGACCCAACAACGCCATGCTGATGACCTCGGGCCTGAATTTCGGCTTCCGGCGCGGGCTGCCGCACCTGTGGGGCGTGGCGCTGGGATTCGCCGTGATGGTGCTGGCGGTCGGGGTGGGGCTCGGCGCTGTATTCCAGGCCTATCCTGCGGTCTACACGGTGGTGAAGTACGTTGGCGCGCTGTATCTGCTCTATCTCGCCTGGCACATCGCCACCGCCGGGGCCGTGGAGGAAAGTGGCGACGCGCGCGGCCGGCCGATCAGATTCCTGGAGGCTGCGGCGTTCCAGTGGCTCAATCCGAAAGGCTGGGTGATGGCGGTCGGCGCCGTCTCGGCCTACGCCGCCGTCGCCCAGTTCCCGTTCAATGTGCTGCTGATCGCCTTCCTGTTCGGCAGCCTCGGCATCCTTTCCAGCGCGACCTGGCTCGGCTTCGGCACGGGGCTCAAGCGCCTCCTCACCAGCCCGCGGGCCGTGCACACCGTCAACGTGATTATGGCACTGTTGCTGGTGGCCTCGCTGTGGCCGATCCTGGCGGATACGTTGAGATAAGCTGCGGCGGGCAGGTTCACGGCATTGCGAAACGGTGCCGGATATACTATGTATATCTCGCAGGAGGCTACCGCATCATGCAGGTTCGCATCGCCAAATGGGGCAACAGCCTCGCCGTCCGGTTGCCGAAGGCGATTGCTGACGATCTCGGGCTGGCGGAAGGCCAGTCTGTGGACGTAGCCATCGAAAGCGGGGCGGTGAGGCTCAAACCCTCGGTGGCGCGGGTGCGCCTTTCTGACCTGATTGCCGAGGCCGAGAGGCTGGGACGCTCAGCTCATCCCGAGATCGTGGCATGGAGCGGCGACGTCGGCGCCGAGATCATCGAAGACACCTATTCCAAGCCGCGCCAAAAGTCCCGCCGTGCCAGGCGGTGACGACCTCGATGCGGGAGACCTCGTTTGGGTCGAACTCGATCCCGTCCGGGGCAGAGAGCAGTCCGGTCGACGGCCAGCTGTTGTCATAACACCCGCAGCCTATCATAAGGTGTCCAGCCTTGCCCTTGTCTGCCCGATCACGACGAACCCTGGGCCGTGGCCATTCAAAGTGGTCCTGCCCGACGCTCTCGAGATCAAGGGCGCGGTCCTGGTCGATCAGCTACGCGCTGTCGATCGGGAGCGGCGCATCTTTGGCCGCGCGGGCCGCGTGCCGGACGAAGCGCTGGAGAGCATACGCGGCATTCTTGCGGCCATGATCCGGCCGGACGAGTGAGAGGCTGCCAGCACAGGAATGCCGTGCGCGAGAGAGGAGTGAACCGGATGCGCGTCTATTACGATCGTGATGCCGACATCAACCTGATCAAGGGCAAGAAGGTGGCCGTCGTCGGCTACGGCAGCCAGGGCCATGCCCACATCCTCAACCTGCGCGATAGCGGCGTGAAAGACGTGGCCGTGGCGCTGCGCAAGGGCTCAGGCGGCGTCGCCAAGGCCGAGAAGGAGAAGCTCAAGGTGATGGAGGTGGCCGAGGCCGCCAAATGGGCCGACATCGTCATGATGCTCACCCCCGACGAGCTGCAGGCCGACATCTACAAGGATCACCTGCGCGAGAACATGAAGAACGGCGCCGCGCTGATGTTCGCGCACGGCCTCAACGTGCATTTCAACCTGATCGAGCCGCGCGCCGATCTCGACGTCGGCATGATCGCGCCGAAGGGCCCAGGCCACACCGTGCGCTCGGAGTACCTGCGCGGTGCCGGGGTACCCTGCCTGATGGCGATCGCGCAGGACAAGAGCGGCAATGCGCACGATCTCTTCCTGTCTTATGGCGCGGCGATCGGCGGCGGCCGCGCCGGCATCATCGAGACCACCTTCAAGGAGGAGTGCGAGACCGACCTCTTCGGCGAGCAAGCCGTACTGTGCGGCGGGCTCGTAGAGCTGATCCGCGCCGGCTACGAGACCCTGGTGGAAGCGGGCTACGCGCCGGAGATGGCCTACTTCGAGTGCCTGCACGAGGTAAAGCTGATCGTGGATCTCATCTACGAGGGCGGCATCGCCAACATGAACTACTCGGTGTCCAACACGGCCGAGTTCGGCGAGTACGTGTCGGGCCCGCGCGTCATCACCGAGGAGACCAGGGCGGAGATGAAGCGCATCCTCAAGGACATCCAGACCGGCACCTTCACGTCCCTGTGGATGCAGGAGTACCGCTCGGGCCTGCCCCGCTTCAAGGCCACCCGCCGCCTCAACGATGCGCATCCCATCGAGGAGGTGGGCGCCAAGCTGCGCGCCATGATGCCGTGGATCAAGGAGCGGGCGCTGGTGGACAAGAGCCGGAATTAGTTGCCATTCGCGTTTGCGCACCCGGATCAATGAAACGGGTGTACCCTAAGGCGCGGTCGGCAGCGAGGTTGGCTTTCTCTTGGTGCTAGCGAGCCCGTGAATTAGTTTGACCGGAGGCCCTTCGAGCACCCGTTATTGTCGCCACGGCGAGCATCGGGCCCATGGCCTTGATGCCTGTCCGAGAGCACGGTGGATAGAGTTCTTTTAAGCAAGGGCTTCACGCCGACCGCGCCTTGAGGAGCGGCGCGATGAAGACATTACACAGAAGGTGCGCGGGTCTCGACGTGCACAAGAAGGAGGTGGTCGCCTGCCTTCGGCTGGCCATCGGGGGGAAGGCGACTTACGAGGTGCGCCGATTTCCGACGACGACGCGGGGTCTGCTGGAGCTTGCGGAATGGCTGGAGCAGGCCGGTTGCACCCATGTGGCGATGGAGGCGACGGGCGTCTACTGGAAGCCGGTCTGGCACATACTGGAAGGGCGGTTCCAACAGATCCTAGCCAATGCCGCCCATATCAAGGGTGTACCTGGGCGCAAGAGCGACTTGAACGATGCGACCTGGATCGCCGATCTACTGGCGCATGGTCTGATCCGGGCGAGTTTCGTGCCACCGCAGCCGATCCAGGAGTTGCGCGATCTGACGCGGACCAGGAAGCAACTCACGCGCGAGATCGTGCAGCACACCCAGCGCATCCAGGCCGTGCTCGAGGAAGCCAATATCAAACTGTCTTCGGTGATCACGGACATCTTGGGGATGAGCGGACGGCGCATCTTGCAGGCGATTGTCGCTGGCGAGACCGATCCAATGAAGCTGGCCGAGCTCGGCGGCCCGCGGCTCGCTGCAACGAAGTCGCAACTTACCGATGCACTGCACGGTCGCGTGCGCCCGCATCATCAGTTCCTCATCGGCCAGCATCTGAAGACCATTGGGCAGCTGGAGGAGACGATCACGGCCTTCGATGAGCGGATCGAGGCCGCGCTTGAGCCCTTTCGTGACGCCATTGAACGATTGAAGGAGGTTCCGGGTTTGAGCGACACCTCAGCCCAGATCCTCCTCGCCGAGATCGGCACCGATATGAGGCAATTTCCGACCGCTGGTCATCTCCTTTCGTGGGCGGGTCTCATACCGCGCCTCAACGAGAGTGCCGGGAAGCGGCGCTCGACCCGCGTCAGAAAAGGCGCCCCATGGCTGAAGCCTGTGCTGGTTCAGGGCGCCTGGGCCGCGTCGCGCAAGAAGAACAGCTACTTTGAAGCACAGTTCTTGCGGCTAAAGGCACGCCGCGGCCCTAAGAAAGCTGCTGTCGCCGTCGCGGCCTCGATCCTGACCACTGCCTACCACATGCTGGCTGACGGCACTTGCTACCAGGACCTTGGCGCCGATCATTTCGCACGCCGTAACCCAGTCCGCACCGTCGCCAAGCTCGCCAATCGCATCCGTAATCTCGGCTTCCAGGTTGAGATCAGGCCAGCCGCATGACACTACGCGACGTCACTCAGGTTTCTGGATAGGGAAAATGACGGCCCCGGCTGCGGGGGCGTGCTGCCGGGGCCGATCCGCCGAAACGCGAGGTACGGGGAAACCCTCACGCTATTCTTGTACTTCTTGAGGTCGGCGGTTTCTCCTGGAGCCGACCTAGCGTGATCGGCGCGTTGGAACATTGAAGCCGAGCAATTGGGCGCGGTGTTGCCCGCCAGCTGACGGCGACATGAAGGCGCCGTTCAACGAGCGTTCATCGCCACGGGGCCGGCCAGCTGGCGGCAAGCAGAAGGTTGGGGACGTGAGGCTTTGCGGCCCTAGGCCGTAGCGGTCGCGCGAGGCCATAATGGCCGGGCTAGATCTTCACACACGTTGGAGGACTGCCATGCCCCGTGCTTCCATTCTCGCCGCCCTCGTTGTCGGTGCCGCAGCCCTTGTGCTCGCACCCGCCGCGTCGCTGGCCCAGCAGACCCCCGCCAAGAAGCCCGCCGCCGTCACGGCCGGCAAGGGCGAGAAGGTCTGCCGCGTGAAGATGCAGTACAGCGGCGAGGTCAAGAGCTGGGTGTGCAAGAAAGAAGAGCCGTGCTGCGTCTGGCACGAGATCAACTACGTCAAGTGCGGCAGCACGATTACGGGGTGCTTGTAGCCGAGGCTCACCCGACACAGGCCCGAGGTTTTCGGGCCTGGTGCGACCGCGCGACGCTGTCAGAACCATCCGAGCGACCGCTCTTCTCAGGGCGCATGTGTCTCACCAGCACCTTGACGTACCAAGGCGTGCGGTAACGGATTGGATGTCTGCATTCCGCAGCCGTGATGCGTGATGCAGTCGCCAGCGTAGTAGCTCGGCAGTGCTGTACGGATCCGACATCATCGATCACTGAGGCGCACGAAATTGTATTCCACGCCGAGCGTGACGATTTGATGTCAGCGCATACTCCACGCCGCCGCCAATGGTCCAGCCACTCCTCTCTGTCGCTGTTGTTGCTGGTCAGGACACCAGTGCTGCAGCGATATGACTGGTAAGGTCGACCTCCGCATTCGCGTAGCCGCCCTTGACATAGAGCAAGCCAACGATCTGCGGCGTAACCCAGGCGCGACACTTGCAAGGAAGAGTCATTTATATCTGAAGTGCGACGATATGCGGTATCGCACCAACACAGCTGTGGAAGTCTCGCTAATGTCCAAGCCAGAGTACGAAATCTCCACACCAGCTACCCAGTGCCCCACTGCCTCTGCAGCCCCAGCTGACCGCCGAAACCGTCGGACGAACTCGCTTTGGCTGAAGGCTTCATTGATGGTGACCATCGAAGAATGGACCAATCCGTGTCGGCCGAAGCTACCACCGACATGGAGCGCCAAGATAAAGCCGGTCCAGGTGAACGGCGCAGCGGGCGCATCCTTGATGCTGCGGCGACCGTTTGCATCAGCACCGGTGGCGGCGAACGCAATGGCTGCACCTGCAGCCAAGCCCAGAACAGCGGTATGGAATTTCTTCATGACAACACAACCCTCACGCTACCCAAACTCTTCATCGCCCACACCGCAGTGCACGCGACCCAAGCTATGCTTCGCGGGGTCCTCCGAACAGGGGACGGCAACGGATTGTCGCTTCCGGGATGTTGCTTGCGGGTCTCAAATGAGCGCGACTCAAATGGAAATAATAATTAAATCAATGCATTACTGTAGATGGAGTTCGAGCACGTGGCGGTTGCAAGCGAGTAGTTGCGTACAAGCAACAGATATGCAGCAAAACGATAAAAGCCTGCCCGCAGATTGTGCAGAAGGCCCCGCGCCAGCTTGACGATGGCGACGAATCTCCCGCGGGCGACGAGGTCATCCGCGCCGCGTGATAGACCTGCCCAGCTCAGAACTTGAAATTCAGCCCGAACCGCACGGTCTGCACAGTCGGTTCCAGATCGGCCGCACCCGGGCCGACGGCGCCTGCCGGAGCCGACGCGCTGTCGAAGCCGTAGTACAGATACTACGGCATCTGCGCCATCAGGTTGGGCGTGAGCGCGCGCTCGATGCTCGTCGCCGGCTGTCGCGTCATGCGCGTCCGGCGACACGTGCAAGTGCCGCATTCGCCTCAGGAATCTGGGCCTCAACGTGGCGTCCGGCGGGCAGATGCGGCAAGGAAGGGGCTATGCGAGGGCGCCGCGGGGCCGGAGGACCAGAATTGATCGGCTGCAACATTGCGCAAGATAATTGAGAGGGGTCTGCGGTGCTGTGGGCCCACCCCGTCGCCGGCTGCTTGGAACCGCACGGGGAATCCGGCAGAGTGGAGCGCGGATCGGCTGTGCGGACTGGCTGTGGGATGCGGCTCGACTATCACGTCCTCGACGTTTTCACCGACCAGCGCTTTGGCGGCAATCCGCTGGCGGTGGTGCTCGACGCCGACAGCCTCGACGGCGCGCGCATGCAAGCCATTGCGCGCGAGCTCAACCTCTCCGAGACCGTGTTCGTCCTCAAGCCGCAGAACAGCGCGCATACGGCGCGGGTGCGCATCTTCACACCGGCCGTTGAGCTGCCTTTTGCCGGCCACCCCACGGTCGGAACGGCGGTGCTGCTGGCCGAAATCAAATCCTCCTCGCTGCCGGGACCCGGAGACGCCCTGGTGGTGTTGGAGGAGGGCATCGGCACGGTGAGGGTGGGCGTGCGGCTGCGGGCCGGTATGGCACCCTTCGCAGAGTTCGATGCACCGAAGCTGCCGGAGGAGAGCGGCACGCTGCCATCCGTCGAAAGGCTGGCAGCTGCGCTGTCGCTGATTCCCGCCGAGGTCGGCCTGGAGAACCATAGGCCGACGAAATTTGCTGCCGGCAACACCTTTGCCTACATTCCGGTGGCGTCGCTCGAGGCGATGGCGAAGGCGCGCGTCGCCTCGCATCACTGGGACGCAGCCTTCAAGGGCCAAGGGCTGGCCGGCGCATTCCTGTATTGCCGGCAGACGGTGCACACGACGTCGTCGTTTCACGCCCGCGCCTTTGCTCCGGATTTCGGCGTGCCGGAAGACCCGGCGACCGGCTCGGCGGCCGTGGGCTTCGCGGGCGTCATCCACCGCTTCGACGAGCTGCCCGATGGATTGCACAAGCGCCTGATCGAGCAGGGCTACGAGATGGGCCGGCCGAGCACGATTGCATTGTCACTCGAAATCGAGCGCGGCAAGCTCGACGCCGTACGCATCGGCGGCAACGCGGTAAGGGTGGCGGAGGGGAAGATCGAGGTTTGAGGCCTTCGCTCTCGACGGCCCCGCGCCTTCGCTGGATCCAATTCGCGCCGGAGCGCCTTGCGGTTGCGCACACCTCGGCGCAAATGGGATGGTGCCGTAGGCACGGTCTGTCAGGAGAGGCGCAATGGCAAACCCCACGGAAATCGGCTGGAAGGCGCGCGATTTCGCGCTCAAAGGCGTGGACGGCAAGACTTATGGGCTGGCCGATGTGCGCGGCGCCAAAGGCACGCTGGTGGCCTTCATCTGCAACCATTGCCCCTACGTGAAGGCGATCATCGGCCGCCTCGTCGAGGAGGCCAAGGCGCTCGATGCCATCGGCATCGGCACCATCGCCATCATGCCGAACGACACCGCTGCCTACCCGGCCGACAGCTTCGACAACATGAAGGCGTTCGCGCGCCAGCACGCCTTCACGTTCCCCTACGTGATCGACGAGACCCAGGAGATGGCGCGCACCTATGGCGCGGTGTGCACGCCCGACTTCTTCGGCTTCAATGCGGCGGACGAGCTGCAATACCGCGGCCGCCTCGACGCCTCGCGCACGAGCCTCGTGCCCAACGCCCGGCGCGATCTCTACGAGGCGATGAAGCTGGTGGCCGAGACGGGCCGCGGCCCGGCCGAGCAGATGCTGAGCGTCGGCTGCTCCATCAAGTGGCGGGGGTGAGGCCGAGGTCTGTCAGACGGACTGCAAGGTGGGGCGCGAGTATCGGCTCGAGCAGCTCGTCCGGACCGGCCTCTCGGGGTTCGGGGTAGCCGGCCGGCCCCGGCCGGCGATGAATGGTCGTGACGAGTGTTTTCGCGTTGATCACCCAAAGCTCCGGCAGGCCGAGACGCGCGTAGGCCAGGGCCTTGGTGCCAAGATCGTAGCCGAGACTGGTATCGGCGACCTCGACGATGAGCAGCGCGGAGCCAGCGGTCACGTCCTTCAGCGGGATGGAGCGGGGCCAGAACAGGAAATCGGGCTCCCGGAACTCGTCCTCGCCGATGTACAGCGTGGTCTCGGTGATGAGGTCGATCGGGCTGCCGACGATCAAGGGGAACCAGTGCTGCTGGAGCGCTGCCTTGACGAGCCGTGGCGGAGCCCCTTCGGCGACATGGGCACCACATCCCCGCCGATCAGCTCGAACGCTCGTCCTCGGCGATAATGCCCGTCTTCACAGCTGCCTCGATTTCGCCCACGCTCCACCGCCGCCGTGGCAGGCCTTCGGCCGCCTGCGTCGTGCCGGGAAGTGAGGCAGGGCGGAGGTACTCGTTCATAGGGCAAGCCTACCATAGCGCCTGGTCCCCAAGGCCATGCTCGATCCACAACCTGACATTCCAAAATCCAGACTTCCGGCCCAGAATATCAACAGGTCCTGCCCCGCCCACCGCTTGCAAGCGGAGCAAATGCTGGGTATTGGCAAAGAGTTGGTAACCGCTTCTTTCCCGAAGCGACCTCCCGACGGTGATCTGTCCGGAGCGTAAGGTGACGCGCGAACGCGTGCCACCTGCACGGCTCCAACACCCAGCAGGTGCGTCTTGGACCATCTGGTGGTGTGGTCGATCAACGGAGGTACCGATGCCCGTGGTGCATAAACTTAAGAGCCGGGCAAGGGCGTTTATGGAAGGGCGCGGAACGGGCGGGGGCGGCGGGCCATCACCCTCCGTTCATGGTTTGTTCTCGGATGCCTGCTTTTGGCGATCTCCATGACCGGGCCTGTCGGGGTCACGATTGACCTCCCGACGGTGATCTGTCAGGAGCGTAAGGTGACGCGCGAACGCGTGCCACCTGCACGGCTCCAACACCCAGCAGGTGCGTCTTGGACCATCTGGTGGTGAGCGTTCAAACAGGCCTAGGTGCACCAACTCGCTCCAACGTAAGCCT
The DNA here is from genome assembly GCA_963827545.1 of uncultured Alphaproteobacteria bacterium. Lineage (GTDB taxonomy): Bacteria > Pseudomonadota > Alphaproteobacteria > Rhizobiales > Hyphomicrobiaceae > AWTP1-13. The sequence continues at coordinate 148,345 of CAWHBI010000028.1, forward strand.
GGGAGAACCGCACATTGTTGCTAGGCCCAGAAAGCTACTCTCCAAGGCCAAACTTTTAGAGGCCTGGCAAGCTTCAAGGGACCCCACCTCAAACCCCGGGCGACCTGGTATTGATAATACTTCTGCGCAGCAGTTTGCGTCCAATCTCGACTTCAACTTGCAAGTCTTGTCGAGGCGCATCTGCGACGGAACATATGGTCCGTCACGGCTCAAAGCTGTTTTCATCCCAAAGCCAAACTCCAACAAAGAAAGGATGATCTGCATACCCACGGTCCATGACAGAATTGTTCAAAGGGCCATAGTCGCGTATCTTACGGAGAATAAAAAACTCCCCATTTACAACTCTTCCTCTTATGGATTTATTAAGGGACGTGGCCCGCGCGCGGCGATCGCGCAAGCCTCGGTGCTTCGGGGACGCTTCGAATGGTGCTTCAAAACAGATATCGAAACGTTCTTCGATCGGGTGCCAAGACCCGACTTGAAAACTCGGCTGCGTCGCGCCTTGCGATCGCATAGCCTTGTTCCCCTCATTGAGAAGTTCGCGGACTCCGAGGTCAAAGAGACCCCCAGTCTTCGCCCGAAGCTTCAAAACCAGGGCATACGGATAGGCCTGGGGCTGAGACAGGGCATGCCCATCTCGCCTATTCTGACCAATCTCGTACTTTCGGACTTCGATTTGGCGGTGGAGAATAAGGGTATAGCTATGGTCCGCTACGTCGATGACATTTTGCTCTTCTTCCACTCAAAAGCGGCGGCGCAAGAAGGTTTGGAATTCGTAAAGTGCATCCTCAACAAAACGGGCTTCAGCATCCCAGAATTATTGGATCAATCTAAGACGATGATCATAGCGCCTCAGCAGCCAGTCGACTTTCTGGGGCGCGAGATTGTGTTCTTGGGTTCAGAAAATAAATTTGTTGCTCGAGTGTCTCAGAGACAGATCGCTAAAATTCGATCGCAATTAGAGTCAAGTTATTCATATACAACCAGAGCAAGAGAGGGAAGTGATTTTCAGGAAACAGTAGTTGACCTTTGGAGGTCAATTTCTGCTTATCGCGGGATATATCGGGATGCGTATAATTTTGTCTTCGTAAATTCCGAGCTTCGTGGGGCCGCGCGGCGAGTGCTGTCATCACTCTTTGAGGATGTCTTTGGCCAAGTCGCCATGGCGCAGCTCACTGAGGAAGGGCGCGATTTCCTGGGGATCGGAGACTTGCAGGAGGCGCCCCTCATAACGGATTTAGAATTCGATTGAGGCGGCGTCCGGCTTTGAAACAGAGGACGCCTTTGTGCGCTAGCGGGCGTGCTCAATTATCCAAAAAGCTCCGCAGCTTCCGGCTCCGGCTCGGGTGCTTCAGTTTCCGCAGCGCCTTGGCCTCAATCTGGCGAGTGCGCTCGCGCGCCATCGAGAATTGCTACCCGCCATCAAGCGGTACGTTCCTCGATCTTGTGCAGAGCGCCAGCGGCCTCCACCTCCGCCTTCGCGGTCCATGGCGCAATGTCGTAGCCGTTTGGCCAAGTCGGCGCACCGAATTCGAGGAATACTCGAGAGAAGAATTTTGGATCGCGCAGCGGCTCTACCATTGGCCCGTCCTCCGCAACAATGGCGGAGCAATCAAGCACGCCGCCGGTCCCATCTGAGAACCGTAGTTCCAGCTTGAAGCCGTCCAGAGCTCTGATCTTCGTCACCTTAATCATTGTCGGCTCCCGGAATACGCAGCATCGGCTGACGCGCGCGGCCACGCTTCCAGTTCTCCATCAGCTCGTCGCGATGCCCTTGGCACCATTCCCGCACGATCCGCGACGCCGCGCGTGGGAGTTCACCTTCGACGATCTCGCCAGTTTCAATGTCGAAGACGGCGTCCTGACCCTGATAGATAGCATGAAAGTGCGGCTTGCCGTGATCCCGATTATACATCCAAATCATGATGCCGAAGAACACCGAGATCGTCGGCATCGGCGCTGGCTCAATTATCCAAAAAGCTCCGCAGCTTCCTGCGACCGGCTCGGATGCTTCAATTTGCGCAGCGCCTTGGCCTCGATCTGGCGGATGCGCTCGCGGGTGACGGAGAACTGCTGGCCGACCTCCTCCAGCGTGTGGTCGGTGTTCATGCCGATGCCGAAGCGCATGCGGAGCACGCGCTCCTCGCGCGGCGTCAGGCTCGCCAGCACCCGCGTCGTCGTCTCGCGCAAGTTGGACTGGATCGCCGCATCGATCGGCAGCACGGCGTTGCGGTCCTCGATGAAATCGCCGAGGTGTGAATCCTCCTCGTCGCCGATCGGCGTCTCGAGAGAAATCGGCTCCTTGGCGATCTTGAGCACCTTGCGCACCTTCTCCAGCGGCATGGCGAGCTTCTCGGAGAGCTCCTCCGGCGTCGGCTCGCGGCCGATCTCGTGCAGCATCTGGCGCGATGTGCGCACGATCTTGTTGATGGTCTCGATCATGTGCACGGGGATGCGGATGGTGCGCGCCTGATCGGCGATGGAGCGCGTAATGGCCTGCCGGATCCACCAGGTGGCGTAGGTGGAGAACTTGTAGCCGCGGCGGTACTCGAACTTGTCGACCGCCTTCATGAGGCCGATGTTGCCCTCCTGGATGAGATCCAGGAACTGCAGGCCGCGGTTGGTGTACTTCTTGGCGATCGAGATGACGAGGCGAAGGTTGGCCTCCACCATCTCCTTCTTGGCCTGGCGCGCCTCGCGCTCGCCCTTCTGCACGGCCTTGACGATGCGGCGGAACTCGGTGATCTCGAGCCCCGTCTCCTCGGCTAGCGTGCGGATCTCCTCGCGGATGTTGGCGACCTGCTGCTTCTCGTGCTTGGTGAACTGCACCCACTTCTTGTTGCCGGACGTGGCCATGCGGTCGAGCCAGCCCTGGTCCAGCTCGTTGCCGTAGTACTCGTCGATGAAGTTCTGCCGCGGCACGCCGTAGCTGTCGGCCAGCCGCATCAGGCGGCTTTCGAGCTGCACGAGGTTGCGATTGATCTTGTAGAGCTGCTCCACCAGCATCTCGATGCGGGCGTTGTTGAGCGAGAGGCTCTTGACGTCCTTGATGATCTCGTCGCGGACCTTGTTGTAGGTCCTCTGCTGCTGGTGATTGATCTGCTCGTTCGCCACGTGCATCTCGACGCGCCTGTCCTGCAGCTTCCTGAGCTTCTTGTAGGCGCCGGCGATGTTGTCGAAGGTCTCGAGCACCTTGGGCTTGAGCTCGGCCTCCATGGCGGCGAGCGACATGGCGTTCTCGAAGTCGTCCTCGTCATCCAACTCGCCTTCGGGGCGCGGCTCGCCATCACCCTCTCCGTCCGCGGAAGGCGACGCAGCCACAGGCGCAGCCTCCACCGGGGCCGCCATGGGCGGGGGCGCGTTCTTGGCCTCGGGGCCCTCGTAGGTCGCTTCCAGATCGATGATGTCGCGCAGCAGGATCTTGGCGCTGTTGAGCTCGTCGCGCCAGATGATGACGGCCTGGAAGGTGAGCGGGCTCTCGCACAGCCCGGCGATCATGGCCTCGCGGCCAGCCTCGATGCGCTTGGCAATCGCGATCTCGCCCTCGCGCGAGAGCAGCTCCACCGAGCCCATGTCGCGCAGATACATGCGCACGGGATCGTCGGTGCGGTCGGTGGGCTCGGCGCGGGCCGCCGTCGTGGCCGGCAAGCTCGGAGCAACGACGGCGCGGCCGCCGTCGTCGGGCTCATCGGCGCTGTCCTCGGTGTCCTTGTCGGGGGCGGCGCCTTCGTCCGCCTCTTCGCTTTCGACCACCGTGATCCCCATGTCGGAGAGCATCGACATGGTGTCCTCGATCTGGTCAGGCGAGACTTCCTGCGAGGGCAGGACGGAGTTGAGCTGGTCGAGCGTGACGAACCCCCGAGCCTTGGCGGTCTTGATCAGGCGCTTCACCGCCGCATCGGAGAGATCGAGGAGCGGGCTGTCCTTCTCCTGCGTCTCGGGTTGTGTCGTCGTCGCTTCTTCGGCTCGGGCTGGCGTCGGCATCAGGTCACTCTCCGGAGCGCAGAGGTAGCGCTTTCAGCGTGCAGCAAAAATCTTGCAAATCTCGTGCAGACCAAGTCCATTGACGCGCCGGGGCGCATCAAGGCAAACGCCTGTCTGCGGCGGAAAGCTCCACCGCGCCAGGTACTGCACATTGAGGACCCCGCGGTGCCGAAGCTCGAAGGCAGAGCACTATGGCTCGCATCGCCTTCATCTGGGGCCTGGAGCAGGCATACACAACCGGTGTGCGCCTTGCCAGTCTTTCCTTTCTGCATCAACGCGGAGGGGTGGGAGATTATTCCCAGAGCCCAGCTCACGCTCGACTTGCCGGGACGGGCACGCATTCCGGCCACAGCGTCATGCATTACTGAACACAGTCCAGAGTCAGGGGCCACCGGGCTCTTCCGCTTCGGTTGGGCGGGCGAGTCGGTCCTGCAACTCAACGATCCGCGCCAGGTTTTCCTCGCTGGGGTCCAGTGCCCAGGCTTGCTCCGCCGCCTTGAGACCAAGCGGCAAGACCACTTGCCTTTCATGCAAAGCCAACGCGTGCCGCCAGCCGGCCTCCACTTCGCCAGCTTCCGCACCCGTTTCCGCAAACTTGTCGCTTTTGTGCGTGTTCGCCCGCTCAGCCAGGGTCAGCACGCCTTCGAGCCCGATTTTGCTGAGGTGGGAGCGTACGTTCACGGAGTCAAGGGGTACGCCTTGTGACAGCAGCTCCAGCAGGGCGCCGCGCAGGTGAATCAACGGCGGCGAGGTCAAGGTCATCTCGGCGACCTCCTCGCACCGCCGCTCCAGCAGCCAGGGATGATTGACCAGGGTGCGGATCAGCAGGGCCTCGCGGGGCGGAGTGGGGCTCGCCCGTTCCGAGAGTTCATTGCTCCGTGCCAGCGCGGTAGCCGCCAATGCAGCCCGCGGAGCACTGCCGAGCCGCGCCCGCTCGTTGGCCCTCTCCCGCACCCGCCAGTCCGGCTGAGTATTGTCGCGACGCTTGCCGGCAATGTGGGGAGGGCGCCTCCCCTGGGACGGTGCCAGCTGCCTTTCGGTCTTGCGGCCTTTGGCCCAAAGGGTCCCTCGCAGCTCCCGCTCATAATGGTCGCGTACTCCGCGGTCGCCGATCCGACCCACCAGCGCCTTCAGGCGCGCCTCGAGGGCGGCGCGCTGCTCCGGCGTGACGGCCGGCTCACCCTGCCGCTCCTCGCGCTCGACCAGTACGTCGAACAGGGGCCGCGTTTTGGTGTGCAGGATGTCCTGGAAGGCGCTCGCGCCCTGCTGCCGCACGAAATCATCGGGGTCGAGGCCATCAGGCAAGAAATGCAAACTGCACGCTGAAGCCTGGCCGCAGGTGCGGCAGTGCGGTCTCCACCGCGCGGAACGCGGCCCTGCGGCCTGCGGCATCGCCGTCGAAACACAAGATTGGCTCGGGCGCCATGCGCCAGAGAAGCTTGAGCTGATCCTCGGTCAGGGCCGTGCCGAGCGGGGCAACCGTCTGGGGGAACCCGGCTTCCGACAAGGCAATGACGTCCATATACCCTTCCACCACGATGACCTGGCCCTTGTCGTGGGCTGCGGCGCGGGCGTTGTGGGCATTGAACAGCACCGTGCCCTTGTGGAAGAGCGGCGTCTCGGGCGAGTTCAGATACTTGGCGGGAGCATCGGGATCGAGCGCGCGACCCCCGAAGGCGATCACGCGGCCCTTGATGTCGGCGATCGGGAACATGATGCGGTGGCGGAAGCGGTCGTAGGCCACCGGAATATCATCGCCGGCGATCAGCATGCCGGATGCCACCATCTCGGCGGTCGAGAAGCCGGCCTTGGCCAGATGCTCCTTCAGCGCCGATTTGCTGTTGGGCGCATAGCCGAGCCGGAAGCGACTGATCGCGTCGCGGCCAAGCCCACGCTTCTCCAGGTAGCGGCGTGCTTCCTGCGCCTGTGTGGTGAGCTGCTTCTCGAAAAAGTCGCTGGCGGTCGCCAGCAGCGCGTAGAGGCGCGCCCGTTCGTCCTCGATCTGGGCGTCGCGGGGGCTGGCCTTCGGCATCGGCACGCCGGCTTCCTGGGCCAGGCGCTCGACTGCCTCGGGGAAGGACAGCCCCTCGGTCTTGACCAGGAAGGTGAAGATGTCGCCGTGCTCACCCGATGCGAAGCAGTGATAGAAGCCCTTCTGGTCGTTGACCGTGAAGGACGGCGTCCGCTCCTGCTTGAAAGGCGACAAGCCCTTGAACTCGCGCCCCGCCCGCTTCAGCGGCACCTTGCGCGACACCACCTGGCTGACGGACAGCCGGGCGCGAATCTCATCGAGCAGGGACGGCGGAAAGCGCATGGGGCTCCGAATCGCGAGGGCTCAGCACCCTCCTAGAGTGATTCGGCACCGCGACGACGCTCGGATTGGGCCGTTTGGTCCTACAACCCACAGGACTTCCGCGCCTTACGCCGGCTTGAGCAACTCCTTCACCAGCCCGCTGGCCTTGCCGAAGTCCATCTGGCCGGCATAGCGCTCCTTGAGCAGGCCCATCACCTTGCCCATGTCCTTGGGGGCCGCCGCGCCCACCTCTTTCACGACCGCGGCAATCGCGGCCTTGGCGTCGGCCTCGCTCATCTGCTTGGGCAGGAACTCCTCGATGACGGCGATCTCGGCGGCCTCCTGCTGGGCCTGCTCGGTGCGGCCGGCCTTCTCGTAGATGGCGAGCGATTCGCGCCGCTGCTTGATCATCTTCTGCAGCAGGGCCGGGATGTCCTGGTCCGGAATCGCGGCCTTGGCCGCAATGTCGCGCTCCTGCAGGGCAGCCGAAATCAGCCGCAGGGCCGACAAGCGCTGCTTGTTCTGCGCCTTCAAGGCTGTGTTTGTCTCAGCCCTCAACCGGTTGCGCATGGAGGTGCTCCTTCGTTAGTGCTCATTTATGGCTCCCCGACCTGTGCCGCAAGCCTGCGTTGACCCCAGCAGGGGCATCCCCTAGTAGGGGCCCAATGGAGATGGACATGGCCCAAAGTACCCCGAAACCTTGGACCGACGTGCCGCTCACGGGCCGGCTGGTGCTGGCAGATGGCACGGTGATCAGCGGCCAGGGCCTGGGCGCCACCGGCTCGGCGGTGGGCGAGGTGTGCTTCAACACGGCGATCACCGGCTACCAGGAGATCCTCACCGATCCTTCCTACGCTGGCCAGATCATCACCTTTACGTTTCCCCACATCGGCATCGTCGGCACCAACCGCGAGGACACCGAGACCTCCAATCTGGCGATGCGATCGGGCGTGCGCGGCTGCGTGATGCGTGCCAGCGTAACCGAGCCTTCGAGCTACCGCGCAGCCGAGCATCTCGACCAGTGGCTGAAGGCACGCGGCATCATTGCGCTTGCCGGAATCGACACGCGCGCGCTGACCGCGCGCATCCGCGAGAAGGGCATGCCCAACGGCGTCATCGCGCACGAGACTTCGGCGAGGTTCAATATCGAGAAGCTCAAGGCGGAGGCCAAGGCCTGGCCCGGCCTCTTGGGGCTGGATCTGGTGCCCGAAGTGACCTCGGGGCAGAGCTACACCTGGGACGAGATGCGGTGGGCCTGGGGCAAGGGCTACGGGCGGCAGGAGAAGCCGGAGCTTCACGTGGTCGCGGTCGACTACGGCCTCAAGCGCAATATCCTGCGCTGCCTGGCGACGGCCGGCTGCAAGGTCACCGTGGTCACTGCCAAGGCGAGCGCTGAAGAGATACTGGAGCGCAAGCCTGACGGCGTGTTCCTGTCCAACGGTCCCGGCGACCCGGCCGCGACCGGCAAGTACGCCGTGCCGGAGATCAAGAAGCTGGTGGCGTCTGGCCTGCCCGTGTTCGGCATCTGCCTCGGGCACCAGATGCTGGGGCTCGCCATCGGCGCCAAGACCGGCAAGATGCATCAGGGGCACCATGGCGCCAATCACCCGGTGAAGGATTTCACCACCGGCAAGGTGGAGATCACCTCGATGAACCATGGATTCGCTGTAGATCGTGCGACGCTGCCGGCGGACGCGGAGGAAACGCACGTGTCGCTGTTCGATGGCTCCAACTGCGGGCTGCGTCTCAAGGACAAGCCCGTGTTCTCCGTGCAATACCACCCCGAGGCCTCCCCCGGTCCCGAGGACAGCCACTACCTCTTCACCCGGTTCGTCAACCTGATGCGCGAGCGCAAAGGACTGACGGCAAGGCCCGAGCGCCCCGGCGGTGCGCGAGCGTAAGTCTTTCTCTGCACGCCGCTTTTTGTTAGACTGCGAGCATGAACGAGCTTTCGCACCAGCCCAGGGCACGGCCCACTACGCAAGCCGCCGAAGGCGTGCCCAGGCTGCGCTGGACACTGGCCGAATTCGAGCGGCTGACAGAACTCGGCATTTTCACAGAGGACGACCGCATCGAGCTCATCGGGGGGGAGCTGGTTCCGATGTCGCCGAAGGGGAATCGTCACGAAGTCGTGCGCGGCGCACTGCACAACTGGCTGCGTCACCAACTGCCCGACGAATTCGACTACCACGTCGAACCGGGGTGGCGCGCGGGCGGCACCCACTATTTCGAGCCCGATTTCCTCGTCGGTCCGGCGGGCTGCAACCCGACCTCCATTCGCCCGGAAGATGTGGTGCTTCTCATCGAGGTCGCACATTCAAGCTTGCGGTTCGATACCACCAATAAGGCCATCAACTATGCGGCTCTCGGTGTCCGCGAGTATTGGGTTGTCAACGCTAAGACGCTTGCGACGCGCGTGCATCGCGAGCCATCGGCCAAAAGCTACGCCAGCGTGGTCAAGGTTTCGCCGGGCGAAACGCTGGCCCCCGCGCTCGTTCCGTCGCTGGCGGTCAAGCTCACCGACCTCGCCATCGACTGATGCGCCGCCTCCCAGCATGGGTCGCAACGATCGGGCTGTGCCTCGCGCTGCCATCTCTCGGCTCACGCGCAATCGGCGCTCCCGCCGTGCGAGCGCAGCGATGGCGCCGCTTTCCGCGACGTGCATTGGCGGCACGAGCAGCCCCCGCATCCGCTCATGGGCCAGGTGTTCAAGGGAGACCGCCCCATCATCGTCGCAAGCGACACGTGCATACGTACGCCGCTCCGGCAGCTGATCGTCGAGCTCTGGGACGTCATCCGCGAGGGCGGGATCGTGCTCCTGGGCGAGGTGCACGACAATCCGGAGCATCACGCCGTGCGCGGGGAAATCCTATGGCCGCGCCTGGATCCGCGGGTAGCAAACGGGAATTTGCGACCGGCGGCCGTGTTCGAGCACATCCGCGCCACGCAGCAGGCGCAGGTTGACGCCTTCTATCGCAAGGCGGCCCGCAGTCACCGGGTATGGCGGGCTTCCGATCTCCTGCGCGTATTGAAGTGGGACGAAACCGGCTGGCCGGATGCCGAGGCCTTCCATCCGCTTTTCGATGCGGCCCTGCGAGCCAAGCTGCCGATCTATCCGGGCAATGCCGCCCGAGATCGAATGCGGGCACTGGTGCGCGGTGATCAAACCGGCATCTCGCAGGAGGAGCTGACGCTCCTGAAAACGGCGCAAGCCATGCCTGAGGCGCTGGTCCGCGCCCTGGCCGTGGAATTGGAAGGGTCGCATTGCGGCGTGATGCCCGCTTCTGCATTTGGCCCCATGAGCCTTGCCCAGCGCTATACCGATGCGCATATGGCCGAAAGCCTCGCGAAAGCCGCGCAGAAGCATGGTGGCGCCTTTCTGCTGGCGGGCAACGGCCACGTACGTACCGACCGTGGCGTGCCGTGGCATCTGCGCCAGATGGCCCCCGCCAGAAAGATTGTGGCGGTGATGCTGCTCGAAGTCGAAGCGGGAAAGGATGACGCAGGGGGCTATGCGCCACGCACCCCCGACGGCCATTGGGCCGCGGACTACGTCCTGTTCACGCCGCAGCACGTCCGGCCGGACCCCTGCGAGAAAATGCGGCAGGGCAAGCGATAGAAGGCTGCAGTTCTCAACGGTTGGCGCGGTGGCGCTATAGCCAATCCCGTTGCGCTGCAATATGAAGCGGCCTCATGCCGAAGCGCACAGACATCAAATCCATCCTCATCATCGGCGCGGGACCCATCGTCATCGGGCAGGCCTGCGAGTTCGACTATTCCGGAACCCAGGCCTGTAAAGCCCTCAGGGCCGAGGGCTACCGCATCATCCTGGTCAACTCCAACCCGGCTACCATCATGACGGACCCGGAGCTGGCCGATGCAACCTATGTCGAGCCGATCACGCCTGAGGTGGTCGCAAAGATCATCGAGAAGGAGCGCCCCGACGCGCTGCTGCCGACCATGGGAGGCCAGACCGCGCTCAACACGGCGCTCAGCCTCGCCAAGCAGGGCGTGCTCGAGAAGTTCGGCGTGGAGATGATCGGCGCCAAGGCCGAGGCCATCGACATGGCCGAGGACAGGCAGCTGTTCCGTGACGCCATGACGCGCATCGGGCTCGCCACGCCGAAGTCGATGCTGGCGAATGCCTCCGAGTTGAAGAAGCAGGACCGGGCCCATCATGCCGCCGAGCTGGAACGGATCGAAAAGCTGCCGGTCCGCACAGAAGAAAAGGAGAGGCTGCGCGCCGAGTTCCTGAAGCAGTGGCGAGCCGATGAGCATGCCCGTCAGAAGCGCTACCAGGAGCAGGCGCTTCTCAAGGCGATGGACGACTTGCAGCTCGTAGGTCTGCCGGCAATCATTCGGCCCTCGTTCACGCTCGGCGGCACCGGCGGCGGCATCGCCTACAACCGCGAGGAGTTCCGCGAGACCGTCGAGCGCGGCCTGCAGGCATCGCCGACCACCGAGGTATTGGTCGAGGAGAGCGTGCTCGGCTGGAAGGAGTTCGAGATGGAGGTGGTCCGCGACACGGCGGACAACTGCATCATCATCTGCTCCATCGAGAACGTCGACCCGATGGGCGTGCACACGGGCGACAGCATCACCGTGGCACCGGCGCTGACGCTCACGGACAAAGAATACCAGATCATGCGCAACGCCTCGATCGCAGTGCTGCGCGAGATCGGCGTGGAGACGGGCGGCTCCAATGTGCAGTTCGCCATCAATCCCGACGACGGCCGCCTCGTCATCATCGAGATGAACCCGCGCGTGTCGCGTTCGTCAGCGCTGGCGTCGAAGGCCACAGGTTTTCCCATTGCCAAGGTCGCCGCCAAGCTTGCCGTCGGCTACACGCTCGACGAGCTGGAAAACGACATCACGGGCGGCGCGACGCCTGCCTCCTTCGAGCCCACCATCGACTATGTCGTCACCAAGATCCCCCGCTTCGCCTTCGAGAAGTTTCCCGGGGCCGCGCGCACGCTGACCACGTCAATGAAATCCGTCGGCGAGGCCATGGCCATCGGGCGCACGTTTGCGGAGAGCCTTCAGAAGGCGCTGCGGAGCCTGGAGACGGGTCTCACCGGGCTCGACGATTTCGCCTTCGAGGGTCTCGGCGGCGATGACGACAAGAACGTCATCCGCTCCGCCCTCGGCGTGCCGATGCCCGATCGGCTACTCAAGGTCGCACAAGCGATGCGGCTTGGCTTCGACCACGATCAGATCCATGCCTCCTGCAAAATCGATCCCTGGTTTCTCGCTCGCATCCAGGAGATCATCGACATGGAGGCGCGCGTAAAAGCCCACGGATTGCCCAGGTCGGCAGAGCAGCTGCGCGCACTCAAGGCCATGGGCTTCTCGGACGCCAGGCTCGCGAAGCTCGCGGCGCTCTCCGAGGCGGAGGTGCGCAAGAGCCGGCATGCCCTCGACGTGCGGCCGGTCTACAAGCGCATCGACACCTGCGCGGCCGAGTTCGCCTCGCCGACCGCCTACATGTACTCGACCTACGAGCGGGGCTTGGATGATCGCCCCGTCGACGAGGCTGCACCCTCGGGTCGCGACAAGGTCGTCATCCTGGGCGGCGGTCCCAATCGCATCGGCCAGGGCATCGAGTTCGATTATTGCTGCTGCCACGCGTGTTTTGCGCTCTCCGCCTCCGGCACCGAGTCCATCATGATCAACTGCAACCCAGAGACGGTCTCGACCGACTACGACACCTCGGATCGGCTGTATTTCGAGCCGCTGACCGCCGAGGACGTTCTGGAAATCATCAGCGTGGAGCAGTCGAAGGGGAAGCTGCGGGGCGTGATCGTGCAGTTCGGGGGGCAGACGCCTCTGAAGCTCGCCGAGCCGCTGGAGCAGGCCGGCGTGCCTATCCTCGGCACGTCGCCCGACGCGATCGATCTCGCCGAGGACCGCGACCGCTTCAAGGCGCTGATCGACAAGCTCCAACTGAAACAGCCCGACAGCGGCATTGCACGCTCTCCCGCAGAGGCGCGCACAGTAGCGCAGAGACTAGGCTACCCTCTGGTCATTCGCCCATCCTACGTGCTGGGCGGGCGGGCCATGGAAATTCTCGGCGATGCTGGCGACCTCGATCGCTACGTTAAGAAGCTCTCCGCCACGCTGGACCAACCCTCCGAGCTTGCCGTCTCCGCCGACCGCCCGTTGCTGATCGATCGGTACTTGAGCGATGCCATCGAGGTCGATGTCGATTGCCTGTGCGACGGCAAGGACACGTTCGTCGCCGGCATCATGGAGCACATCGAGGAGGCGGGCATCCATTCAGGCGACAGTGCCTGCTCTCTGCCGGTCCACTCGCTGCCGTCTGCGATCCTGGTGCGGCTCGAGAAGCAGACGCGTGACTTGGCACTTGCCCTCAACGTGGTCGGGCTCATGAACGTTCAGTTTGCCGTCAAGGGCCGCGACATCTACATCCTGGAGGTCAATCCGCGCGCGTCGCGCACGGTACCCTTCGTGGCCAAGGTGATCGGCAAGCCGATCGCCGGCATCGCAGCGCGCATCATGAACGGTGAGCCGCTCAGCACGTTCAAGCTCAGACCGGAGAAGCTCGGCCACGTCGCCGTCAAGGAAGCGGTGTTCCCGTTCGCTCGCTTCCCCGGCGTCGACACCATTCTCGGCCCCGAAATGCGTTCGACCGGTGAAGTGATGGGTATCGACCGCGACTATGCGCTCGCTTTCGCCAAGAGCCAGATCGGCGCTGGCAACACGCTGCCACTCAAGGGGACGGTGTTCGTTTCCGTGCGCGACGCGGACAAAGAGAACCTGCTGGGAGCTATGCGCGAGCTATCCGATGCGGGCTTTCGCATTCTCGCCACGCGCGGCACCAAGCGTGCGCTCGAGGCCCACGGCATCCCTTGCGAGCAGGTCAACAAGGTCCTGGAAGGGCGGCCGCATATCGTCGATCTCATGAAGAACGGCGAGGTACACCTTGTTTTCAACACCACCGAGGGCGCCAAGGCGCTAGCCAACTCCAAGGATATCCGTCGCACCGCCTTGCTCTACCATATTCCCTACTATACAACTTTGGCAGGTGCACTGGCGGCGACCCAAGCCATCAAGGCGCTCGCGGCCGGCACCCTCAATGTGGCACCACTGCAATCCTATATAAGCCACGCATCCTGAGGATGTTGCGGCCAGCCGGCCCGATGAGGGCTGGCCAAACCCAGAAGAGTGAGTGAAACTGGACCACGGGCGCTGGCTATCGGCCAGGGCCGGCGCGGCAAATGTGAGCAAAGACGATGGAAAAGGTGCCGATGACCATGGAAGGTTATCGCAAGCTCGAAACCGAGCTGCACCGTCTGAAGGTCGAGGAGCGTCCGCGCATCATCCAGCAGATCGCGGATGCCCGTGAGCATGGCGATCTGTCCGAGAACGCCGAGTATCACGCGGCCAAAGACGCCCAGGGTCTGAACGAGGCGAGGGTGGCGGAACTCGAAGACAAGCTTGCGCGCGCCGAGATCATCAATCCCGCCGAGCTATCAGGCAGTACCGTGAAATTTGGCGCGACCGTGACGCTTGAGGACGAGGACTCCGGCGACAAGGTCAAATACAAGATCGTCGGCGAAGACGAGGCCAACCTGCGCGACGGCAAGATCTCCATCAGCTCGCCGATCGCGCGGGCGCTGATCGGCAAATCGAAGGGCGACAGCGCTGAGGTGACGACGCCCAAAGGCGCGCGCAGCTATGAAATCCTGAAGGTGGAGTTCAAATAGCGCGCCGCGGCACGAGGTGCCGACTTGGCGACCTGCCGCTTCGCTTCACACATGAGCCGTTTCGCAGCCCGTCGGTAGGACGCGGGCTCGTACCACTGCGCGTGCGTGGGCAAGGCACGGCACCACCAGCCCGCCATTCCACTCCAAGCAGCAAGTGTTGGACGGGGTGGGCATCTCCTATCCCGCAACGTCCACGCGTCGGCAGCCCACCGGTCGCAACTGGAGATAGGGCGCTGCAGCGCGCGGGCAGCATTGGCAAAGCTGATTTGCTGTTGGCGCATACCCGGGGCGCAAGTGAAGCAAACGGCTGCTTCAGACCCCGGCCTGCGCGATGGGCCTCAGAGAATGGGACGTGTCGCATCTAAATTTCCTCAGGAGCCACTTTTTCCCCAGGGGTCTTGAAACAGCGGTGGATGTGTTGCTGTGATTCACCCATCGCCCTCCGGAATTTGCACTAGAGTGCCTCGACTGGCCGTGGTGCTGTTCGGGGTTGGGCCGGAAGTCACAGATGTGTAGGGGTAGCCGAAAACGGGGGTTTTGGCGGGCGGGGGTATGGCTGCCGTCCCTCTCCGCACTCTTATATGCCGCTGGCCTTCTGATGCTGAGCACTGGGCTGTTGGTGTCAGCGGCAAACGCTGGCCGAAACAACAGGCAGTCTCGAGCCGAGCGGGCCGCTGAACAGGCTCGCCAGGCGGTGGCGGCACAGCGGAATGCGCAGCAACTCCAGCAACTCCAGCAAATCGAGGCTGCGCAAAGGCGGATCCAGCAGCTTCAACAAATGGTGGCGGCGCAGCAGAGGCAAGCGCAGAGCATTCGCCAGATGGAAGCTGAGCAGAGGCGGATTCAGCAAATCCACCTGAGCCAGCAGCCAGGAAACCAAACGGCGCCCGCCGTGCCTCCAACGCTACCAGCCGTAACTGCCACATCGCCAGCAGTGGCTGCAACATTGCCAGCCGTGGCTGCAGCAATTGTGCCGGCCCCCAGGCAGGAGATGGCGTTGGGGGGGCCGAAGGAGCCCAAGCCGGCCAAGAAGAGCGACGATGACGACAAGGCGAGCCCCGTTGTCGGGGGCGTTGCCGGCTACGCCAAGAAGATTGGCTCCGGGATAGGCGGCCGCATCGGCAGGGAGCAGCTTCTGCCGCCTCCGGGCAGCTTCCGACCAAACGAGGTGCTGGCGATCAACGCAAATCCTGCCAGCCTCGCAAGGGCCATCGCAAGCGGCCAGGCCAAGGTCATCGAAGAAATCAGGCTGCCGGCGTTGCGTACCAATATCACCAGGCTCGAAACGCCACATGGCTCGAGCGGCCTCAGCGAGCTTCGCGAGGTGCTGTCGGCTGACACCCTCTCCCTAAACCTCGTCTATCGCTCCGTCGTTTCTCCGCCCGCTGAGGCCTCGCAATCCGGACCCGCGCCCCAACCTCGGTTGGTTCCGCAATCAGGTGCGGTGCCGACGGGCGCCGGGGTCGGCAGCGTGCTGGTCAAGCCAGGCGTCGTCGGATGCACGCCAGACCGATGCTTCGGAGCGGGACTGATCAAGTGGCAGCCGCAGCTCACCACCTGCGTGAGCAAGGCCTTGAAGATCGGCGTTATCGACACGGGCCTCGACAAGAGCCACCCGGCATTCGCCGACATCCAGTTTGTGCACAAGGAAACGGAGTTCCTGCCCCCCAAGAGCAAGAAGCCTTCCAACCAGCACGGCACCGGCATCTTCTCGCTGCTGGCCGGCAACAAGAACAGCACAACGCCCGGGCTGATCCCGGATGCCAGCTACTACGTTGGCGATGCGTTCTACACTGATGGTGCGGGCCTCGCGATCTCGGACACCACGACGATGCTCAAGGCCCTCAACTGGCTGAAGTCCGAGCGCGTCGACATCGCCAATCTCAGTTTCGCTGGCCCCAAGGATGACCTCGTCCATGCCGCCATCATCGAGCTGGCGTCAACTGGCACAGTCGTCGTGGCGGCCGCGGGCAACGAAGGTCCCGACGCTCCGCCAAGCTATCCTGCCGCCTTCCGCGAAGTCATTGCGGTTACAGCGGTGAACAAGAAACTGGAACCCTACCGCTACGCCAACCGCGGCAGCTACATTGCGGTCGCGGCGCCGGGAGTGGATGTGTGGACAGCCCTGCCCGGCAGGCGCGAGGGGCCGCAAACCGGCACGTCGTTCGCGGTGCCGTATGTCACGTCCGTGATCGCCCTGGGCTATCCTTCCGCCGCGCAGCGCTCCGACGGCGACCCGCTCGCCCCGAAGCAGCGGGCGCTGGCTCTGCTGCAGAAGGGCGTCCTGCCCATCTCCGGGGGTTCGCGCGACGTGGTCGGAGCCGGCCTCGTGCAGGCACCGCGCGAATGCGCGCCGCGCGGACCGGTGTCGGTCGCGGGTTCCTGGGCTGGCACCGTGCAGCCTGTGGCGGCCTCGCCCAACGAACGCTCCCCGGCTGCCTCCTGGACCGGCACGGTGCAGCCCGCACCGGCGGGTTCGTCGTGGGAGAGCACGGTCAAGGCCACGCTTCCAAAGTAGACGCGCGCCGTGCCCTGTGGGCTTTTGATGATCAGTCGGCAGCGTCGCGTGTCACGGGCTGTCGCTTCCAGCAGTAGCACCGCGCATTTCAGCAAGCCGGGAACTTTATGGGGCATCGAACCCGCGCGCGCTGTGGACCACGACAGGTGACAGAGCCGTTAGGACAGAAAAAGAGGCCCGCTTGCCAGCCGTCCGGCAGCGGGGAGCCAGAGCGAGGCCGCAAAGCGGGCCTTAAGATTAGCCCCGGGCAGCACGGAAAGGGTGTGTGCCGCCGGGACCTCTTCCGACCGATCCCGCGTCGCCGAGGTGCGGGGTGTATCAGCGGCGTGGCTCGGTCGAAACCCTAACATCCAGGACAGGCTTGAACGGGCGACTTCCTGGATCGCTGAATCGAGGCTCCTTTCAGGTGAACTGTCTCGCAAGATAGCGCGCGACAAACTGAAGGCGGCCAAGGACGGACTTGTTTCGTCACTCCAGCGGCAGCCATCCCTGCTCAATCTTCGCGTCCACTTGGGCACGTTCGAGCGGCGCGCCAGCAATGTCTTCGGTGACGAAACGGTCGATCCGCTCGCGCGAACTGGCAGCAGGGACAGTGCCCATGGGTGTGGGCGACGCCGACCTCACGACCCGCCAGCTTCCGCCGTTGCTGCGGCAGGCTACCGCCGCCACGGCTTGCCTGGTACCGCCGTAGCGCACTTCGAACTGGCGGCACCACATGTGATCCTTGCTCCAATACGTCAGCGTCGGGATGAACGCGAGCATCGGCACATCCTTGCCGCTAGGCGTCTTCTCGAGGGCATTCTGCAATTGTGCAGTCATCATAGCTTCGCTCTGGCTCGCCGTAGGCAACAAAAGCCACGCGCCGAGTGCGACGATGGCTGCGGCCACCGCGGGACCCGCAGCGAGCGACCAAGCCGGTGCCCTATACTCACCCAGACGGCCCAATAGCTCGCGGACGTACGCCAGCGGCTTGATCGGCTGGCCGGGTCCGGCCGCATCGCCGGCGTGGACCACAGTGTCCACGAGCCAGGCAGGAACGGGCTCGGAGGCCCTGCCCCGATAGGGTTCGGCGACACGGGCCCTGCTCATGGCTAGGAAGTTTTGCGCTTCCGCCAGCAGCCTGGTGTCCCGTGCCAGCTCCTGCACCAAATTGGGCAGCTCGGCCGGATCGAGGTGGCCGTCGATCAGTGACATGGCCTTAATGCTTGTGTCTGTCGTCATGTTCAAGACCCTGTCTTCGACGCCACAACGCGCGCGGTGCGTGCCGGGGCCGGCTGATCAAGAATTGCATGAAGAGCTTGGCGGGCTCGTGCCAGCCGGCTCATGATTGTTCCCATCGGTACGCCGGTGATCTCTGCGGCTTCCTTGTAGGAAACCCCCTCGATGCAAACCAGGGCGATGACGGCCCTCTGCTCGGCCGGAAGCTGGTCGAGCGCGGCATCCACCGCCTTCAGCGTCAACTGGCTGTCGGTTACGTCGCGGCCATCGGAACCTGGCAGAGCCGCCACGGCCTCCACATCGACTACCTCGCCGCGCACCTTGTTGGCGCGCATGCGGTCGAGCCAGATATTTTGAGCGATGCGATACATCCAGGAGTTGAGCCGGGATCCAGGTTGCCACCGTTCGACCCGCGACAAGGCACGTAAGCACGTCTCTTGGACAAGATCGTCGCCAAGTTCGGTGCTGCCCGTGAGGGCGTAGGCGAAGCGGCGAAGGCGCGGCAAGACCGCCACCATTCGGGCACGGATCTCATCCGTCACGCGCCTGCCTCCCCGCGGGTCTGAGCAACAACGGACCGTCGAACCTGATATTCCGCTGACATTCCGCAGTATAGAAAGACGACCTCAGTGTGGCAGAAGCGCATCTGCTACCCACTTTGCCGGTCACCTGCGCCTTCTCCGCGCCAGCTGCCGGCTCGCCTCGCGCTCCTGCGCCAGCGCTATGGGCACACCAGGCTCGAATTTCACGCCCCTGATCACGAGCGTGGTCTTTACGCTTGCCACGTTTGGCGCCGCCGTCAACTCATTGATAATGAAATCTTGGAAGGCGGTCAGGTCTGGTGCCACGCATTTCAGGATGAAATCGGTCTCGCCGGAAAGCATGTGGCATTCGCGCACTAGCGGCCAGGCCAGCACGTGGTTCTCGAAGGCGCGCAGGTCGGGCTCGGACTGGCTGTGCAAGCCGACGTTGGCGAAGGCGATAACCTCGAAGCCGAGGGATTTCTCATCGAGCAGGGCGAAGTAGCCGCCGATCATCCCAGCCTCTTCGAGCGCGCGGACCCTGCGCAGACAGGGTGGTGGCGAGATCCCTACCTTGCGGGCAAGCTCCACATTGGTGATGCGCCCGTTGGCCTGCAGCTCCTTGAGGATGCGCCAATCGGTAGCATCAAGGCTGGCGCGCATGGGGTTATGACTTTCTGGTGATGCAGCCGGGCGACTCTTACCAATTGCGGACGCATCAGCAACAATATTTCGCAGGCGAGAAAGAAAATGACACCCGCAGAGGCCGCCTCACCAGCCGAGGTGCTGGCGAGGGTGGCCGGCCGGCGCGGTTGGATCATCAGCGATGGCAAGACCGGGCACGATGTGCAGAGCACCAGCGTGTTCGACGCGCTCGGCCTCGACTGCGAGGTCAAGAGGGTCGCTCCCGTTGGCATGTGGAAGATGCTGGCCCCGTGGGGGCCCGTTGATCCAGCGGAACGGTTCGGAACGCCGGCGAGCCAATTCTGCCCGCCCTGGCCGGAATTCGCCATCTCCATCGGTCGCCTCACCACGCCTTACATTCGCAAGCTGAGGCGCCTGGCCGGGCTCGCGACCTACACCATCGTCCTGCAGGACCCGAAGGTGAGCGCTGCGACCGCCGACCTCTTCTGGGTACCGCAGCATGACAGGCGACGCGGCCCCAATGTCATTACGACGATCACCGCTCCCCATGGCTTCACGGCCCAGCGCATAGCCGGGCTGAGGGCCCAGATGCCGCCACAGATTGCCGCGCTCCCGCAGCCGCGCGTGGCTGTTTCAATAGGTGGGCCGGGTGGGGGCTTTCGCTACACCTCGGCTGCTGTCGCTCGCCTGGCCTCCGCGCTGAAGTCGCTGTCGGAGCTTGGTGCCGGGCTGATGATCACGCCATCTCGCCGCACGCCCGCCAGCATCACGGCCTTCGTGCACGATGCTACCAAAGGCCTGAAGCAGGTGTTCTGGAACGGTGAGGGCGAGAACCCGTATCCCTACTTCCTCGCCCATGCAGATGCGTTCGTTGTTCCCGCCGATTCCGTAAACATGACCGGAGAGCCCTGTGCGACGGGCAGGCCGGTGTATCTGTTCGAGCCCGAGGGTGGCTCGCCCAAGTTCACCCGCTTTCACGAGGCGCTGCGCCGACACGGCGCGACGCGTCCCATGCCGGCCCGCTTCGAGGGGCTGGAGAGCTGGAGTTACGCGCCGCTCAACTCGTCGGAGACGATCGCCGCGGAAATTGCGCGCCGCTGGGTCAAGCGCCGCCAGATGCTGGGATGGCCCGCACCGGACGAATCTCACTCCAAGGGTTGAGCCATGGCGGTTCCGATCATTCCGCTGCAAGGCCCTCGTCGCTCCGCTATCACTTCGCCCCCGCCTGCTCGAGGGTCCGCACAATATTGGCCAGGCCCCGCTGCCGCGCCAGCGCCAGCGGGGCTGTTCCGTGGGCATCGGCGAGATTGACATTGGCGCCGCCCCTGACGAGGGCTCCCACTGTCGCCTGATGACGCGGACCGCCGTCGCCGAGCACGATCGCCTCGATCAGGGCCGTCATTCCCAAGTTGTTGATGTGATCGAGCGGAGCCCCGGCGGCGATCAGCGCCTGCACGATCTCGACGTGACCGAGGTGGGCAGCGGCGATCAGGGCCGTGCCACCATAGGGGCTCGTGATGGCGCGCGGGTTGCCGCCCGATAGAATGGCCAGTTGCAGCATGTCCAGGTCGTTCAGAACCGCGGCGATGGTGATGACGTCATAGCTTTGGCTCTCCAGGGCGTTGACGTTTGCGCCGGCCTCGATCAGGGCGCGGGCGATGGCGACGTCCCGCCGGTAGGCGGCCACCATCAGCGGCGTGCGGCCGAAAAAGTCGCGTGCGTTGATGTCGGCGCCTCCCTTGACCCGCCGCTCAACTTCCGACGTGTTCCCACCAGCGGCTGCCGCATGGAGACCGGTGTAGGCAGCAATCTCCTGTTCGGTTGGGGATGTCTGGGCAGCCACCAGTTGCGCCGCAAAGACGAGAAAGCCGGCCGTGATGAGGATGCGATGCACGGCCCTGTAACGTCGCAAAGGCATTCCCGATCCAGTTTTTTTTCAGCGTTGTGACGGCGTGGCTTGAGGCGAGGCGCTCTTGGCGCTAAAAGGCGCGCCCAATTCCCCATTGATCTGCAACTCGAGGACGCGCGGTGGCGAACCCCCAATACGTCTATCACATGCACAAGCTCGCCAAGACCTATCCGGGGGGCAAGCAGGTGCTCAAGGACATCTCGTTGTCGTTCTTTCCCGGCGCCAAGATCGGCGTCGTGGGTCTGAACGGCGCGGGCAAGTCGACGCTGCTCAAGATCATGGCCGGCGAAGTGGAGGATTTCGTGGGCGAGGCCTGGGCAGCAGACGGCGTGCGCGTCGGCTATCTCCCGCAGGAACCGGAGCTCGATGCCGACAAGGACGTGCTCGGCAACGCCATGGAGGGCGTGGCCGAGAAGAAGGCGCTCGTCGACCGTTACAACGAGATCGCCGCCAACTACTCGGACGAGACCGCCGACGAGATGGCGAAGCTGCAGGACGAGATCGAGGCACAGGGCCTTTGGGATCTCGATACGCAGGTGGAGCAGGCGCTCGATGCGCTCCGTTGTCCGGCCGGAGACAGTCCGGTTTCCAATCTCTCTGGCGGCGAAAAGCGGCGGGTCGCGTTGACCAAGCTGCTGCTCGCCAAGCCTGACATCCTGCTGCTCGACGAGCCGACCAACCATCTCGATGCCGAGTCCGTCGCCTGGCTCGAGCGCTACCTCAAGGGGTATGCGGGCTGCATCATGCTGGTGACGCACGACCGCTACTTTCTCGACAACATCACCGAGTGGACGCTGGAGCTCGATCGGGGAGCGGGGGTGCCCTACAAGGGCAACTACTCGAGCTGGCTCGAGCAGAAGGCCAAGCGCCTCGAGGTCGAGAAGGGCCAGGACGAAGCCAAGCAGCGCACGCTCAGGCGCGAGCTGGAATGGATCCGCTCATCCCCCAAGGCGCGCCAGGCCAAGTCCAAGGCGCGTATCCAGGCCTACGAGAAGCTGGCCGAGGAGGCTGGCCGTGAGGAAGTCGGCAAGGCGCAGATCCAAATTCCGCCGGGGCCGCGTCTGGGCGGCGCGGTGGTCGAGGTGGAGGGCCTGTCCAAGGCGTTCGCCGACAAGCTGCTGATCGATGGCCTTTCCTTCAAGCTGCCGCCCGGCGGCATCGTCGGCGTGATCGGGCCCAATGGCGCCGGCAAGACCACACTGTTCAAGATGATCACCGGCGCGGAGAAGCCAGATGGAGGCTCGATCCGCCTGGGAGAGAGCGTAAAGCTTGGGTACGTGGACCAGAGCCGCGATCATCTCAACGACAAGAAGACCGTGTGGGAGGAGGTCTCGGGCGGCCTCGACATCATGAAGCTCGGCGACAAGATGGAAATGAACTCCCGCGCCTATGTCAGCTGGTTCAACTTCAAGGGCCCGGATCAGCAGAAGAAGGTGGGGCTGCTCTCGGGCGGCGAGAGGAACCGGGTGCATCTCGCCAAGATGCTGAAGGGGGGCGGCAACCTGCTGCTGCTGGACGAGCCTACCAACGATCTCGACACCGAGACGCTGTCGGCTTTGGAGGCGGCGCTCGAAGACTTCGCCGGCTGCGCCGCCATCATCAGCCACGATCGCTTCTTTTTGGACCGCATGGCGACACACATCCTGGCCTTCGAGGGCGACAGCCACGTTGAATGGTTCGAGGGCAATTTCGCCGACTACGAGGAGGACAAGAAGCGCCGCCTCGGCGACGCCGCGGTCGAGCCGCACCGCATCAAGTTCAAGCGCTTCGAGCGGCGGTAGAACATACACAAAGGATTTTTCGTCCGACCAATTCTGCCATCAGACGTGACAGATGTCGGTCCGTCCGACTGCCAAGCCATTGGAGGTCAACGGTGGGTGACTGATGGGAAATCAGATGTCCGTTCATCGCTTGCTGGAACTTGCCGAGCAAATCGAACTAAGCCATCAACGAGTAGGCCCCGCGCTGGATCAGAGCACGGGGCCAGAGAAGTCCGCAACGCCGCCGCGTCGAAGCTTGACGGCTAAGGGTGAAAAGTAGCGAGTCCGGGTCCGGCGTCAACCCTGAGGATCATGCTTCGGCGCTGCAAGTCACCGCAGTGATCCCTTTCAGGAGGACCCGCCGCCGTGTCTAACGAGAGCAAAGAGACCAACGAAATCATCATCTACACAGGCTCGGACGGCAGCACGCGCGTCCAGATGCGTTTCACCGGGCGCGACGTGTGGATGACGCAAGCAGCAAATGGGTGAGCTGTTCGGTGTCACGCGCGAGACGATCAACTATCACGTTGGCAACGTTTACGGCGAGGGCGAGCTTGATCGAGAGACAACCTGTAGAGAAATTCTACAGGTTCGCGTTGAGGGCGTGCGGAACGTAGAACGGAAGATTTTCCTCCACAACCTCGACGCGATCATCTCCGTCGGCTACCGCGTAAGTTCAAAACATGCGACGAGATTTCGCCAGTGGGCGACCCGGATCCTTACCGAATACGCCGTCAAAGGCCATGTCGTTGACGTTGAGCGCCTCAAAGATCCTGAAGCAGCCGACTATTTCCAGGAACTTCTCGAAAAAATCCGGGACATTCGGAGTTCGGAGAAGCATGTTTGGAAGCGGGTATTGGAGCTGGCAGCCCTTTGCAACGACTATGGCGCCGCGTCGAAGGATCAGCTCGAAGCCTTCTACGCGACCATCCAAAACACAGTGCATTGGGGCGTGACGCAACATACGGCCGCGGAGATCATTCACGACCGCGTCGATGCCAAGCAATCCCACTGCGGGCTCACCCACTTTAGGGGCACGGAGCCGACCGTTGATGAGGCTCACATCGCCAAGAACTACTATGGCGAACCTGAACTGCATGAACTGAACCTGCTCACCGTTCGCGTGCTCGACTACTTCGAGGATCAGACGAATAGACGCCTCGTTGTGACCCTTGAGCAGTTTCTTGCGAAGTTGCGTGAATTCATGAAGTTCGATCAGCGCCCGATCTTGCCGCACAAGGGCTCCGTTAGCATGGCGCGAGCAAAGCAGAAAGCGAGCGTGGAGATGAAAGAATACAAGGCCATGTTGAGAGCTGAGAAGGAAGCAGCGGGAGAGGCGGCGCTAAAGGAGCTCGGTGAGAAAGCCAAGGCCATTGGCCCTGCGAAGAAGAAGTCGCGCAGAAGGGCCTCGTGATGATTTCAACAACGCTGCAGCTCGACGCTCTCACGCCGCCACCCGGTTCTTCTCCTTGGCGAAGGGGCTGAGGCCCAGCCACTGCTGTATCGACTGGGCTATCGACTTGTCCCCGATCAGCTCGATGTGGCCCCCGTCCATCTCCTTCTGCACGGTCGAGAGACCCATCCAGACAGCCGTCATGCCCCGCAGCGAGCTGCGCACGTAGAGATCGATCTCGAAGCCGGGATTGGTCGAGCAGAGATCGACCTTGCCGCCGTCGATCACCAGCCACCAGGAGCGCTTGGCGGATTGGACCTCCGGGAACAGGAAGTTGACGGTGCATCGCCGCGGCGGCAGGGGCGTCGGGTCGAGGCTGCGCCGCATGTCCCACATCAGCAGCGACGGATCGAGGTTCTTGAGCGTCAGGGAGGACTCCACCCAGCGCTGCCCCCAGATGCCGAGCGACATGACCACGGGACGTAGGTCCTCCCCGGCTTCCGTCAATTTGTAGTCGGAAACGCCAGCCTGTCCGGTCGGAACGGCGACGATAACCCCCACCTCCTCGAGCTCCTTGAGCCGCTTCGACAGAAGAGAGGGGGACATCAGCGGCACGCCGCGCCGCAGGTCGTTGAAGCGGGTCGAGCCGCACAACAGCTCGCGCACGACCAGCGCCGTCCAGCGTGAGCAAACGATTTCGGCGGCCATCGCGACCGGGCAGAATTGGCCGTAGCTTCCCAGGTCCTGCCGTTGAGGCATCTCGCCCTCCCTTGGTTGGGGACACCAGTAGTCAGGTATCGGGTGGACAGCTAGTACAGATACTGTAGCGGACCGCCAACCCAGCGTCATCGGGAATTGACCAGAACAATGGGATCGGCCGATGGGTATTTTGACCCGCTACACTTCCAGGACTGGAGGCGGAACGCTCAGCCGGGCAATGATCACCCCAAGGCATGACCAATGCCTGCAAAGTCCGTCAACCCCTGACAAATAGGGAGGTCGCCAATGAGCGCCACATCAGCACTGAAGGCTCCCACGGCTGCGGCGCGTGGTGCAGTCGAGATCGCGCGCGAGCTGGGCCCCGTGCTCGCCGATCGCGCCAATACAGCCACCGACGAGGACAAGTACGTTGCAGACAACATTGCACTGCTCAAGACGTCGGGTTTGGTGGAGGCCGGCGTGCCGCGCGAGCTGGGGGGCGGCGGCGCCGACGTCGACGAGCTCGCCGCCATGCTGCGAACGCTGGCTTATCATTGCGGCTCGACCGGGCTCACGTTTTCGATGCACACACACCAGGTCGCTATCCCGGCCTGGCGCTGGACGCACCAGAAGGCGGCTGCCGCCGAGCCCCTCCTGAAACGGATTGCCAGCGAGCGCATCCTGCTGCTCTCGAGCGGCGGGTCGGATTGGATCGGCGGCTCCGGCAAGGCGGAAAAGGTGGAGGGCGGCTATCGCATAAGCGCCCGCAAGGTCTTCACCTCCGGCGCGCCCACCGGCGACATCTTCATGACGGGGGCCATCCTCGAAACAGAAGGCGAGCCGCCGATGGTGCTCCACTTCGGCGTGCCCATGAACTCCCCGCACGTGAAGGTGCTCGATACATGGCGCACGCTGGGCATGCGCGGCACCGGCTCGCACGATGTCATGATCGACGGGCATGTGGTGCCCGAAGCCGGCGTGGCCGTGAAGCGCAAGGCCGGCGAATGGCATCCGATCTTCCAGATCATCGCCACGATCGCATTCCCGCTCGTCTACGCCGTCTATCTCGGGGTGGCGGAGAGTGCGCGCGACATCGCCATCGGCCTTGCGAAGCGGAAGGCCGCCAGCCGCCACGCGATCGATCTTGCGGGGCGGATGGAGACCGAGTTGACCGGTGCCCGGCTGGCCCATGAATCGATGCTGGCAGCCGTTCGCGTCAATGCCCCCTCGGCAGCTACCATCAACCAGGTGATGATCGGCCGGCAACTGACGGCAAGGCACGCCATCGCGGCCGTCGAATATGCGATGGAGCTGGCCGGAGGCGCTGGCTTCTATCGCTCCGCCGGTCTGGAGCGCCGGTTCCGCGATATTCAGGCGGCCCGCTATCATCCGCTGCAGTCGGGACCGCAGGCCGAATACGCTGGTGCCATGGCGCTGGGGCTGCCGGTGGACCGGATTTTCTAAGGCCGAAGGCAAAAGCCTGGCGGCACATCCTGGGCCTTCGAGGAGGGCCCGGGATTGGCGCTCAATGGGCGTGCTTTGCGGCCAGACTTTTCGGCGCCGTGTTGCGCCAGGCCATGGCCAGCGCGCTCTTGAGCGTGGTGCGATCCACTGCGGCCAGCCGCACGTGCGTCCAGCCGCGCCGCCCCCAGGCTCCGGCGGCCGGCTTGAACACGCCGGGCTCGGCTCCCATCAAGACCTCCTGCTGCTCAGGGGTCAACTTCACCACCCCCCAGGCCTTGTCGGGTACACCGAGGGAGGCGAAGATCTTCTTGCGCACGCGGAAATCCGGGTGGCCCATGTGCGCGCCCTCGGCCGTTTCGGCGAGGCCCAGGGCAGTGCGGCGAAAGTCTGCGATGGTGGCCACGGCCTCGCACCTCCTGCTCGACGACCTGTGCATCGCACGGTTGCACTAGCTTCCGTGGCGATGGTGCCCTCCAGTGGGCAATATGGGCGCGAACAGCGGAGGATGGCCATGCCCTATGCCCCATCGGAAGGTGCCCGCATCTACTACGAAGAGACTGGTAGAGGCACGCCCATACTCTTCATCCACGAGTTCGGCGGCGATCACAGGAGCTGGGACGACCAGATGCGCCATTTCGGTCGCGGATGGCGCTGCATAACCTGGGCCGCGCGCGGGTATCCGCCATCGGACGCCCCCGATAGCGAGAGCCTCTACGGACAGGACTTCTTCAATCGGGACGCGATCGCGGTGCTCGATGCAGCGGGCATCGAACAGGCGCACGTCGTGGGGCTGAGCATGGGCGGCTACACGGCCCTGATGCTGGCGGCGAAATTTCCTGCCCGTGTCACGTCCTGCGTGGCCGCCGGCGCTGGCTCGGGTGCGCCCAAGTCGACGCGGGCCCAGTTCATCGAGGAAGCCCGGGCGAGAGCGTCCGCATTCGAGCGGGCGGGAAGAATCGACGCCGAGGCGATGGGGCTCAATCCCACACGGGTACAGCTGCAGATCAAGGATCCGATCGGCTGGCGCACATTCGTAAGGCACTTGGCCGAGCACCCGGCCCACGCGGCAGCCAAGACGCTGCGCACGGTTCAGGCCGGCCGGGCGTCGCTCTACGACCTGGAGGGTGAGCTGAAAGGCATCACGGCGCCGGTGCTGCTGCTGGTCGGTGACGAGGACGAGCCCTGCCTCGACGTGAACCTGTGGATGAAGCGAGTTATGCCGACGACGCGGCTCGGGTTATTGCCGGGCGCGGGCCACGCGATCAACCTGGAAGAGCCGGCGCTGTTCAATCAGCTGGTCGAGCAATTCATCGCCGACGTCGAGCGCGGCAGCTGGCGCCCGCGCGACGCGCGCGCAAAGCCCGGTGGTGTCCTGAGCTAGATTTGCCAGGGAACGCCGCTATCGGTTCAGCGCTGCGACCAGGGCGCGAGGGTTGCCGCCGTTCTGGGCGATGTAGTCCTCGAACAGCTTCTTGAGGAAGGGTGTCATCCAGAAGCCCACGACCATGGCATCACGCACCTTGTAGGTGCTGCCTTGCTGGGAGAGCAGCCAGCGCACCTCGTAGGTGCTGCCGCTGGCCAATGTCACGGTGGAGTCCACCATCACACCGCTGGCGCCGCGCACGCTCTGATTGGCCCACTCGACCTTGGCTACCGGATACTTCGGGGCTTCATTGGCCGCGTAGCGCGAGATGAAGCGCACCATTCCGCCGTAGTAGGTGGTGCGTTCCTCGACAGAGAGCTGATTGCGGTAGGAGCCCAGCGAGAACAAGCCGATATAGGAGACGTCGCCGTAGCGCTGGATGACGCTGGCCATGACGCCGGGGGAGCGCGTGCGCGCAGCCGCCATCAGTTCGCGACCGACCTGCGCCATGAATACCACCGCCGGATCGGCGGCTGCGGCCGGCGCCGGGGCAGCGGCCAGGCTTACCAAGCACAAGGCCGCGTAGATGCAACCCGAGATGGCCCGTTTCAGACGCAACTGCGACGCCAGCCTGCCCCTCAGCGTCGTGCCGATGACCGTTGTCATGCGTTGTCCGTTTCCCTCTGTTGCTCGTGCAAGGCCCGTGCCGCGGCCCCGCGCGCGCGTTGGCAACTTTTGACCACGAATGCGCCGACCCGTCAAAGACCTTGGCTGTTTCAGGTTACGATCGACCGGCTAAGACCTCTGCAATATGGCAAAAAAGAGAACGGGCCGCGCAATGGCGACCCGTTCTGTAGTCTCAAGGCAGTTGGTGCAACTAGCTAGCTCGCATCCTTGACCTCAGGCAACTTGCTGACCTCCTCGGCGGTGAGGCCAAGCTGAATGTTGTCACCCTTTTGAGTGAACTTGCCCTCCGGAATGGCGACGATCTTGCCGCCGAACCCGAGGAAGCCACCGGTCTTGATGTGGAGCGCGCTGACCTTGCCGTCAGGAGTGGTATTCACGGCGCGGACATCACCCACCTTGCTGCCGTCGGCCGAGAAGGCGGTGCGGCCCATGAGGGGATGAGCGGCGGGCTTTGCCTCCGGCTTGGGGGTTGTCGCGGGCCTCTGCGGCGCCGGCGTCGGTGCGCTTTGCGGAGCAGGCTCCGGCTTTGCCATCGGGGGCTTCTCGGCGGGAGTCGAAGGTTGCGGGGAGGGCGCCTGCTGTGCGGCGGCGGCAAGCGCAGAAACGCTCAGCAACGCCGCTGCCCCAAGCAGGCGAACGGGTTTCAGGTTGGGCATGGTTGACACTCCTCTCTGTGGTCGGAACGGATGCACCCAACGGCGCGTCGGCCAGCCGGCGCTCGTTCGTCTGCAGGATGAACGGAGAGCGAAGCGGAAGGTTCCGGATCACGAGGCGGTGAGCGCTCGTGGGATACAGTGAAGCTGCCGCTATCTCTGCCTTAGTTGTGCACGGAGCAATACCCGCAAGCGATGGCCTTGCGAGCAAGAGGAGCGCTCTTTTTCCGCGCGCGCTCAGGCGGGCTGCGCTTCGGCGCGCGGAGTGATTCCAAGCGCCGAGGAGCGGCGCCGCGTCACGCGATAGAGCTCGCGGGCGGGAATCTCCGGCAAGCACAACAGCGCTACGGCACGCTCGATGGTGGACCGCGCGATACCATCCGCCGCATGGAGCAGCACCGAACGGTCGGCGAGCGAATGTACAAGGATCAGTTCGTGGCTCACGCCCGAGAGCGTTGCCCGCACATGATGGGTGATGCCGCGAAATTCTACCAGCGGAGCCGTCCACAGCTTCGAGCCGAACAGACCGCTGTCGCTCACGGTGACACGTTCGATCGTGATCCTCACGCTGCGGTGGTTCCAGCGACGCTGAATGATGCGCTTGGCAGGGATCAGAAACAGCGCTGCCCATACCACCAGACCCATGGCAAGGGTGGCGACCGCTAGCGGCTTGCTGCGCATCGCCTCCCAGACGTCCTGTGCGGCCAGTACCAGGACGAGGGCTACCGGCAGGATGACGGCGCACAGCGGAGGCACAACGAGCGCGAGCACCACGAGCGCGGAAGCGCGTGAAGACTTCTGATCGATGGTGAGGGGCAGGCCATCGAACGGAATTGTGGACGCAACGATGGATGGCGTGGCCGCCTGGGGCATGACCCAACCTCGGCAGATGGGGGGTGGCGAAGAGCAGCAAGGTAAACGCCTGGCCTTACGGCTGGCTTAACGCGTTGATGGCTCGAACGTCGCCACCTGACTTGGCGTGTTCGGTCTTGCTGAGAGGCGAAGATGGGACGAGGACCCACAATATTAACTTGACGTATAAACATATCTTTATATGATTTGGCCATGTCGCGTGATGATTTAGCGGTTGAGCCAGTGCTGAGCCTCCAGGCCGCTGTCGGTGTTCTCAAGGCCGTCGCGGAGCCTACGCGCCTGCGCGTGCTGGTGTTGCTGGCCCAGGGCGAGCTCAATGTGAAGGACCTGACGCGGATCCTCGGCCAAAGCCAGCCCCGCATCAGCCGGCATCTGAGGCTGCTCAGCGAGGCAGGGCTGGTGGAGCGGGCGCCAGAGGGCAGCTGGGTGTATTTCCGGCTGGCCGAGGAGGGTCGGGGTCGAGACGTCGCGCGCCAGATCCTGGGCGGCGTTGACTTGGCCGATCCAGTGCTGGTGCGTGATCGGCGCCGCGCGGAGAGGCTGCAGAGCGAGCGCCAGGAGGCGGCGCAGGCCTATTTCCAGGCCCATGCCGGCGAATGGGACAAGATTCGTGCGCTGTACGTTGCGGAGGCCGAGGTGGAAGCGGCTGTCGCAGCAGCGCTGGGCGCAGGGCCTTTCGATCTGCTTGTCGACTTGGGCACCGGCACGGGCCGCATGCTGGAGCTGCTGGCCCCCCGCTTTCGCCGTGGCATCGGCCTCGATCTCAATCCCGCAATGCTCGGTTACGCGCGCGCCAAACTCGAGCGCGCCGGCCTGACGCATGCGCAAGTGCGCCACGGCGACATCTACGACCTGCCGCTCGCCGACCAGAGCGCCGATGCGGTGGTGATGCATCAGGTCCTGCACTTTCTGAGTGATCCGCAGCGCGCCATCCGGGATGCCGGGCGCGTGCTGGCTCCAGGTGGGCGCCTGCTGGTCGTCGATTTCGCTCCGCACGAATTGGAGTTCCTGCGCGATGAGTTCGCGCACGAGCGGCTCGGCTTCGCCGGCCCACTTGTCGGGCAATGGCTTGCCGACCTCGGCCTGGAGCTGATGGAGACACGCGATCTGGCGCCCGGCGATCTGGCCAGGACACGCAAGTTGACAGTGTCGCTATGGCTTGCCCGCCGACCGCTGGCGGCCACTGCAACGACAGGTGCAAGTGCACACAAGCTGGAGCAGATCAGCTGATGGAAAACGCGCAGGAACGCCGAAGCCGGCTGCTGGGCGACGGCGACATCACCGTCTCCTTCGAGTTCTTCCCGCCCAAGACGGAGAAGATGGAAGAGGCCTTGTGGGCCGCAATCCGGCGGCTCGCACCCCTGCGTCCGCGCTTTGTATCGGTGACGTACGGTGCCGGCGGCTCGACGCGCGAGCGCACGCACACCACGGTCGCGAGGCTGGCGCGCGACACTGCGCTCGTGCCGGCCGCGCATCTCACCTGCGTCGACGCGACCAAGCGCGAGGTCGATGAGGTGGCGCAGGCCTACAAGGCGGCGGGCGTGCATCACATCGTGGCTCTGCGCGGCGATCCGCCGGCTGGCGTAGGCACGAGGTACGCGCCGCACCCTGGCGGCTATACCAATGCAGCGGAGCTGGTCAGGGGCCTGAAGCAGATCGGCAGCTTCGAGGTATCGGTTGCCGGCTATCCCGAGAAGCATCCCGACAGCGAAACGCTGGCAGCTGACCTCGACAACCTCAAAGCCAAGGTCGATGCAGGCGCATCCAGGGTGATCACCCAGTTCTTCTTCGACAACGCCCACTACCTGCGCTTCCTGGAAGCGGCGCGGGCGCACGGCATCTGGGCTCCGATCGTGCCCGGCATCGTGCCGATCCACAATTTCAAGCAGGTGGCGGGTTTCGCCGGCCGCTGCGGCGCCACCATGCCGTCCTGGCTCGCGCGACGCTTCGACGGGCTCGATCAGGATCCCCAGACGACGCACCTGGTCGCTGCCGCGGTGGCCGCCGAGCAGGTGATGGACCTGGTGGATCAGGGCATACGGCAGTTTCACTTCTACACGCTGAACCGCGCCGACCTGGTCTACGCCATCTGCCATCTGCTGGGGTTGCGGCCGGAGCCCGCCGCCGCCAAGGAGGCCGTCAACGCATGACCCGCGAGCAACGCATCGCCGCGCTCAAGGACGCTGCTGCCAAGCGCATCCTGATCATCGACGGCGCCATGGGCACGATGATCCAACGCTACAAGTTCGACGAGGCGGCATTTCGGGGCGCGCGCTTTGCCGAGCATCCCAGCCCCGTCCAAGGCAACAACGACCTGCTGGTGCTGACGCGGCCCGAGGCGATCACCGCGATCCACAAGGGCTACCTGGACGCCGGTGCCGACATCATCTCGAGCAACACCTTCAATGCGCAGCGCATATCGCTCGCTGACTACGGCATGGAAGAACTGGCGTTCGAGATCAACCTTGCCGCGGCGAAGCTCGCGCGCGCGGCCGCCGACGCGGCGACGAAACAAGCGCCCGACCGGCCGCGCCTCGTGTTCGGCGCGCTCGGCCCCACCAACCGCACCGCGTCCATCTCGCCCGACGTCAACAACCCGGGCTATCGCGGCATCACCTTCGACGAGCTGATGGAGGCCTACGGTGAACAGGCGCGTGGGCTCATCGAGGGCGGCGTCGACGGGCTGCTGATCGAAACCGTGTTCGACACGCTGAACGCCAAGGCTGCGGGGTTCGCCGTACTGCAGGTGTTCGACGAGCTGGGCGTGGAGCTGCCGCTGATCATCTCGGGGACGATTACGGATCGCTCGGGGCGCACGCTCTCGGGCCAGACGCCGGAAGCCTTCTACTTCTCGATCCGCCACCTGAAGCCATTCGCGGTGGGCCTCAACTGTGCGCTGGGCGCGGAGCTGATGCGGCCCTATCTGGCGGAGATCGCCGCCGTGGCGGAGACGCTGACGATCGCATACCCCAACGCCGGGCTGCCGAACGCGATGGGCGAGTACGACGAGGGCCCGCACGACATGGCATGCCAGCTGGGGCCTTGGGCGAAGGACGGGCTGTTGAACATCGTCGGCGGCTGCTGCGGCTCGACGCCGGAGCACATCGCCGAGATCAAGGCGCACGTGGAGCAGTTCCCGCCGCGCAAGGTGCCCAGGATCGAGCCCCGCATGCGCCTCTCGGGCCTCGAGCCGTTCGTGCATGGGTGAGGCGCGCGCTATGATCCATCGGCCATTTGAGCTGGACGCGAGCCGCGCGCTCCCCCTCCCCCTTGAGGGGGGAGGACGGAACGCCACGGACTTAGTGCGCCAAACGCCACCGAGACCACGATGCGTCGACCGGCGCACTAAGTCCGATGGCGTTCCTGGTGGGGGTGATCGCGACGCGTGCGCAACAGACACCCCCACCTGACGCGCCGAATGAGTTAGCTCCGTCCCGGATCGCGTCGTTGCGCCGTCGGTGCAAGTTGGCGGAGCTAACTCATGGCGCGTCTTCCTCCCCCCTCAAGGGGGAGGGGTCCACGCGGCGCGGTCGGAGTGACAGTAACGATGACCACCAGCGCGGCCACCAATTTCATCAATATCGGTGAGCGGACCAACGTCACGGGATCGGCGAAGTTTCGCAAGCTGATCGAGGCGGGGGACTATGCGGCGGCGCTGGCGGTGGCGCGCAGTCAGGTGGAAAATGGCGCGCAGATCCTCGACGTGAACATGGACGAGGGCCTGCTCGATTCCGAGAAGGCGATGGTGACGTTCCTGAACCTGATCGCCGCGGAGCCCGACATCGCCCGCGTGCCCGTCATGATCGACAGCTCCAAGTGGTCGGTCATCGAGGCGGGCCTCCAGTGCGTGCAGGGCAAGCCGATCGTCAACTCGATCAGCATGAAGGAGGGCGAGGACGCGTTCCTCGATCACGCCAGGAAGGTGCTGCGCTACGGCGCCGCCGTGGTGGTGATGGCGTTCGACGAGCAGGGGCAGGCCGACACCATCGAGCGCAAGGTGGCGATCTGCGAGCGCGCCTACAAGCTCTTGACCGAAGAGGATCGGCTTCCCGCCCGAGGACATAATCTTCGATCCCAACATCTTCGCGGTGGCAACCGGCATCGAGGAGCACAACGCCTACGGCATCGCCTTCATCGAGGCGACGCGGCAGATCAAGGCGAAGCTGCCGCACGTGCACGTCTCCGGCGGCGTGTCGAACTTGTCTTTCGCCTTCCGCGGCAACGAGCAGGTGCGCCAGGCCATGCACTCGGTGTTCCTCTACCACGCCATTGCCGCCGGTCTCGACATGGCGATCGTCAATGCGGGGCAGATCACCATCTACGACGACATCGAGCCGGAGCTGAGGGAGCTGTGCGAGGACGTCATCCTCAACAGGCGGCCCGATGCCACCGACCGCCTGCTGGAGGCGGCGGGGAAATTCAAAGGCGAAGGCGGGCCGAAGGCAAAGGAGAAAGACCTTGCTTGGCGCGATCAGCCGGTGGAGGAGCGCCTCAAGCACGCGCTGGTGCACGGCATCAACGACTACATCGAGGCCGACACCGAGGCCGCGCGCAAGGCGATGAACAAGCCCATCGAGGTGATCGAAGGGCCGCTGATGGCAGGCATGAACGTGGTCGGCGACCTGTTCGGGGCGGGCAAGATGTTCCTGCCGCAGGTGGTCAAGTCGGCGCGCGTGATGAAGCAGTCCGTGGCCTACCTGCAACCCTTTCTGGAGGCGGAGAAGAAGGCTTCCGGGCTCGATCAGATGCCGGCCGCCGGCAAGGTGGTGATGGCGACGGTCAAGGGCGACGTGCACGACATCGGCAAGAACATCGTCGGCGTCGTGCTCCAGTGCAACAACTACCAGGTGATCGATCTGGGCGTCATGGTGCCGGCGCAGAAGATCCTGGAGACGGCGAAAAGGGAGAAGGCCGACATCATCGGGCTCTCCGGGCTGATCACGCCTTCGCTCGACGAGATGTGCCACGTGGCGGCGGAGATGGAGCGGGAAGGCTTCGACCTGCCGCTGCTGATCGGCGGCGCCACCACCAGCCGCGTGCACACCGCAGTGAAGATCAATCCCAACTACGTGCGTGGGCAGACCATCTACGTCACCGATGCGAGCCGGGCCGTGGGCGTGATGTCGAACCTGATGTCGGACCGCGAGCGCGGGCCCTACGTCGACGGCGTGCGCAAGGAGTACGTCAAGATCCGCGACGCCTATCTCAAGGGCGAGAGCAAGAAGACGAGGCTGCCCCTGCAGACTGCGCGCGACAACCGCTTCAGGATCGATTGGGCGGGCTACGCGCCGCCTGCGCCCAGGTTCCTCGGCACGCGCGTCTTCGAGGGCTACGCGCTGGCCGAGCTGGCGCCCTACATCGATTGGACGCCGTTCTTCCAGACCTGGGAGCTGGCCGGCAGGTATCCGCGCATCTTCGAGGACAACGTGGTCGGACCCGAGGCCCGCAAGCTCTTCGACGATGCGCAGGAGATGCTGAAGCGCATGGTGGCGGAGAAGTGGGTGACCGCCAGCGCCGTCATCGGCTTCTGGCCCGCGAATGCGGCGGGCGACGACATCGAGCTTTATGCGGACGAGGCGCGCGAGCCGGTGCTGGCTACCCTGCATACGCTGCGCCAGCAGATGGCGCGCGAGAACAGACGCGATCGCGCCAACACGGCACTGGCCGATTTCGTGGCGCCCAAGGGGAGCGGCCTTGCCGACTATGTCGGCGCGTTCGCGGTGACGGCTGGGATCGGCGAGGCCGAGGCGCTGGCGCGCCACATCGACAAGACCGACGACTATGGTCGCATCATGCTGAAGGCCCTGGCCGATCGTCTCGCGGAAGCGTTCGCCGAGCGCTTGCACCAGCGCGTGCGGCGCGAATTCTGGGGCTATGCTCCGGCTGAGAAACTGAGCAGCGAGGAGCTGATTGCCGAGGCCTACCGCGGCATCCGTCCGGCGCCCGGCTATCCGGCACAGCCCGACCACACCGAGAAGGGCACGATCTTCCGGCTGCTCGACGCAGAGGTGAAAGCCGGCATCAGGCTCACGGAGAGCTTCGCCATGTGGCCGGGAGCCGCCGTGTCGGGCCTCTATTTCTCCCATCCCGAAAGTCACTATTTCGGGGTCGGCAAGGTCGAGCGCGACCAGGTGGAGGATTACGCGCGGCGCAAAGGTTGGGCAATTGCGGAGGCCGAACGGTGGCTGGCGCCGGTGCTCAACTACGACAGGCCTGCACCCGAGAGCGCGGCAGCCTGACCGCGTCGACACTCTGGAATCTGTTGACTTCCAAGTTGCGAGCCAGCTGCTCCGCTACCGGCGCGGGAGCCTCGCGTTAGCCTCATTTCGCTCATTTCGTCCCCCGCGGGGAGCGCCGCACCTTGCGCGGCGCGCGTGTTGGTGCGGGATGGGCAACCGTATCGGGGGGTTGGGGGATGCCATCACTGAAAATGCCGGGTGCGATCTGTGCTGTCTTGCTGTTGGCAGCGCCGATGGGGTCGATGGAAGCGGATGCCCGCGAATTGCGGCTTTCGCATCAGCTGCCGGAGAGCGATGCGCGCCACCGCGCCGCTCGCGTGCTCGCCGCCGAACTGAAGAAGCGGGCGCCAGACCTATCGATCAAGATCTTCCCGAACTCGTCGCTCAAAATTCCGCCGACCGAGCAGTACGAGGCGATGCTCGAGGGCAAGATCGAGATGACCATCTACCCGATGGGCTATGCCTCGGCGAAGATGCCCGAGCTGTCCGTCGTCACCTTGCCGGGCGTACCGGCGAGCGCGGAGGCGGCGGGGCTGCTCAAAGGCTCCGAGTTCGAGGAGAAGCTGCAGCAGCTTTGCGAGGAGAAGGGCTTCCGAATTCTGACCTGGTGGTGGTTCGACGGCGGCATGGCGAGCCGCGCGCGCGCCGTCACGGGGCCCGAGAGCATCAAGGGGCTGACCGCGCGCAGCGGCGGCGGCAACGACTTCAACAGCATGCTCTCAGCCGCCGGCGCCAAGATCACGGCCATGCCATTGACCGATGTGCGGCCTTCCATGGAGACGGGCAAGCTCGACGTCGCGCAGAATTCGTTCGAGCTGTTCGTGAGCCTTCGCTTTCAGGAGTTCGCGAAGTTCCTGACGGTGGGGGGCTACAGCACACTGACGGTGTTCATGCCGGTGCTCGTCTCCAAGTCGGTGTGGGAGGACCTGAGCGATTCGGAACGCCAGGCGCTGGACGACGCCGCCGCGGCCTCCAACATCTTCCTCGAGGCAACGCAGCGCGAAGCCCAGGAGCAGGCGGTCGATGTGTTCACGAAGGCAGGCGTCAAGGTGCAGGAGCTGTCGTTCGAGGAGTATTCAGCCTGGTTGCAGGTCGCCAAGGACGGACCCTGGAAAAGCTACAGGGCCGTCAGCCCGAGGGCGGCGGAGCTGTTCGATACGATGCTGCGCAGCTTCATCGCGAGCGGCAACCGCTAGGATCTGGGCCCGAGGCGGGACGGGGCAAGGCGCACGCTCGCGTGGAATGCCGCACCCTGGTAACCTTCCAGCCGCGATTGCAGGATCGCAGTCGAGACGGCACGGGGAAGTTTGGGGAGGGGAAAATGCTTTCACGCTTGGTCCTGCTGGCGCTGCAACTCGTCATCGCGTGGTTCGCGGGGCCCGAGATCATTCGCTACATCCCCGGCCTCGGCGTGCTCCAGCTGTTCGTCTTCGCGGTGGTGTTCGCAGTGGTGGTGTGGGTGGTCGGGCTGGTTCTCAGCCAGGTGCTGAAAGGGACGGGAACCCCGTCGAGCTCGACCTTGGTCGCATCGCTGATCGTCGCACTGATCGGCGCCGCACTGATCACGTGGCTGCCGGGTTTGGTGCCCGATCTTGCGCGTTCGCTGCGGCAGATCCCGACTATCGCCTATCCGCTGATCGGCGCCGTTCTCGGCTACCACATGAAGCGCTAGGGTTCGCAGTCTTCCATATCGCGAAAAAGCAAAGGCGCGGACCCTGCTCCGCGCCTTCACCGCATTTTGGAGAGACTGGTCGGACTTTCTAAGGCCGATCTTGCTTCCTTAAGATCACACCCCGCGCTTGCGCCCAATCTCAGAACATGCCGAAGACGATGGCGGTAAGGAAGGCGAAGGAGATGATGGCGGCAAGCACGTTGAGCCTCATCCTCAGTTCCATCGTTGCCTCCTTTGCCGGAACGAGCCGGCTCTCTGGCGCCGATGGTGCGGCCCCATATTCGTGAGTCTACGTATGCTTCGGGGTGCTGCCAAGCACAATTCGCTTGGCCGGAGCGTTAATCTTGCTTTTCGACGGCAGTTTCCCGGGTGCCGCACCGCAGATGCTGAATAACCACACGTCTATATTACAGGAGGGATCGGCAACTTCGCGCTAAGCTGATGTATTAATCAAACGTTCACACAGCTAAACTGCAAATACCGTAAATTGCGCCCAATGCTGCCGAGAATCTGCTTTGAGCAAGAACCTGTCGGAGCAAGAACAAGCATTGCCGTACGCTGTTGCCGTGCGGGCACACTGCGGTTCACGCCTCGTTCCTGGACAGCCTGGCCCCGATGCCGTAACGAAAGCCCCCTCTTTGATATTCCGACCACAACCGGCCACCTGGAGCTTGCGCATGCACCAATTCAAGGCGTTGGTTGCCTCCAAGGGCGAGAAGGGCCCGGATCTGGCCTGGAAGGAGATGGGCGAGGCCGACCTGATGGAGGGCGACGTTGTCGTCCAGGTCAGCCACTCGACCGTCAACTACAAGGACGGGCTGGCGCTGACGGGCAAAGCGCCCGTGATCCGGCGCTGGCCCATGGTCCCCGGCATCGACTTTGCCGGCAAGGTCGTCTCTTCCGCACATGGCGTCTTCAAGACCGGGGACGAGGTGATCCTCAACGGCTGGGGCTGCGGCGAGACGCACTTTGGCGGCTATGCCCAGGTCGCGCGCGTGAAGGGCGACTGGCTGGTGGCGAAGCCGGCGCAATTCACGGCAGCCGAGGCCATGGCGATCGGCACAGCGGGGTACACCGCCATGCTGTGCGTACTGGCGCTCGAGCGCCACGGCGTGACGCCGGCGAGCGGACCGGTTGTCGTCACCGGCGCGGCGGGTGGTGTCGGTAGCGTTGCCGTGGCGCTATTGGCCAAGCTCGGCTTCCAGGTCATCGCGTCGACGGGGCGCGCGAGCGAAAGCGGCTATCTCAAGGACCTCGGCGCGGCCGAGGTGATCGATCGCGCCGAGCTGGCGGGACCGGCGAAGCCGATCGGCAAGGAGCGTTGGGCGGGCGGGATCGATGCCGTGGGGAGCCACACGCTCGCCAATGTGCTGAGCATGACGAAGTACGGCGGCGCGGTTGCGGCGTGCGGTCTGGCGCAAGGCATGGATCTTACGACCTCGGTGGCGCCATTCATCCTGCGCGGGGTGACGCTCGCCGGCGTCGAACTCGGTGATGGCGCCGAGGCCCGCGCGGATCGAGGCCTGGGGCCGACTGGCGCGCGACCTCGACAAGGCCAAGCTCAATGCCATGACGGTGACGCGGCCTGCGACCGATGTGATTGCGCTTGCGCCTGAGATCCTGGCCGGCAAGGTGCGCGGCCGCGTGGTGCTGGAGCTCGTGTAGCGGTTGCGCGCCAACAACTGACGTCCTATCGGCGGAGCGGGCGTGGGGCGTAGGGTGCAATGAGCGCTAGCGCATTGCACCGATGCGACGTGTTCCACGAGCGGCGGCGCACTGCGGTTTGCGTAGATCGGCGCAATGCGGCTGTCGCCTTATTGCGCCCTACTCGGCGCGTAGCTGAGCGGGCGTAGGGTGCAATAAGCGGTAGCGCATTGCACCGATGCGACGTGTTCCACGAGCGTCGGCGCGATGCGGTTCGCGTAGATCGGCGCAATGCGGCTGTCGCCTTATTGCGCCCTACCTTCGCGGCGCGTTAACGCTGGTTGCAGATGGCGTGAGGGCGATGCGGACAGTGCTTATCCCCGCTCTCGCCGCGCCGTGCGATGATGCGCGCGTCGCTTGTTGCGACGGGACGTGAAATGCGCATCCGTCCTTCACGTGCAAGCGATCGGCGCCTGGAAGGAGAGCGAGATGGCTCGAGGTCCAGGAGGCCCGCTGCGACCGTTTCCGGCAGAGCACCAGCAATGGGCGCCGAGCCGGCGACCGCCCACAAGGCTCAAGGCAACCGTGAAACTCGCGATGGGCGAGCGGGACGCCAAAGCTTGCAGCGGGACACAAATCGCCGCACGCGGGTGCCGTAAGGCAACCCCCCGGGACCGCGAGGTCCCTGAGGACCCGCAAGGGTCCCGAGGAGGTCTCACGGCCTCCTGGAGCCGCAAGGCTCCGCGGTTGCCGACAAGGCACCCGCGTACCCGTCGCACCCCTCGCCGGCGATTGCCGGCGGGGCTGATGGCGCTGGAGCAGAGAAAAGCAGGTGAGTGGCGAAGCGGAACTTGCGTCAGCGCACCTCGGACAGGAACGAGAGCTGGCCGGTGTGGGCCGGGCCGTTCTGATCGGTGAGGGTGGTCGGATAATCGCCGGTGAAGCAGTGATCGGTGAACTGCGGGCTGCGGTTGTCCCGCTTCTCGAAGCCGAGCGCCCGGTAGATGCCGTCGACCGACAGGAAGGCCAGCGAGGTGGCGCCGACGAACTCGCGCATCTCCTCGACGCTCATGTTGGCGGCCAGCAGCTCCGTGGTGCGCGGGGTGTCGATACCGTAAAAGTCGGGGTGCGTGATGGGTGGGCTAGAGACCCGCAGGTGCACCTCGCGCGCGCCCGCCTCGAACATCATCTGCACGATCTTCTTCGACGTGGTGCCGCGCACCACGCTGTCGTCGATCAAGACAATGCGGTTGCCCCGCACGGCGCTGGCGTTGGCGGAGTGCTTGAGCTTGACGCCGAGCTGGCGGATGCGCTGCTCGGGCTCGATGAAGGTGCGGCCGACGTAGTGGTTGCGGATGATGCCGAGCTCGAACGGCGTGCCGCTCTCCTGGGCGTAGCCGATAGCTGCCGGCACGCCCGAGTCGGGGATGGGAATAATGACGTCGGCCCCGGCCGGGTGCTCGCGCGCGAGCTGCGCGCCCATCTGCTTCCTGATGTCGTAGATGTTGCGGCCGCTGACGATGGAATCGGGCCGGGCAAAGTAGATGTACTCGAAGATGCAGGGCCGGGCGGGGCGCCTGGGGAAGGGTCGGTGGCTCTCGACGCCCTCGGCCGTGATCGTCACGATCTCGCCGTTCTCGATCTCGCGCACGAACTCGGCGCCGACGATGTCGAGCGCGCAGGTCTCCGACGCCAGCACGTAGGCCGAGCCAAGCTTCCCAAGCACCAGCGGACGGATGCCGATGGGGTCGCGCGCCCCGATCAGCATATCATTGGTGAGGCACACCAGCGCGTAGGCGCCCTCGATCTGGCGCAGCGCGTCCACGAAGCGCTCGACGATGCGCCGGCGCTGCGAACGGGAAATGAGATGCAGAATGACCTCGGTGTCGGAGGTCGACTGGCAGATGGCGCCGGAGGAAATCAGGTCACGGCGCAGCGCCAGTGCGTTCGTCAGGTTGCCGTTGTGGCCGACGGCGAAGCCGCCGGTGTCGAGATCGGCGAACAGCGGCTGCACGTTGCGCAGGATGGTGTCGCCGGTGGTGGAATAGCGGTTGTGGCCGAGCGCGATATGGCCCTTGAGGCGGGTGATGACGTCGGCCTTGTTGAAGTTGTCTCCGACGAGGCCGAGCCGGCGCTCGGAATGGAAGTGGGCGCCGTCGAAGGTGACGATGCCGGCCGCCTCCTGGCCTCGGTGCTGGAGTGCGTGCAGGCCGAGCGCCGTCAGCGCCGCGGCGTCCTCGTTGCCGAAGACGCCGAATACGCCGCATTCCTCGCGGAGGCGGTCGTCGTCATGGCAAGCCCAGGGGACCGATGCAGCACCCTGTGCGAGCGGAACGGTCATGCAGGCCTCGAAAAGCGCGGATCAGCACCCCGCCCCGCTGCGATCGCGCTCAAGTACCCGGGTGCGCGGAGCCACCTGCATATAGGCCAAGTCGCGGCCGCTTGCCATGGGGTGCGGCGAGGGAGTTGTGGTGATCTTGCATCATAGAGCCCTGCTGTTGCTCGCCGCCCAGGGCGGAGGGCACGTAGCGCGAGAGGATCCCGTAGAGCGTACCGCTGGTCTGGCTGATCATGCCGAGCGACCGGGCCTGCTCAACCCAGCCGGGAAGCTCGCCCGGCTGGCAACCCTGGGCAAGCGCCCGGGTCGCGCCATCCTTGCACACGAAGGAGACCGCGAACATGTAGGGGATCACGACCAGCACGAAGCCCCTCAGCACGCCAAAGCCCAGGCCCAGGACGCGGTCGATGGCGCCCACGCGGCTGTCGAGGACGGTGTCGGAAATGTGCGACGTGATCAGGTGAACGATGATCAATACGAACAGGAAGATGATCGCCCCGATCGCGACCTGGGCAATGTAGACGTGCACGGTCTGGACGGGATTGGAGAACTGCTTGGCAATCTCCTCCGCAAAACCCCGCTGGTACTTGATGAAATAGAGCAAGGCCACGCCCGCAGCCACCCAGGACACGATCGACAGGACCTCGCGGGTCAGGCCCCGATACATGGCCACGAGCCCGGAAATAAAGACGACGGCGAGCAGGGTAGCATCGAGATAGGAAATGCCTGCGATCATGACATGCGACCCTCGGTTCGCGCCACGCACTGGCCCCCAGTATGCAGGAGCTCGTGTGTGCGCTTTCTCATCGGTCAAGCCGGTGCGGCTGTCAATGCAACCTGTAGGTCCTACCCATGCCGCGGGCGGATGTCAGAGGCCGAGCGTGTCAGCCAAGCCCTTGATATGGGCCAGACGCAGCAGATCGAGCTTTGCTGCCGCCTCGTCGAGATCGCCTGCCGCCGGCAGGACCGCGCGCTTGAATCCGAGCTTCCGGGCCTCCTTGAGACGGGACACCATGTGACCGGCCGGGCGCACCGCTCCCGAGAGGCTGATTTCTCCGAAATAGACCTCGTGGGGTCCGAGCGCAACGTTGGAGATGGAGGAGAGCAGGGCGGCGGCGGCGGCCAGATCCGCGGCGGGCTCGGTGATCTTCAAGCCTCCCGCCACGTTCAGATAGACATCGTGCTGGCTAAAGGAAATGCCGCACCGCGCGTCGATGACGGCAAGCAGCATGGAGAGCCGGTTGGCGTCCCAGCCGACTACGGCCCGTCGGGGTGTGCCAAGACCCGACGGAACGACGAGCGCCTGAATTTCCACGAGAATCGGCCTGGTGCCCTCCACGCCGGCGAACACTGCCGAGCCCGGTGCCGAAGCCAGCCGGTCGCCCAGAAACAGCTCGGAGGGATTGGCGACCTCGCGCAGGCCCTCCGCCGCCATCTCGAACACGCCGATCTCGTCGGTGGCGCCGAACCGGTTCTTGGTCGCGCGCAGGATGCGGAAGGGATGCCCGCGATCGCCCTCGAAATAGAGCACCGTGTCGACCATGTGCTCGATCACCTTGGGGCCGGCGATCTGGCCGTCCTTGGTGACGTGGCCGACGAGCAGCAGCGCGGCACCCTGGACCTTGGCGAAGCGCACCAGCGACTGGGTGGCCGCGCGCACCTGGCTAACCGTGCCCGGCGCCGCCTCGAGCCCATCGGCCCACAGCGTCTGGACGGAATCGATCACGACGAGATCGGCGGGTTTCCCCTCGGCCAGCGTCGCCAGGATGTTGGAGAGGCTCGTCTCGCAAGCGAGCGCCAGCGGCGCTTGCATCAAACCCAGCCGCTCGGCGCGCAGGCGCACCTGGGCGGCGGCCTCCTCGCCGGTGAAATAGATGGCGCGCAGGCCCGCCGCGGCGAAGGCGGCGGCCACCTGCAGCAGCAGGGTCGACTTGCCGATGCCGGGCTCGCCGCCGATCAACAGCGCCGAGCCCGGAACGATGCCGCCGCCGGTGACGCGGTCGAGCTCGGCGAGGCCGGTCGGCATACGTTCGAGCTTCTCGGCTGTAGCGTCGGCCAGCGTCGCGAGACCGACCGCGCGTCCCTTCGAGGACCTGGCGAGGCCAGAGCCCGGCGGCGGGGCGGCATCGGCTTCCTCGGTGATCGTGTTCCATTCTCCGCACGCTGCGCACTTGCCGGTCCAGCGGGGAGCGACGGCGCCGCAGTTCTGGCACACGAACGTGGCTCTGGCCGTCCTCGCCATGCGGGCTCAGGCCCCCTCGTAGACGCGATGCACGCGCGGCCCGAGGCGGGAGAGCAGCTCGTAGCCGATGGTGCCGGCCTTGTCGGTCAGATCGTCGACGGTGACGCGCTCGCCCATGACCTCCACCCAGCCGCCGCGCCTGGTCAATTCCTCCGGCACGTCCGTGACATCGACCGTGATGAAATCCATGGACACGCGGCCCACGATCGGCACCGGATAGTCGCCGATATAGCCGACCGGGCCCGCCTCGCCGGTGGCCACGCTCAGGGCGCGCAGGAAGCCGTCGGCATAGCCGCAGGCGATGGTGGCGATGCGCGAAGGCCGCTGCACTTTGAATATGGCGCCATAGCCGATGGTGGCGCCCGGAGCCAGCTGATGCACCTGAAGGATGCGGGCGGCGAGCCGCACCACCGTGCGCATTGGATTCGATTTACCCTCGTGCGCGCGCCCGCCATAGAGAGCAATGCCGGGCCGTACGAGATCGAAGTGGAACGCGGGGCCGAGAAACATGCCGCCCGAATTGGACAGGCTCGCCGGCGCGGGCGGCAGCTTGGCGCGCAGCATGTTGAAACACTCGCGCTGGCGCTCGTTCATGGGGTTGTCGGGCTCGTCGGCGCAGGCCAGATGGCTCATGACCAGCGTGGTCTCGAAGGCCGCCAGCAGATCGGGCTCGGCCGCGAGCTGCTCGACCTCGTACTGCGGCATGCCGAGGCGACTGATGCCGGTGTCGATATGGAGAGCGGCGGCGAGCTTGCGTCCGCGGGCCCGGCTGTAGGCGGCCCAATCGCGCACCTCGGCGAGGCTCGAAAGCGCGGGTCGCAGATCGAAGCCGGCGTAGTGCGCCTCGGCACCCGGCAGCAAGCCGTCGAGCACGTAGATGGTGGCGCCCGGCTGCACCTCGCGTGCGGCGCGACCCTCCTCGACCGTGGCGACGAAGAAGGTCTTGCAGCCTTCGCTGGTGAGCGCCCGGGCGATCGGCGCCAGCCCCAGCCCATAGGCATCGGCCTTGATGACGCCGGCGCATTCGGCCCGGCCGGAGGCCTCGTTGAGGCGCGCCCAGTTGGCCCGCAGCGCAGCGAGATCGACGGTGAGGACCGCGCG
Source organism: uncultured Alphaproteobacteria bacterium (assembly GCA_963827545.1). GTDB lineage: Bacteria > Pseudomonadota > Alphaproteobacteria > Rhizobiales > Hyphomicrobiaceae > AWTP1-13. Next base: position 193,288 of record CAWHBI010000028.1, read on the forward strand.
CGCGGAGAGCGGGATCTGCGCTTTTCCGCGCGCCGGCACCGTCGAGGTTTTGGCGCTCCCGCTCAACCCGTCCTCACCGGCATGTAGGCGTCATGCGCCAGATCGGAGAACCGGGTGACGTTGCCGTCGAACTGCAACGGCACCGTTCCGATCGGGCCGTGGCGCTGCTTGCCGATGATCACCTCCGCCTTGCCGCTCGTTTGATTCATCTTTGCGAACCACTCACTGAATTCGGGCGTGCCTTCCGTCGGCTTGAGCCTCTCCAGATAGTATTCCTCTCGGAACACGAACATGACAATGTCGGCATCTTGCTCAATGGAGCCCGACTCGCGCAAATCGGCAAGCTGCGGCCGCTTGTCCTCGCGGTTCTCGACCGCGCGCGAGAGCTGCGACAGAGCAATGATAGGCACGTTCAATTCCTTTGCCAGGGCCTTCAAGCCCGTAGTTATTTCCGATACCTCCTGCACGCGGTTCTCGCCTCGCTTGGACATGCCCACCATCAGCTGCAGGTAGTCGACGATCAGCAACCCAAGACCCTGCTGCCGCTTCAGCTTGCGAGCCCGCGACGCAAGCTGGGCGATCGAGATGCCGCCGGTCTGGTCTATGAACAGCGGCATCGTCGCCATCTCCTGGCTGGCCTCGACCAGGCGCTTGAACTCTGGCTCCTCGATCATACCGCGGCGGATGCGCTCGGAAGGAATGCCGGCCTGCTCGGACAGTATTCGAGTTGCGAGTTGCTCAGCCGACATCTCGAGCGAGAAGAAACCCACCACTGCGCCGTCATGCCTAGAGTCGTCGGGCGCGAGGTCGGGCTTGGCACCGAGCGACCGCAGGCGGGCGCGCGCAACATTGAAGGCGATGTTAGTGGCGAGCGCGGTCTTGCCCATAGACGGCCGCCCCGCCAAGATGATCAGATCGGAGGCCTGCAGGCCTCCCATTTTGCCGTCGAGACCGGAAAAATGGGTGGCTATCCCGGAGAGGTGGCCATCGCGCTTGTAGGCATTGCCCGCCATCTCGATGGCTGTGGTGAGGGCATTGCTAAAGGTGAGGAACCCCTGGCCGTATTTGCCGGTCTCGGCTAGCGAGAAGAGGCGCGTCTCGGCCTCCTCGATCTGCTCCTTTGGCGGGAAGTCGACGGGCGAGTCGTAGGCTTTGTTCACCACGTCCTCGCCGATCACGATCAGCTGGCGACGTATTGCGAGATCGTAAACGGTGCGGCCGTAGTCGCGGGCGTTGATAATGGTGGTGGCGTTGGCGGCTAGCCGGCCCAGATACTGCGGCACGGTCAGCGTGGCGTCGATGGGCTCGGCGTTCTCGAAAAAGGTCTTGAGCGTGATCGGCGTCGCCTGCTTGCCCACGGCAATCAGCTTGGCTGCCGTCTCGTAGATCTGCTGGTGCAGCGGATCGTAGAAGTGGTGCGGCTCAAGAAAGCCGGAGACGCGGTCATGCGCCTCGTTGTTGACGAGGATGGCGCCGAGCAGCGCCTGCTCGGCCTCGAGATTGTGCGGGGCCGCCCGAAAGGGCAGGGCGTCGGCCGAGGCGGCATCGCGGCCGGGCTCGTGGGGCTTGCGGCGGGCTGTGTCGATCATGGGCGAGGCCATAGCCGATTCCGCTTCAAGAACGCGGCGCCGGCTGCAGCGCAAGCCGCCTACTCCTCGTTATGCACACGAGGGCCAGTTTACGCTTGAGTGCCCGAATCGTTGCAGGTGCGCCATCTGCGCCAGAGCCCGTTAATAGCGGCCGGTAGGCGCGAATGACCGATCCCGCTCACCGATGCCAACTTCCAATTTTTGGAAATCCGTGCTATGCTCAATTAATGATCGTCATCGGGACGAATTAATGATCGTCATCGGGACGGATGTGGTCGAACGCTATCTGGCGGATCACGCCGGCCATAAAGGGATCAAAGCAGCGCGATCGCAATATGAAGCCTGGCTCGCCATTGTGTCCCGCGCCGATTGGCGCAATCCGGAGGATGTCAAGGCGTCGTATCCGAAGGTGAGCATTCTCAAGGCTGGCCGGGTCGTTTTCAATATCAAAGGCAACGACTACCGGTTGGTGGCCGCCGTTCAGTATCGGGCAGGAGCCATCGCGATCCGTTTCTTCGGCAGTCATGCAGAGTACGACAGGATTGATGCGGAGACCGTGTGATGGATGCGACCTTGATCGTGATCGACAGCGATGCAGAGCTTGCGCGCGCGCGCGCCCTCGTTGATCGGCTGTGGAACTCAGAAGCCCCAACTGATATCGCTCGGCTGCAGGCGCAGGCGCGCCTGATCGCTGCCTACGAGCAGGGCAAGTGGCCGCGGCGGCCCCCGAGCACGGCGGAACTGATCCGGCACCTCATGGATCAGCACGGACTTTCGCGGGCGGACATGGTCCCAATCCTGGGAACACCGAGCCGGGTCAGCGAGGTCCTGCGGGGCAAGAAGGAGCTGAGCATGGCAATGGTACAACGGCTGCGTGCGCGCTTCGGCGTGCCCGCCGACCTTCTCATGCCGCTTCCCAAACAGGCGCGGCGCGCGACGAAACGGGCCGCAGCCTGATAGAACCGCAGCACTTCCGACGACCTGCGGCTGCTCCGGGCACGGTCCGCAAACGAACAGTGCTCATCTTCATCGACCCTGGTGCGCCTATTCGCCGGCCATGCGCTGCCTTGCCGGCACGCCCGCCTCGCCGGCCATCAGCCGGCGCTCATCGCTGAACATGTAGTCGCGGGTGATGGGGAGGGCGTCTATCTTCTTCGTGAGCTGCAGCTGGAAGACCGTCAGGCCGCTGTGGCGGAAGGCTGCCTCGCAGGCCTGCAGATAGAACTCCCACATGCGGCAGAAGCGGTCGTCGTAGCGCGCGGGGTCGAGCTGGCGCACGCGCTCGCGATTGAGCTGGAAGCGCCGGTTCCATTCCTTGAGCGTCGTTGCATAGTGCAGACGCAAGCTCTCGAAGTCTGCGAGCCAGTAGTCCTGCTTCTCGAGCACCGGCGCCAGCTGGGATAGCGCAGGCAGGTAGGCGCCCGGGAAAATGTTGCGTCGCATCCACACGTTGATCGGAGTCGGGGGCGTCTGGCGCCCGATCGTGTGCAGCAGCGCGACGCCGTCCTCGGTGAGCAGCTGGCCGAGGCGCGAGAAGAAGCGCCGGTAGTGCGGACGCCCAACGTGCTCGAACATGCCGATGGAGACGATGCGATCGAACGGTCCGGGCGTGTGGCGGTAGTCCTCGAGCCTGAAGTCGACAAGACGCGCGACGCCTTGCCGGGTGGCGCGCTCGCGCGCGATCTTGAGCTGCTCTGTGCTGAGCGTGATCCCGGTGACGTGCACGCCATAATTGCGCGCCAGATACAAGGCCATGCCACCAAAGCCGCAGCCGATGTCGAGCACGCGATGGCCCGGCCGCAGATCGAGCTTGGCGGCAATGTGGCGCTTCTTGGCTTCCTGCGCGTCCTCGAGCGTGAGCTCCCGGTTGGCGAAGTACGCGCATGAGTATTGCAGGTCGTCGTCGAGGAAGCAGCGATAGAAATCCGCTGGGTGATCGTAGTGATGATGCACATTGCGGCGCGCCCGCCGCGGCAGGTTGACGACCTCCGCAAGGCGCGTGAGCTCCTCGAAGCGTCGCTTTAGCCCGCCGCCAGCGCTGTGGGAGGCTAGTTGCTCGTTGATGAGCAGGAGATTGAGGAAGTCGGACAGCTGCCCATCGACAACGGTCAGGGTGCCGTCGACGTATGCCCGTCCCACATGGAGCGTCGGGTAGAGCGCCAGGCGCCGATAGAGCGTGGGGTCGTGGAGGCGGATCGTGGAGCCGGGGCGGGAGCCGCTGATCCCGAACTCGTGGACGCGCCCGGTGTGGTCGACCACGCGCAGATGGCCTCGGCGCACAAACCGGTGGAGGAGCAAACGCAGGGGGAACACGGGCTCTACTCCGTATTGGTTCAATCTATGTTAGCGCCATTTATCGTTGGTTCAACCACCTATGCTTAACCGCAGGGCTCGAATGGGTTATGCAAGGCGGCGCCGACCGGGCGCCACCTCTCGACTTTCTGGGACAAGCTGTGGTTAACGCCGCTACCGCGCTTTCGGTTGCGTGTCCGTGGTTTCGCCTTCCCCCTCTTCGTGTTGCCGGGCCAGCGCCTCCTCCTCGAACACCACGTCGGGATTGAAGGTCTCGATCTGGACCGCCTCGTCCTTGACCACCGTCACGTCCTCGCCGCGCGCCTGGCGCTCGGCCTCCTCCTCGGTGCGCGCCACATTGAGGGACACCTGCACGATGACCTCCGGATGCAGCGCAATCCTGGTCGGGTGGAGGCCAAGAGCCTTGATGGGCCGGTCGAGCACGATCTGGCGGCGGTCGACGGTGAAACCGCCGGCAGTGATGGTCTCGGCGATGTCGCGCGTGGTGACCGAGCCGTAGAGCTGGCCGGTGTCGCCGGCCTGGCGGATGGCGATGAAGCTCTTGCCGCCGAGCTTGGCGGCGACCGCCTCCGCCTCCTTTTTCAGCTCGAGGTCGCGGGCCTCGAGCTGGGAGCGGTTGGCCTCGAAGCGCGCGAGGTTCTCCTTGGTGGCCCGCAGCGCCTTTTTCTGCGGCAGGAGAAAGTTACGGGCATAGCCGTTCTTGACGTTGACGACGTCGCCCATCTGGCCGAGGCGGCCGATACGTTCGAGCAGGATGACTTGCATGGGATGCTCCGTTGCTTGTGATGAGTATCAGGTTGAAGGCGGGGACGAGCCCAGGCGCTGCTTCAGCCCGAAGGTCGAGTCGAGCAGGCCGGCGAACGCCACCAGGGGCATGAAAAAGGGCCAAAGGAAAAACAAGCCGAGGTAGACCAGCCAGACGAGCCAGGGGGCGCGCTGTCTCGCCACGAAGTGCGTCAGCGCGAGGCCGGCCAGCAGATACGCGCCCAGAAATGCCCCGGCGAAACTGGTGCCGATGACGCCAAGCGTGCCCGCGGCATTGGTCGCGAGCAGCGCGAGTACGAGCAGAAGCGGGAACCCCGGCGGATAGGTCAGGGCGGCAATGTCGGGCCAGTCGCGCCCCAGACGTCCAGAGGCGAGCGCGATGCGACCGGCCAGATAGAGGTTGAGCGTGCAAACGCACAGCCACTGGACGGCAAAACCGGCGGGCAGAAGAAAGAGTGCCCATTCGGTCTGCTCCGCCAGCTGCTGCTCCGTCAGCTGCGCGCCGGGTTGCATCCATCGCTTGGAGAATTGCTGCAGGACCTCGACCATCAGCGGACGCAGGCTCTCGTAGCTCCCGCCGATGAGGGGCAGCAGCATCACCGGCAAGGCGCCCGCATAGATCGCCATCCCGGCCATCAGGCGTCCCGCGGGATACCATTCGCGCAGCGACGGGTCCCGCGGATCGGGCCGGCTCAAATAGGCCAGATAGGCTGCGAGCGCGACCGGAGCCCCAAGCGCCAGCGCATAGCCAAGCGCCATCGTGCCGTTGACGACGATGCCTACCACGAGCGCGCCGCCGACGGCGCCAAGGGCGGCGGGGAGCCACCCCCATCCGAAGCCCGCGACCAGGGAGGGCAGCGGGGTCAGGACGAGCAGGATCGGGCGAAGCAGGGGGCCCCCGCGGGCCGCCGAATAGAACAGCAGCGCCGAAACGAGGCCGGAGCCGAGGCCGATGAGGAGACCGTAGGGCATGTCTTCAGCTGTCCCGCCGTGGCGGTTAGAGACGGCCGTTCCGTCCCAACCCTTCGACATGAGGTGCGGCCGACTAGCCTCTCCGGCCGCCCCTCTATTTGTTCGCTCGCCTACTTGATCAGATAGGGCAGCAGCCCCAGAAACCGCGCGCGCTTGATGGCCTTGGCCAGCTCACGCTGCTTCTTTGCCGATACCGCGGTGATCCGGCTCGGCACGATCTTGCCGCGCTCGGACACGTAGCGCCCAAGCAGGCGCGCGTCCTTGTAGTCGATCTTGGGCGCGCTATCCCCGGAGAACGGGCAGGTCTTGCGGCGGCGATGGAAGGGCCGGCGGGCGGGGATGGTTGCGACGTCTGACATGGCTTAGCTGGTGCTTTCAGTATCGGTGGCTGGTGTATCGGTGGCTGCTGGAGTATCGGTGGCTGCTGGAGTATCGGTGGCTGGGATTGTGCTATCGCGTTGCTCGCGGGGTGGACGCGGTCCGCGCGGCGGGCGGTCGCCGTCGCCCCCCTCGCGGTCGCGGCGGAACCCGCCCCCGCCACCTCCACGATCGCTGCGGAAACCGCCGCCACCGCGGAAACCACCGCCACCGCCTCCACGGAAGCCGCCACGGTCGCCGCGGAAGCCGCCGCGATCCCCGTCACGCCGGTCGTCACGGTCGGTCTTGCGCATCTGGATGGAGGGCTCCGCCTCGTGCGCATCGACCCGCACCGTGATGAAGCGGATGACGTCTGGGGAGAGCCCCATGCGCCGCTCCATCTCGGCGACCGCGGCCGGCGGTGCATCGAGGTTCATCAGCGAATAGTGGGCCTTGCGGTTCTTCTTGATCTTGAAGGCGAGCGGCTTGACGCCCCAATACTCGGTCTTGCCGATCTTGCCCCCGCCTTCCGTGATGACGTCGGTGTATTCCTTCGTCAGGGCCTCGACCTGGGCCTGCGAAATGTCCTGGCGCGCCAGGAATACATGCTCATAGAGCGGCATGCGTTGCCTTTCCTTCGGTGCTGTCCGATCCGGCGCAAAGCCCCTTTTGGGCCCGGGCGCGGGGAACCGCGCGGAAAGGCCCACAGGACCCGAAAGAGCGAAGACACCGAGAGCCGGGCACCAGCGCCCTCCACCCCTTACAGTGGGGCGGCTCCCGTTCAGCCTCCAGCCGGAGCGGGTGACGCGCGAGTTATACGCACAATGCCCGAGGCCGCAAGCGAAAATCGGTGTGCCGCAGCGTGCTGGCCGGCGCCAAGTCTCAGCAACAGATGTTCACTCCGCCAGGCCCCGGCCATCTTGCAGCGCTCGCAGCCTTGACAGAGCGGCCCGCGCTGTGGCTAAGGCCCCGATTGGGTCGGCAACTTGGTCGCGCATGATGGCCATCGCATTCGTTTTTCCAGGGCAGGGAAGCCAGGCCGTCGGCATGGGGGCCGAGCTCGCCAAGGCACATGCCAGTGCTCGTGCCGTGTTCGAAGAGGTCGATACGGCGCTTGGCCAGAAGCTCTCCGACATCATGTTCAGTGGTCCCCTGGAGACGCTGACGCTGACCGAGAATGCGCAGCCGGCCCTGATGGCTGTGTCACTGGCCCTCGTGCGCGTGCTCGAGGTCGAGAACGGCTTGAAGCTTGCCTCGAAGGTCAAGTACGTCGCCGGCCATTCGCTCGGGGAGTATTCCGCGCTTGCCGCCGTCGGCGCGCTCTCGATCGCGGATGCTGCGCGTCTGTTGAAGACCCGCGGGCGAGCCATGCAGGCGGCGGTGCCGGTCGGACAGGGCGCTATGGCCGCCCTGCTGGGCGTTGGCAAGGAGGTTGCCGAGAAGCTCGCCGCCGAGGCAGCGCAGGGCGAGATCTGCCAGCTCGCCAACGACAACGAGCCCACACAGGCCGTCATCTCCGGCGCCAAGAGCGCCATCGACCGCGCCGCACAGCTGGCCAAGGCGCACGGCGTGCGCCGCTTCATCCCGCTCAACGTCAGCGCGCCCTTCCATTGCGCCCTGATGCAGCCGGCGGCGGACACGATGGCGCAAGCGCTCGCACACGTCGAGATGAGGACGCCGGCAGTCCCGCTGATTGCCAACGTCCTGGCCGCGCCGATTTCCAATCCTGCCGAGATCAGGCGGTGCCTCGTCGAGCAGGTCACCGGCACCGTGCGATGGCGCGAGAGCGTCGCGGCCATGGCCGCCCTGGGAATTACCGATATCTACGAGATCGGTCCGGGCAAGGTGCTGGCGGGTTTGGCCAAGCGCATCGTGCCATCCTTGAACGCCACATCCATCGGCGCGCCGCAGGAGATCGCCGCCGCGCTGCCCTCGCTCACGCAATAGGGGACATCATGTTCGAGTTGACCGACAAAACCGCTCTTGTCACGGGTGCCACGGGAGGCATCGGCGGCGCCATCGCCCGCGCGCTGCACAAGCGGGGTGCTGCCGTCGCCGTCTCCGGTCGCCAGAAGGACAAGCTCGACAAGCTGGCAGCCGAGCTCGGCAACCCTGCTCACGTGCTGCCCTGCGATCTGGGCGACAAGGCACAGGTTGCCAGGCTGATCGATGACGCCATCGCCAAGCTCGGGCGCCTCGACATCCTCGTCAACAACGCCGGCCTCACCAAGGACAACCTCTTCATGGTCATGAAGGACGAGCAGTGGGACGAGGTGATCGCGGTCAACCTCACCTCGACCTTCATGCTGATGCGCGCGGCGGCCCGGGCGATGATGCGCGCCAAGACCGGCTACGGACGCATCGTCAACATCTCCTCCGTCAGCGGCATCATCGGCAACCCCGGCCAGGGCAACTATGCCGCTTCCAAGGCGGGCATGATTGGCATGTCGAAGTCGCTTGCCCGCGAGGTCGCTTCCCGTGGCATCACCGTGAACTGCATTGCGCCGGGGTTCATATCCACGCCCATGACCGACGCGCTCAACGAAAAGCAGGTCGCCACCATCAAGGAGGCCATCCCCGCGCAGAAATTCGGGACCCCCGCCGATATCGCCGCCGCATGCGTCTATTTGGCCTCGGCCGAGGCCAGCTACATGACCGGCCAGACCCTGCATGTGAACGGCGGCATGGTGATGATCTGAGGCTCGGAAAAGCCTGGATAATTGGCGCTGGGACACGACTTTCCAGCGCTGGTCAAGGCGAATGAAGTGTGTTAACGAGCCCCTGATTTGCGTGTTCAACCGTGGGAAAACCGGGCCGGCGGGGGTGGGCTGTCGCCCCGCTGACGCTAACGCTGGCAGCATCTCTTGGGCTTCGGGCCGCGTCCCGACAGGTGCGATGCAAACGAAAGCAGCTTGGATCAACGCATAGACAGGCCAGCCGAGGAAAGAGACCGATGAGCGACGTCGCAGAGCGCGTGAAGAAGATCGTGGTCGAGCACCTGGGGGTGGAGGCCGACAAAGTTACGGACAACGCGAGCTTCATTGACGATCTGGGAGCTGACAGCTTGGATACCGTTGAGCTGGTTATGGCGTTCGAGGAGGAGTTCGGTTGCGAAATCCCCGATGACGCTGCCGAGCAGATCCAGACCGTCGGCGACGCGGTGAAGTTTCTGGAGACGCACGCGAGCGCTGCGGGAACACCCCCGGCTTCATGAGGCGCAATTGACCCACCTCCATGCTGCAGGGTGCGCGGGCGGAGAGTGGCCGCGCATCCGCTCTCGATAGCATCCGCAAGGGGCCGGCAGAGCGAAGCTGGACAAGCTAATGTTGCGCCGCGTTGTCATCACTGGGCTTGGTCTCGTCACACCCCTGGGCTGCGGCGTCGAGGCGAGCTGGTCGCGGTTGCTCGAGAGCAAGAGCGGCGCGCGGCGCATCGAAGAGTTCGAAGTAAGCGACCTGACGTGCCAGATTGCGTGCTTCGTGCCGCGCGGTCCGCTCAGCGAAGGCAAGTTCAATCCCGACGATTGGATGGAGCCCAAGGAGCAGCGCAAGGTCGACGACTTCATCATCTTCGCCATGGGCGCGGCGCATCAGGCTCTGGATGATGCCGGCTGGAAGGCTGATACGCCGCAGAAGCAGGAGCGCACCGGCGTTCTCATCGGATCGGGGATCGGTGGCCTTGATGGCATTGCGCAGACGTCCCTGCTGCTAAAGGAAAAGGGCCCGCGCCGGGTCAGCCCGTTCTTCATCCCTGGACGCCTCATCAATTTGGCGTCCGGCTACGTGTCCATCAGGCACGGTCTCAGAGGACCCAACCACGCCGTCGTCACGGCCTGCTCGACCGGCGCACACGCGATCGGCGACGCCGCACGCCTGATCGGGCTGGGCGACGCCGACGTGATGGTGGCCGGAGGCACCGAGAGCCCGATCTGCCGCTTGGCCGTCGCAGGCTTCGCCGCATGTCGAGCTCTATCGACCGGGTTCAACGATCGGCCCCCGCAAGCGTCGCGCCCATACGACAAGGACCGCGACGGCTTCGTCATGGGCGAAGGGGCCGGCGTGGTGGTGCTGGAGAGCCTCGATCATGCAAAGACGCGAGGCGCACACATCTACGCCGAGGTCATCGGCTACGGACTTTCCGGTGACGCCTACCACATCACGGCGCCCGCCGAGAGCGGTGATGGTGCCTATCGGTGCATGCGCGCAGCGCTCAAGCGCGCCGAAATCGAGCCCAGCGACATCAACTACGTCAATGCGCACGGCACCTCGACACCCATGGGCGACGAGATCGAGCTGGGCGCGATCGAACGGTTGTTTGGCAACGCCGCCGGCAAGCTGGCGATGTCGTCCACCAAGTCGGCGATCGGGCATCTGCTGGGCGCTGCCGGCGCCGTTGAAGCCATCTTCTCGGTGCTCGCCATGCGCGACAACATCGCGCCGCCGACGCTCAATCTGGACAATCCGTCAGTCGAGACCGCGATCGACCTTGTTCCGCACCAAGCCAAGAAGCGTCAGATCGACACCGTGCTCTCCAACTCCTTCGGGTTTGGCGGCACTAATGCTTCGCTGGTGCTGCGACGCCTCGCGGCCTGACGGGCGTCGCTCCCGCCTTGCACTGCTATCGTCCTTTCGCCACATTTACCCCCAAGCTTCGATCGGGAATCGATAGCCGGTGCGACTGAGCGCGCGTTTTTCCTGCTGCGGGGCCACGCGCCGCGCGCTTCAAGGAGCGGATCCATGAGCAGCCGCCGGCCGGCGGAGCCGTCATTTACGAACCGTCCGACAGGGGCGCTGGCGCGCAGTCCCGCGGAGCGGCTCGAGCCCACCCGTCCGGCGGGGCGGGTACGACGGCAGCGCTACGCCGGCGAGCCGCGCGCATCGCGGCCGTTGGTCCGTTTCCTGAGCGGCGTGTTCACGCTCCTTCTGGTGCTGATGGGGCTCACAGGCGGCGCAGCGATTTTGCTGCAGAGCCGCATCGAGGCACCGGGTCCGCTGGCGCGCAGCAAGGCTGTGGTCATCCCAAAGGGCGAGGGGGCGCACGAGATCGCGGCACGACTCGAGCGCGACGGCGTGGTGTCCGATCGACGCCTGTTTGTTGCGGCCTATCTGCTGTCAAAGATCGCCGGTGGGGCCGGCGGTACGAAGGCTGTGCAACTCAAGGCCGGCGACTACCAGATCCCCCAGGGCGCCAGCGTGCGGCAAGTCATCGACATCATCTCGGACGGCCGAACGATCACCTACAGAGTGACCATTCCCGAAGGCCTCACCAGCCACCAGATCGTCGAGCGCCTCAAGACGGACCAGAGCCTGACGGGCGAGATTGCCGAGGTGCCGTTGGAGGGCACGCTGCTGCCCGAAACGTTCGTGGTCCAGCGTGGTGCCAGCCGCCAATACATCGTCGAAAACATGCAAGCGGAAGCGCGCAAGCTGATGGACAAGGCCTGGGCACAACGCAGGAAAGACTTGCCGCTGAAGTCGTGGCAGGAAGCGGTCATTCTCGCGTCCATCGTCGAGAAGGAAACTGGACGCAACGATGAGCGCGAGCGCGTGGCAGCGGTTTTCATCAATCGTCTCAGGCAAAACATGCGGCTGCAGTCGGACCCGACCATCATCTACGGCATGATGGGCGGCAAGGTCGTCTGGAATCGACCGATCCTTCGCAGCGAGATCGCGCAGAAGACCGCGCACAACACCTATCAAATCGACGGGTTGCCTCCGACGCCGATCTGCAACCCGGGCAAGGCTTCCATCGAGGCCGTGCTCAATCCGGCCCAAACGAAGGACCTCTATTTCGTAGCCGATGGCTCTGGTGGGCATGTGTTCGCTGAAACGCTCAAGGAGCACAACGCCAATGTTTTGAAATGGCGAGCCCTCGAGAAGGATATGAAGGCCAAGGCATCGCCGCCACCTGGGGACACACCGACTACCGCCGCCCCTCCCAAGACGCGTGCTGTCGTCCGCACCGCGCCCGACACGCCGCCGGACAAGGCCAGCGGCGCCTCGGAGGCAGCGGACCCTCCTGCGGCGAGCGCGCCGCCCGAGGGCCAATCCTGGACATCCACCACCCAGCCGACTCAGCCGAAGCCGAAGCGCTGAGGCCGAATGCCCAGGGTGCCTGCATTGGCCCGTGCCTTGTTGCCTCTGTGAACTGCGGCTAGAGTCGCGGCCGTATGATTTCAGATTCGCGGGCTGCCATAGGTACGCCCCCGTTTTCGGCGTATCCGCGCCCGGCTCGAACGATACATCTTCCATGGCCATCAAGAGCATGACCGGTTTTGCCCGGGCCGACGGAGCGGCAGGACAACTCAGCTGGCACTGGGAGGTGCGCTCGGTGAACGGCCGCAGCCTCGACGTGCGGCTCCGCGTGCCACCTGGCTTCGAGGGGTTGGAAGCGCGCATCCGCGAGGCCATGGCCAAGCGCATCACGCGCGGGAGCGTGACCGTGAACCTGAGCGTGAAGCGGGCCCACGGTCAGGCGCAGATCCGGCTCAACGAGGTGGCGCTGAAGCAGGTCTTGGCGGCGCTCGAGCTCCTCAGGGCCAATGTCCAGGTGGCAGCGCCAAGCCCCGAGGGCCTGCTCAGCGTCAAGGGCGTGCTCGAGCTCGTCGAGCCCGAGGAGAGCGAGGCGGAAGCTCTGGCGCGCACCGAAGCCATGCTGTCGGATGTCGGCCACGCGCTCGACAGCATGGTGCGCGCGCGTGCCGACGAGGGGCGCCGCCTTCGAGCCATCGTGCTGGAGCAGCTTGTGGCGATCGAGCGCCTGGTGGCTGCGGTCGAAAATGCCCCATCGCGCGCACCCGAAGCCGTCCGCCAACGGCTGAAAGAGCAAGTCAGCCGTTTGCTGGAAGCGGGCGCCCCCCTCGACGAGACCCGTCTCTATCAGGAGGCGGCGCTGCTGGCGACGCGGGCAGACACCGAGGAAGAGTTGAAGCGGCTGACCGCGCACATCTCGGCGGCCAGGGAGCTGCTCGACTCGCGCGAGCCTGCCGGCCGGCGTCTCGACTTCCTCGCCCAGGAGTTCAATCGCGAGGCCAACACGCTCTGTTCCAAGTCGTACGATGCCGAGACGACGCGGGCCGGCCTGGAGCTCAAGGCCCTCATCGATCAGATGCGCGAGCAGGTGCAGAACATTGAGTAAGGCGGGCTCGAGAGACGTTCCCCACATCGCCAGGCGAGGTCTGATGCTCGTACTCTCCTCGCCCTCGGGTGCAGGGAAGACCACGCTCGCGCGCCGGCTGATCGCCGCCGATCCCGGCATTCGCATGTCGGTGTCGGTGACCACGCGCAAGCCGCGGCGCGGAGAAGTGGACGGGGCGGACTACACCTTCATCGACAAGGCAGAGTTCGAGCGGTTGAAGCGCCGGCGCATGCTGCTCGAATGGGCGGAGGTGTTCGGCCAGTCCTATGCGACGCCGCGGGCGCCGGTCCTCGCGGCCCTGAAGGCCGGCAAGGACGTGCTGTTCGACGTCGACTGGCAGGGTGCACGGCAGATCAAGAAGCGCCTCCCGCGCGACGTGGTGCGGGTTTTCATATTGCCGCCCGACGGCAAGACGCTGGAGCGGCGGCTCAAGACGCGCAACCAGGATTCGGAAGCCGTCATGGCGCACCGCATGGCGGCGGCGGCCGCGGAAATCAATCACTGGGCCGAGTACGACTACGTGATCGTCAATGCCGACGTGGAGACGAGCGTTGCCGGCCTCATCTGCCATCCTGGCGGCGGAGCGCCTGAAGCGCGAGCGTCAGACCGGGCTCGAGGGTTTTGTGGGCAATGTGCTGGCAAGCCTGTGAGGATTGTCAGCGCCCCGGCCAGCGCTCGAGCGTGTAGGCTAGTCGAGCGAAGTCGCTGACGGTCAGGACTTCTCCGCGCAATGTCGGCGCGAGGCCGGCCGCGGCGAGCAGTGCCTCGGTGTCGCCGACGAGCGGCTTGAGGCTCTGCCGCAGCATCTTGCGGCGCTGGCCGAAGGCCGCGGCCGTGACCTTGGCCAGCGTTGCAACCGAGCATTCCGGCTGTGGCCGATCGACCGGCTTGAACTCGACCACCGCGGAAGCGACCTCTGGCGGGGGCGTGAACGCCTCCGGCCCCAGCGTAAAGAGCAGGCGAGCCCGTGTGCGCCATTGCGTCATGACGGCCAAGCGCCCGTAGGCTTTCGTGGCCGGAGCTGCCACGACCCGTTCGGCGACCTCCTTCTGGAACATCAGGACCATGTGGCTATACCAGGGTGGCCAAGGCGCGGTTTCGAGCCAGCCGACGAGCAGTACCGTCGCCACGTTGTAGGGCAGGTTGGCGACAATGATCGGCTTCGGCCTGGTGCCGGCGACGAGCTTGCACCAATCCGCCCGGAGCGCATCGCAGAAATGCACGTCGAGCCCACCGGGATAGCGCGCTGCAATGGCGTCGAGCGCTGGCCGGCAGCGCTCGTCGCGTTCGACCGCGATGACGCGCTCCGCTCCTTCCAGCAGGAGGGCGCGCGTCAGCCCGCCGGGGCCAGGGCCGACCTCCACAACCGTCTTGCCTGCGAGCGGACCGGCGGCGCGGGAGATGCGGCGCGTGAGGTTGAGGTCCAGGATGAAATGCTGTCCGAGCCCCTTGCGCGCCGAAAGCTGCAGGCTTCGCACCACTTGGCCCAGGGGCGGCAAGCCGTCAGGGCTCGATCCGGCGGACTCGAGAGCTCATCGCGCGGCCGGCGCTCGTGCCGCGGCGCGGCGTTGCCCCAGCTTGGCAGCCAGCTGCAGCGCGGCAATGAAGCTCTCGGGGCGCGCCTTTCCCGTTCCTGCCAGCGCGTAGGCGGTGCCGTGATCCGGAGACGTGCGCACGAAGGGCAGGCCGAGCGTGACGTTGACACCACGATCGAACGCCAGCGTTTTAAGCGGGATGAGCGCCTGATCGTGGTACATGGCAACTACCGCATCATAGCGGCGCCGTGCCTGCTCATGAAACAGCGCGTCTGCCGAGTGCGGGCCGGTGACGGCAAGGCCCTCCGCGGCGACGTCCGCGATCGCGGGGGCAATGATGCTGCCTTCCTCCGAGCCGATCAGTCCGCCTTCGCCGGCGTGCGGGTTGAGCCCGGCAACCGCGATGCGGGGATGGGGAACGCCGAAATCCTGCGCAAGCGCGGTCGCCGTAATGCGAATGGTTTCCGCAATCAGCGACCGGGTCAGGGAACCCGGCACCGCCGACAGGGGAATGTGTACCGTGGTAGGCACAACCTTGAGCTCGTCGGCCACCAGCATCATCACAGGCCGGTACGCATGGCCGGGGTTGTGGCGGGCCGCCAACTTGCCGAGCAATGCCGTGTGGCCCGGATACTCGAGCGGGATGGCGCGGAGCGATTTCTTGGCAATCGGGCTCGTGACGAGCGCCAACGCCTCGCCCCCGGCCACGGCTGTGGTGGCTTCCTCGATGGCGGAAACGATGCCCGCATCCACGTCGGTGGCCGAGGCCCTGGCTGTCACCACCGGAAGGGCATCGGGAAACGCCTCTGCCGCGTCCTGCAAGGCGTCAAAGGAAGCAATTGGCAGGTCAACGAAGCCGAGTGCCCGTGCCCGGCTCTGCAGTGCTGCGGGGTCTCCATAGACCACGAAAGGAGGGAGAGCGCGGCTCTTGCGCGCCCGCCAGGCCGCCAGGATGATATCGGGCCCGATCCCCGCCGGATCACCCAATGTCACAGCGATCGGAAGCAGCGGTGTGCCGGACGGATGAGCATCAGAAGGTGGCGTGCTCATCGCTCACCTGTATTCGATGGCCGCGTCCTGCCTGATGTTGCGCATGTGGCGCCTGGCCAAGACATCAATTTCCTTGAGCTGCAGCTCTTCCTTTGCCTTGGTCCGCTGCGCCTCATTGGAGCTGATGCTGCGCCGGCCGCAAACGGCATAGACCTCGATGCCTGCCCCAGTGGTGGAAGGAGGCAGCATATCGCCGTCCTTGGCGCTTAGCAGCATCGATCGTGTCGGCTCGGCAATGCTGCTCGGCTTCACGAACTTCATGTCCTCGAACCGCGCATCGGCAATGCCCTTCGCCAGCTCGCCCATGGATTTGCACCCGCTGAACTTGCGGCGCAGCCCCTCCGCGTCCAGAAAGCGCTTGGCCATTGCGGTCTGATCTACCTTGCCGGGCACGGGCAGCGCGATCTTGTGGACCTGCAGCTCCACGGTGTCCTCTCCGGCTTCGACGGCGGCCGAGGAGAGCACACGATCGATGTCGCCATACGTAACGGTTATCTGCGCTGAGTAGCGGCGCATGATGGCCTGGCGCCAGGCGACCTGGCCCCGGAACCTCTCGCTCATGGTGGCGATGTTGACGCCCAGGCCCTTGAGATGCTGCGCAAACTGATCGTAGGTCATCTTGTTGCGGTCGGCCAGCCCCTTCACGATGGCCTTGACCTCGTCGTCCGATATCTCGATCCCGAGCTTCTTGGCTTCCTGCAGCTTGAGGCGCTCGTCGATCAGCTCCTCTTGCGCATCCTTCTTCAGTCGCGGCACCAAGGCGGCGCGGGCACCTTCCAGAGCCTGCTTCTGCAAGGTGGTGGCGAGTTGCTTCTGGCGCTCGCCGAAAATGGCCATCAGCTGTTCGCGTGACTTGCCGGGATTGGTCCGGATCACCTCCTCCTGCAGCGCGCGGAACTGGGCATTTGTGCTTTCCGCCTTGACGAGTTGCTGGAACTTCTCCTTCGCCTGCTCGGTGACATTGGCATTGAGTGCCAGGAAGCGTGAGCGCTGCTCGACCTCGTAGGCGGTGATCGGTTCATCGTTGACCAGCACCACGATCGCCTGCTCACCCCTGGCACCGCTTGGGGCGGCCGTATCTGTCTTTGCCGGTGCGGCCTTGGCGGTCGATTTTTGCTGGGCCGGCGTCTGCGCGGCCGAGGACCACTCCATAACGGGGTGCCAGCATTGCCAAGGTGAACGCCAGGGCGGCGGCCGCACGGGCTGCGAGCACGGCAATGACCGATCGAGAGGGACATTTCAGGCGCGCCAGAACGGTTTTGCGAGTCGATGCGTCAGATACTACCGCCAGCGTCGGTCGGCAGCCTGGTTTATCCACAGGACAACCATGGCGCTGCCGTGGCAGCCGCCAAGTACCGCAGATTGCCAACCGGGCCGATCGGCGAGGGACTGCAACGTTCAAGCTCGAGGGACGCTGCAGCCTACAGCTTCGGACCCGTATTGGTGTCGCCGAAGAAGTGGTTGAGCTGGTCGGTCTTGTAGTTGAAGTCACCCAGATGCTTCAGCTCGAACCGCAGCATCAGCGTGCGATCCGGCCTGATGTCCAGCTGCGCGTTCTCCACGAAGGTCTCGATGTAGCTCGCCGTCAGCACGAAGCACTCGTCCTGGTACTTGATCTGGAAGAGATCCTGGATGCGAGAGCGCAAATCGATGTCATAGCGCATCTGACCCAGGATGCTCCAATTGCTGGTCAAGCGCAGACCGAGCGTGGATAGCACCTCTTCTTGCGTATCGATCAGGCCCACGCCGGGATCGAACTTCGTGAAAGTGTAGCCGACCTGGCCAAGGAACGGTCCGTAAGAGGCCTGCAGCAACGTGTCCTGCCGCCGCAGCGACCAGTCCTGCTCGTCGAAGCGAGCCTGGGCGATCAGGCTGGTACCAGCGAACGGAGACAGATACAGGCCGGTCACGTAGTCCGACCGATCGGTTTGGAGCCCGCTGATCGGTGAGAAATTGTCCACCTTGGTCGGCTGGCCGTTAGCGTCCAACTGTCCAAGGGTAAAGCCAGGATCGACGAAGGCATTTTCGCCGGCGAGGTGAATGCTCTGGCCAAACACCGCGCGCGCATAAACGCCGTTGCTGGCTTGCAGAGTGTATTGCACACCGAGGTTCGCGCGCGTGCCGGTCTCGAGGCGGTCGTAGCCGGAGAACTTGTCGACGTCGAACAGCAGCGTGTCATCGAAGATGAGGCTTCTGGCGTCCTCGTCCGGCAGGCGGCGCTGGTCGAACCGGTAGTTGGGCCGCGCGATGATCTGCGCCGTGGGTGCAAGCACATGCGACGCCCAGCCCGCGTGCGCGACGAACGGAAAGGAGTAGAGCACGCCCCCCGTGGCCATGCCGCGTGTCACCGTGTCGTCGGGAATGGTGAGGTTCGGGTTGTTGGGGTCGAGCGCGTTGGCATAGCTGTAGACATCACCGCGCACGTTGCCGAACGGTGTCCACACCTGACCGATGGGGTCGATCATCTTGCGGCGCCAGTTGGCTTCGACGACCGCATGATTGGTGTCCGTCCCGTCGGTCCGCGTCATCGCACGCGCATGCGCCGTGAAGCTCAGCTCGCCGCCAACAACTGGAGCACCCCAGATGTAGTTGTAGTCGATGACCGGGTGCACCACCGAGTTGGCCAGCTCGGTGTCGGTCAGCAGCAGACCACCGAAGTGGTAGAGGTTGGCGCCGAAATAGTTACGGTCGCTCATCCCCTGCAGATAGGCGACGTTGACACGGTCGGTCTGCAGGATGGGATCGAGCTGGTAGAAGCGGCGGAAGGTCTCGTCGCTCTCGATCGTGACGTCCCACCCGTAGCGCCACCAGGATGACAGCGAGAACTGTCCCTTGGTTTGCAGCGAGCCCCGCCAGTTGGTGTCGCCGAACGCCCGGCTGGCGCCGGAATCGATGCTGCTTTGATCGATCGCGGCGAAATTGACGCTGTACTGGCCGTTGGCGAGGCGGTGCCGCCAATCGCCTTGCCACAGTACGCCCTGTTCCGAGAAATACCTGGGGTGGAAGGTGAAATCGTAGTTCGGAGCCAGCGCAAAGTAGTACGGCACCTCGACCGAGTAGCCGAGCGTGGTGGAATGGCCTTGCGACGGCGCCAGAAAGCCTGACTGCCGCTTCACCGACGGATCAGGGTGCTGGAAGTAGGGCGCATAGAGGACGGGCACGCCCAACAGCTCGAACCAGGCATCCTGGTACATGATTTTCCCAGCCTGCTGATCGTGAACGATGCGGGCCGCGCTCAGGCACCACAGCGGGGGCATGCCGGGTTCGTTCTTGCAGGGCGTGAACCTGCCCTTCTCGAATTCAGTGACGTTGCCTTCACGGCGCGAAGCGCGCTCTGCCGCGA
The DNA here is from genome assembly GCA_963827545.1 of uncultured Alphaproteobacteria bacterium. GTDB lineage: Bacteria > Pseudomonadota > Alphaproteobacteria > Rhizobiales > Hyphomicrobiaceae > AWTP1-13. Next base: position 212,349 of record CAWHBI010000028.1, read on the forward strand.
TGCGCGTGTCGTCACTTGTCACCATGCTGAGCGATTGGATGAAGGCGTCGCGGAAATCGTCGAGCGCCTCGAACTTGTCCGCGCGGGTGATGGAGCCGTTCGGGTCTTTGAGCTGCGCGTTGCCCTCTGCGAACAGCTTGTTGATGCCCTGATCGTAGATGACCTTGTCGGCCGTCAAGATGTAGTTGTTGAAGTAGATCTCGACGTTGCCCTGGGCGATGACGCGGTTGTTCTTGGTGTCGTAGATGAGCTGATCGGCCTGCATGTACAGGGGCTGGGCACGATCAATCTTTGGGGACGGGCCCAAGATGCCGCCTGGCTGCTTGGGAAAGGACGATTTGCTCTGAGTGGGGCCCATGCGCAGGCTCGGGTCTTGCGCCAAAGCAGGCGGCGCAAGCAGGCAGCAAAGCAGGGTCGGCGCACACAACAACGCCAGCGCAGCCACCCACCACGGCCCCCGATGACGACGGCCACAGACAGGCGCTCCGCCGCACGTACTGTGCGGTATCAGCGCTCGACGCATCACTCAGCCGTCCTCCTGGTGTAGCAACACCGTTAGCGAGACGAGCAACGCAACACCAATCGGCACCCACACTGCCAGCGCCGGGGTAAGCAGACCGGCGACGCCAACTTGGCGCGAAACCTCTGCCAGCAAGAAGAAGCCGATTCCCCCAAGCATCCCCGTCAAAACCATAGTCTGTATCCCGCCCGAGCGGAATGACCGCAATGACACAGTGGCAGCCAAAACCACCATCGCGATCAGGAGCGCCGGGCGCGACATCAGCAGGGCGTGCTGCATGCGGTATTTCGAGGCTGAAAGTCCTGCTTTTTCAGAGACTTCTATGAGATCTGGGAGCTGCCAGAACGAGACCGCAATCTCCGAGCCCAAGGCATCGCCCACCCGCTCCCTCGTCAAGTGGGTGCTGAGCGAATAAGTGTCGAAAATCTCGGGCTCCCGCAGGGGGCGTGAGATCGTGGCGCGGGTCATCTCCCAGTACCCGTCTTGCAGACTGGCTCGTTCGGCATCGATGCGCTCGATGAAGCGGCCCTGGGGGTCGAATTGAAAGGCGATCACTCCGGTCAGGGACAACCCCTGGTTGGCGACGGCGGTAGCGTTCATCACCGATTGCCCATCGGCCCCGTCTTGCCGCAGCCATGAGCCTCCCCCTGAGGACGCCAGCAATCCCGCCTCCTTGCCGAAAGCCTCTGCAACCATCCGCTCGGCCTCGGAGCGAGCGGCTGCCGCCATCGGGTTGAAGAAGGTGACGGCCAGGATACCCAGAACCAAGGTCACGGTGAGCCCCGGGCGAAGGAACTGCCAGACGGACATGCCAGCAGACCGCATCACAGTCAGCTCCGACCTGCGATTGAGGCTCAGGAGCGCACCGATGCTTCCCACCAACACGGCGAAGGCGAACAAGATCTCGGCGAACGCCGGCAGCCGCAGCAGCCCCATCCAGAGCAGGTCGGCCATGGAGAGGTCGGCTGCCCGGCGCGACAGGCGCAACAGCTCGATCATGTCGATCATGAAGATCAGACAGGCGCAGACAGCAAAGGCACCAACGATGCTGAAGAGAAAGCGCTTCGCGACGTACCGGCGGAGCGTCCGGCTCAGGAACAGCGAGCCACCCCTCGTCCTGCGCAGCTGCCGCCTCCTGCGGGCCGCCAGCAACCTGCCGAACAGCGCCTTTGGCCAATCCACGATACCCGCCACGAGGAGCCGCAGTCGCGAGGGCCGTCGCGGAACGACTTGCCTCTGCGTGGCGACGGCTGCGATCAGCCCGGCACCGATGGGTATGGCGTAGAGAAGAGGCCCGGCGGACGGTCGGACAACCGCAGCATTGGCGGCGGCGATGCCGAGGATGCGGCAGAGCGTAGCCACCGTGAAGGCGGCGATGACCGCGCTGAGCCGGCTCTGACGGGTGGTCTGGGCGCGGCCAACGAAGGCAAGGACGATAAGAACGAAAGCGAATGCGTAGAGAGGGCTCGAAAACCGCTCATGCAACTCGGCGGTGATCCGCCCAGGGCTGGTCTTGTATTGGGGGTCGCTTGGATCCACGTCGAGCAACTCGGGCGTATAGCGTTCGCGGGGACGCGTGTACTGCGTCTGATCCGCCCGCTGCTCGAGCTGATTGAGGTCCACGACATACTGGGAGAATGCGATGATCTGCGGTGCGGTTTCGGTCTGGAGGCGGCGCACGATGTGCCCCTTCTCCATGCGCAGATAGGCGTTTCCGTCCTGCTTGATGATCTGGGCGTGCTCGGCGAGGTAGGAGGCGATCTGCTTGGGGTCCCGCGCGTCATGCATCAACAACCCGAGCAAGTGCCCGTCGAGATTGCGGTCGCGTATGTGGACGGTGAGCTTCGCCTCCGGCTCGGTGAAGCGCCAAGGCTGGATCACCTGGCCGATCAGGTCGGTGCGGACCAGGACCGAGTACTCGCGCAACAGCCTCTGGCTCCAGGGGCCGGCAATGTGGTTGACCGCCGACACGCCGAGCGCCACCAGCAGCGCCAGCACGCCGAGGGGCTTGAGCAGCACCCATACCGGCGCCCCACCGGCGGTCATGATGATCAGCTCGCTGTCGCTGTTGAGCCGGTTGAGCACGTGGATGGAGGCGATGAGCAGCGCGATCGGGGCGATCAGGGCCAGCAGGCTGGGGATGGCCAGCGTGGTCATGATGAGGAAGCGAAGGGCATCCTGCCCCTGACTGGTCATCAGCTCGAGCTGGCGCAGGGCCACCGCGATCCATACGACGGTGGTGAGGGAAACGAGGATAAGGAGGACGGCTCCCGCCGCCTGCCAAAAGACGTATCGGCTGAGAATTCGGCCGAATGCCCTCATCCATCCCCCGGGAGTTCCACAGACCTCGGCAGCGCTCGTCCCTCGAGAAGCGCGTCGATTGAGAGGGTTAGGGCGTCACACAGCATGGTGGCGGAAAGGTGGCCCAGGTGATGCCGCTGGCGCGCAGTGGCGCACCTGACATGCGCGAGGATTGCCTCAACTGCGTTGCAGCAGCACAGGCACCCGGGCTTGGGCCCCCCGCGTCGCGCTGCTTGCGTCCCTGCCGGGACCGGGTATGGTTGCGCAATCCCAGGGCTCCTCCCGCTCCGCACCGGTCTTGCTTGGCACGAGCCGCCGTTCAGCGCGCGGCGACTCCCACGGTTTTCGCCCAAGTGGGCTTGCGTCGCGAGGTGCCGGGGCCGACAGAACCCAGGAGATGATTGCCCATGGTTCAACCGCTCGAGATCCAGTTCCTGCCGCTGTCGACGGCGCCTGCCGGCATCGCAGTTGTCCTGGCGGGCGAGGAATTGGCCCTCGGTCCAACGGCACGCGGGATCGATGAGGCGAACCAAGGGGGCGCTGACCAAGGCGGCGCGCGCCGCGAGCTTCACGGGCAAGGCCAGAACGGCCATCGAAGTGCTGGCCCCGGCAGCGATCGACGTGCATCGGCTCATTGTGGCGGGTGCGGGGCGCGCGCCCAACGAACTCGACCGCCTGCGGCTCGGCGGCTTCGCATTCGCCCAGATCGCGGCGCGCAAGGCGGAAAGCGCCAGCATCGTCGCGGAGCCGGCCGACCTTGGTGAAGCGAGCGCGGAGGCTTTCGCCGCCGACCTGGCCCTGGGCGCGCTGCTCAGGAGCTACGCATTCAAGAAGTATCGGACGCGCAAGGGGGAGGCGAACGGTGAGAACGAGACGGCTGCGGATGGGCTGCAGAAGCTGCTTGTCCACTGTGCCAGGCCCGATGCCGCAAACAAGGCGTTCCTGGGCCGCAAGGCCATCGCCGACGGTGTCTTTTTGGCGCGCGATCTGATCAACGAGCCCGCCAACATGCTGGGGCCCGTCGAGTTTGCCGAGCGCATGCGCGACCTCTCCCGCGGCGGTCTCTTGGTCGAGGTGCTCGAAGAGGACCAGTTGAAGGCCCTCAAGATGAATGCCCTCCTTGCGGTCGGGCAGGGCAGCGCCCGTCCATCGCGGGTGGTCGTTCTGCAGTGGCAGGGGTCCAAGTCCAAGCGAGCAAAGACGCTGTGCTTCGTCGGCAAGGGTGTTTGCTTCGATACTGGCGGCATTTCCATGAAGCCAGCGGCCGGCATGGAGGACATGAAGGGCGACATGGGCGGGGCGGCGTGCGTGGCCGGGTTGATGCTCGCGTTGGCTCAGCGCAAGGCGACGGTGAATGCCGTGGGTCTCATCGGCCTCACGGAGAACATGCCGTCGGGCTCGGCGCAGCGTCCAGGCGACATCGTCACCAGCATGTCCGGGCAGACTATCGAGGTGCTCAACACCGACGCTGAAGGCCGCCTCGTGCTGGCAGACGTGCTCTGGTATGCCCAGGACCGCTTCAAGCCGCGTCTGATCATCGACCTCGCCACCCTGACCGGCGCCATCATCGTCGCCCTTGGCAAGGAGTACGCCGGGCTCTTCTCCAACGACGACCGCCTGGCGAAGGAGCTCGATGCCGCCGGAGAGGCGACCGGGGAGAAGGTGTGGCGCATGCCGCTTGCCAAGGCCTACGACAAGCTGATCGACAGCAAGAACGCCGACATGAAGAACATCGGCGGTCGCTACGGCGGCGCCATCACGGCCGCACAGTTCCTGCAGCGGTTCGTCAAGGACACGCCCTGGGCGCACATCGACATCGCCGGGACGGCCATGGACTCGGGGCGCAACGAGATCAACCAGAGCTGGGGCGCTGGCTGGGGCGTGCGCCTCCTGGACCGGCTGGTCGCGGACAACTACGAGAAGGCGGACAAGTAGTGAGTGGTGTAGTTGGCTGATGCGTATAGTGCGCATACAACTATTTATAAAATTGCGCCGTTAGCCCGATAGTTTCCATAATATCTATTATGCAAATCGACTTTGGTCCTTACTCCTGGTGGCCGAAACGGCTGCGGTAGGTCGAGGGGCTGAGCTTGAGCTCCTTGCGGAAATGATGGCGCAGGTTTGCACAGGAGCCGAAGCCGGCGGCGACGGCAACGTCATCAAGCGGTAACCGTGACGTCTCAAGAAGCTGTCGCGCCCGAGCCAGGCGGGCCTGCGCCAGCCACGCCCCGGGAGTGGTACCAGTGCCCGACTTGAAACGGCGTTGGAAGGTGCGGCGGCTCATGCCGGCCTGTACCGCGAGCGACGCAACGGTCGCAGCGGCTGCCGGCTCTGCGTGGAGGCGATCGAGAACCCGGCCGAGGCGCCCTCCCTCGCGCGGGCTCGGCACCGGCGCATGAATGAACTGGGCCTGGCCGCCGTCTCGATGCAAGGGCACGACCAGACGCCGCGCCACCATGTTTGCAGCAGCAGTGCCCCAGTCGCGGCGGATGAGGTGCAGGCTGAGATCGATGCCGGCGGCGCTGCCGGCCGCGGTCAACAGACGGCCCTCGTCGATGTAGAGCACATCGGGCACGACAGTGATCTCGGGATAGGCCTGGGCCAGGCGGTCGGCGTAGCGCCAGTGCGTCGTCGCCTGCTTGCCGTTCAGCAGTCCGCTGGCGGCGAGGACGAATACGCCTGAGCAAAACGATACAAGCCGTGCGCCTCTCTCGTGCGCACGCCGCAGGGCGCGCAGGAGCGCGGAGGGCACGGGCTCGTCCGCGCCGCGCCAGCCGGGAACGATGATGGTGCCGGCGCGCTCGGCGAGGGCCAGCCCGCCGTCGGTGGTGACGCGGATGCCGCCCAGGGCCCGCAGGGGCCCGCGCTCGATGGCTGCGACCCGGAACCGGTACCAGTCCTCACCCATCTCCGGGCGGTCGAGCCCGAAGATTTCGACCGCCACGCCGAACTCGAAGGTGCACAGCCCATCGTAAGCCAGGGCTACCACGAGACGGTTTTGGGGCGGGCGCGGGCGGGCCATGCGTTTTGGCACGATCTTTACGTTCATTGGCATTTGCGCCACTAGTCGCCCGACCCTCGTGTGGTGTCAATAGGGTCCTCAGCGCCTGCAACCGTCGCAAGGAGCGCCATCATGCCGAGCCGCGTCAGCGCTGTCCCCGCTGCATCCTCAGCGAAGGCTGCGGAACACTTCGGGGCCAAGCTCCAGCTCGAGACCGACTGCTGGGACGTGCACGAGTCCCTGAAGTCCGGCCTTGCCGATTTCGTTCTGCTCGATGTGCGCGGGCGCACCGCGTTTGCCAAGGCGCACGTGCCGGGCGCCGTGAGCATGCCGCACGCCGACATCACCGAGGAACGGCTGCGAGCCTGGCCCGGCGATACCCTGTTCGTGGTCTATTGCGCCGGACCCCACTGCAACGGCGCCGATCGCGCCGCCCATAAACTTGCTGGCATGGGAAGGCCCGTGAAGATGATGATGGGCGGGATGACGGGTTGGGCGGACGAGGGCTTCTCGTTTGCGACAGCGGGCGAGGCGGCGGCGTAGGTTGCCTCAGTCGTCCGAGACCTGCACACGGCGCATGGACTTGACCGCCGATCGCCGCCTCTTTGCATCGCGGCGTTGCGCCTTCGATGCGCGGGGCGGCTTGGTCGCACGCCGCGGGGTGGGCGGTATGGCGGCCTCGCGGATGAGCGCAACGAGGCGCTCGCGCGCGTCCTCGCGGTTGCGGGCCTGGCTGCGAAAACGATCGGCGGTGATGACGAGGACGCCGTCCGCGGTTATCCGCCTGCCGGCGAGCTTCGCGAGCCGCTGGCGCACCGGCTCGGGCAGCGACGGCGAGCGCCGCACATCGAACCTCAGTTGCACGGCCGTCGACACCTTGTTGACGTTCTGCCCGCCGGGCCCGGAGGCGCGCACGAACACTTCCTCCAATTCGGCCGGATCGATCCCGATGGTGGGCGGTGATATGCAGCATTGCGGCCAAGTCCCGGGTGTTGCGTTTCGTGGTATCAGATGCGCCGATCCTGAGCACTGGGTTTGGAAAGGCCGCAATGAGCATCGAGGCGCGCAAGTCGCTTGCCGATCTCCTGGCCGTCATGGCCGCGCTGCGAACGCCGGGCACGGGCTGCCCGTGGGATCTCGCGCAGAATTTCAAGACCATCGTGCCTTACACCATCGAGGAGGCCTACGAGGTTGCCGACGCCATCGAGCGGCAGGACATGGCGGGGCTCAAGGACGAGCTGGGCGACCTCCTGCTGCAGGTCGTCTATCACGCGCGCATGGCCGAGGAGCAGGGCGCCTTCGCATTTCCCGACGTGGCCGAGGCTATCACCCAGAAGATGATCCGCCGCCACCCGCATGTGTTCGGCACCGAGGCCGAGCGCGCTGCCGGAGCCGCGCCGGGGTTCTGGGAGCGCATCAAGGCGGAGGAGAAGGCGAGAAAGGCGGCCAGCGTCCCCTCGCGCCATGCTGGGGTCCCCTCCCCCCTTGTGCCGGAGGCGCGTCTTCGACACGACGTGGGGGAGGGACAGGGAGGGGCGGATCCCAGGACGGAGACCTTTGGGGTTCCCCCCACCCCTAACCCCTTCCCACATCATGCCGGAGGCGTGTCTTCGACACGACGGGGAGGGGAAAGTGTGCTCGACGGCGTGCCCGCTGCCCTGCCGGCCCTGACGCGGGCGGTCAAGTTGCAGGACAAAGCCGCGCGCGTGGGCTTCGACTGGCCGTCGCTCGCGCCCGTGTTCGACAAGCTGAAGGAGGAGCTGGCGGAGCTGGAGGACGCCGTCGCGGATGGCGATAGGGCTAGCGGCCAGGCGAAGATCGAAGAGGAGTTCGGCGACCTGCTGTTCGTGGTCGCCAACGTTGCCCGGCATCTGGAGATCGACCCGGAAGCTGCACTGCGCGCCGCAAACCTAGAAATTCATCCGCCGCTTTCACGCCATCGAGCGCAAGCTGGCGGAGAGGGGCGCACGCCGGAGCAGTCGACCCTGGCCGAGATGGATCAGCTTTGGGACGAGGCCAAGGCGGAGGAAAGGGACGGCTACGGCGATCGCTAAGCGTCCCGAGTCCGCCCAACGCGTAGGCCACTCGGGGCACCTCTTTCGTCATTCCGGCGCCGCTTGCAAGCGAAGCGCGCGAGCGGGACCAGGATGACGACCCAGCTAGACGTCGATGACTTCCAACACGCCCGTTACCGTCGAGAGGGCACCCTTCTGCACGGGTGACACGTCGAACCTGCCAGGGAGGACGATCTCCAGCTCGCGGCCCTTGTCGTCCAAGGCCATGCTCAGGCACACGGTGCCCTTGCCACCGGGCTTCAGGAGCGTTTTCAGCTCATCAAGGGGGCCTTTGTCTGCCTCGATGGTGCGCCGGTCGAGCACGACCTTGAGGCCCTTCTGCACGCCCTCGGCCGCCTTGTTCAGCGACTCGATCGACTGTGCCCTGAGCTTGAGCGTGTCGCCGTCGCGCTCGCCTTCAACCGTGAGGAGCACCGCGGTTCCGGGCTCGAGCAGCTGCCGGCTTTGTGCCAGCGTCTCGGAGAAGATCACGGCTTCGAACTGTCCGGTCGGCTCGGAGAACAGGGCGAAGGCGAACTTGTTGCCCTTCTGCGACCGGCGCTCGCGCGCGGAGACGACGACGCCCGCCAGCCTGCCGGCCACGGCGCCGCGCTCCGCCCGCGCCTCAAGCTCGGCGTAGCCCAGGATGCCGAGCTTGGAGAGGACGAGCGCGTAGGCATCCAGCGGGTGGCCCGAGAGGAAGAAGCCGACCGCCTCGAACTCGTGCTGCAGCAGCTCCATGGGGGTCCAGGTCTTGACCGGGCGGATATCCATCTGCTGGCGCGCTTCCATGCCTCCTCCGAACAGGTCGGCAGTACCCTGTGCCGCGTTGTCGGCAAGACGGGTTGCAAACGCCAGCATCGGCTCGACGTTGCCGTGGACAAGCGCGCGGTTGGCGTCCAGCTCGTCGAAGGCACCAGCAGCCGCGAGAGTTTCGAGCGCCCGCTTGTTGAGGGCCTTCGTGTTGCATCGGCCTGCAAAGTCGGAGAGGTCCTTGAAGGGGCCGTTGGCCGTGCGCTCGGCGACGAGGCTCTGGACCGCCTGTGCGCCGATGTTCTTGAGGGCGGCGAGCGAGTAGCGGATGGCTTTCTCGCTGGCCAGGAAATCCACCTCGGAGGCGTTGATGCAGGGCGGCAGGATGGCGATGCCAGACCTCTTGGCCTCAGCCGTGTACATGGCGAGCTTGTCGGTGTTGCCCATGTCGAGGGTCATCGAGGCAGCCAGGAACTCCTCGCGATAGTTCGCCTTCAGGTAAGCGGTATGGTAGCTGACGACGGCGTAAGCTGCGGCGTGGCTCTTGTTGAAGCCGTAGCCGGCGAACTTGTCGACCAGCTCGAAGATGTACTCCGCATCCGGCTTCTTGACGCCGTTCTTCATGGCGCCGTCGACGAAGCGGGTCTTCTGCTGCGCCATCTCGCGCTTGTCTTTCTTGCCCATGGCGCGGCGCAAGAGATCGGCTTCGCCGAGCGAGAAGCCGGCCATCACCTGGGCGATCTGCATCACCTGCTCCTGGTAGATGATGACGCCGTAGGTCTCCCTCAGGATCGGCTCCAGCATCGGGTGCAGAAGCTCGACGGGCTCCTCGCCGTGCTTGCGGTTGATGTAGGTTGGGATGTTGTCCATGGGGCCGGGGCGATAGAGCGCCACCATGGCGATGATGTCCTCGAAGCGGTCGGGCCGCAGGCGCTTGAGGCTCTCGCGCATGCCCGTGCCTTCGAGCTGGAACACGCCCACCGTATCGGCCCGCGCCAGCATCTCGTAGCTGTTCTTGTCGTCGAGCGGGATCTGCAGGAGATCGATATCGATGCCGCGGCCGCGCTTGATGAGCTGGACAGCCTTTTGCAGCACGGTCAGCGTCTTGAGGCCGAGGAAGTCGAACTTCACGAGGCCTGCGGCCTCCACCAGCTTCCAGTTGAACTGGGTGATGGGGAAGCTCGACTTCGGGTCGCGATAGAGTGGCACCAGCTCGTCGAGTGGCCGGTCGCCGATCACCATGCCGGCGGCGTGTGTGGAGGCGTGGCGATAGAGCCCTTCGAGCTTCTGGGCGATCTCCAGCAGGCGCGCGACAACGGGCTCACTGTCACGCGCCTCCTGCAGCTTGGGCTCGCCTTCGATCGCCTGCGCCAGCGTGACGGGATTGGCCGGGTTGTTGGGCACGAGCTTGCAGAGCTTGTCGACCTGGCCGTAGGGCATCTGCAGGACGCGGCCGACGTCGCGCAGCACGGCGCGCGCCTGCAGCTTGCCGTGGGTGATGATCTGCGCCACGCGGTCGGCGCCGTACTTCTGCTGCACGTAGCGGATGACCTCGTCGCGGCGGTCCTGGCAGAAATCGATGTCGAAATCCGGCATCGAAACGCGCTCGGGGTTGAGGAAGCGCTCGAACAGAAGGCCAAAGCGTAGCGGATCGAGGTCGGTGATGGTGAGCGCCCAGGCGACGACGGAGCCCGCACCCGAGCCGCGGCCCGGCCCTACGGGGATGCCGCTGGCCTTGGCCCACTTGATAAAGTCGGCGACGATCAGGAAGTAGCCGGGATATTTCATCTTCGAGATGACATCGACCTCGAAGGTCAGCCGCTTGTGGTAGTCCGCGGCGGTGAAGCCGGGCGCTGGCGGGCTCGCCGCGAGCCGCTCCCGCAGGCCGGCTTCGGCTTGTGCGCGCAGCTCGGCCGTCTCGAGCTCGAGTTGAGCTTTCTCGCTCGTACCGGGGGCCGCAGCGACGAACTTGGGCAGGATCGGCTTGCGTCCCGTAGGCCGGAACGCGCAGCGCTTGGCGATCTCGATGGTATTGGCGAGCGCTTCGGGGAGGTCGGCGAACAGCTCCGCCATTTGTTCGGCTGTCTTGAAGAAGTGCTCGCGCGACAGCCGGCGGCGGTTGTCCTCGACGACATAGCTGCCCTCGGCGATGCAAAGCAGCGCGTCGTGGGCCTCGTGGTCGTCGGGCGACGCGAAGTAGACCTCGTTGGTGGCGACAATGGGCAGCGCCCGCGCGTAGGCGAGATCAAGAAGCGCCGGCTCGGTCTCGATCTCGTGCGTGAGGCCGTGGCGCTGGATCTCCACATAGAGGCGATCGCCGAAGATCTTCTCCAGCGCCCTCAGCCGATCGAGGGCCAGCTCTTTCTGGTCCTCGCGCAGCGCCCGGTCGATGGGACCATCGGGACCGCCCGTCAGCGCGATCAGCCCCTCGCCCAGCGTTGCCAGCCGCTCGACCTGAATGTGTGGGGCCTCGTCGTCGGCGGGGTCGAAGAAGGCGCGCGAGGCGAGCTTCATCAGGTTCTGGTAGCCGCGCGCGTTGGTCGCCAGAAGAGGCAGGGCGCCAGCCGGGTTGGACCGCGGCTGATTGGTGCCCGCGCGCATATGTCCGTTCGCCTTCGGTCGCTCGCCGAAATCGACCTGCAGCGTGCAGCCGACGATGGGTTGTATGCCGGAGGCGGCGAGCTTGTCGGAGAACTCCAGCACGCCGAACAGGTTGTTCGTGTCGGTGAGACCGAGCGCCGGAAACCCGTTGGCGCTCGCCAGCTTGGCGAGCCTTGGGATGGTGATGGCGCCTTCTAGCAGCGAATAGGCCGAATGCACCTTGAGGTGCACGAACGGGGTCGCCGATGCGGGCAAAGCGTTTTCCATGACCGGCAATTGGCGCTAGCAGCGCAATTCCTGCAAGGGGGAGTCGCCTCTGTGGAAAAGTCGTGAGAAACATCCACGCTGGTGTTCTTCCCCGGGATCGCTATATGGGAATCAAGCCCATAGCACTCATCCCTCAAATCATCGGCCGCCCAAGACAAAGATGCTGCGCGACATCATTGCCGACAACGCACCCCTGGCCCTGGCGCTCGGCGGCCTGCTGATCGGCTTCGTGTTCGGCGCGGTGGTGTACCGCACCAACTACTGCGCCATGGGCTCCCTCAGCGACATCCACAACTTCGGTGATTTTCGCCGCTTCCGGGCCTGGGTGCTGGCGGCAGCCACGGCGCTGGTCGGCGCGCAGCTTCTGCAGGGCGCCGGCCTCGTCGCCCTCGACAAGTCGATGTACCTGGCTCCGACGCTCGGCTGGTTCGGGCACATTGCCGGCGGCTTCGTGTTCGGCATCGGCATGGTGTTCGCCGGCGGCTGCCCCAGCCGCAATCTCGCCCGCGCCGGCGGCGGTGACCTGCGCGCCATGCTTACCCTGATGGTGCTGGGCCTGGTCGCGTACATGACGATCGCCGGGCTGGTCGCGCCAGTGCGGGCTGCGCTGGACCGCGCGACGGCGTTCGGGCTGTTCGGCGCTCCCACGCAAGGGGTCGGCGACCTGCTCAGCGCGCTGACCGGCATCTCGCGCGGCTCGATCAATCCTGTCCTCACGATGCTGATTGCTGCTGCTGCGCTCGGCTACTGCTTCCTCGACGATCGCTTTCGCAATTCCCATGTCCACGTGGTTTCAGGTGTCGCTGTGGGCCTTACCGTCGTAGCTGGCTGGGCGCTCACCGGACTGGCCTTCGACGACATGGCGACAAGGCCCGTGCCGCCGATCTCGCTCACCTACGTGCGGCCGGCGGGCGATGCCTTGCAGTGGCTCGCGCTCTTTACCGCCAGCCCCATGCCGGGCTTCGGAGTCGCCAGCGTATTCGGGGCGCTGCTCGGTGCGTTTGCGGCTGCCATGGCGATGGGCCGCTTCCGGCTGGCGACGTTCTCGGACACGGGCGATACGCTGCGCAATCTGCTGGGCGCCGCACTGATGGGGGTTGGCGGCGTGATGGCGCTCGGCTGCACCGTCGGGCAGGCGATCACGGGCGTGTCGACGCTGGCGCTGGGCTCGTTCCTGAGCTTCGCCGCCATCGTGGCCGGCGGCTTCTACGGGCTCCGGCTGCTGGAGCGCTGGGTCCTTGCGGACTGAGCGCGCAATCACGGCCCCTCGCGAGAAAATGATCGCATGCGGCGCACGGCCCCGCCAGTTCCACCCAAATCCTGCGCTAAGCACCGCATCTCAAGAGAGAACGAGTTGTTCCATGCGCATCGTTACACTGAGGCGTCGCGAGTTGCTTATCGGCGCAACGGCGGCGATCATCTCGCCACAGCTGGCGCCGGTTGCCACCGCGCAAGCTCAGCTGATCGTGACGCCGGGGCAGACAGAGGGTCCCTTCTATCCCGTGTCGTTCCCGGCCGACATGGATGCCGACCTCGTGCGCGTGCAAGGACAGCAGGCCCAGGCCCTGGGGCAGATCACGCACATCGCCGGCCGCGTGCTGAACAAGCGCGGCGAGGCGGTTCGCGGTGCTCAGGTCGAGATCTGGCAGTGCGACGCCAACGGCATCTACAATCACCCGCGCCAGCCCGGGCTGCAGCGGCGCGATGCCGCGTTCCAGGGCTACGGGCGCACCGAGGTGGCTGCGGACGGCCGCTATGCGTTTCGCACCATTCGCCCGGTCGCCTATCCCGGCCGCACGCCGCACATCCATTTCAAGGTGCACGCGCCTGGCGCAGGCCGGCTGACCACGCAGTTGTATATCGCGGGCGAACATCAGAATGCCACCGACGGCGTTCTCAGAGGCATCCGCGACGCCATGGCGCGCGAGAGCGTCATCGTGCGGCTCGATCCTGCGAACGACATCGAGGCGGGCAGCCTCAAGGGCATGTTCGACATCGTGCTCGACCTTTGACGAGAGGCACGTCCCGCGTGGGTCATCCCCCGGCCTTCGCCGGAGTCGACCCAACCTACGCCAGCCCGCGCAATTTTCCCTATCGTTCGGCCGGTCGAGCGCGATAGACAGGTGCGCGAACGGGGTGCGACGGGGTCAGACTCCTCGCCGCACCGGTGCTGTCGCAATGACCCGTCTGCGCGAGGGGTCTGACCCCGTTCAAGGAGAAAACGCATGCGCCATGGCGGCAAGATCCTGATCGATCAGCTCGAGGCCCAGGGCACGACCACGGCGTTCACGGTGCCGGGTGAGAGCTTCCTCGCCGCGCTCGACGGCCTGCACGATTCCAACCGCATCAAGACGGTCGTGTGCCGGCAGGAAGGCGGCGCGTCGATGATGGCGGAGGCCTGGGGCAAGATCACCGGACAGCCCGGCGTGTGCTTCGTCACGCGCGGGCCCGGCGCCGCCAACGCCATGAGCGGGTTGCACATCGCCCAGCAGGATTCCACGCCGGTGGTGCTGTTCGTCGGCATGCCGGCGCGCGAGCACGAGGACCGCGAGGCGTTCCAGGAGATCGAGGTGAAGCGGCTCTTCTCCTCGTTCGTGAAATGGGCGGCCGTCATTCGCCAGACCGAGCGCATCCCGGAGTATGTGAGCCGTGCGTTTCATGCCGCGCGCTCGGGCCGGCCCGGCCCGGTCGTGCTCGGCCTGCCCGAGGACATGCTGGCGGCGGAAAGCGAGGCGATCGATGCCAAGGCGGCCCGCGTGCCGCAACCGCGTCCCGGTGCGGCGGACATCGACGTCTTGCAGGAGAAGCTGGCGCAGGCGCAGCGCCCGCTGATGATCGTGGGCGGGCCCGGCTGGAGCCGCGACGTGCAGAAGGCGGTCGAGGCATTCGCTGATCGCTTCGATCTGCCCGTCGCCCCGGCGTTCCGCTACCAGGACTACATCGACAACCGGCATCGCTGCTGCGTGGGCTGCGCCGGCATCGGCATCGATCCGAAACTGGGGGCTGCGATCAAGGATGCGGATGTGCTGCTCGTGGTTGGCGCACGCCTCGGCGAGATGACGACCAGCCAGTACACCCTGCTCGACATTCCCAACCCGAAACAGTTCCTGGTGCACGTGCACCCCTCGCCCGACGAGCTGGGCTCGGTCTATCGCGCGGACCTGCCTATCGCGGCCACGGCGGGCGCATTTGCCGAGACGCTGGGCCGGCTCCAGCCGCCCGTCAGAATTGCCTGGTCAGGCCTCAGAGCCGAGCTGCGGGCCGCCTACGAGCAGAGCCTCAAGCCTATTGCGATGCCGGGCGCGGTGAAGCTGGCCGACGTGGTGCGTACGGTTTCGCAGATGCTGCCGCAGGACGGCATCGTCACCAATGGTGCCGGCAACTACGCGGCCTTCGTGCACCGCTATTTCGAGTACAAGGGCTATCGCACGCAGCTGGCCCCCACGTCGGGCTCCATGGGCTATGGGCTGCCGGCGGCGGTCGCGGCCAAGCTCGCGCACCCTACGCGTCCCGTGGTCAACTTCCAGGGCGACGGCTGCTTCCTCATGACGGGCCAAGAGCTGGCAACGGCGGTGCAGTACGGCTTGGCCGTCGTCACGGTGGTGGCCAACAACGGCCTCTACGGCACGATCCGCATGCACCAGGAACGCGAATACCCGAGCCGGGTCATCGGCACGACGCTCGTCAACCCCGACTTTGCCGCCTACGCCCGCAGCTTCGGCGCCGAGGGGTTCACGGTGGAAGCGACCCAGGACTTTGCTCCTGCCTTCGCGCGGGCGTTGGAGGCCGGCAAGCCGGCCGTGATCGAGCTCAAGATCGACCCCGAGGCGATCTCGGTGCGCAAGACGCTGTCGGAGATCCGTGATCGCCGCTGATGGGCGCCATGCTCGCGGCGACGACAAATAACCGGAATAATAATATCTGTGCCAATTCTAGATTGGATTAATTTCTACTAAATCTCTAGGGTTAAGCACGTTATAATTCTGACATAGCTTATCCCCGCCTTATGCATTATATACAGCCCACTCGAGGGATCACAACAACGCTTTCCGGATGCCATGGACCTGTTTGCTGCCGAGCAACTGAACGGCAAGCTCTGTCAGGGCGCGAAGAGGGGAGCGTTCTTGTGTTTCCTCGTTGCCTGCGCGCTGCTCTGCGTCGCCCTGGTGCCGCAGGGTCGCCTGGTCGACGGCGATAGCGCGGTTGCCAGCACGGCACTGGTGCGCTGAACGAGTGGACTTGGGTTCTTCTTGCTGACGACACCCCACTGACCCCTCCTCCCGAGAACGGAGGAGGGGTTTCTTTTTGAAGGTGCCGTCCGCCTCCATGGCATCACGATATCCAGGCGCGTGTTGTGCCGACGACACAAGGTCCGCCCACGTCCCGTGCTAGACTCTGTCTTGGTGCGGGCCTCGTGTGTCGGTATGGGGCCTGGTTATGCGTTGCCGCACTCTATTGTTTTGTTTGTTTGTTTCTGGGCTTGCCCAACCTGCGGCGGGCCAGAATTTCAACCAATCCGTCACCTTTGGTGACAGCAACGTCGACAGCGGCTTCTATAAGGCGCTCCCGAGCCCTGGCGGGGGTCCAGGCTTTCAATGCTTTGTGGGCGGCAGCAGTCGCAACAGGCGCCGGCAAGCCCACCAGCAGTCCCGGCCTAATGAACTCCGAGGCGCTCGCCGCCTATTTCGGCCTTACTGCGCTTCCGGCCAATCAGCCTGGAGGCACGAACTTCGCCACGAGCGGCGCCAAGAACGTGCTCGTCAACAACGACGCGACCGGCGGCTTCCAGCAGGCGATCCCGACGACGGTGCAAATCGCCAACTACCTGTTGGACTACGGTGGAGTCGCCAACCCCAATGCGCTGTTCCTGATCAATTCCGGCGCCAATGACATTGCGTTCGCGATCGGTGACCTGGGTGCAGGCCCGCATCCCGCTGATCCGAAAGCATTCGTCGTCGACTCAGCGAAAAGCCTGGCGGCGGCGATCGCGGGCCTGAAGGCTGCAGGGGCGCGCTACATCGTCGTCCCCAATCAACCGTTCTCTTTCCCCGGCGGCGCGGCCAACGCAGATCTGAGGCAGCTTCGGCTCGACTACAGCCAAGCTCTGTGGTCGTCACTGGCCGGCGCCGGCGTCAACTTCATCCCGGCCGACATCAACTCGGTTAGGGTTGCGATCCGCGACAACCCAGCATCTTTGGCTTCCAATTCATCGACACGGCCGACAACCACACTGCTTGCGTCAGGCCCGCAGGCATCGGCGATGCCTATGCGCTGCTTTGCTCTTCCAACCCAGCCGCACCTTCGCAGCTGGCGGCCGTGCCCAACCCCGAACTTACGAGGCTATTTGCCGATGCAGAGGGCCATCTGTCGACCGCAGGACAGAAAATCTTCGCCGACTATTATTACAGCCTGCTCGTCGCCCCCAGCCAGATCTCGTTCCTGCCCGAGACGGCGGTCAAGACGCGGGGGCGGCTCATTGCCAACATCCAGCAGCAGATCGATGCAGGACGGCAGCAGACCGGCGGCATGTTCCGCACCTGGGTGACGGGCGACACCTCCTATCTGCAGATGGACAACTATCCGGGCTTCCCCAATGACCCGAGCCACCCGCTCGCACTCGCCGCCGGTTTCGGTATGAGGTTCCCCGGCGAGGTGATCGCCGGCGGAGCGCTCTCGACCGGACACCTCAACTCCGATTTCAGCGGCGGCCGCGGCAATTTCCAGCAGGATGAGCTCGCGGGCAGCCTCTATCTGGGCATCCTGCCCTTCCCGTTCTGGGCCACGCTGGTCGGTACCTACGGCAAGCTCGACTACGACGTGAACCGCATCGTGCCGGTCGGCATCACCACGCAGGCCAATCCCGGCAGCACGCACGGCACCAACCTATCGGTGGCGGGCCAGATCGGCTTCGCCCTTGGCGGCTGCGTGAAGCAAGGCCCGTTCGCCGGCCTTGCCTGGCAGCGCGTCGAGGTCGACGGCTTCACCGAAACCGGCGGGTTCACGAGCCTGTCGTTCGCCGATCAGACCCGGGACTCCACCATCGGCTCGGTGGGCTTCAAGGTCAGCAGCCACTGCGGGGCGATCCGGCCCTTCGGCCAGGTGAGCTACAGCCAGGAGCTGGCCTCCACCGACCGCGAGGTGACGGCGTCTCTCACCACCACCGATGCGCCCAGCTATCACCTGCCAGCGGTCGTGCTCGGCAAGCACTGGGGCTCGGCCACGCTCGGCAGCAATTTCATTCTGGCTCCGGGTGTCACGGCGTTGGCTGCGTTCTCGGCGGACTTCGGCCAGAGCGACGTGGTGAGCCTGGGCGGCCAGATCGGCATCAACATTGCGTTCTGAGGGCGATCTGACGCTCGCGCGGCTGCCTAGGGCTAGCCCAGCCCCGCGCGCTTGAGTTGGCTCGCGAACTTGCCCCGGTTGGCGGGATCGATGCGGAAACGGGCCGTGACGGCGCCAGTGTCCGCCGTTGCCTCTTCCAGGACCTCTGCGTGGGCATGGAGCCAGCTCAGGAGCCGGCCCTCGCGCGCCGGGATCTCGATGGTGACGATCTCGTCCTTGCCGCCGAGCCAGGCATCGACTGCCTGACGCAGCGCGTCCGTGCCCTCGCCAGTGAGCGCGGAAACCAGCACCGGATGGCGCTCGCTGCGCAGCAGTGCGCGCTCCGCGTCGGCGCGGGCCGCCGCGGTGAGGCGGTCCGTCTTGTTCCACACCTCCAGCAATGGGCCATCAGCGGCATCGGCGGCGATGCCGAGGTCCGCCAGCACCGCCTCGACATCATGCCGCTGGGCTTCGGTCTCGGGGTGGCTGATGTCGCGCACGTGCAGCACGAGATCGGCTTCGACAACCTCCTCGAGCGTGGCGCGGAAAGCGGCCACCAGTGCCGTCGGCAGGTCGGAGATGAAGCCGACCGTGTCGGAGAGGATCACCCGCCGTCCGCTCGGCAGTTTCACCTCGCGCATGGTGGGGTCGAGCGTCTGGAACACCTGGTCCTTGGCGGATACCGCGGCACCCGTCAGGCGGTTGAAGAGCGTCGACTTGCCAGCGTTGGTGTAGCCGACGATGGCGACCATGGGGAACGGCACGCGCTTGCGGCCGGCGCGGTGCAGCCCGCGCGTCTTGACCACGACGCCAAGCTCCTTGCGGATCGCGGCGATGCGCTCGTCGATCAGCCGCCGGTCGGTCTCGATCTGCGCCTCGCCAGGGCCGCCGAGGAAGCCGAAGCCGCCGCGCTGGCGCTCGAGGTGGGTCCAGCTGCGGACCAGCCGGCTCTTCTGGTAGGTGAGGTGTGCAAGCTCGACCTGGAGGCGACCTTCCCGTGTCAGCGCGCGCTGGCCGAAGATCTCGAGGATCAACCCGGTGCGGTCGAGCACCTTGCAGGCCCACGCCTTCTCCAGGTTGCGCTGCTGCACCGGGCTGACGATATGATCGATGATGGCGAGGCCAACCTCATGCTCGGCAATCAGGTTGCCGATCTCCGCCACCTTGCCGGAGCCGAACAAGGTCGAAGGGCGCGGCTGAGGCAAGGGCACAACCAGGGCGGTGCGCACGTCAAGCGCGATGGCGCGCGCGAGCCCGACCGCTTCGGCGAGGCGGTCCTCGATGGAATGGGTCGCGGCCGCGTTCGCGAGCCCGTTGCCGTTGCCGGCTTTCGCTTGGGATCGGTGCGGCTGGCGCCACGGCACGAGCACGACCGCGCGCGTCGCAACGCGCTGGCGGTCGACCGGCGCGCGGCGCCCGCGGGCAGATTTGGGCGGCGAGGACGTGGTCGAAATGGCTAACCCTGTTGGCCTTCGGCGGGATCAGAGTCCATGAGATGCACCGGCTGACCGGGCATGATGGTAGATATGGCGTGCTTGTAGACCAATTGCGAGTGTCCGTCGCGGCGCAAGAGCACGCAGAAGTTGTCGAACCAGGTGACGATGCCCTGCAATTTCACGCCGTTGATGAGAAAGATGGTCAGTGGCGTTTTGTTCTTGCGCACATGGTTCAGGAACGTGTCCTGAAGACTCTGGGCTTTCTCGGCCATTGTTGTTGTCCGTTCTTGTCATTCGGCAAGGTGACAGCCTCAAGCCTTCACCCCCGGCCCAATAAATTGCAGATTCATGCTGCTCTGCACAAGCAGATTCGCTCCTGCGCAAGCCCGAAAACGCCTTCCCAATCAGCGGTCGGCAAGCTCGGCCGATGAATGAAATTCGGACCTCAGCTTTTGTGTCAGAAGTCCCGGCGCACCATTGCCGATCGGCTGGCCGTCGATGCGCACGACCGGCATGACGATATTGGTCGCCGAGGTGATGAAGGCCTCGCGGGCGGCCTTGGCCTCCTCGACGGTAAACGGCCGCTCCAGGAACTCGATAGCCTCGCGTTTGAGCAGATCGATCAAGGTGGTGCGGGTGACGCCCCTGAGGATATCGACATCTGCCTGGCGCGTGATGAGGCGGCCCTGCTTGTCGAGGATCCAGGCATTGGACGAGGCGCCCTCGGTTACGCAGCCCTTGTCGTCGACGAACCAGGCCTCCTTGGCTTCCTGGCTGCGTGCCGCCTCCTTGGCCAGGGCCGCGGGCAGCAGCATCACCGTCTTGATGTCGCACCGGGCCCAGCGCGTATCCGGCATGGTCTGGATGGCGATGCCCTTCTCGGCCGTTGCCTCCAGCCGGCGCGGCGACACGCTGCGGGCGAGACACACGACGGTTGGAAGCACGTCGGCGGCCGGGAACAGGAAGTCGCGCGGGCCGGCGCCGCGCGAAACCTGCAGATAGACGATGCCGTTCGCCACCCGGTTGCGCCGGATGGTCTCGCGCAGCACGCGCGACCAGGCGGTCGGTGCCATGGGTTGCGGGATGCGCAGCTCGGTGAGCGATCGGGCGAGGCGCTGCATGTGCCGCGTCTCGTCGACCAGCCGCCCGCCTTTGACCTCGCACACCTCGTAGACCGCGTCGGCGAACTGGAACCCGCGATCCTCGGCGTGCACCGCGGCCTCCGCATAAGGCAGATAGCGTCCGTTGACGTAGACGACGCGTGTCACGTGCTGGCCTCGCTGATGCTGGAGCAGTTGCGGCTGACAAACTGATAGGCCACGAGCAGGCAACCTGCCAAGCTCGACATTCTCGTGTGGGCCCAGAGTGCCAACTATCAATCGGATCTTCTCGCTGCCCGGCCGGTGGCGACCGCTGCCGCTCTCGGTCCAGCGGTGGCCGGATCAGCCGGCAAAGGGATCGACGACGCTGACGCCGGCCTTCTCGAAATCGGCGCGGTCGCGCGTGACGACCATCAGGTCGTGAACGAGGGCGGTCGCGGCAATCAGGCTGTCCTTGATCGGCATGGCGCGCCCGGTGGCGCGAAGGCGTGCGAGCAGCTGCGCCCACCTCAGGCCCGTTTCCGCTTCCCACGGCAAACAGTGCAGCCGCTGAATGCCCGCGTCGAACCACTGCTCCAGCTTCGCGCGCCTCCTCCCTTTGTGGAGCAAGAGAATGCCGAAGCGCACCTCGCCCAGGATGAAGGGATCGACAGCGATTTCGCGCTCGTGGCGCCGGAGCCACCCGAGGACATTGGGATCGGGTGCCGGCCTTGTGGGCTCGCTGAGGACATTGGCGTCGACCAGATACTTCACAGCGTGTCGGTCGACTGGGAGTCGATGGAAACGAAGAAACCCTTCTCGGGGCACGCGAGCAGCCAGTCGACCAGGCCCTCATTCGACGGCGCCGAACGCCGTTTGAGCCGGTACTCGCCGCGATCGAGACGCTCGACCTCGAACTCCTGGCCCTGCTCAATTCCGTCCTGTCGCCGCAGCTCGGCTGGCAAGACAATCTGGCCTCTCGATGAAACCTTGGTTTTCATGCCCAAGTAAGATAGCGTCTTACGCTATCAGAGGCAACTTGTGCGTGGCGGCGGAGTTTGGGCACTAGCTCGGGCGGAAATCGCCGCTGCGCTCCTGCGAGCTCACCCCAAGCGCGCGCAGCTTGCGGTGCAGGGCCGAGCGCTCCATGCCGACGAATTCGGCGGTGCGGGAGATGTTGCCGCCGAAACGGTTGATCTGGGCGAGCAGATACTCGCGCTCGAAGATCTCGCGCGCCTCGCGCAATGGCAGCGACATGAGGTGCTCCGCCCCGCCATTGACGGGTAAGGGCACGTTGGAGCCGATCTCTTCGGGCAGCATGTTGGCGGTGATGATGCCGTCGGGATCGCCGCCCGAGAGGATCAGCAGCCGCTCGATGTTGTTCCTGAGCTCGCGGATGTTGCCAGGCCAATCGTGCGCCTGCAGGACGGCGATGGCATCCTCGCCGATCTTGCGCGGCGCCAGCCCCGAGGAATGGGAGACCTGGGTGACGAAAAACGTAATGAGCTCCGGGATGTCGTCGCGCCGCTCGGCCAGCCCCGGCACGCGCAGCGGCACCACATTGAGACGGTGGAACAGGTCCTCGCGGAAGCGGCCTTCCGCCATGTCCCGCTCCAGATCGCGGCTGGTGGAGGAGATGATGCGCACGTCCACTGCCACCTTGGGCCCGCCGCCGACGCGCTGGAACTTCTGCTCCACCAGCACTCGCAACACCTTGCCCTGGGTCTCCAAGGGCATATCGGCGACCTCGTCGATGTAGAGGGTGCCCCCGTGCGCCTCCTCGAGCGCGCCCACTTTGCGGGGACCAGAGTGATCCTCGGTGCCGAACAACTCCTCCTCGACGCGGTCGGGCGCCATGGAGGCGGCATTGAGGACCACGAAAGGACCGTCCTTGCGATGCGACTTGTCGTGCAGCACCCGCGCGCAAAGCTCCTTGCCCGCGCCCGAGGCGCCGCGGATCAGCACGCGGCTGTTGGTGGGCGCGACGCGATCTAGCGAGGCGCGCAGCTGGTTGATGGCTGCTGAGCGCCCGATCATGTCGAAACTTACGACCGAGCGCTCGCGCAGCGTGCGCACTTCGCGCTGCAGCCTGGCCGCCTCGAGCGCGCGCTGCGTCACCAGCATGAGGCGGTCGGCCTTGAACGGCTTCTCGATATAGTCGTAGGCGCCCCGCTTGATGGCCGTCACGGCGGTCTCGATGTTGCCGTGGCCCGAGATGATGACCACGGGCAGGTCGGGATGCGCCTTCTTCGTGATGTTGAGCACCTCCAGCCCGTCGAGCCGGCTGCCCTGCAGCCAGATATCCAGGATGACCAGCTGCGGCCGGCGCTCCTCGATCGCCTTCAGGGCCTCGTCGGAATCGCGGGCGAGGCGCGTGCGGTGGCCGTCGTCCTGCAGGAAGCCCGCGACCATCTCGCGGATGTCCGCCTCGTCGTCGACGATCAGGATGTCAGAGGCCATCTCTCACTCCTTGGCTCTTTGGGTTCAAGCGTTGCCGCCGACGGCGGCAGGCTCGGGTTGCTGCTGCTGCGCGGGTCGTTCCGACCTGGCACCGACCACGGGCAGCGTGATGCGGATCAGAGCGCCGTGCGTGCGGCCCGGCGCCGGCGGGGCGTCATCCAGCGTCAGCGTCCCGTTGTGCTGCTCTACGCTCTTCTGCACGATGGCGAGGCCGAGCCCCGTTCCCTTGCTGCCCTTGGTGGTGACATAGGGCTCGAGCAGGCGGTTGCGGTTGTGCTTGGGCAGGCCCGCCGCATTGTCGATGATCTCGATGTCGACCCGATCGGCGCGGCGACGCACGCTCGTCTCGATGCGGCCGCTCCAGCCGGCCTCCCGCTCGGGGTTGGCGGCGTAGGTCTGGATCGCCTCCTGGGCGTTCTTCACCAGGTTGATGACGGCCTGGGAAATCAGGCGGCGGTCGCAGGAGACGATGATCGGTTCCTTGCCGACCTTGGTCTCGAAGGCGATGTCGCTGCCCGACATCTGCCGGTCGAGCACCGCGGCCTTCACGACATCGCGGATGTCCTGCTCCTCCATTTGCGGCTTCGGCGAGCGGGCAAAGGCGGAGAACTCGTCGACCATGCGCGTGACGTCGCCGACCTGACGGATGATGGTCTCGGTGCAGCGGTCGAAGGTCTCGCGATCCTCCGTGATCACCTTGCCGTACTTGCGCCGGATGCGCTCGGCGGAGAGTTGTATGGGCGTGAGCGGGTTCTTGATCTCGTGCGCAATGCGGCGTGCCACGTCGGCCCAGGCCGACGTGCGCTGCGCCGAGACCAGCTCGGTGACATCGTCGAACGTCACCACCGAGCCGTAGGCCTCCTCGCCCGGCGCCTGGCGGGTGACGCGCACGGCGAAATTGCGCTCCTCGCCGTCGATGACGAGCGTCACCTGGTTCTGGGGCCTGCCCTTGGCGCCGCCCTCGCTGCGCTCCTGGAGCAGGGCAGCGAACTCCGGCACCGCCTCGGCAAGCTCGCGGCCGACAAGGTCCGCCGAACTGCGTCCCAGCAGCTGCTCCGCCGAGCGGCTGGCGATGGTAATGCGTCCGTCGCGGTCGAGCCCGATCACGCCCGCCGATACGCCCGAGAGCACCGCCTCCATGAACTGGCGCCGTTCAGTGAGCTGGCTGTTGGCCGTGACGAGGTCGGTGCGCTGGCGCTCCAGCTCCTTCGTCATGGCGTTGAAATTCATCGACAGGCGACGCAGATCGCCTTCGCCGCGCTTGATCGGCAGCTCGACCGACAGGTTGCCGCGCGCCACCTCCTGTGCCGCGCTGATCAGGCGCCGGATCGGGGTCACGAACAGGCCGGCGAACCACAACCCGACCCAGATGGCCGCGAGCAGGGCCGTGAGCGAGATCATGAAGTAGAGGAGGCCGTGCGCCAGCTCGAGCCCGCCGCGCGCCCGCCGCAGCTCCTCGTAGGCCGCGACGCCCTCGTGGGTCTGCCGCAGGTGCCGCACCACCTTGGGGTCGACGCCGCGCGCAACGTAGAGGTAGGAGTCGGGATAGTTGTGAAGCTTGGTGATGGCCGCGACGCGGCCACGCTGCGCATCGCGCACGAGGTGATCGGGCAGCAGGTCGTAGGGGATGTTCTCGCTGTCCAGCCCCTCGACCTTGAGAGGCATCAGCAGGGGGACATGTCCGGCCGCAGCCGAGCGAATGAGATGCGCGGGCGGCGTCACGTAGGGAATCCTGTCGTCCTCCAGCACCGCAACCTTCACCTTGCCCGTACTGTCGATGAGATACGCCACCGGCAGATCGCGCAGGGCCGCCTGGCCGATCATCAGCTCGCGAAACTGGCGCTGGTCGCCGGCAACCTGTGCGGCCTCCTCGTCGAGGTCGCGCGCCATGTTGACGATGTCGGTGCGGATGACCTGGCCGTGCTCGAGGAGATAGGCATTCCCCACAACGAGGGAGTTGCGCACGATGGCCATGGTCTGCTGGTTGAACCAGCTGTCGAGCGCGCGCGAGAACGTGGTGGTCGCCGCAATGGCCAGCAACAGGGCGGGCAAGGCGGCGATCAGGCTGAACAGAGCGACGATACGGGCATGGAGGCGCGCGCCCGCAACCTTCTTCTTCCAGGCGCGCCGCAGGCCGATCATCTGCGCGGCGATCACCACCACCATGGCGACGACCAGCAGCACGTTGATGAACAGGGCGGCGAGGACCACCTCGTTGCGGGGCACGATCGGCGTGAGGCCTGTCAGGATCAGGTAGGTGGCGAGGCCAGAGACGACCGACAGGCTGACGACGATGAGCCCGGTCCAGAAGGCCCGATCGCTGGTGCCGGGCAGCGGCGGGGCATTCTCGGACAAGGGCTCGAGGGGGTCCGAAGGGGTGGGCGTGGTCCCGGGCCTGAACCACGCCCAGCCGTCCCGTGCCGCGGCGCCCAGCTGGCTTGCGGTCTTTCGCAGCGCTGCGGTCGCGCGGCCAGCCACGTCCTTGAGCGCAATGATGATTTGGTCCGTTTGCACGGGAGTGCCGCTCTCATGAAGCAAAGCGACCACACTGATCAATCGACAGTGTGGCATTTTCGCGACATTGTGGCTTAGCCACTTGAGCGGCGGGCGTCAAGATGTGGATGGCGGCAGTGGTAAGCCCTTTGGACCGGGCGCCCCGTCGGGCCTAGCCTTTCTTCAGGTTCAGACGGTGCCTGGGCTGCGAGCCTGGAGGTAAAGGGCGATGGTGAGGGCGGCTGCCGCGGCCAGGCACGCGACCGTCCGCAGGTGGTTCCAGGCGGTCCAGTGGGTGAGGTAGCGGGTCCAGTAGCTGGCGCCTTCGGTGCTAGCTGGGTCCACGGCCGCCAAGGCATTGTTCATCGGCACGTTGAACACGATCGTCACCAGGAACCCGCCGACGACGTAGAGCAGGCCGCCGGCCAGCATGAACAACGCCGCCGGATCATTCCACCGCGACAGCGCCGACACGGCCAGCAGGCCGCAGGCCGCGGCGGTGCCCATGAAGACGCTCAGGAAAACCGGATTGAGAATGACGCGGTTGATGGACTGCATGGCCGCGATGGCGGCAGCCGGTGCAATGCGGGCAAGGGCTCCCATCACGGCAACAGAGAAAGCAAAGAAGAGGCCGGCCATCAGCCCACAGCCGAGGGCCGAAAGGAGGGTCAAAGCGAGGCGCAAACGATCGATCATTCGAGGTCTCCCTGTCGGAATTGGCGAAAATCATGGCGCGCCGGCGGGCGCGCGTGGGCGCAGCCTGCTGCGGCACGACATTCGGCGGTGCCGGAAGCTGCCGAAGCGGACGAAATCCACGGATGAGATGCGCTTGGCGCGATGTAGCCTTTTGCGAGGACAGTTGGCACTTGCCCGTGTTCTTCGCACTCTGTTTTGCGGCCCTTGTGTTCACGTCGCGGGCACGGAGAATACCGGTCCGCAGCATCATCGCGCGAAAACGGAGCAGGCGCTGCCACGCGCGAGAAAGTCACAGAACGGTTGTTGCTTTACCACGAACACGCTGGAGTATAGGGTAGCTCATCACGTCGAGACGTGCCGAGGTCTGCGTGCGGGCAGATAATTTCAGTGCCGTCGGCGGGCATCTCACTTGCTGACCGTTCATTTTTCGGTCTCGCAATCTCTGCAAGACAATTCATCCGTTCACGCAATGCGTGGCGTGCGCTGCTGTGCGCTCACGCAACGGGGAGGTTACCATGAGGCGTACTTTGATTTCGGTCGCGGCTGGCGCACTTGCCCTAACGTTGGCTCAGCCGGTGCCAGCGCAGGATCTTGCGCAGCAGATCGTCGGCGTGTGGAAGGCGCGGAGCTTCGAGAACGTTGAACTCGACACGGGCAAGGCTATCAAGACGTTCGGCGACAAACCGCAGAGCATCTACGTCTTCACGAAGGGCGGGAGCTTCTCCATCATCATCGCGCACGACGAGCGCAAGGCGCCCCCGACGGGTGTCTTGACGGACGAGGATCGTGTTCACCTTCACAAGACGATGGCGGCCAATGCCGGCACCTACAGGGTCGCGGGCGGCAAGGTCAGCTACACCTACACGATGGCGTCGAACGGGCTTTGGACCGGCACGACGCGGGAGAACGAAGTTAGTATCGTAGGCAACGTCATGACACAGAAGTCGCCCCAGGCCAAAGGCGTCGCGACGGGCAAAATGATGCAGTTCACCGTCGTCCTCGATAGGGTTGAGTAGTTTTCGGCGGCTGGTCCGAGGCGGCTTAGATTGCTTCGGCAGGTGGTGGGGAACGCACGCCTGGTTAACCGCGCGTCTGGCCGAAGACTTCATCTTCGAGTCTTGTCACGCGCGTTTCGAGCTTGTCGTGCTTCTTGCCGCGGCACAGCGTGCCGAACTTTGCGATCGGGACACTAGAAGGATCGCTTCGGATTAAATCACTCTGCCTCAGCTGCAACGTGGCGGCCGAAGCGTGAATCCTGCTCTATTCATGGACTTGAGAGCAAGATTCACGTTCCATGATCGAAGCGAAGCGCTTCGATCAGAAACGATCTTGCTCTAGAACTCGCGGCGGCACACCTGGGGAAATGCCGCCTGCGCTCACCAGCGCACCAGCACGTAGTCCTCGGCATCGCGGCCCTTGAAGTACTGCGGCTCCTGCTCTCCCTTCATGGACTTGGCCAGCTCGTCGACGCGCTTGAGCACGTAGGTGGCCAGCTCCTTGGTCGAGATCTGCCGCTTGGCGCCGAGGCCGCCCTTGCCTTCCAGTCCCTCGACCACCGCATAGGTGAAGAGACCGTGGCCGAGGGAGGCGTCCTCCAGCGCCTCCTGGTCGAAACGGGCGGCGGTGTAGGCGATGATGTTGGCGTGGTAGGCGGCGTTGCCGAGGCGCTGGTTGTAGGCGTTGCCGGAATGGCAGGTGTCGACGAACAGCAATCGGCGGCCCTTGGCGGCCTCGACCGCGCTCTGCAGCACCTGCCAGGGCACCACGGTGGAGCCGCGCAGCGCGCCGCCGGTGAACTCCGCGTTGGTGGGCAGGAAGCGGTAGTCGGGCCCCTCGTTCTTGCCGTGGCCGGCGATGAACAGCACGACCGTGTCGGTTTCCTCCGCCTGGCGCAGCAGCTCCACCGCGTCGATGATGTTGCCGGCGGTCGGCGCATCCTTGGCATCGCCGCCGTTGACGAGCAGGCGCTTGACGACGCGGGCGTGGCCAGGCGCGAGGCGCTTCTCGATGGCCTCCGCCAGCTTGCGCGCGTCGGCCACGGAATAGGTGAGGTCGCAGCCGGCGCTGCCGCAGGCGTTGCCGAGGCCCTTGTACTCGTTCACCCCTATGGCGAGGATGTGCAGGGTGCCGCGCTTGTCGAGGCGGCCCTCCTCCTCGTGGGTCAGCACCAGGGTCTCGGCCTTCTCGCCGATGGCGTTGGTGAGCGTGATGCGCACCTCGTTGCGGCCTTGGGCCAGGGGCACGTCGAGAAGGCGCTCGCCGGCGCCGAAGCCGCCCGAGCCGGTGGGCGGGGTCAGGTCCTGGACCTGCCGGCCGTTGACCTGCACGCGGATGGCCCTGATGGGATCGGGTGTCGCCTCGATGGCGATCGCCACCGTCGCGCGGCCGCCACGCTGGGTCGATCCGCTGGACGGTGAGACGATTCGGAGCCGCGGCACGGGGCGCGCCAGCAGATCGACGAGCTTGAAGGACGTGCCTGGGGCCTCCCGCACGGCCTGGTCAGCGGAGGCGAGGATGATGGCCTTCTCGACGATGTCGGGACGGTTCAGGTGCTGGCGCAGCTGGTCGGCGCCGACGTAGTCGGCGGCCTGGTCGGGCCCCTTGTTGATCTGCCAGCCGACGATCTTGTCGGCGCCCGGCGAGCCCGTGTAGTAGCCCTGCGGCGTCCACATCACCCACTCGCCGTCGGTGCCATGGAACAGGGTGACGATCAGCTCGCGCGTCTTGAGGTTCCACAGCCGCACGGTCTGGTCGGTCGCGCCCGACACCAGAAACCGGCCGTCGGGCGAGGGGGCAAGGTCACGCACCTGTCCGTAGTGACCGACGAAGTCGCCCAGTAGACGTCCGCTCAGGTCGTAGGCTCGGATGCTCGGGGTCGTGCCGATGACGATGGTCTGGCCGTCTGGCGTGAAACTGATGGGGCTCCCGGCGGAGCGATCGGTGCCGCCGAGGTCGATTTCGGCCTGCAGTTTGCCGTCCTTGGAAACCTCGAGGTAGCGCACGTTGACCGTGCCCGGAGTGGGACCGGCCTTGAAGGCGACCGACAACGGCCCATGCCGAGCCTTGCCGCGGCTCTCGTAATGCAGCTTGTCGAGGCTTACACCAGTTGTCTCGATTGTACCGAGCGGCTTGCCATCCGACGGCAGGCGCAGCCTGCGCGTCAGCCTGTCCACATGCTTTCCACCGGCCGCTGTCTCGCTCTTGTCCCCCCAGACGATCGAACGGCCTTCTTCCGCGAAAGCCACGCCTTGCACAGTCGTTCCTGAACTCTGCAGCGTCCTGATGGCCTTGCGCGTGTGCGCGTCCACGAGACGGATCAGGCTGTTGTAGCCGCCTGCCGCCAGGCGGCCGTCGGGACTGAAGGCCGTGCCGCCGTTGCACCGGGTGTAACTGGGATCGAACATGGTCAACGGCTTATCGTGCAGTTTGCCGTCATAGAGCTGCCGGCCCGTGGCGACCTCGTTGATCTGGCAACCTCCTTCGGTGCTGGTGGTAAGCAACCAGCGGCCGTCGGCGCTGAAGGCCACCGAGAAGATCTGCGCGGCGCCACGCAGCCCGCCGACCCAGACCGCCTCGCGCACAAAGGCGCCGGTGTGCGCGTCCCATAGCAGAACCCTGCCATCCGCGCTGCTCGACGCAATCAATGGTTCGGTAGGAGAGACAGCAACGGATTCGACCCCTGCGAACCACGCGTCGGATTTCTCGGTTCGCTTGAGCCGTGCATCGAACTCCACTGCCGTCCGCTGAGCCGCGGCCTTGTGCTCCGTCATTTCGGCGATCAGCTTGCCGTCGGCGGCGTTCCACAGCCGCAAGGTCTCATCCGCGCTGCCGGTGACGACGCGGTCGCCGCCATGGGTGAAAGCAACGGCCTTGATGGTCTTGGCATGTCCGGAAAGGCGCATGGCCTGCAGCTGCTTTGTCAGGTCCCAGACGATGGCGGTGTTGTCGCCGCTGCCGGAGATGAGCCGCTTGCCGTCGGGCGAAAAGGCCAATGCAAAGACAACGTTGTCGTGGCCCTTGAGCAGCGCCGCCATCTTACCAGTCGCGAAGTCGTGCAGGCGGACCGCCGACGCAACGGCCCGATCGGCCGTACTGAGGTACCCTCCGACTGCCAGCCACCGGCCGTCGGGCGACAAAGCCATGGCGTAGATCGTTCCCCAGTCGCCGGGCGCCGATTCCCCACGGAAGATGCGCACGGTCTTGCCGGTCTCGATGTCCCACACCCTCACGGTCTTGTCGTTCGAGGCCGAGACGAGCTGCTTGCCGTCAGGCGTGACGGCCAGGTCGATGACCTTTGCCATATGGCCGCCGGTGTCGAGCATGAGCTGCGGCGCACTCTCGGCTCCGGCCACGAGCGCCCCGGGCCGCGCGCCGAGCGTCACCGAAACCGTCCTCTCCTTGCCGGCGCGCATCAGCCGCAACTTCACCACCGTGCCCGCGCCTTTCGCCATCAGGGCCGCTGTAAATCCGTTGCTGCTCTCCACCTCGAGGCCATCGAGCGTCGCGATCACATCGCCCGATTGAAGTCCCGCTGCCGCGCCGGGCGAGCCCCCGATGGGCTCGGTGACCTTGACACCTCTCGGCGCCTCCCAGCCGAGCTTGTCGGCCTCCTCCTTGGTCACGTTCTCTACGTTGACACCGAGCCAGCCCTGCTGCTTCTGCTCCTGCCCCAATGCCGAGCCGGCGATCAGCAGGGCAACAAGCCCAACCAGCGAGCGCCAAAACGTACGCATGAACCGCATCTCCCTCTCGAAGAGTGCAGAGTTACTTCACCAAGCGGTAAGCAATGTGACCGTCTGGCGGGCGCATGGCCCCACGCAGCTGTCCGTCCATTCGGTGTGGCATGTCGTCAACACGGGCCGCGAGAACCGCGCGCGGGAGTGTTGCACCCGCCGCCCTATCTTGGCTTGGGAATTGCCGACCAATGATGGCCAGGGCCGACGGTCATGCTATGCGCGCTTGTACAGGATGACAGCGGGAATTTTGCGCCGGCCGGGCACGACGCGAAGACAATCTCCGGCTGGCGGGTGTCGGAGCAGCTGTCGATTGGGTTAGAAAACGCAAACGCCGTCCAAAGGGTTGGCCAGTGGATGCCGGCACGCCCATTTGTAGCCGCGCCTCGCCATGCAGCCTTCCATCGCCGCGACCATCAAGTCATGGCGCTGGGGTTTGGGGGATGCGGCTCCCACCTGTTCAGCCGCGTCTCTGCATCGCGCAACTATGGACTGAAACGCTGCATCGACCGGCCGGCCATCAGCGCGCATCCAAGTCATCCCTGGTTCGGTGACGCAGCCCGTCAACGCTGCACTGACAGCAACCACTCCGAACCAGCGCATGCTACCCCTCGGGCACCGAAACACTGCGTCGCCTCATGTGGCGAGAGTGATCCGAGCCGCCCTGATGCCCCTCTCGGATCGTGGCGTGCCACCACGCACGAAACTCTTGCCGTCCCCACGGCCCCCAGCAATACTCCCACTATGCCTTTGAGGGAGAAGAAAAAATGTAGCCTGCCCGACACAGGCAGATGAGAAAAATGGTCGGTGCCAGCGTCCAAGACGAGGCCAATCAATAGGGCGTAGTCGATGAAAGAAGCGCGGCGCCGTTCCCGCCGGACGCGATCCTGCAATACTTTGAACCACACGCTCACACCGCCACCCAATCCTCCGTTCCGCCCTGCAATGGCAAAGCCTGACGCGATGCCTACTGCATCTGTCAGGTTCCCGTCAGATTCATCCCGACTGTTGCACAAGAGTGACAGCATTTGGACAAGCTTGCTGTTACAAGACGTCATTGTGGATGAAGGAATTGTTGGTGCGGGAAAGGAGAGATTAGACACTGCGTACTTCTCTTTCAGTTTCGGTAGCACGTATTGTTGACGCTACCAGCCTTGAGTTCGGACTAACGCAAACTAGGAGCCGGACATTAGTACCGGCTCCTCTGTTTGTTCTCTCCAGAAACTATGCTTATTCTAAGGGAGACTTCGGATGATTGCATTTTTTGGTTGGTCCCGCCATAGGCCTGGGCGGTGTTGCTTTGATGCTCACCTTAGTTGAGGGCCTGGCGCTGACCGTCGTCATTGCGGTGCTGGCCGAACGGTATCTCTTCCCAATGTCATGAGACTGGCGCGCGGGGTTGCGCAGCATGCCATACGTGGTCATGGTTCGATGTCCGAACGCCGACAAGGCGGTTTTTACGGGCATCTATTGCGACATCAAGGCCTTCTGCGGCCTTGCCGAGCGCCTCTCGCTCGACTGCCCTGAATGTGGCCAGGTCCACCAGTGGTCGGTCAGCGATGCGTGGCTTCGGGATGCCGCCTTTGGCACGAGCGAGCTGAGGCTCCCCAGCATCGACGCCCCAATGTCGGGCCCCCCGACCTGCGCGCCCGTGCGATTTTCTGGCGCCAAGAGCAGGTAAGACGGAAGACCACACCCATGCCGTTGACAACTTCCAGGCAGCGCGCCGTTCCCGATGCGGATCGAAGGTCCATTTGCGCGTGGATGCTCGATGAAAGGCGCGAAGCCGTTCGGGTCTGCGTGACCTGCGAGGCGCTGTACCACCTCAACTCCTACACGCAGCCGCAGGACGTGCCTTCGGCCTTGGCGATCTTTGAAATGAAGCGCGGCGAAATCGAAGCCGCAGCCAGCAAGAAGTTCGACGTCAATGGCGCGACCGATGGTGCACATGAGGGTCGGCCCCTGCTCATACTTCGAACGGACGACTTTGCCAGCTGAGGCGCTGGCGAGCCGCCTTTCACCGTCCTAGAGCAGGATCATTCTGATTGAAGCATATCCGGCATGCCTGACGTGGTTGGCGCATTCGGCAGATGAGAAGGACGGAGCTTTATTTCTGGGATTTGGCTCAGTGCGGCGGTGACTGGGCAGAGACGCGGGGCAGTGTATGCGTAGTCTGCGTGCGTGGGGGGCCGGCATCTTTGCTGCGGTCTCACAGATTGGCCTCGTTTCGATTCCAGCGTGGGGCAACGACGCGGCAACGCCTTGCTGTACCGCTCTTGATCAGCTGCCGAGCGGGCTGACAGCGGCGCCATCGGGCAGCGAGAATTCCGGACACACGTTGCGGCTCTACGGTCAGTTGAACCGCGCAGTGCTGTACTGGGATGATGGCAGGAAATCGAGGACCTACGCCGTCGACAACGAGACTTCTTCCTCGCGTGTTGGCCTCGTCGGCACACATCGATTTGTTGGCGAGCTGTCGGCCGGCTACCGGATCGAGATCAACTCGAGGGTTACCTCCTCCTCGGAGGTATCGAGCGGCGATCCCTGGGGCGACCTGAGCGATGGTGCCATCCGCCTTCGTCATGCGTATTGGTATGCGCAGGACAGCAAGCTCGGTCGCCTGACCTTTGGCCAGCAGTCGCCGGCGACCGACAATATCACCCTCGTCAACCTCGGCAGCGAGATGAATGATGCTGCGGTGCATTACAACAACCAGTTCGGCATTTGGCTCAACGTCGGCAGCGGCTTTATCAGTGATCTGAAATGGGGGCAGGTTGCCCACAGCGTGGATTCGCTGCACGGCCTCTTTGTTCGTTACGACACGCCGGTAAGGGGGGGCGTCATTCTTTCTGCCGCGTGGGGAGAGGACGATGTTTGGGATGTCGCCGCGCGCTACCAGACCGAATGGAGTCCCTTCCGCGTCACCGTCGGCGTTGGCTACATCGAAGACCGAGAGCGCCACCTTCGAGACGTGAAGGGCTCGGCTTCCCTGATACATGATCCAACGGGCCTGTACGTTTCGGTTGCCGGCGGTGTGCGCGACGACGATATCTCCGTCCTCAGCGCAAACGGACTAGCCCATTTCCACTACGTCCAGCTCGGCATCAGCAAGCAGTGGCTGCCGCATGGCAAAACGACCCTCTATGCCGACTACGGACTCTACAAGAACTTCAATGTCGGCAATCTGCTCAGGGCAGATCTCGTCAACCCAGGTGAATTTGTGATCTGGGGCACGCTCGCGGAAACAGAGGTCCGTCGATTGGGGCTCGGAGTTCGAACAGTCTTTCGATGACCGCGGCCTACTGGTCTATGCGCAGGCCCACCACTATCGGGCCCAGGTCATCGGCTTCTCATGCGACACCGGTCCTGCGCTGTCTCCAGAGGCGTGCGGTGGCGATCCCAACAATCTGGCGATCTTGCCAACGAAGCCATGGTTCGGGCTCGTAACCGGGGCACGCATTCGCTTTTAGAGCAAGGTCGTTTGTGATCGAAAGAACCTTGCTTCGATCATGGAACGTCAATCCTGCTCTCGATCCGTGGAATAGAGCAGGATTCACGCTTCGGCCGCCATATTGCAGTCGAGGCAAAGCCATTCAATCCGAAACCACCGTGCTAAGCCCGCTCCTGCGACCGTTGTAGGGGCATTCCCACTGCCCCGCATACAAGTGCAATCGTGAGAGCGAATGTTGGATACAGGATAGGCGCAACAAACCATGCGTGAATAATGGAGTGGTTTCGCGCAGCGCAAAGCCACACAAATGGAAGGCCGGCCAGGATTAGGAAAGTGGCGGTTTCACTCACCGACCGAAATGGAAGGGTAAAACAACGCGACCTTGTTAGGAACAGAGCCGTCACCACCCGAACCGCAACTACGCCCGTAAGAATTATTAACCCATTTCTGGACTCCCACAAATTGCTTCCCACGCTTTTACCGATCGTTGTTTCCGTCCCCTCAACCGAACCTGACAGACGGAAGGTAATGGCGCCCAACACGTGACGAGAAAAGCTTACGTCGAACAACAAAGAGGTAGCAACCCATTTCATGGCCCAGCATCCCACATAGCCAAGCGCCCAAACGCAAGATATCAGTGCTAATGATGCCAAGGGGCGTGGAAAGTGTGCGCTTCCCGGCAGCAATCCCCCCCAATACAGCGCTAACAGCGGAATTGTAAGTGTGATAAGCGGCGTCGTAAGCAAATCAAAAAAAGAAGTTGCCATTCCAACGAGTATAAAGATATTCAGGCAGTTGCTCCGAAAATACTCTTTGCTATGGTGCGCAAGGTGAAGAAGCCATGCTCCAGCCGAGAAAGCCACTATCCACACAAGGCCGTGGGTAATCAAATAGAGCGCAGAGTAAAGGGGCACGCATAACATGGCCAAGAGCGCGCAGTTCGCATGGGTTGCTCCAACATATTTTCTGACGTTTTCAATAAAGAAAAAGCAAGAAATGCAAAAGGCGAGAAATACGGCGATACGCAGTGTTTTCAGATTCGAAAAATATAGAAAGGGCCTGGTGATTATCTGATAACCGTGCCAGTAACGCCAATAGTTCCCCGCCTCCGGTCCGGCCTGACCGTTTTCAAAGGCCTTTTTTGTCGCCTCGCAGTGAGACAATGTAGGAGACAGAAAGGCCTGTTTCAGTACGCTGTTATTTGGGCCAGTGAGCAACCCCATAGTGGCGGCAACGCATTCGGTAAAATAATCGATTTGATACTGACCGGTTGGGGACCTTTGGTAATTTTCCGGTGCCATGGACCAACGAACGTGTTTGGAGATTCGGGCATTCGGGATGCTGCTGACGGCGATCAATAATGACGCCATCAACAAGATGGCCACAACGAACGTTTTGAGCAGGCCTACGGCGATATCAGGTTTCACGCACTTTCTCCCAAAGGTCCCGCTGTTCTCGCTGTCATATCGCCGAATATTCCCCGCCCCGTCGCGTCAGAGCGGGCTGCTCGGTCTTGCGTTCAAATATATCAGTCGCCGGATTTCGAGCTGGGAACGGATGGTCGTGTCTAGGATCATGCCGCATGTCATGATGAGCATGGCGGCGAGGGCGAGGCCTAGGCTGATCATGAGCGTGGGAAAGCGCGGCACCAGCCCGGTATCGAGATAGGTCACTAGGATCGGATAGAACAGCGCCGCGCTCGAACCGAACAGAGCGCCGGAGATCACACTGAAGAAGCCAAGCGGGCGGTGCTGCCGAAGCAGCCGCAGGATGCTCCATGCGATCCTCAAACCGTCCCGGTAGGTCCTAAGCTTGCTTTGGCTGCCTTGGATGCGGGCGCGATAATCGCAGGCGACCTCAGCCACCGGCATTCGGAGTATGAGAGCGTGCACGGCCATCTCCGTTTCGATCTCGAAGCCGTCGGAAAGGGCCGGAAATGAGTTCACGAAGCGCCGCGAGAGAACGCGGTAGCCTGAGAAGACATCTGCGAATGCGCTGCCGAAGAACGCCTTCAGAACGCGATTGAAGAGGCGGTTACCAAGCTCGTGACCGGTACGGTAAGCATCCTCACCGAGCTTGCGCCGCGCGCCCACCACCATGTCGAGGCGCTCTTTTACGAGCATGTCGATTAGCCGCGGCGCTTCGGTCGCGTCGTACGTCCCATCGCCGTCGGCAACAACGTAGAACTCGGCGTCGATGGCGGCAAATGCTCGGCGGACGGCGTTGCCCTTCCCCTTTTGCTTCTCAATGATCACCTGCGCCCCAGCATCCCTAGCCCGCTCGCCGGTGGCGTCCACAGAGTCGTTGTCGATGACGTAGATGAGAGCGCCGGGAAGCGTCGATTTGAAAGCGGCGATGACGCCTGCGATTGCAGCGGCCTCGTTCAGACAGGGAAGCAGAACAGCCACCTCTTCGAACCTGGGTCGCTGTTTCACGGCGTGGTCGAGCGTTGCTTCGGCGCGCAATACCATGCCCAACACGATTCCCTTCGAGGCCGCTCGGCAGTGCGAGTGGAGGCTGCCCCTAGTGGTGCGATCCAAACAGACGATTCCTGCCAGCACCTCTGAAGTCGGAGGCTTCAAACGGTTCGAGGCGGATGCATCTGATTGAGTGTCACACCTAGCTAGTCAGCCCAGTAGCGAACTCGCTCCAAAACCGCGTCCGCCGAACAGAGGATGCTGGCTGGGTAGAAGGATGAAAGTTTCTGCGTGTGCTCCATTTGCACCAGGTTGTGTCAGGTGCGCGGAGAGGTCGCGTTGCTGCCGGCGATGCGAATACGCCCGCTATTCAACATTTTTTGAGTTCGCCGAATACGCCATAAAAGGCGTTCTCAGCCCGGTGGACGAGAGGTCGGCGCGGCATCACTGGAGCTCGAAGAGCTGGACGTCGGTGTCCGCTGTGCCGCCCGCGGGCGCGAGACGGTCACGGATAAACTCCCACCGCGGGGAGAGCGGGCACGGCATGCTCACGCCGCGGGCGTGCGGAAGACCTGGATGTCGAGGTCGCGGATCTTTTTGCGCAGCGTGTTGCGGTTGAGGCCGAGGAGGGCGGCGGCGCGGATCTGGTTGCCGCGGGTGGCGGCGAGCGCGGCGATGAGCAGCGGCCGCTCCACGTGCTGCAGGACGCGGTCGTAGAGCCCCGCCGGCGGCAGCTCGCGGCCGTAGCTGGCGAAGTGGCCGGCCAAGTAGCGCTCCACCATCTCGGAGAGCTCGCGTGGCGTCTTGCCGGTCTCGATCGTGGGCGGCGGCACCGCTTCGGCGAGCTCCGCATCGACGATCTCGGCGGTCAGCGTGTCCTCGGGGTGGAGGGCCGCCAGGCGGCGCACCATGTTCTCGAGCTCGCGCACGTTGCCGGGCCAGTGGTAGCGCTTGACGCGCTCGATGGCCGCCGTCTCGATGGTCTTCTGGCCGAGGCCCGCCTTGGCCGCCTGGCGCAGGAAGTGGCGCACGAGATCGCCCACGTCCTCCAGCCGCTCGCGCAGCGGCGGGATGCGCAGCGGCACGACGTTGAGGCGATAGAACAGGTCCTCGCGGAAGAGCCCCTGCTGGATCTGGGTTTTCAGCTCGCGGTGGGTGGCGGCGATGATGCGCACGTCGGTCTTGATGGGCGTGCGCCCGCCGATGGTGGTGTACTCGCCTTCCTGCAGCACGCGTAGGAGCCGGGTCTGCGCCTCCATCGGCATGTCGCCGATCTCGTCCAGGAACAGCGTGCCGCCTTCGGCCTGCTGGAAGCGGCCCTCGGTGCGCGACTGCGCGCCGGTGAAGGCGCCCTTCTCGTGGCCGAACAGCTCGCTCTCGATCAGCTCGCGCGGGATCGCCGCCATGTTGATGGCGACGAAGGGGCCGTTGCGGCGCTTGGAGTAGTCGTGCAGCACGCGCGCAACCAGCTCCTTGCCGGTGCCGGACTCGCCCGTGATCATCACCGTGAGGTCGGTGCGGGTGAGGCGGGCGAGCGCGCGGTAGATCTCCTGCATGGGCGGCGAGCGGCCGATGAGGGGCAGCTCCTCGCCGTCGGGCTCGGCGGAGGGGCGCTCCTTGCGGCGCCCGGGCTCGGACAGCGCGCGGCCCACGATGCTGACCAGCTCGTTCAAGTCGAAGGGCTTGGGGAGGTACTCGAATGCGCCCTTCTCGGCAGCCGACAGAGCCGTCATCAGCGTGTTCTGCGCGCTCATGACGATGATAGGCAGATCGGGCCGCAGCTTCTTGATGCGCGGGATCAGGTCGAAGGCGTTCTCGTCGGGCATCACCACGTCGGTGATCACGACATCGCCTTCGCCCTGCGAGACCCAGCGCCACAGCGTTGCCGCATTGCCGGTTGCACGCGGCGCGTAGCCCGCCCGCGCCAGCGCCTGATTGAGCACCGTGCGGATCGCGGTGTCGTCGTCGGCGATCAGAATCGTTCCGCCAGCCATGGCTATTCCTCAACTCTTCGCGCGCGGGGCCGCTCCTGCATCGGCAGCAGCACCCGAAACACGGTGTGCTTGGGCACCAACTCGCACTCGATGACGCCGCCGTGGTCGCCGATGATCTTGGCAACCAATGCAAGACCGAGGCCGGTTCCCGTGCGTTTTGTTGTCACAAAGGGGTCGAACAGGTGGGGCTTGAGCGCCTCGGCGACGCCGGGGCCCGTGTCCTCCACCTCGATCATCAGGGGCAGGCTGACGCGGGCGCCGCTGCCGGGCGTGCCCATGCGCATGCCGGGCCGGAAGGCGGTGCGCAGCACGATGCGGCCAGGCTCGCGGCTCTCCGCAATCGCTTCCGCCGCGTTCTTGACGAGGTTCAGAAAGGCCTGGATCAGCTTGTCGCGGTTGCCGGGAAGCGGCGGCAGCGAGGGGTCGAAATCCACGCTGATCCTGGTGCCGTCGGCAAAGCCCGTTTCCGCCAGCCGCTTCACGTGGTCGAGCACCTGGTGGATGTTGACGGGCTCCATGCCGAGCGGGCGCTCGTCGCCGAACACCTCCATGCGGTCGACCAGATTGCGGATGCGGTCGGTCTCGGTGCAGATGAGCTGGGCCAGCGCCCGGTCGTCACCCTCGAGGCCGGGCTCCAGGAGCTGGGCGGCGCCGCGAATGCCGGAGAGCGGGTTCTTGATCTCGTGCGCCAGCACGGAGGCGAGGCCCGAAACCGAACGGGCGGCGGCCCGGTGGGTCAGCTGACGCTCGATCATTTGCGCCATGGCGCGCTGCTGCAGCATGAGCACGATGAGACCCGGCTGCTCCGGGAGCGAGCCCGCGAAAATGTCGACGAGCTTGTGCACGCCGCTGCGCGGCAGGCCGACGTCGACGTTGTATTCATTGGCGGTGGCGCCCGTGCGCCGCACCTGTCCGACGAGCGCGGAAAGGGGGCTGGAGAAGGCGATGATGTCGGGGAGCGTCTGGCGTTTGAGCACGCCCTGGCTCAGCGAGAAAAACGACTCGGCGGCAGCATTGGCATAGAGCACGCGGTCGTCGTCGCCGAGCACGAGGATAGGGTGGGGCAGCGCGGCGAGCAGCAGATCGTGCTCGATGTGCCTGCGCGCGCCGGCACTGGTTCGCTCACGGGGCGGCTCGGCATTCATGCGGCAGCCTCCTGCTGCGCCTGCGCGTAGAAGGCGGCAAGCCCGCCCAGAACCTCGCGCGGGCACTCGCACGTGCACAGGCGCTGACGCCACGCCTTCACAGCCGCAGCCGGGTTGTCCGCTGGCGGCCAGATACCAGCCGATATGCTTGCGCGCGTGGCGCAGCCCAACCCTGGCGCCATGCTGGACCAGCATGGCCTCCACGTGCGCGATGGCGATGGGGCCCTGCCGGGCGAGCCGCGGCGGCCCCGGGTCGCACCCGGTGGTCAGCGCGGCAGCGATGCGAGCGAGCACCCATGGCGCACCACAGGCGCCGCGCCCGACCATCACGGCGTCGGCACCGGAAGCCTCAAGCGCAGCGCGCGCGCTCGCCGCATCGACAATGTCGCCGTTCACCACGACGGGCACGCGCACGGCCTCCTTGATCCGGCGCACGAAGCCCCAGTCCGCCTCGCCCTTGAAGAACTGGCAGCGCGTGCGCGCATGCACGGTGAGGAGGCACACGCCTGCCGCCTCTGCGCGCTGCGCGAGCTCGGGCGCGTTGCGGCTGTCATCGTCCCAGCCCAGCCGCATCTTCAGCGTCACGGGAACCGATACGGCGCCGACCACCGCCTCGATCAGGCCACAGGCGTGATCGGGGTCGCGCATCAGGGCCGAACCCGAGAGCTTGCCCGTCACCTCGCGTGCGGGACACCCCATATTGATGTCGATGATGTCCGCGCCCAGGCCCTCGGCAACGCGGGCTCCCTCGGTCATCCACCGCGCCTCGCAACCGGCGAGTTGTATGACGAAGGGCCGCAGGGCCCCCCCATCGGCCTTGCGTTTGGCCCCGTGGCGGTCCGTGACAAGATGCTCGCTCGCCACCATCTCCGTGACGACCAGCCCAGCCCCCAAATCATTGGCCAGGCGGCGAAATGCGAGGTCGGTGACTCCGGACATGGGCGCCAGCAAAACGCGGCTGCGCAGCGCATGCGGGCCAATCCGGAGCGGCGCCCCGTCTGGCAGCCCGGGAGTAACAGTTGCGCAACTGCCCATTTATTAGGCAACGTCTCCGAATGCTATACTCTTGTGCAGAGTAGCCTGCCGCCGCCCCATTCGCAAGCGCGAAACGCAAGCTATCCCCGTCCACCCTGTTGTCGCGACCGAGTCCGGGAGGCTGAGTGGGTTCAATCGGTTACCGCCCTGGAGCAGGATCGCTTCGGATTGAATGACCTTGCCCGGATCGAGAAGTGGCGGCCGAAGCGTGAATCCTGCTCTGATCATAGACTCGAGAGCAAGATTCACGTTCCATGATCGAAGCGAAGCGCTTCGATCAGAAACGATCTTGTGAGAACCCTTTGAAGACCGCCGCGCTGATCGTCGCCGCCGGACAGGGAACACGCGCCGGCGGGGCCACGCCCAAGCAATACGCCCCGCTCGGCTCCACGACGGTCCTCGGGGCCGTCTTGGATGTGTTTCTTGGCCATCCTGGCATCGGCTTGA
Organism: uncultured Alphaproteobacteria bacterium; assembly: GCA_963827545.1. Lineage (GTDB taxonomy): Bacteria > Pseudomonadota > Alphaproteobacteria > Rhizobiales > Hyphomicrobiaceae > AWTP1-13. The sequence continues at coordinate 253,553 of CAWHBI010000028.1, forward strand.
TTCAGGTCGTCATCGGGCCCGGCAACCGCCCTTTCTATGACGGCGCCGTCCGCATGGGCGATCCCAAGCTGCTCCCGCCGGTGACCGGCGGGACGACCCGGCAACGCTCCGTGCTCAACGGATTGCAGGCGCTCCAGCCCCACGCGCCTGATCGCGTTCTGATCCACGACGCCGCCCGGCCGTTCGTCAGCCCCGAAATCATCGATCGTGTGCTGGCGGCGCTTGGAGACTGCCAAGGCGCCATCGCTGCCGTTCCGCTCGCCGACACGTTGAAGCGCTCAGGCCCCGCGCAGGAGGTCACAGCCACCATCGAGCGCGCGAACCTGTGGCGGGCGCAGACGCCGCAGGGGTTCCGCTTCGCCGAGATATTGGCCGCACACGAGAAAGCTGCCGCAGCGGGCCGCACGGACCTGACCGACGACGCGGCCGTTGCCGAATGGGCCGGCTTGGCGATCAAGCTGGTCGAGGGCAGCGAAACCAACCGCAAGCTTACAACGGCGGCGGACCTGGCCATGGCGCACAGCGCGAGCTCCCGATCCACCGATGTTCGCACCGGCCAGGGCTTCGACGTGCACCGCTTCGCGCCGGGCGACCACGTCTGGCTGTGCGGAATTCGTATAGCCCACACCCACGCGCTCGAAGGCCACTCCGACGCCGACGTGGCGCTGCATGCGTTGACCGACGCCCTGCTCGGCGCCATCGGCGATGGCGACATCGGCCAGCATTTCCCGAACACGGATGAGCGCTGGAAAGGCGCACCCTCTCACCTGTTCCTCGCCGAAGCCGCCCGCCGCGTGCGCATCCAGGGCGGCGCCGTCTCCAACGTCGACGTCACCATCCTGTGCGAGGTCCCCAAGATCGCGCCCCACCGCGAGGCCATGCGCGCCCGCATCGCCGAGATCCTGGGCATCGAAGTCGCCCGCGTGGCCGTGAAGGCCACCACCACCGAAGGCCTGGGCTTCACGGGCCGGCGCGAAGGGCTGGCCGCCCTTGCAACCGCAACCGTGATCCTGCGGTAACACGGGGGGCGGAGACGCTCGCCGCCAACAGCAACGTGCTTGCCAAGTGCCACGCCCCCCGCCCCGCCCCCGTGACATGCGCCCCCGAATCGAGGCATCCCGGTTGTAGATCACGGGCCAGAGGGATGCCCCATGAACATCATGACCCACGGTGTCGTCACAGCCCCCGCAGACATCACCGAGATCGCGGAGAATGCGTCTGCGTCCTGTATTTCCACGCGTGTCAGGCAGTTGAGCCGCATCGTCACCAGGGTCTACGACGATGCCATGCGCCCGCTCGGCATCACGGCGAGCCAGTTCACGTTGCTGACCCAGCTCGCCCAGCAGGACGGCATCACCGCCGTGGAGATCGGCCACGCGCTCGACATCGAGAAATCGACCCTTTCGCGCAACCTGAAGCGCCTTCTGGCGCTCGGCCACATCACCATGGACCCGCCCGCCGGCCGCCGCGGTCGCGGGCTGCATCTCACCCCCAAGGGCGAGATGGTGATCCAGCAGGGCTTCTCTGTGTGGCGCGAGGCGCAGACGCGCACCATCCGCGTCATGGGCCCCGAGAGCCGCAGCATCCTCGACAACCTCCTCGGCCAGGCCGAGAAGCTCGCCGCCGCCTGAGGCGGTCCTCCGCTCGCTTCCTCCAGGCTCACGGCGCTGGACGAGCGTGTATCTTACGGCGAGCCCTTCGCGCGCTCTGGCGACACTCGGTCGTGTACTTCAACTACATCTGGCCGGAAACGGGCCAGTGTAACGGGGGCTCACGTCTGCTGCTGGGTGTGCAACGGAAATTGTCATGACCCCGAGCAGAACAAACAGCCCAATCAAGTCGACCGCTCACTTCGATTTGCAGTCGACTTTGGTGTGGACGCCACCAGGTATGTGAGACATCCGAAGTGCAACAGCCTCCTTGGGGCCGGGAAACAGTTTGAAGACAATGACGACGGATGCGAAGGCAAGCGCGGTCGCGAGCGAGAAGTGGCCGACGTATCCGAAGATATCGGCGCTCACGCCGCTGAGCGCCGCGGCGCCTCCCGTGGCCATGACGACCGCACTCGCCTGCACGGTGTAGTCGGTGGCGCTGGTCTTTGTGCCGCACCAATCCATCATGCAGGTGAAGAGCGCGGCAGTTGCCATCCCGCCGGCCAAATGCTCGGCGCCGCAGAGCACATGAGAGCGATTGGGTCGGGCTTGCCGGCGGCATGCAGCGCATAGAAGCCGACGGTGACGGCCTGCAACAGCCTGAACCAGACCAGCGCTTCCTTGCGGCCGAGGCGGTTCACGAGGATTCCTCCGAGGAGCGCCCCGACTAGACCGGCGACAAACCCGACCGTGCCCAGGAGCCAGCCGATATCCGCAAGACTCAATCCGGCGTCGACCAGGAAAGGCCGCAGCATCCCGGTCGCGAATGCTTCACCCGCCTTGTAGGTGACGACGAGGAACAGCAGACGGACCACGCCGGGACGACGCAGGAAGTGGCGCGTGGCCGGTCGTTCGCGCACGGATTCGGCCGGCGGCGCCGGCTCGCGCGCCCACGCGATGGGAATGCTCGCGACTGCGATGAGCATCGCCATGGCGAAGAACGTCAACGGCCAGCCGAGCTGTCCATGCAGAATCAGCAGCAGTCCTCCGCCGACGATCATTCCAACTCGGTAGCCGGCAACTTGGAGACCGTTGGCCACGCCTCGTTCGCGGTGCGTCAACATGTCGACGGCGAGGCCGTCGGTCGCGATGTCCTGGGTCGCGGCGAGCGTGCTGAGCAGGAGAACGCTCGCGATCAGGATCGCCGTCGGAGGCGTCGACGGGAAAACCGCCAGAGCTGCTAACGTCAACGCCGTGAACAGCTGGAGCGGCAGGATCCAACTCCTGCGCCGGCCGCCGGACGAGAGCCAGTATCGGTCAACGGCGGGCGCCCATAGGAACTTCAGCATCCACGGCACGGCGATGAGCGAGGACAGGAAGCCGATGTCGGTGAGCGAGAAGCCCTCCTTGCGCAGAAGAACTGGGAGGACCTGGGTGAAGAAGCCGAAGGGCAGTCCCTGCGAGAAATAGAGCGAGCCGAGCAAAGCGAACTTGGTTCGCGCCGACATCGGTGCTTCCACAGCGAGGCCTCTCATCGCCGCCCCCTCTGTTTTGAGATGAGCCTGACGGGATCGAGCAGACCGTCAGCCATGCGCTTGGTTGAACTTGCGGCCGATCCGCGCGGAACCGTGCTCCGGGCGGCAGCCCCAAGGACGAAATATCCCTGGATCGCCGCGACCAGAGCGCTCGCCGCCGCGTCGATCGCTTTGCATCGGAAGACGCCCTGATCGACGCCGCGCCGAATGATCCGTTCGAGGCATTTCACCGTGCCGGCGATCGCCCCCTCGTACTCGATCTGGACTTCGGGCTGACGCAGCGCCTCGCCGCTAATGAGAATCCAGCACGCGAGCATTTCCGGATTGGCGTCGGCTCCTAGACTCAGGTGAAAGTCTATGAAGGCCGCGACCTCTTCGACTGGATCTCCCTTCCCCTGTCCCAGACGCTCCTCAAGCTTGGCATCATGCTCCGCCACGATGTTGCGCAGCGCGACTAGCAAAATCTCTTGCTTGTTCCTGAAGTGGTAGTGGACGAGCCCTGGCGTCAAACAAGCGGCTGCGGCGATATCGCTGATCGCCGCTCCATCGTAACCACGATCCGCCATCACCTTCATCAAGGCCGCCGCGATCTGGATGCGTCGCTCTTCCGTGTTAGAGGATCGGGCCATCTGGGATCATTAGTTGGTTGACCAACCAACAATAAGCGTGGGCCATTTCCTTGTCAACCCCACGCGCAAACGAAACCGCTTGCATTCAAGGTTTATCTGGCGTGCGCCCGATCAGCACCTCGATACCGCATCGCTTGCAGATAGCTCGGACTTGAATGCCTGTTCATGGCACATTTCTCCGAGTGGAGCGGGGTATCGAATGGTCAGCTATGTGGAGAGGAGCGACCCTTGCAAGGCCGTTGGCTTTGCGGAACGACCGCTTCATCTGGAGAGAGGGCCATGCCCATCAAGTCGAAATCGTCGACTACCACTGATAGGCTCCCCAACCCGCATCCGGGCGAAATCCTCATGAAGGAGTTCCTGGAGCCGATGGGCCTTTCGCAAACCTCTCTGGCCAACGCCATAAAGGTGCCGCCGCGTCGCATCAACGAGATCGTGCTCGGCAAGCGCGCCATCACGGCCGACACCGACCTGCGGCTGGCCCGCTACTTCGGGATGTCGGAGGGCTTCTTCCTCGGCCTGCAGACCGACTACGAATTGTTGGCCCGGCGCCGCCAGATCGGCGACGAGCTCAAGGCCACCCGTCCCCGGGCGGCGTGAGGTGCAGGTAAGTCGGGGGCGGTGGCAAAGCCTGTTGCGCGCTAACCCGGACGTTGGCGTTGATTGAAATCTAGAAGGAGCAGCACCAATGTTCCCATCCGCCCTGACTGACACTGCAGCCGCCCTCCTCGACACCCTGCGCGGCCGCGGCCTGAGGCTCGTCGCGGCCGAAAGTTGTACCGGCGGCCTCATCACCGCGCTCCTGACCGAGATCGCCGGCTCCTCCGACGTCGTCGAGCGCGGCTTCGTCACGTATTCCAATGCCGCCAAGTCGGAGCTGCTGGGCGTGCCTGAGGCGATGCTGGCCGAGCAGGGCGCCGTCAGCGAGCCGGTGGCCCGCGCCATGGCCCAGGGCGCACTCGCCCGTTCGCATGCCGACATCGCCGTCGCCGTCGCCGGCGTCGCCGGGCCCGGCGGCGGCAGCGCCGCCAAGCCGGTCGGGCTCGTTCACATCGCAGCCGCCCGCAAAGGCGGCGCCGTGCTGCATCAGGAGTGTCGCTTCGGCGACATCGGCCGAGGTCCGATCCGCATCGCCAGCGTCGAGGTTGCGCTTCAGCTGGTCTCACGCATGGCAACGGCCTCCGCACCATAGACCGCCTGTGCCCGCTCCTCGAAGGCGCGCGTGTAGCGGCGGAAGGCGCGCTCGAACAGAGCTCCGACTACCATCTGCATCATGATGGATTTGAACTCGTAGGCGATGAAGAAATCCACATCACAGCCGCCGGGTACCGCGCTGAACTCCCAGCGGTTCTCCAGGCGCCGGAAAGGTCCGCGCGAGTCCCGCGTGCTCTCCGCGATGACCGCGAGGCTTGCCGGATCGAGCGTGGCACGACTGGTGAAGGTCTCGCGGATCGCCTTGTACCCCACGGTCATATCGGCGATCAGCACCTGTTTGTCGCCGTGGCGCCCGCGCGACCTCACGACCAGCGCCTCGCACATCGGCAGGAATTCCGGATAGCGCTCCACGTCGGCGACCAGATCGAACATCTGGCGCGGGGTGAAGGGGACGCGGCGGGTGGTGCGGAACGAGGGCATGGGTGCGATTCTGAGGGCTTCAGAGTATCAGGAAAGCGCCGCGAGGAATTGCGTCACCTCGCCGTCGCGGCGAAACACCACGGGGCTCACATGCTCCCCGAACTCGGCGAGCGCGGACAAGATGCGGGGCCGCGACTTGGCGTTGAACGTCCTGACATAGCGAAGAAACTCGAGATCCAGACGTTCCGCGCAGCCGTTGGCCATGTCGTCGCGCACCCTGCCGCGGGCCGTCGCAAAGCGCCAGAGCACGCGTCGCAGGCAGCGCAGCGTGGGATAGTCGAACCAGAACACGGCATCCGCGCGCGGCAGCCGCAGGGGGAGCGAGCCGCCGTAGTTGCCGTCCATGATCCAGCAGTCGCGGGCGGCAAGCTCTGCGACCTTGCCGCGCCATTCCGGCAACGGCGTCATCGTCCAGCCCGGCTGCCAGAACTCCCTGTCGAGGTGGATCAGCGGCAGCCCCGTCCTCTCGGCAAGAGCGCGCGAGAACGTGCTCTTGCCGGCACCCGGGATACCGATGACCAGGACACGGCGCATTCAAGCATCTCAGCGCTGCGCGGCGAGCCTCGCGGCCCTGAGCCGCGCGAAGTCCTCGCCCGCGTGATACGACGAGCGCGTCAGCGGGCTCGCCGACACCAGCAGGAAGCCCTTCGACAAAGCGATGCGCTCGTAGGCCTTGAACTCGTCCGGCGTCACGAAGCTCTTCACCTCGGCGTGCTTGCGGGTGGGCTGCAGGTACTGGCCGATGGTGAGGAAGTCGACATCGGCCGAGCGCAGGTCGTCCATCAGTTGCAGCACCTCCTCGCGCGTCTCGCCGAGCCCCACCATGATGCCCGACTTGGTGAACATGGTGGGTGACAGCTCCTTCACCCGCTGCAGCAGGCGGACGGAATGGAAGTAGCGCGCGCCAGGCCGGATCTTGAGGTACAGCGACGGCACGGTCTCGAGGTTGTGGTTGTAGATGTCGGGTGCCGCGGCGACCACTGTCTCCAGCGCGCCGTCCTTGCGCAGGAAGTCCGGTGTCAGCACCTCGATGGTCGTCTTCGGCGTCAGCGCCCGGATCGCGCGAATCGTGGCGGCAAAGTGCTCTCCACCCCCGTCAGGCAGATCATCGCGATCGACCGATGTGATGACGATGTGATCGAGCCCCAGCTTCGCCACCGCCTGCGCGACGTTCTCCGGCTCCCCCGGGTCGAGCGCGCCCGGCAGCCCGGTCTTCACGTTGCAGAAGGCGCAGGCGCGCGTGCAGGTGTCGCCCATGATCAGCATGGTGGCGTGCCGCCCGGCCCAGCACTCGGCGATGTTGGGGCAGCTCGCCTCCTCGCACACCGTATGCAGGCCGTGCGCGCGCAGCACCTTGCGCGTCTCGGCGAACTGCGGCGACGACGCCGGCACCTTCACCCGGATCCAGTCCGGCTTCTTCAGCACCGGCGTGTCGGGCTTATGCGCCTTCTCGGGATGCCGCGGGCGGTTATTGATGATGGTGACCATGGCTCCTTCCGGCAGGCGGCTTCGCATCACGCGATGCGACCGGCCCAACCCATGCGCCCAATCCATGCAAAGTGGCTGGCCGCTTGACGAAAATCAAGCCGCAGCGGGCTTCCCACAGTATCTCCTGACACGCAGCATTCGCATACTCCCGCCACCATGTTGCAGTAGCACCATGCCACCCTGGCGCAGCCCGCACACGGGTTGCGTCCCCCATGCAGGAGAACATTCTCCATGGCATCCATCATTCTCCTCCCTCTCGCCCTCGCCACCGCGCTTGGCCTGCTCACCGCCTCCGCGCGAGCTACCCAGATCAACACCGGCGGCGAGACCGGGCCCTACCATGCGAGCTTCTGCGCCCCGCTCGCCGGCCAGCTCAAGCTCGCCCAGTTCGACTACCGCTGCGAGCCCTCCTCCGGCACGCGCGAGAACATGGACCGCGTCGCCGCCAGTCCGCGCCAGCTCGGCTTCGCCCAGCTCGACGTGTTCGTGCTCGAGATCGGCCAGCTCAAGGCCGAAGGCATGTTCACGCTGCTGCGCCAGGACGACGTGCGCGAGTGCGTGTTTGCGGTCACGCGCAACAAGCAGGTGTCCAACTGGGGCGAGCTTTCTGCCAACGCCCGCAGCCTGCGCTTCATCCTGCCGCCGGCGGCTTCCGGCAGCACCGGCACGTTCCGGTTTCTGCGCTCCATCGATCCTGACGGCCTCGGCCGCGCGCAGAACCTCACCTATGCGCTCTCGCTGGAGGACGCCATCCGCCAGGCCTTGAGCGCCGAGGATACCGTGAGCCTGCTCGTGCAGTTCCCCGACCCCGACAGCCAACGCTTCGAGCTTGTCCGCAAGCTCGGCGGCCACCTGGTGCCTGTGATCGATCGCACCATCCTGCGCCAGGACATCGGCGGAAAAAAAATCTTCTTCGCCCAGGAGGTGGAGATCGAGAACGCGGGCTGGGTCACCTCCGCGCGCAAGGCCGTGACCGTCTGTACGCCCCTTGTCGTGTTCACCGGTGCTCCCGATCGCGTCCAGGGCGAACAGGCGCGCAAGGACCACGAAGACCTGATCCGCACCGTCACCGCCATCAAGCGCGCGGCCCTCCTGCCCGAGGCATCCTTCCTCGATCGGGCGCTCAAGCGCACCAGGGAAGTGTCCGCCGTCAGCACCGAGCGCGCGCTGGAGCTCACCGAGCAGGCGCGCGCCAGGGCCAAGCCTTACACCGACAAGGCCGTGGAGAAGGCAAAGGAGGTCAGCGACCAGGCCAAGCAGGCAGCCGAGCGGGCGGGAGAGGCGGCCAAGCCCTATGTCGACAAGACCAAGGAAGCCGCCCAGAAGGCCTACGAGGAGGCCTGGCGCATCGGCAAGGAGCTGATGGACAGGGCCCGCTCCGAACCGCCGCCGAAAAACTAGCAAGCATCGGCCCGGAATGACCTAGCTTGGGAGCGGCTGGCAACACTCTTGCCACTGCGGGGCTTCGAGGGCTAGCAGTAGCGCCCATGAGTCCCACTAGTCCCACCCCGCGCCTCGCCGGCCGTCTCGCACTCGTCACCGGAGCCACGCGCGGCATCGGCCGGGCCGTGGCGCTCGCCTACGCCAAGGAGGGTGCGCACCTGATCCTGGTCGGGCGCACCACCGGCGCGCTGGAGGAGGTCGACGACGAAATCCGCGAGCAGGGCGGCAACGCCACCCTCCTCACGCTCGACCTCAAGAACCACGGCAAGATCGATGCGCTGGGCCCCACCATCTACCAGCGCTGGCAGAAGCTCGACATCCTGGTCGGCAACGCCGGCATCCTGGGACCGCTGTCGCCGCTGGGCCACGTCACTGCGGACGCCTGGGACGAGGTGCTCGAGGTCAATCTTTCGGCCAACTGGCGCCTCATCCGCACGCTCGACCCGCTGCTGCGCCGCTCCGACGCTGGCCGCGCCATCTTCGTGTCATCGGGCGCCGCTGTCAGCCGCCCGGCCTACTGGGGCCCCTACAGCGTCGCCAAGGCCGGCCTGGAGGCCCTGATCACCACTTATGCGCACGAGGTCGAGAACACGCCCGTGCGCGCCAACCTCGTCAATCCGGGGCCGACCCGCACGAAGATGCGCGCCAAGGCGTTTCCCGGCGAGAACCCGGCATCCCTCAAGGCGCCCGAGGCCGTCACGCCCACGTTCGTGCGCCTGGCCGAGCCCTCCTGCACCGACAACGGCCGCGTGTTCGACCTCAAGACCGGCGACGTCCGGTAGGCGGGCAGCGGCGCGTTTGGGGCGTGCCGCCACGAAGTTCACGCCGCGCGCGGCCGCACCTGCGATGTGATCTTGTCGCCCATCTCCGCCTCGGCCTTGGAAAGAGCGTAAGCCGCCTGGGCGTTGAGCCAAAACCGTGCGGTCGTGCCGAAGTAACGCGCCAGCCGCAGCGCGGTGTCGGCACTGATCTCACGACGGCCGCGGACGATGTCATTGATGCGGTTCGCCGGTACCTTGAGCTGCCGTGCCAGCTCGTTTCCGCTCGAGCCGAGCGGCTTCATGAATTCCTCCAGCAGGATTTCTCCCGGCGACGTCCTGATGCGCACCACGAGCTCCTCTCAATGATAGTCGTCGATCTCCACCTCATGCGGACCGAACGTAGTCGGCGGGCATATCGCTCTCGGGTTGCCGCATCATCGCAGCCCACGCTTCAATCCACCTCCACCACCATGCCGTCGTAGCCCGGCTCCACGTGGGGGGGCAGCTGACGGCGCAAGGCGTCATAGTCGAGCTCCACCGTCATGTGGGTCAGGATCGCCCGCTTGACCCCCAGTCGCTCGATCCAGTCCAGCGCCTGCTTCACCGAGAAGTGGCTCGGATGCGGCATCGGCCGCAGCCCATCGACGATCCACAGGTCGAGCCCTCGCAGCAGCGGGGTTGAGCTTTCCGGTATCCCGCTGATATCGGGCGAATAGGCGACATTGCCGAAGCGGAACCCTAGCGAGGGCGCATCGCCGTGCTCCTGCACGATCGGCACCGCCTCGATGGCGCCGCCGCCGCCCTCGATGCGCACCGCCTCCGGGGGGTGGATGTCGTGCGCCTGCAGGATGGCGGGGTAGATCGAGCCCGGCTTCTGCACAAAGCAGTACTCGAAGCGCCTCTCCAGCGTCCTGCGCGTCACCACGTCGGCCCACACGCGCACGCGGCGCCGCGTGTTGAAGAACACGCCGCGCAGGTCGTCGATCCCGTGTGTGTGGTCGGCGTGGTCGTGCGTGAACAGCACGCCATCCAGCGTCTCGACGCGCGCATCGAGCAGCTGCTCCCGCAAGTCGGCCGGGGTGTCGACGAGCACCGTGGTGCGCCCGCCCTTGGCGAAGCGATCGACGAGCAGGGCGCAGCGCCGCCGGCGGTTCTTGGGGTTGGCCGGATCGCATGCGCCCCACACGGGGCCGACGCGCGGCACACCACCCGAGGAGCCGGTGCCGAGGAGAGTGAACCTGGTGCTCATGCGGCAACGCCGGCGCGCGGTGCTTTGCTGTAGAGACGAAAAAAGTTCTCGGTCGTGGCCTTGGCCAGCTTCTCGAGGCCAATCCCTTTCAGCTTCGCCAGCTCCTTTGCGGTTTCCACCACGTAGGCCGGCTCGTTGCGCTTGCCGCGATACTTTCCCGGCGCCAGATAGGGCGCGTCCGTCTCCACCAGCACGCGATCGAGCGGCACCATCTTCGCCACCTCGCGCAATGCGTCGGATTTCTTGAATGTCAGAATGCCCGAGAACGAGACGTAGAGCCCGAGATCGAGCCCGCGCCGGGCCAGGTCTGATCCTCCGGTGTAGCAGTGCAGCACCGCCGGGAACGCGCCCTTGGCCATTTCCGCCTCCAGGATGGCGGCCACGTCGTCATCGGCGTCGCGCGCATGAATGACAAGCGGCAGCTGCGTTGCCCTCGCGGCGGCGATGTGGTTGCGAAACCCCTGCTCCTGCGCCGCCCGCGGGCTGTTGTCGTAGAAATAGTCGAGGCCCGCCTCTCCGATCGCGACCACCTTTGGGTGCTCGGACAGCTTCACGATCTCTTCGACCGGAACGTCGAGCTCCTCGTGCGCATAGTGAGGGTGCGTGCCGACCGAGCAGAAGACGTTGTCGCGGGGCTCGGCAATCTGCAGCAGCCGGTCGAAGCGGCGGATGCGGGTGGAGATCGAGACCATCAGCCCTACGCCCGCCGCCCTGGCACGCGCGATTACCCCGTCGAGTTCATCGGCAAAGTCAGGGAAGTCGAGATGGCAGTGGTGATCGACAAGCATCAACCCTTGCCCTTCGACTTGCCCTTGTCCTTGGACTTCGTCTTCGCCTCGGGCTCGCCCGCCCCTTCCTCCGGGATCCACGTAGCGCGGAAACACGCCCGTCGGCGCTGGTATGACGGTGCCAGGCCGCAAGCGTCCCGGCTCACCCAGTGCCGCGAAGCTGCGCGCTATCCGGACCTGTCCCAGGCCGTCGAGCAGCTTGCCCGCGACCCACCGGCGTCGCCGGCTGGGCCAGGATCGCCACCTGCCGCACCACCTCCGCCGTCACGTAAAGGATCGTTTCCATGCGCTTGAAATCCGTCTTGCGCTTGGCCCACGGCTCCTCGCCCGCGAAGTAGCGGTTGGCGTCCGCCACCACGCCCCACACGGCGTCCAGGTACTGCTTGAGCGCCTGCCGGTCCATGGCCTCGCGCGCCTTCGCATGCAGGCCGTCAGCCGCCGCCAGGATCGCCGTGTCGCGCAGCCGAGAACGCCCCAGGCTCGGGGATCTTGCCCTCGCAATTCTTGGCGATCATCGACAGCGAGCGCTGCGCCAGGTTGCCGAGGTCGTTCGCCAGGTCCGCGTTGACGCGGTTGACGATGGCCTCGTGGTTGTAGTTGCCGTCCTGGCCGAATACCACCTCGCGCAGAAAGAAATAGCGCACCTGGTCGACGCCGTAGGCCTTCACCAGGTCGAACGGATCGACCACGTTGCCGACCGACTTCGACATCTTCTCGCCGCGGTTCAGCACGAAGCCGTGCGAGAACACGCGCTTCGGCAGCTCGATGCCCGCCGACATCAGGAACGCGGGCCAATAGACGGCGTGGAAGCGCAGGATGTCCTTGCCGATCACGTGCACGTCGGCGGGCCAATAGCGCCAGCGGGGGTGCTTCTCATCGGGAAAGCCGGCGGCGGTAATGTAGTTGGTGAGCGCATCGACCCACACATACATGATGTGCTCTGGCGCGCCGGGCACCGGGATGCCCCAGTCGAGCGTGGTGCGCGAGACGGAGAGGTCCTCCAGCCCGCCCTTGACGAAGCTCACCACCTCGTTCCTGCGCTCGCGCGGCAGAATGAAATCAGGGTTCTGCTCGTAGTGGGCGAGCAGCTTGTCCTGGTAGGCGGACAGCCGGAAAAAGAAGGTGTCCTCCTCGAACCATTCCACAGGCGTGCCCTGCGGACCGACGCGCACGCCGTCCGGCCCGACCGTCGTCTCCTTTTCCGCGTAGAACGCCTCGTCGCGCACGGAGTACCAGCCGGCGTACTTCCTGAGGAAGATGTCGCCGTTGTGCGCCCCCTGCATGCGCCGCCAGATTTCCTCCGAGGAGCGGTAATGCCTCTCCTCAGTCGTGCGGATGAAATCGTCGTTGGAGAGGTTGAGCGCCGCTGCCATCTCTCGAAAGCGCGCCGAGTTGCGATCCGCCAGCTCGCGTGGGGAGAGCCCCTCCTTCTGCGCCGTCTGCTTCATCTTGAGCCCGTGCTCGTCGGTGCCGGTCAGGAAGAACACCTCCTTGCCGTCGAGCCGCTCGAAGCGCGCGATCGCGTCGGTGGCAATCGCCTCGTAGGCGTGGCCGATGTGCGGCGTGCCGTTCGGATAAGAAATGGCGGTGGTGATGTAGAATTTCTGTTGCCCGCTCATGGTGGCAGGTTCCGTTCGTTGGCTGATCCGTGACAAGCGAAAACAGCCGCCCTGGTCCGGGCGGCGGAAGCGATCAGCGCATTCGAGCGGCATCGGCCCGAGCGGCCGCGCCGGGCGACGAGGAACGGAAAGTGCGGGCGTCGAGGTTCATTGCTTCGAGATGGCTGCGGTAAGCGGCGCTCAGTATCACGAAAGCCCCTGGGGCGCCAGCAATCTGGTCGCAAGCGTATAAAATGCGCGCTTGGCCACACCCGGGCGAGGAATCAATGGTCGCCATCAAGCAGATGTCGGAGGGTGACCCCGCGCCTGGGATCACCCCGCCGTCGTCTCCGGTTCAACGCGGAATCGTTGCAACACCGCTCAGACCGTCGTTACGCGTCCAATGCACCGTTCCGCCCTGCTGGCGCAGCGTGAAGCAATAGGACCTCCCGCCAAGCCAGCTGTTCCAACGCTGACACAGCTTGTCGGCCACAATCCACCAGCGCCCGCGATCGCGCTCCGACCCGGTGTACGGCGCCAGGCTGCCAGCCTTGCCCGACATCGTGCCGTCGGCACGGTAGTTGATCGGCAAGCCGCCCATCGGCGTGGCAAGATGCACCGTCTTGCCCGCAACCGCCTTGCGCAACGCTCCGTTGTCCATCGGACCGTCACTCGAAGCACTTGCAAACGCTGCACCCGCCGCGACCGCAATGGCGGCCGCACACGCTTTCACATGACGCATTTTGCATACCCCCGTACTTTGCAGACCCCGTACAAAGAGTGCGGGTAATCCCGCCATGGGCTCTCAATCCGCCTCATGTGTCGCTTTTGTGGCACCGCATCATAAGAAAGCTTAAGCGTTGCCAGCGTGTTACACAATCTACGTGCACTGCACCACGTTCAACCTTTTGCCGCAGCCTCCAGACGCGCGAGGGCACGCAGAATGAGCGCCCTGCGATCCAGGTTCAGTTCATCGGCCGCAGCCTTGTCGCGCAGCACGGTTTCCCACAGGCCAGCCCAGGCGGCCAGCCTGCCCTCTGGGATCAGCCGCGTCGCGAGGGCCAGCTCCTGCGGCCCGCCGCGGCCCATGGCGCGCACGCGCGTCAGCAGTGCCAGCCTCTCGAGAAAGAGCTCGAAAAATGCCTCGTAGCGCTGTTCCTGGGCGCCGGAGCCGAGGGAATCCGCCAGCGTGTGGGCCGACGGCCAATCCACCTTCGGCAACAGCGAGAAAATGCTCTCTATCCGCCCGTAGAGCTCCAGCCCGCCGTTCGCTGTCAGCTGCAGGGCGCGGCGCACGCTGCCCTCGGCGAGCTGCTCGAGCCGATCCCACTGGGCGGGGTCCGGTGGTTCGATGTCCGCGGCAGCCATGGCGGCCTGTGCGGCCCGACGCAGAGACCCACCGTCCAGCGGCTGCAGGTCCAGGCGGCGGCAGCGCGAGCGGATGGTGGCGAGCAGCCGGCTCGGCTCCGAGGACACCAACAGAAAAAGCGCGCGTCGCGGCGGCTCCTCCAACGACTTCAGCAGCGCATTGGCGGCGTTGAGGTTCAACTCGTCGGCGCTATCGACGATGACGACGCGCCAGGCCTCCTCTCCCGCCGTCAGCCCCAGGAACGATTTCAGCCGCCGTACCTCGTCGATCGGGATGCTGGCCCCGAACCGCTTGGCCTTTGCATCGTAAGGCCGCCGCAGCACCAGGAGACCCGGATGCGACAGGGCGTTGACCTGCCGAGCCGCCGAGGCTTCCGCCGGCACCTCGAGGCTGTGTTGGCCAGGATCGCGCTCGTCGGGTTTCGCCAGCACATGCCGCGCCAGACGATAGGATAGCGTGGCCTTGCCGATGCCGGCCCGTCCCGCCAGCAGCCAGGCGTGATGCATGCGTCCAGCCGCGAATGCCCGTGCCAGCGCCTGCTCGGCCGCCTCATGCCCGATGAGACCGCGCGTCTCGCGCGGATGCGGGAAGCCCTCCAGGCGATCGGCCTCGGGCAGGGCCTCGATCTCCTGCACGGCCGGGGCGCGCGCCATCAGCGCTTGCCCGGCGGCATCAGGCGGCGCTCCACCTGCGCCCACACTTCGGCCGCGATTGCCTCCTCCGACCCCGTAGCGTCGACGAGGCAGCAGCGGTGCGGCTCGGCCTTGGCGACCGCAAGGAAGCCCTGCCGCAGGCGCTCGTGGTAGTCGAGGTCGCGCTTCTCGTAGGCGTCCGCATCCTCACCCGACAGCGCCTGCGCGAGCCTGCGCGTGGTCGCGCGGCGCAGGCCCGCCTCGGCCGGGATGTCGAGAATGAACGTCAGGTCCGGATAGGTCAGCTTCACGACAATCAGCTCGAAGGCCTTGAACACATCGAGGGGAAGCCCGCCGGCCTCCACCTGATAGACACGCGTGGAATCCGAGAAGCGGTCCGATATGACCCAGCGGCCGGCTATCAACGCGGGTCGGATCAACTTCTCGATATGATCCGCCCTCGCCGCGTAGAACAGCAGCGCCTCCGACAGAGGGGAATGCGGAGGCGTTGCAGGATCGAGAATGAGATTGCGCACCTCTTCGGCGAATGGCGACCCGCCGGGCTCGCGCGTCAAGATCGGCTCGATGCCCTTGGCACGCAGCGCGTCGGCCAGACGGCGGGCCTGCGTGGACTTGCCCGAGCCTTCCCCGCCTTCGAAGGTGATGAATCGACCCGATGGCATGACACGCGCCGGCCCGACGACTCAACGGGCTCCGGCCGGCCGCTCCCTTGCAAATGCCGCTACGGTATCCACCGGGTAGCCAAATAGAGCAGCGAGTCAAGCCCGCGCCGTACAAAACCCGCCTGGCGCACGTCCTCGGCCGCGTACAGTGGCACCTCGCTGCTGGCATCGGTTGCGGTCGTTACGCGCAGCGTTGCCACCTGCTCGCCCTTCCGCAGGGGCGGCTTCAAGGGGCCCTTGTAGAAAATCCGCGCCGACAGCCTCGGGTTGGCCGGGATGCGCGGCAGCACGATGCTGACCTCGCCATTGCCGGTCAGCGGCATGTACATGCGCTCGCCGCCCCACACGCGCGCGTGGCCCACCACCTCGTTGGCATCGAACAGCCTCCCCTCGGAGAAGTTCTTGAACCCCCACTCCAGCAGGCGCTTTCCGTCATCCCTGCGCTCCTCGGCCGTGGTGGCACCGCTGATCGCCACGATCAGCCGCCGGTTGTCCTGCTTGGCGGACACCACGATGCCGTAGCCCGATTCCTTGATGAATCCGGTCTTCAGTCCGTCCACCCCGGGCACCAGCGTGAGCAGCGGGTTGCGGTTGTAGAACTTGTGGCTGCGGTAGAAGAACTCGCGCGCTGCAAACAGCGGGTAGTACTCCGGAAACTCCTTGATGATGTAGCGCGCCAGCAGTGCGATCTCGCGCAGCGTCATCCGGTGCTCGGGGTGGTAGAACCCGGTGGCGTTCTTGAACGTCGACTTCCTGAGGCCCAGCCGCCGCGCCTCGTCCGTCATGGCCTTGGCGAACATCGCCTCCGAGCCTGCCATGTTCTCAGCGATTGAGATGGCGGCATCGTTGCCGGACTGCACGATGATGCCCTTGAGCAGGTCGTCGACCGTGGCCTTCTTGCCGAGAGGCACGAACATCGAGGATGTCCGCGACGGCGCGCCGCCCGTGCGCCAGGCGTTCTCGCTCATCAGGAATTCCTGGTCGAGTTTGATAATTCCCGCCCTCAAGGCCTTGAACACCAGGATCAGCAGCATCAGCTTGCTCATGCTCGCAGGCGATATGAGCTCGTCGGCATTGCGCTGGAACAGGACCGATCCGGTATCAGCATCCATCAGGATGGCTTGCGGCGACTTGACGATGGCATCCGCGGTCTGACCCGCAGCCGGTACGGCGGCGCCCGCGATAATGCCGGGGAACAGGAGCAAGGCAGCGGCGGCGCGCGAGACTGCCTGCAGCGGCCGCGGCTGGACGAGGGAACGCATCACCAAAAACCCCGATCGGTGAGAGCCTGCGCGGCAATATCGGATTGGCCCGGCGGGCAAGTCAACGGGCCACCGGCCGGGCCGTGCTCCATGCCGCCATGCGATACCAGTGCTGGCTCGCCAGGAAGCGCTGCTCGTGGCTGTCGTCGCCGCTGAGCGGCGCCCGGCCGGCGTAGCGCACGCGCACGTGGGCAGTCCCTTGCATCTCGTAGCCCAGCAGCCGTGCGGCGGCCCGGGAGAGGTCGATCACGCGCCCGCGCGCGTAGGGTCCCCGGTCGTTGATGCGCACCAGCACGGTGCGGCCGTTGGCAAGGTTGGTCACATAGGCGTAGGAGGGCATCGGCAGGGTCGGATGCGCGGCGCTGAGGGCCCACATGTCGAAGACCTCGCCGTTCGCGGTCCGGCGGCCGTGGAAGTCCTCGCTGTAGAACGACCCGATGCCGACCCTGTCGTAGCCGGGGTCCTCGGCCGGCGTGTAGCGGACGCCGTCGATCAGGTAGGGGTTGCCGACCTTGTAGGCGCCGCCGCCCTTGGGGACTGGCTGGCCCGGCGCTATCACCCGGGGGCTGACTGGCGCGTCCGTCCTGGCGCCGGCTGCCCGGCGGTCCGAGCGGACGCAGGCTGCTGCGCACAGGAGAACGAGGCTGGCGCCAAGGCACACGGCCGGGCGCCACCAGGACGGCATACGCATGGAACACAATGCCCGCTCGAATAGCCGCCGCCCCCACCTTGCTCAAATTCGAGCGGCATCCCGAGCTTGGCATTCGATCGTTAGCAACGCGTTAACCACGCGCTTGTGGACCGGCCCGGTGGTGGTCTAAGCAGCGTGGTCGCGCTCGCTGGATCGATTGGCTTGTGGCCGATGCTTGTCGAATGCATAGGCCAAGATCCAGCGGGGTCGCGGATTGGGACGGGTGGCAGAGTGGTTGAATGCAGTCGCCTTGAAAGCGACCGAGGGCGCAAGTCCTCCGGGGGTTCGAATCCCTCCCCGTCCGCCAGCGCCAATCCAAGGCCGCGTAAGACGCAAATCCAGGACTCAGGGGCAGACGATCTTACCGCCCAGCCCCCCACCCCCGCCCTGCCGGATGTGATGACAACCCTTGGGGACAATCTGACAACCGTTTCGGCCGCACGTCTTGTAACCCCCGGAGGCATCGCGCTGTGGCGGGTCGCCGCTCTTTGGCCGCCCAATCTTGGGCGCTGGTGGAGTCGTGGCAGCCGGTCCAGGCGTTGGCAACGGCTGCACAGCGACGCCATCGGTCCACCCCAAGGTCGCTGCCTGCACGCGCTGTGCTCGTGCAGGATGGGTAAGCGTCGCAATATCGGGACCGACTGTGCGAAATGCCGCCTGCGTCTGCTCAAGAGTTGCGCCCATACGCCTCAGGATGAAGCCGGCTTGGTAGTCAGCCTCCAGCTCGAACTCATGGTCTCGGCCTGGTATCATCGTGTGCATGCGGATGTGATGCCCGACCTCGTGCGCCAGGATCGCCACCATCGACCAATAATTCTTGTCCTTTCTCGCGACACTGGCCATGAACTCGGCGTTGTAGAAAATCAGCCGCTCCTCCTTGTCGGCAGTCTTCTCGACGAACGCCTCCGCGGCATCGGTCTCGGCGCTCGCCCGGACGACGATCCTGTCCTCCATGCCGGCGAGGCCGGAGACGGCCAAGATGTGCTTGAAGACGGCTCGGGCTTCGGCATCGGACTGGAAGCTGCGGCGGATGCGTGAGGTCGGGCCGTGGAAGCTCCGCAGACCTTGGCCATCGTGCTCGCGCACAAGCTGGGCCAGTCCTGGTGCTGACGTGACCAGCATCGCAACAATCAAAGCAAGCGCATCCAGTCGAAACCGCCGCATGTCCACACGGCTCCACATCGCAATGACAGCAGTCTAGCCGGCCACTGAACACTCTCAAAGGGGGCGCCCTCCACCAACATGGTCCGCCAATCTTCGCGCGGCCGGCGTGGAGGTCTTCGAGATCCGACGACCGCTCTAGGGAACCGCTCCGCACGTCGGACGATGCCATGCGGACGAGCGTTCTAATTTGCCACAAAGCAGTAGATGAGCCCGTTGCCGCCTGTTGCCTTGAGCGCATCAAGGCCGCAGCCCCGCGAGCCATGCGACGAGTTCCATGACTTGGATGCGTCATCACCACGCCCGCCCGTGCGATCGTGGTGTCCGACGACAGCCGATCCCTCGCGGCCATTGCTCCAGTTGCCGCAGGTCATATCATTTTTGCCCGGCGGAAAGGCGCGACCGTCTGGTTGCGACCCGGTCAGGATATCATGCTCGTTGGGTGTGTCGCCGCGGCCGCCGACGGTCTCGCCCTTCTCATTGAGCGCCGTCTGCTTATTGATGTTATTGCCGGGCCCATGAAGGTCATCCACGTCCTTGGCGATGATGACGCCCTTGGCGTTCCACCAGGGTCCGCGGCCGATGCGGTCGCGCGCATTGACCGCCGCTGCGCCGCCGACTGCGCTGACGCTCAGATATGCACGCCAGGTGTGATTGCCCGCGCCCACCGCCTGCGCCAGCTGCCGACAATGCCGGTCGGCGCCGGCAAGACCGCCAAGGTCAGCTCCCGGTACCGGAACTGGTAACGAAAAAGGTCATGCCCCTCTGCTGCGGGGCTGTGTCGGCCGCGGGACCCGGCAGAGAGAACGGTTGCGCCGTTCCGCCATCGGTCCACCCAAGCGTCGCGGCTTGCACGCGCTGCGCCCGTGGCGGATGACTGGCGGTCGCCGCTTCGGGGCCGACTGTTCGGAACGCCGCTTGCGTCTGCTCCAGCGTGGCACCCATGCGTCGCAGGATGAACCCCGCCTGGTAGTCCGCCTCCAGCTCGAACTCGTGGTAGCGGCCTGGGATCACCGTGTGCATGCGGATGTGATGCCCGACCTCGTGCGCCAGGATCGCCACCATCGACCAATAATTCCTGTCCTTCCTCGCGACGCTGGCCATGAACTCGGCGTTGTAGAAAATCAGCCGCTCCTCCTTGTCGACAAATGCCTCGGCAGCATCGGTCTCAGCACTCGCCCGGACGACGATCCTGTCCTCCATGCCAGCAAGGCCGGAGACAGCAAGGATATGCTTGAAGATGGAGCGCGCCTCGGCGTCTGACTGGAAGCTGCGGCGGATGCGCGACGCCGGTCCGTGGAAGCTCCGCAGGCCTTGTGCGTCATGCTCGCGCACGAGCTGGGCAAGAGCAGTAGACGGCAATATGAATAAGAGAAGCAGAATAACGGCGGCCCGCATCACGACACGCCTCCTCGAAACGCCCGCCCCAACCCAGCATAGTCCATTAGGCGGGGTGCAGCCAATTCGGGTACCGCGTCCAGGGTGACGCGAAGCGGGCGAAGCGAAGCTAGCACCGAGCGCGCCACGGACTCGATCAACTTCTGCAATCGAGAGTTGCGCTCGTCGGCTTCTTGCCAGAGCGCCTTCCGCTGCCGATTCCGCTAGTGGCGTCTCCTCGATCCGGGGCAGCTCCGCGTTGCAAAAGCATGCGAAGGGTGTTGAGTGTTGATAATTTCGGATCGCTGCCGGCCTCGCCGCTGCCCTCGATTTTGTGCATGCAAGGCCACCCTCCTCGCCGAATGCGGCTACGCGATCAGGTGGCCTCGGCCTGCCCGATTGAAGTCCGCGACTCGGCGCCTTCGCGGTTGGTCAAATCGGGCGACGGCGACCAGGTCTTTCCCGCCAGCTCCACGGGTGCGTCCAACGGAATGCTGCTGTCGTCGAAGGCCTTCTCCAGGGCGCATATGGCCGCCTCGCCGCCACGGACCGCTTGTGTGTAGTGGCTGAGGGTGACTGTCGCGTTGGCATGCCCGGCGAGCTTTGCTACCAGCCCGATTTCTACTCCTTCCGCCTGCAGGGTGCTGATGAAGGCGTGCCGGGCACTGTGCGGCGTCACATACGGAAGGCCGAGCGCAGCCAGGGCCGGGCGCCAGTAGCTGACGCGGAAATTCGCATACGACAGCGGGCCTCCCCCGTGCAAAGGGTTGGGAGTTGTCGGCAGACGGCCGAGCCTGGGGAACACGCGATGCAGCTCGCCATTCCTGCGTGGGCAGACCGATCGCCATCTGAGGAGCGCCGCCTTGAGGAGCGGAGACATCGGAATATCGCGAACGCTGGCAGCGGTCTTGGTGAACTCGGTAATTGACCCGTCCTGCTCCTGCATCCGCCGGATGCGAATGACGCCCGCGGCGAAATCGATTTCCTCCCACATCAGCGCCAGCTGCTCGCTGGGCCTCACGCCCGTCAGGAATGGGAAGGCATAGTAGATCCCCATCCGCTCGTCCTTGAGAGCTCCCCTGAGCACACAACCGATCTGGGCAGGCGTCAGAATGGCTTTCTTGGGCTTGAACCTGCCCCGGCCCTGCTGTGACGGCATCGGCGGCACGCGCAGGTCGAAGTCCTCAGCCGTCAGCGCCAGGGCGGCGCGCAGGAATTTCTTCGCCACGTTCGCCGTGTAGCTGCTGACCTCCGAGGTCAAGGTCTTGTGCCAGCTGCGGATGTCGGCGGTGGTCAGCTGCGCTATGGGCCGCGGCCCCAGCATTTCGACGAGTTGTGCGCCGTCACGTTTCGCGCGCTTGCGCGCAAACAGATGACGCTCGAACTTCGTGCCGCTGAGCAAGGGCCCGATGATGTAGCGGGTAGCCTGCTGGTAGCTGCGCCATGTCGCCGGCTTGACGTCGAGGCGCCGGCATTCCAGCCAATGTTCGACCGCACGCGTGACGGTCAGATCGTTCTGCGGCTCCGGGTAAGAGCCCGTCACGACGCTCGCCAACAGCGCGTCGCGCTTGGCAAGAGCATCCTTGTGGCGCTCGAAAAAGAACTGCTGGCGCTGACCAGTCCGTGGTTCCCGGAAGTTGACCACGAACCGCAGCTGGATGACGATGGCGCCCGATTTCAGGCGCCGCCTGCGCTTCCGCTTAGTAATCGATGCAGTACAATTCACCACTTGGCCCCCCGCGAAGCCAGCAACACGATGTTCGGCAGTTGATGAACGAACGTTTCTGGAAAGGTCGATATAGGTCGGCCACGAGCAAGCGACGGCCCTGCATTGCAACGCCGACCGTATGGTGTCCGGGCATGCGCTGGCCTCGTCCCTCGCGCTTCATGGAAGCCGGGCTGTTGTCGCTCCGGTCAGGGAAATGCGTGTAGCCTCGCGATGCCAGTGCCGTGTTGGAAGAGGCCAGACGCGCAGAACCGTGCGGCTGGACAGCGAGCCCAGATGGCGGAAGCCGTGGTGGGGATACAGGCTGGGGCTGGCTTGTGAACTTGGGCGACGGCGACCTCGGCCGCCTTACGCCGGTCGCCATCAGAATCCTACCAGGAACAACAGCGATGGCCCAACCCCGCCACAAGATGGCGCGCTTGATTGCACCCCGCCGCCCCTTCGGATCGAAGAAGGCAAGCCACTCTCGACCTGGTATTGACAAGGCACCCAACACCGTCCGGACGAAAGCCCGAACGTCCCACACCCACTACTCGTCGTGCCAACGAAAATTAGTAACGGAGCCAATTGTAGAAGTTAGTTGGGCGCACACAATCCGGATAATTATTTTCCTTGTGGAGAATTTGTAAGCCGCATCGTGCCTTCCAAACAACACCAGGGGTGGTTCCGCAAGAAACCGGTGAAGGGCATCCGCTCTATCGAGGTCGATTGGTGCCGCCCTGGGCAAGGTCGCTGGTGATCGGAGTTCCTGAGGGTGCAAGCCCCGACACTGTCCCGTCCGCGCTCGGGTTGGAGCCCTGTCGGTGGCAGGTGCGTTGATCTTGCACGCCTCTTTCGCTGTATGCCTCCTCAAGCGCCTGCACAGCGGCCTCGCCGCCGCGAACCGCCTGCGTGTAGTGGCTCAGGGTTACTGTGGCATTGGCGTGTCCGGCAAGCTTTGCCACCAGGGCAACCTCTATCCCCTTCGCCTGCAGGGTGCTGATGAAGGCGTGACGGGCGCTGTGTGGCGTTACATAGGGCAGCCCAAGCGCAGCGAAGGCCGGCCGCCAATAGCCCGCACGAAAATTTGCATATGACAAAGGGCCACCCCTCTTTTTGTGTCGGATCGATCTGGCCGCTCCAAGCGCCGGAAACACACGCTGCGTCTCGCCGTCGCGGGGGCGCGGGCAGGCCTGCTGCCACCTGAGCAGCATGGTCTTCAGAAGCGGGGTCATCGGGACGTCGCGAGTGCCGGCCGCGGTTTTGGTCAGATCGGTGATGGACCCATCGCGCTCCTGCATGCGGTGGATGCGAATGAGCCCGGCGGCGAGATCGACATCGTCCCAGAGGAGGGCCAGCTGCTCGCTCGGGCGGACACCGGTCAGGAACGGAAAGGCGTAATAGATGCCCTTTGGCTCGTCGTGCAGCGCCGCCTCCAGGAGGCTCCCGACCTGGTCGGGCATGAGGATGGCCTTCTTGGGCTTGGTTCTGCCGCGCCCGCGAAGGGACGGCATCGGTGGCACACGCAGATGGAAGTCTTCCGCGGCCAAGGCCAGCGCGGCCCGCAGGTATTTCTTGGCCACGTTTGCCGTGTAGCTGCTGACCTGGGCGCCCAGGGTCTTGTGCCAGCTGCGGATATGGGCGGTGGTCAAGTCCGCCAGTGGCCTGGGCCCCAGCATGTCGAGGAGCTGGGCGTCCGGCAGCGTCTCGCCCGTGTGGGCGAAAGCCCAACGCTCCACCTTCGTGCCGACCAGCAAGGGCCCGACGATATAGCCGGCAGCCTGCCGGTAGCTCTCCCACGTCGCCTGTTTGACATCGCCACGCCGGTTCTCAAGCCAGTACCCTACGACCTGCGCCACATTCAGATTGGTCTGGGCCTCGGCGTAAGTGCCGGTCAGGACGCTCGCCAGGATCGCGTCGCGCATGGCGACGGCATCCTTGTGGCGCTCGAAGAAAAGCTGCTTGCGACGGCCCGTCCGCGGCTCCCGGAAACTAACCACGAAGCGCGTCTGTACCACCACATCGCCATTCCTCTGGCGCCGCTTGCGATCTCGCTTGGTGATCGATGCGGTGAAGGACTTTGGCCCTCCGAGCCAACGGGCCAGGGGATGCCAATGCGCGTAACGAGCGGGTCCTTCGATGTCGGGGCGACGAGGTCTTGGTGTTGCGTCTTGGGGGGCTTTGGGCGTACTCAGTTTCTACTCCACGCGGCGTTGTGATGAGCCCGCACCACAAAGTCCTGTATAGGACAGCTCAGCTCTAGGTTCAAGGGACTATATTCAAAAAGCAATTCACGCATGAGCAGAGAAGTTCCTGGTTGGTTAACCTGCAAAACGAAATCACCGGAGGCAAGCGGGTGAGACGCCTCTGTTTCCAAACTGCGCCGTGCCGCGGTCAGGAGTTTGGGCGGTAACCCGCGTTGTAACCAGCGCCGTGTCAATTCCGTAGAAATGAACCTAGCTGTTCTTTTTTCAACAGTTCGGGGGACTGTTGAAATCAGCCGGCAGCGTGGCACTCTTTGCGGCTGCTGGTTTGTTCGTGGGTGGCGTGGCGATGCCGTCCGCCAAGGCAGCCGACCTTGGTGGTGACTGCTGCGCAGACCTTGAGGAGCGGGTGGCGGAGCTTGAAGCCACCACCGTTCGCAAAGGCAACCGGCGCGTCAGCCTGACGCTGTACGGCTGGGTCAACAAGGCCGTGCTGTACTGGAACGATGGCGTCGACTCCAACACCTACTTCGGTGTTGACAACACCAACTTCGGGACCCGCTTCGGTCTCCGCGGCGATGCGAGGGTCAACCCGAACCTCAAGGCTGGTTTCTCCATCCTGATCGACGTGATCACCGGCGCCAATACCGGCGCAGGCAGCCGGTGTGAACCAGTTGCGCGAGGACACGACGCTTCAGGCAAACGTTGAGCGTGTCAGTACAGCCGTTCCTGTCGCTGGCGTAAACGCCTATGCCGAGGACCACGCCTTCCGCATGCGTGATGCCAACGTATGGCTCGAGCACACGCAATTGGGCCGCTTGACGGTTGGCCATCTGACGGCCCCGGGTCCTCAGGGCATCATCGACCTTGGCGGCGTTGCCGT
Source organism: uncultured Alphaproteobacteria bacterium (assembly GCA_963827545.1). GTDB lineage: Bacteria > Pseudomonadota > Alphaproteobacteria > Rhizobiales > Hyphomicrobiaceae > AWTP1-13. Next base: position 278,238 of record CAWHBI010000028.1, read on the forward strand.
GGCGTCTGTGGCGGCCATCGATCTGATGGGTGGCGGCTTCATCTTCCGCAGAAGCTCTGACGGGGCCTTCACTGGCGCGACGATTGCCAACAACACCACCAACACGGCCGACTTCTCGCATCGCATCGACGCGATCCGGTGGGATTCGCCCTCAATCGGCGGGTTCATCATCGGCGCGGCAGTCGGCGAGGCGGCGAGTGAGGATAGGACGGTACCTACCTACAACCCGCAAACCGCTACTGGGCCTATGGGTCCCTATTGGGCGGCGAACATCCGCTATGCGGGCGAGTTTGCCGGCTTCCGTGTGGCTGCTGCAGCCGCTTACGAACAGAGCGAAAATGAAGAGAGGATGAACTCTTCGGCAGCGGCACTCACCGGCCGGCGCGCCCTACAGGACGAACCGTCCACCAACATTGGCCTCAGCGCATCGCTGTTGCACGTCCCAAGCGGCCTGTTCGCGCAGGGCTCTTGGATCCGCTTCGAGCGACCCAATCTCGTTGGCGTCGCCGACCGCGACCGATGACGGCACGCTGTGGCACATCCAGGCTGGTATTGCCAAGAACTGGACCGGTCTGGGCAATACGGCGCTGTACGGTGAGTACGCCGGGGCACAGACCTGCAGGCGACATTCAGCAACACCGTCTCGCTGGCCAGGCGCCGCAGCCAGCAACGAGTACACCATGTGGGGCCTCGGCATCGTGCAGAACATCGATGCCGCATCGATGGAGCTGTACGTGGGCTATCGTAGGCACAGCCTTGATCGCGACGCCGCAGGCTTGACCGCGGCTGCCGCAGTCTGCGCGCGTTCGGGCTCGCCGCCGCGCAGAGCCACAACAGCCGCCGGCGCCGCGGTGGACGACATCCACATCGTCCACGGCGGCATGCGCATCGGCTTCTGATCGCATACCTGAACTGACGCTACCGGGAAGAGCCGCCTTCGGGCGGCTCTTTCTTTTTTGGCACGGGGGGTCTCGGCACCGCTCGGCGATCGCGCAGCCGCACCTCAACCCAGCAAGCGCAATGCATCTGTGGGACCCCCTCGACGGCTCCCTTCGTGTAACCACGGCGTAACCGCGCGCCTTTGGCGGGTCCCCAATCTGAACACCGTTAGCGGCTCATCAGGAATAACCGATGGGAGTATTGGGCGGAGCCCTTTTCCTATTGGGAAATTATGAGTTTCAAAATTGCTCTTGGTTCTCGTCTCGCGGGGACGGCCGTTGACGAATACCACCGCGCCGCGTGTTGGACACCCGAATGGGCAACGCGCAACATTTTTGCACCAGTGAACTGAAAGCGGACCTTGGGAAAACGCCGGGCTCAGCACGTGGCGCCGTGCGCGCGCGCAAGGCGAGAGCCGCTTGCATCACCACGTTGATGACAACGCCAGCTCGTTGACGAGGGACGTCTGCACGCACGGCAACCGGCATCGGGAGAGCGGCGCGCGGGAGGACAGATAGGGGGGACAGACTTCGGTGAGCGGCGAAAGCGACCTTTGCTGTCAGGACCTTACGCGAGCCTCTAGCGGACTCCCTGTCCGTCAATCAATGCTCTAACATATTGATTGTACTTCCTGTTTTTCGCGTTGCTTGCCTCTTGAATTTGTGGATCGAACGCGCTGACCTCTCCACTCGATCAACAAGGGGCCGACCCATGAAGCACGATGCAGCGACCGGGGCCACGGCCGACGTCCAAGAGCCCGCGTTCCGTCTGGAAGAAGCAACCATCCACGGCCTGCATGAGGCGATCCGGGCGGGGCGAACGACCTGCGTCGCTATTGTCCAGCGCTACATCGAGCGCGCTCGCGCCTTCAACGGTGTCTCTAGCGCGCTGTTGACCAAAGATGGCGCACCAGTCCCGGCAACGACGGGCGCGACGCGCGCGGGGGCGCCGCTCCATTTCCCGATGCAAACGGTCAAGGCGTCGACGATTCTTCCCGACCTCGACAGATACACAGGGCCACCACTCGAGTATGGGCGGATGGAGCCGACCGCGTCTGACCCGCAGGTGTATCAGCAGTTTGGCATGATCGTGGGTATCCCCAATGCTGGCCAAGTGAATGCGCTTGCTACCCTAAACATCCGCGGCGAGCGTTCCGTCACCTGCAAGGGAGAGTTCGACAGGCATCCCTCGCTCGGGCCACTCCCACCCGGCGCGCCCCCCGTCTGCGAGTATTTCCGGCATCTACCCGACGCGCTCGAACGTGCGGCCGAGCTCGACGCCACCCATGGCCGCAACCCCGACTTCGGTGCGATGCCCATGTATGGCGTCGTGTTTTCGTTCAAGGACTCATTCGACGCCAAGGACATGCGCTCGACGGGCGGCGGGGACGCGCGCTACGACATCGATTTTCCCGCCCGCGACCACACGCTCGTCGAGCAGCTTCGGAACAAGGGCGCGATCATCTACGCGAAGGCGGTCAACACCGAATACAATGGCCGCGCCGGCGACCCCGGCGGGCGCCACAAGCCGGACAAGGTGCTTGCCTCAACCCTCGGCAATCAGCGCAGTACCTGGGGCGGCAACCCTTGCAACCCCTATGACACCACGCGGGCCGCGTCGCTCGGATCGAGCTCGGGCTCGGCCGTGTCGGTCAGCACCAACCTGGTGATGGCAAGCCTGGGCGAGGAAACCCGCGCTTCCTGCCGCGGTCCGTCCAATCACAATGCGGTCGCGCTGATCCTTCCGCACAAGGCGATGATCGGGTTCGGTGGCGGCGCCATCGGCGCCGACGTCTATTGCGATCGCAGTGGCATTCACTGCCGCAGCATTGTCGACTGCGCCAAGGTGCTCGATGCGCTGAAGGACCCGATCAACGGCTACTACGATGCGCGAGATGTCTTCACCACCGTGCCGCGCTCATCGGTGCTCAGCACGCCCTATGTTGCTCATTTATCAAGCAGCGGTGCGCCGGGTGTCCTGAAAGGGACGCGGCTCGGCGTCATTCGAGAATCGATGCGCATTCCCGAAGGTTCGAAGACTGAGGAGCCGATCGTTACCGCAGCGGCGAAAGAGATCAAGACGATGCTCGGCGAGCATCTCGGCGCGACGCTTGTGGAATCGTTCGAGCCGACATGGCAGCCGGACCCCGACCTGGAGCAGATGAAGACTGATTTCCGCCAGGCGCTCGCAAAGCTCGTGCCCATATTCATGCCCGACCTGCTGTTCCGGCTCGATCGAGGCGGGCAACCGGTGTTCATGGATTTCGCTGCTGCGATTGTGCCGACCGAATTCATGCCTGGAAAACTGTTCGGCACCGGCAAAATGCAGCCAATCGACTATTGCGTGGCGATGACGGAGGGGCGCATCGCACCGCCTTGGAACCTCGATTTGAGCACGATCCAGCAGCAAGAGTTGGCGAACACCTTCCGCTTCCATATCTCGCAGTACCTGATGCGCCGCGCCGAAGATTGGAGGGCAAAGGGTTTTAGCGAATCGCTTGCTGATTGGCCGGCCCTCAATGCCCGCTCGAAGTTCTGGGGCGATGATCAGCGGGCGGCGTTCAAGAATTGGGAGGAGGTAGCCGATCCGCGCAATGCCCTCCAGGGGCGTCAAGGCGTCAACGAACGGGTCATGCTGCGCGAACTGTTACGCCGGGTCGACATGATGGTGATCCTGGAGAACCAGCTCGACGCGCTCGTGCGGTTGCACACGCCGTGGCCGCCTGGCCTCATTGGCCATCCGCACCAGTACGATATTCCGAGCAACTTGGCGCCGGAATCGCTGAGCGGGCCGAATGCGGGGCTGACTGAGATGCTGGTTCCGGCGGGCTACGTCACGAGAGTCTATGATCCCGTCTTCTCGCTCAGTGCCGACGGCACCCGTTACGTGTCAACGCCATCGCACACGCCGACGACAATTCCGGAGCCGGGTCTGCCGTTCTCGCTGGTGTTCCGTGCCGAGCCCGGCAAGGAAGATGTACTGTTGAAGATAGCGTCAGCCTACGAGGCCGCTTCGAAGCGGCGCGTCCCGCCACCGATGTTCGGACCGCTGCCAGCCAGTGCATAATGTTCATGGCGCATTCGCAAGGGCGACAAGGGCGTTAGCAGAAACGACGGTCCCGGCCAAAGCGCCTCTCGTGGATCGAGGCTTCTTTGGCCATACTTTGCCTTGCGGGCTAACGAAACTGGGTGAGGCTTGAGATGAAGGGCGTCGTATTTCTCGGTGACAGGAAGCTGGAGCTGCGGGAGTTTCCTGATCCCACGCCAGGGCCGCGCGATGTCGTGCTCGAGATCAAGGCCTCGGGCATGTGCGGAAGTGACCTGCACGTCTACCGCGCAAGCTTCAAACCGGGCGATACGACCTCGGGCTTCAGGCGGGGAGCTGATCCCGTCATCGCCGGCCACGAGCCCTGTGGCGTGGTCGTGTCGGTCGGCACCGGCGTGGTGCCGCGGGAGGCCCGGATTGGGCAGCGGGTGATGGACCATCACTACTCCGGCTGCGGCACCTGCAAGCACTGCAGCAGCGGCTGGTCGCAGATGTGCCTTAACGGGGCCACCGTCTTCGGCGCGAACGGCAACGGCGCGCATGCCAAGTATATGAAGGTTCCGGTTTCGACGCTGGTGCCACTGCCCGACGATCTGTCCTTCGAGACCGGAGCTGCCATATCATGCGGCACGGGGACAGCCTATGGCGCCCTCAAGCGCCTGAACCTGCAAGGTGGCGAGACGTTGGCGGTCTTTGGGCAGGGACCAGTGGGATTGTCGGCGACGCAGTTGGCGGTCGCGATGGGTGCGCGCGTGATCGCATTGGACATTTCGCCCGAGCGCCGGGCGATGGCCAAGGAATTCGGCGCGCACGAGGTGATCGATGCCCGCTCGAACAACCCCGTCGAGGCCATCCGCGAGCTGACGCACGGCGAGGGCGCACACAAGACCCTCGACACATCCGGCGCCGCGGAAGCTCGGGCCAGCGCGGTGCGCGCTACCCGGGCGTGGGGGACCGCGTGCTACGTCGGCGAGCGCGGGCAGGTGACACTCGATGTCAGCCCCGATCTGTTGCGGCGTCAGATCACGTTGGTGGGCTCGTGGACTTTCTCCCGACAGGGTCAGGCTGACTGCGCCGAGTTCGTCGCCGACCACAACATCGCTGTCGAGAAGCTATTCACGCATCGCTGGCGGCTGGAGCAGGCCGAGGAGGCCTATCGGCTGTTCGACACGCAGACAACCGGCAAGGGGGTGATCACGCCGTGATGGCAGTCCACATGTTTGCGACGGTTGCCGCCGACGGGGAAAGGCGAGCTACGACAAGATCGCGGAGGCGGGAGGGCACGCGCGCAAGCAATACAACTCCCCACCGAGGGCTTGCTCGCCATCCATCAAGGGAACCGCTCGGCCCCAATCAACTCGTGACTACCGGCACCCTCATTCGCTGACGAAAAGGCCTCGCGCGGCATGATGCTCTCAGGACTGGATGCACTGGCTGCTCAAGTTCGGCATGATTTCGCGCGCATGAACTTTCCCACCGCGAACTGGGTGCCGGCGATCGCGGGGCCCGACGGCAAGCCGATGCTCGACGCGCTCGTTGTCGGCGCCGGCATGTGCGGACAGACGGCAGCTTTCGCACTGGCGCGCGAGGGCGTGCGCAGCATGCGCATCGTCGATCGCGCGGAGCGCGGGCGCGAGGGCCCATGGGGCACCTATGCGCGCATGGATACGCTGCGCTCGCCCAAGCACCTCACGGGGCCCGACCTTGGCTTTCCGGCGCTCACGTTTCGCGCCTGGTACGAGGCGCAGCACGGGGCCGAGGGGTGGCAGCGGCTCTACAAGGTCGCAACCAAGGATTGGCTCGCCTACCTGCTGTGGGTGCGCGACATGGTTGGCGTGGCTGTCGAGAATTGTACCGAGGTCACGCGGCTCGATCCCGGTCCCACTTGCGCGCGCGTTGAGCTGACGGGACCGGCGGGAAGGGAAACCCTTTACGTCCGCAAGGTCGTGCTGGCCGGCGGTCGGGATGGAGCCGGCGCCCCGTACCGACCGGCTTTCCCGTCGCTGCCGCGGGAGAGCAAAGCGGGTGGGGACCGCGTGTTCCACTCCTCGGACAGCATCGACTTTGCCCGCTTCAATGGTGGCAGGATCGGCGTGCTGGGGGCCAGCGCCTCTGCCTTCGACAACGCGGCGGTGGCCTTGGAAGCTGGCGCGGCTGAGGCGCACCTGTTCATGCGCCGGCCGCATCTGCCGCAGGTCAACAAGTCGAAGTGGACCGTATTTCCTGGGTTTTTCCACGGCTATCGTGATCTCGACGATGCAACACGCTGGCGAATCTACACGTACATTTTCGCCGAGGCGGTGCCGCCGCCGCACGAGTCGGTGCTGCGCTGCGACCGGCACGCCGGCTTTGCCCTGCATTTCGCGGAAGCTTGGCTCGACGTGGTCCCGTCAACCGATGGCGTCACTGTCGTGACGGCAAAGGCGCGACATTCGTTCGATGCCGTGATCCTGGCGACAGGCTTCTCCGTAGACTTGCCGCGACGGCCGGAGCTGGCGCATCTCTACGACAAGATATCGCTGTGGGCCGATCACGTGACGCCGCAGGAGGCGGAACTGCACCCGGAGGCGGCGCAATTCCCCTATCTCGGCCCCGGCTTCGAGCTGATCGAGCGAACGCCGGGCTCGCTTCCCGGGCTGTCGCACATTTGCTGCTTCAATGCGGGCTCGACCATGAGCCATGCGGCTCTGGCCGGCGACATTCCCGGGCTATTGTTTGGCGCTAACCGGCTGTCGTGCGCGATCGCCAGCAGCCTGTTCGTCGCCAGCGCCGGTGCGCTGCAATCGGCGCTTCATGCCCACGACGACCGTGAGTTGGAGCCGACGCAGTATTTCCTGCCGAGGTGAAGGAGCCACGGGCGAGCCCGAAAACGACGCGCCGGCACGCGTGGCGTAGAGATATGTGTGATGCTCAGTAAAGGTGCGCGCCAAAATTGCGGGCCGGGTCCATCTCGGCTGTCGGACGGTCGAGCGGGGCGGCCCCCCAGCCCCCAGTGCGCGGCAGGAACTTGCCCGAACCAGGTTTGGCGGTGAGCTTGCCGGTCCGAACAATAGCCTCGCCGCGGCGCAGCACTGTTTCGGGCCATCCTGTGATCGTGCGCCCAGCGAAGGGCGTGTAACCGGTGCGATCATGGAACGTGCCATCGGTCAAAGTGACTTGGCGCTTTGGGTTCCATACTACGAGATCGGCGTCGGCACCGACGGCGATCGAACCCTTGCGTGGATGCAGATTGTAGATCTTGGCCGGCGCCGTGGCGGTGAGCTCGACGAACTTGGCGAGGCCCAGCCGGCCTTTTGAGACCATGGCGTCAAACAGCAGCGGCAGGCGCGCCTCGATGCCCGGCAATCCGTTCGCGATCTGCTTGAAACTGGGATTGGGACCCGCCGACAGTTTGCCGGTCTCGTCGAACGCGTAGGGCGCGTGATCCGACGACACCGTCTGCAGGTCGCCGAGCGCCAAGCCCCGCCAGATCGCCTCCTGGTCGGTCTCGGCTCGCGGCGGTGGCGAGCACATCCACTTGGCGCCCTCGATGCCGGGCCTGTCCAGGTCCTTCGCCGTCAGGAGTAAATATTGTGGGCAGGTTTCGGCGAACACCTTCAGACCCCGCCCGCGCGCCTGGCGGATCACGTCCACGCCCTCCGCTGTCGAGACATGGAAAATCATGATCGGCTGATCGATGAACTCGGCGAAGGTGATCAGGCGGTTGAACGCTTCGGCCTCCGAGCCGCGCGGGTGGCTGATCGCGTGGAACTTGGGCGCCGTGCAGCCCTTCTCGACCAGCCGTTTTCCCATCCACGAGATCATGCCGTGGTTCTCGGCGTGCACGCACACAAGCGCCTGCGACTTGCGCGCTGCGAACAGGATATCGAGCAGCTTCTCGTCGCCCACTTGCAGCAGGTCGTAGGTCATGAACACCTTGAGCGTCGAGTGACCCTGGGCCACCAGCGCCGGCACGTGCTCCTTCAGTGTGACATCGGTCGGGTCGGCGATGATCAGATGGAAGGTGTAGTCGATAACCGCACCTCTCTTGGCGAGCGCCATGTAGTCGCCGACCACGGTCATCAGGTTCATGCCGCGGTGCTGTGCTGCAAAGCAGATGACGGTCGTGGTGCCCCCGAACGCAGCCGACGTGGTGGCGCTTTCGAAGGTGTCGGCGTTGACGATGCCTGCGGCGGAGAGCTGTTCGATATGGGCGTGGGCGTCGATGCCACCGGGCAGCACCAGCCGGTCCTTGGCATCGATCTCGGTGGCGCCAGCCGTCAGATCGCGGCCGATCGCCGTGATCACACCGTCCTTGATGCCGATGTCGGCGTCAAACTCATCGACCGCCGTGCCGACACGGCCTGCGCGAATGACGCAATCGAACGCGGCTTGTGGCATCTGGCACCTCTCCCTGGGTGATCTCGGCTTTGCGCTGGACGGCGCTCTCACGCCTCGCAACAATGGCGGGAAATCGAGGAGGATGCCAGCATGGCCTCGCGCTCACGCCGCCGGATCCTGGTGGTGAACCCGAACTCGAATGAAAACGTGACCAAGGGCCTTGCCGACGCGCTTGCGCCCATCGCCTTCAAGGACGGGCCGGAAATAGAGTGCGTGACGCTGAAGGAGGGCCCGTACGGCATCGAGACGCAGGAGCACATCGAGAGCGTTACTCTGCCGCTGCTGCGGCTGGTGGCGGGGAGCAACGGCATCGATGCGTTCGTCATTGCCTGCTATTCCGATCCAGGGTTGCAGGTGTGCCGGGAGGCCACGGCGCGGCCGGTCTTCGGCATCAACGAGGCCGGCGTGCTGACGGCGCTGGCGAGAGCCGAGCGCTTCGGCGTCATCGCCATCGGTCAGCGCTCTATCCGCCGCCACGTGCGCTATACGCGCCAGATGGGGTTGATGGACCAATTCGCCGGCGAACGGCCGCTGAACATGAGCGTTGCCGAGACGGCGTCCGGCGAAGAGACGCTCGACCGCATGATCGAGGTGGGCAAACAGTTGCGCGATGCGGACGGTGCCGATGTCATCGTCATGGGCTGCGCCGGCATGGCACGCCACCGCCGTCCGCTGGAGGGGGCGCTCGGCGTGCCGGTGATCGATCCGACACAGGCCGCCGTCGTGATGGCGATCGGCGCCGTGCAATTTGCTCAAGCTTGAGCCTTGTCGCGTTTGGCGCGCCATTCGGCATAGGTGATGCGCTTGAGCTCGAACATGTCGCGCTGCCGCGCGTACATGTTGCCGCACAGTCGGCCGACCGGGCGCAGCGCCGCGAAATCGACGTTGAGGGTTTCGGGGTCGACGATGCCCTCGCGCACGTGCACGCCCAGAATCTCACCGATCAGCAGCTCGCGCTGAGGACCGAACGCCAGCCCGACTTCGCGCCGGCATTCGAAGGCGGCGGGAGCAGTGGCGAGTCGCGGCGGCTTCACCAGCGTGGATGCCGCCAGCCCCAGGCCGGCGATCACCGGTTCGCTCTCGCCGGGCGGGAAGTCGATGGCGGTGAGATTCATCGCCTCGGCGATCGCCTCGTCGACCAGGTTGACGACGAACTCGCCCGTGACATGGATATTGCGCGTCGTGTCCTTCGGCGTACCGTCCGGGCTGTGCTGCAAGCCGAGCACGATCAGGGCGGGGTTCTCCGAGAACACGTTGAAGAACGAGAACGGCGCCGCGTTGACGACGCCGTCCCGGGCCAGTGTCGTCACTAGCGCAATCGGACGCGGGACCACGAGACCACATAGCAGCTTGTATCGCTGCCGCGGCTCCAGATCGGCGAAGTTCAGGCTCAGATTCGGCATTAGGCCTCCGGCGGCAACTCCACGCCGACCTGCGACGTGATCCGTCCATAGTGCTCGATGCGGCGGTGCCGCTTGAAGTCGAAGATCGTCTCCTTGCCGAAGCGGGTGGCGTCGAGATCGCATGCATGCACCACCAGCTCGTCGTTCTCGGTGCCGGTCTCGGCAACGATCTCGCCGTCGGGATTGACGATGACGCTGGAGCCGAACATAGGGTGCCCGTCCTCCACCCCAGCCTTTGCCACGGCCACAACCCAAGTCGAGTTCTGATATGCGCCGGCCTGCAGCGAGAGCTTGTGATGGAAGATGCGTTTCTCCGGCCCTTCCTCGTTCTTCTGCGAGTTGACCGAGGGCGTGTTGAACCCCAGCACGATCATCTCGACACCCTGCAGCCCCATGACCCGGTAAACCTCGGGCCAGCGTCGGTCATTGCAGATGCACATGCCGAAGATGCCGCCCATGAAGCGCCACACCGGGAAGCCGAGGTCGCCCGGCTCGAAATAGCGCTTCTCCAGATGCTGGTGGGTGCGCTGTGGATCGAACTCGGCGTGCCCCGGCAGATGTACCTTCCGGTATTTGCCGACGATGGCACCCTTAGCGTCCACCAGAACCGACGTGTTGAAGTGGTGGCCCTCGGGCGTCAGCTCGGCAAAGCCGAAGCTCAGGCCCATGCCGTACATGGCGGCCCGCTCGAACAGCGGCCGGGTGGCGTCGTTCGGCATCTCCCTTTCGAACCAGAAATCGGCCTCCGCGCGATCCTCGTGATACCAGCGCGGGAAGAATGTGGTCAGCGCCAGCTCGGGATAGACAATAAAGTCGGCGCCTTTGGCTTTGGCCTGATCCATCAGGTCGAGCATGCGCGCTACGACGGCCTGGCGCGTATCGGCCTTCTGGATAGCGCCCAGCTGTGCGGCGGCGACGGTAACGATGCGAGACATGGCGGGCGCTCCCCTTTCTCAATGCGACGCTACGCGGCGTTCGAGCCGGCTCACCAGGCGCACGAGCGGCCACAGGATGACAACATAGATCATTGCCGCCAGCACGACTGGGCTCGAGTTGAAGGTGAGCGAGCGGGCCATGTCGGCCGAATAGAGCAGCTCGGGGAACGAGACGACGCTGGCGATCGAGGTGAGCTTGACGACCTCGATGGTGTTGGAGACCAAGTCGGGCAGCACATTGCGCACTGCTTGCGGAAGGATCACGTAGGCGAGTGTCTGCAGGCCGCTCAAACCGGTTGAGCGCGCCGCTTCCCATTGGCCGCGGCCGACGCTCTCGATGCCGGCACGGTAGATTTCGCCGTAGTAGCTCGAGGTGTTGCAGAAGAAGGCAAGGCAGACGGCGACCGTTGGCGTGAGCCGTACGCCCGCAAATGGCAGCCCGGAGTAGAGCAGGATGAGCAGCACCAGCGGCGGCGCGGCGCGGAAGAGATCGACCAGCGCGATTGTCGTCCATGTGATGGTGCGACTTCGCGACAGCGACAGCAGCGCCACAAGCAGGCCGCCGACGAGCCCGAGAGGGATCACCAGCACACATAGGTAGGCGGTAGTGCCAAGGCCGCGTAGCAATAGTGGGAAGACCTTCTGCATGATCTCGAAGTTCAGGAACTGCTGGAGGATCATCTCCATCAGGCTCTCCGCCACGTAAAGCGCGTCTCGATCCAGCGGCCGGCTGCCACCACGGGAATGAACAGGACGATGTAGGCGATGGCGCCCATCATCAGCGGCGTGGCGTTGCCGGTGAAGGACTGGGCCGTGGTGGCCTGGTTGAGGATCTCGCCCACGCCAATGACGGTGCCCAGCGCGGTGTTCTTGGTGATGGCAATGGTGCGGTTGGTAAGCGGCGGCACGCCGAGCCGGATGGCTTGCGGCAGCACCACGTAGGCAAGCGTTTGCGAGAAGCTCAGGCCCGTGGAGCGCGCCGCCTCCCACTGGCCTTTGGGGGTGGAGGTGATGCCGGCCCAGAAAATCTCTTCTGCGAAGGCCGCCAGCACGAACGACAGCACCAGCCACAACACTACAAAGCTCGGCAAGCTAATGCCCACGCTCGGGAAGCCGAAATAGATGAGCAGGATGGCAACAAGAGGCGGCAAGGCGCGGAACACGTCGACGAACACGACGATTAGCGCATTGACTGCGATCAACCGGTAGGCGCGGAGGCTCGCCAGCGCCAATCCGAGCGCCAAGCCGCTGACGACCACGGCGGCGGCGATTTCGACCGTCACCAGCATGCCCTTGAGGATGTCGGGCCAGTACTGCGCCAACATTGCCGGCTTGAAGAATGTCTCAACGAAGCGCTCCAAGGTGGTCATAGCGTCATCGCAGCAGCTCGGCCACGAACGCCCGCGTGCGACCCTCGCGCGGCGCATTGAACAGCGCAGCCGGAGGGCCCTCTTCGACGATCTGACCCTGATCCATGAAGATGACGCGGTCGGCGGCGTCGCGGGCAAAGCGCAGCTCGTGGCTGACGACCACCATAGTCATTCCGCCGGCCTTGAGGTCGCGCAGGACCGCCAGTACCGAGCCGACGAGTTCGGGATCGAGTGCCGAGGTCGGCTCGTCGAACAACACGATCTTGGGGCCCAGCGCCAGGGCACGCGCAATCGCGACGCGCTGCTGCTGGCCGCCGGACAGCTCGGCAGGGTAGCTCGCGGCCTTGTCGCCAAGCCCGACTTCTGCCAGCGCCCGCCGCCCGGTGGCATCGGCATCCTCACGCGTCATTTTCAGCACTTTCCTCAACGCCAGCGCGACGTTCCCCAGCGCCGTCATGTGTGGGTAGAGGTTGAAGGACTGGAACACCATGCCCATAGACCGGCGCAGTGCATTGAGGTCCGTGGTCCGGGCCGTGACCTCGACGCCGTCAAAGACGACGCTGCCGCTCGAGGGTTCCTCGAGGCGGTTGATGCATCGCAAAAGCGTACTCTTGCCCGAGCCAGAGGGACCGATGATGAACACCAGCTCGCGCTCGCTCACGCTGAGGTCGATGCCTTTGAGCACGTCGGTGGCGCCGAAGCTCTTCCGGAGGCCGGATATGGTGAGGATCGCCATGCACCTCGAGGACCGCTTGAGCTCATTGGCCTCCGCTCAATCGCACTTGGGCTCGCGCGGCGCCGCATCGTAGCCCGGGGTGCCCGGCACGCCGGTACCCGGGAAGATGGTAAGCGCGGCAGAGCCAGGCGCCGGGGTGGTCCCGAACCAGCGCTCGTGCATGGCCGCCATGGTCCCGTCCTTTTTCATGCATTCGATGGCGTTCTCGATCAGGCCCAGCAGCTCCTTGGAATCCTTGCGCAGCGCCGCCGCCCATACCAAGCCGGTCGAATGCAGATAGGAGAGCTGCAGCTGCGGCTGCTGCTTTGCCGCCCACTGGATCACCGTGCTGCCGGCGACGTTGGCGTAGGCGCGCCCTGCCATGACCGCCTGCACCGCATCCGTCTGCGTGCCGAAGCTCTCGACCGTCCAGCCGATTTGGCCTTCGAGACCCTTCGCCCAGCTGTCGTAGGCTGAGCCCTTGTTGACGGAGACCACTTTTCCCTTGAGCTGTTTGAGGTCGGTGATCGCCGGCTCGCCCTTCTTAGTCAAGAACTGGTAGTCCGTGTTGAGATAACCCTCTGTGAAGAGGTAGTTCTCCGCCCGCTCCTTGGTAACCGTGACAGGCGCCGCCACGAAGTCGATGGTGCCGGCCTGCAGGGAGGGCAGGATGCCTGAGAACTGCGTGGCGGTGACGTCGACCGGGCGCTTCAGGCGCTTGCCGATCTCGTTGGCGAGGTCGACATTGAAGCCTTGGATACCGCCCTCCAATTTCGGCATGGCATGCGGCGCGAAGGTGCCGTCGACTGCGGTCTTGAGCGGTGACTGGGCGAGCGTTTGGCCAGGGGCTAGGGCCGCGGCCAGAAGAGCGGCGGCAAACACGGGTCGGGATCGCATGGGTGGTTCTCCTGGCTCGGCGTTTCGCATGACGCGACGGCAATCCTAGAGGTCCCCAGCGCCGCCTGACAATGCCAATCGATGGGCACGGGTGCCTTTCGTCTGAGCAGCAGGAGACGACGAGGCCGGATGGAGTCGTTCGGCCAGGAGTTCGCCGCGCCCTCGATGCGTCACTGCGAGGCGCCTATGTGATTGGCGCGACCCCCCTGGTCACCGGTGCGGGCTTTCCGATGCAGTTGC